>JABRVT010000012.1:0-53702 GCA_040048245.1 Candidatus Brocadia sp.
CCTTTGTAAGGACGCCCAAGATTATAAAGCTGATAAGACGGTCATGGCCACATGCCTTTTTAATAGCATTTAAATTAGAGGTAGGATTATCACGTGATGCGCTTATTGAAAGGGCGTACGCATCCCTGGCAGAAAACGGTGCAGATTTGGTTATTGCCAACAATCAGGATGAAATTACCTGGGAAAAGCACCGCGCTTATTTGATTAATCCACGCAAAGAGGTTGAGTCGAGATGCGAGACCAGGCAAGAGATAGCGAAGCGCCTGGTAGATATAATATCAAAACACGTGGTAATTACTCCGCCACCAGGCAAAGATATTAAAGTATAAGATTGTTTGTCCCTTTGCGCCCTGGCAATCAGGTATCAATAAAAAGTCTTTACTGCAAAGCGTACTTCGCGCCTTTGCGGTGCATTTCTGGTAAAATCGATGTCAGGCTTTAAGACACTTTTCGGTATAGAACCCTCGTTAATCCAAGGGACCTGCGTCATAGTTCCTTTTCTTGTACAAGGTCTTCTTAAGACACTTGGTATTGAAACGCTGAAAAAAGGCAAGCTCTATGCAACGGCAAATACCGATACGTTTACCTTTATTAAAGCAGGTATCGGCACCTTGCTTGTCGGCGATGCAGTGTTATATCTGGCGGAGACAAACTGTCAGGAGATTATTTATTTCGGTTCCTGCGGACTGGTCGAAGAAACAGATCAGTTAACCACAGGAAGCCTTATTTGCCCGAAGGTATGTCTGTCTTTTGAAAGTTTTACAGACACTCTTTTAATGCATACGAATAAGATTACATCCCAATACCCTGATCAAACGTTACTCCAGTCTTTTTTGAACAATGATTTGTGCCAAAAAATCCATCTGGTTGCAGGGATAAGTATAGGTTCCCTGAAATGTGAGGAATCTTATAAGGAATTTTTCGCTGAAGAAGGCATCAAGGTGGTTGATATGGAATGCTCGGCCTTTTTCAGCGCTGCCCGACATATCGGGAAAAAGGCGATTGCCCTTTTATACGTAACCGATATTATTGGCAAAAAGTCTTTTTTTGAACCATTGGGACCGCAGGGTGAATTGCACATTGAACATGCGATTCAAACTGCCTGCAGGGCAATACGAACGTTTTGCAAAAAAGATAAACTAACCGGATGAGAGGCGCTGGTAACGCATGACCTGAACGAGTTGGAAGGATTTTTTTGGTAGGAGACGCTGAAATACGTCAGTCCTGATGAAAATCAGGATTCAGCACGGCGTATTGTGTTTTTGCCATTACGAACCGCGTCCTGAACCCGTTTCAGTGATTGTTTCGGAATCTCACACCCTTTGATAACCCTGAGATCAAGAGATTCTGAAATAAATTCAGGATGACAAAAGGGGGGCTTCAATTCTCGGAGTTGCAGGAGGTGGTATTCAGGTTGGTTAAAAAAGCAAAGGAGTACTGTGACATGGGAGTGGCAGCGGCGAATTTACACAAGTTTAGAAACGCGCTTCAGGAGAAGATACAAAAAGAAGCAAGAGAAGTTGAGAAAGGCAGCCTAAAAAACTCGGAAAAACAGTGTGACAGGGAGATAGTATGCCCGCACGGGTCAAAAATAATGTGAAAAAATGAGGGAAATAACCTTACTTTTGTCAAAAGCCTGGCAGCAAATTTTAAGAAAAGATTTTAGTAAGCGCAGAACTACCCTGACGCTTTTCTAAAAAAGCGTGTTTTTGTTTAGACGCTATATACTATGCCGCCCATTCGGCGCATAACAATTCTGCCTGTTCCATAACAGTCTTTGTTGCCTTTTCCTGCTTGTCAGGCGGATAGCCGTATTTGCGGAGAATCCGTTTAACCATAGTTCTAAGCTTTGCCTTTACGCTCTCCTTTACTGTCCAGTCTATAGTCACATTCTTTTTCACTGTTGCCACAAGCTCACAGGCGATTGTTTTCAGCGTCTCATTCCCAAGCACCTTTACAGCGCTATCATTTGTCTAAAGGGCATCATAGAAGGCCAATTCTTCTTCGGTAAGGTTTAATTTCTCGCCCCGTTTATGGGCCTCTCTCATTTCTTTTGCAAGCTCAATCAGTTCCATAATCACCTTTGCTGCATCAATAGTGCGATTCTGGTACTTCCTTATTGTCTGTTCAAGCATCTCAGCAAAGGATCTTGACTGGACAAGGTTTCTCCGTGACCGTGTTTTTATCTCATCATGAAGCAGCTTCTTTAACACCTCAAGGGCAAGGTTACGCTGGGGCATATGTCTGATCTCCTCAAGGAATTCATCAGAAAGTATAGATATGTCAGGCTTCTTTAAACCGGCTGATGCGAATATATCTGTGACCTCATCTGATACAATTGCCTTTGAGACGATCTGCCTTATGGCAGAGTCCAGTAGGGGCAATTCATGAATTGCCCCTACTGCTGTGTTCTTTGCCAAAGAAGCCCTGACAGTCTGGAAGAATCCAACATGATCCCTGATTTCAATCGCCTTCTCATGAGGCACTGAGAGGGCAAAGGCCTTTGAAAGCTCTGTTACAGCCTGCATAAAACGGTTCTTTCCATCCTCTTGAGAAAGTATATGTTCCATTGCCTCTTTAATCACTGTTAATCGCACAGATGGGTCTCCTGAAAAGAATCGTGTATAGTCAAAACCATGAAACATTGATGAAACAATCTCGAACTTCTCAAGCATAACAGCCACAGCCTCTTCCTGCGGTATGCCTGTCATGTCACGGTCTCTTTCAGTGTAATCGGAAAGCGCCTTCTTAAGTTCGTCTGCAATTCCCAGATAATCAACCACAAGACCGCCCGGTTTGTCCTTGAATACCCTGTTTACCCTTGCTATTGCCTGCATCAGCCCATGCCCGCGCATTGGCTTATCAATATACATTGTATGAAGGCTGGGGACATCAAAACCTGTGAGCCACATATCACGGACAATAACAAGCTTAAAAGCATGTTCAGGTTTCTTGAAATTATTTGCGAGCGCCTCTCTCCTATTCTTGTTTCTTATATGTTGCTGCCACTCTACAGGATCAGAGGCAGAGCCCGTCATCACGACCTTCAAAAATCCCCTGTCATCGTCTTCATTATGCCATTCAGGTCTTAACTTTATAATTGCATTATATAAATCAACGCAGATGCGGCGGCTCATGCAGACAATCATGCCCTTTCCATCCATTGCCTCAAGTCTTTTCTCAAAATGTTCAACAATATCTTTAGCCACAAGCCCTATACGTTTCTCAGTACCTACCATCGCCTCAAGTTGTGCCCACTTGCGCTTGAGCTTTTCCTTGATCGTCTGTTCCTCTCCTTCTGTTACCTCTTCAAATTCAGGGTCAATCTTCGGCCTTTCCTCTTCTTTTAGTTCGAGCTTCGCAAGCCTTGCCTCATAATAAATCCTGACAGTTGCACCATCCTCTACTGTACGCTGTATATCATATATACTGATATAGTCCCCGAATACAGCAGGGGTGTTTCTGTCTGCCTTCTCGATAGGTGTTCCTGTAAAGCCGATAAAAGATGCATTGGGCAGGGCGTCTCTGATATGACGCAAAGCCATCTATAAAATCATACTGGCTCCTGTGCGCCTCATCTGCAATAACAACAATGTTTCTGCGATCAGACAATGGTCCGGCCTGTCCGACTTGTCGGACAGACCGGACATCGAGGAACTTTTGCACTGTTGTAAAGACAACACCGCCTGATGCAACATTGAGCAACTCTCTTAGATGCTCCCTGCTTTCTGCCTGAACAGGTGTCTGCCTGAGTAAGTCTTTGCACCTTGAAAATGTGCCGAATAATTGGTCATCGAGGTCATTTCTGTCTGTAAGTATGACAAGGGTTGGATTTTCCATTTTAGGATGCTGTATTATCTTTCCTGCATAAAATGCCATTGTTAAACTCTTACCACTGCCCTGTGTATGCCAGACAACGCCGACTCTCTTATCACCCTGTGGAGATGCTGCCTGGATTGTGCATTCAACAGCCTTATTCACTGCATGGAACTGGTGATAGCCTGCTATCTTCTTAATGATTTCAGCACCGTCAACCTCAAAAACTATAAAATATCTCACCAGATCAAGAAACCTTTTCTTCTCAAATATTCCCTTGATTAATACCTCAAGTTCAGGAATTCCTTTTGGAGCTAAATCATCTCCTGTTATTGTTCTCCATGGCATAAACCATTCCCAGTCTGAAGTCAAAGTCCCAGTCCTTGCTTCTATGCCATCAGAGGCAATAAGGATTTCATTGTAGGGAAAGAGTGAAGGGATTTCCTTCTTGTATGTCTGAAACTGATTAAAGGCATCCTTTATTGTTGCATTCTCATCAGAGGGATTCTTAAGTTCGATTACACCTAATGGAATACCATTTACGAAAATAACTATGTCGGGTCGTCTATTATTTTGTCCTTCAATAACAGTGAACTGATTAACAACAAGCCAGTCGTTATTTTCAGGATTATTAAAATCTACAAGCCAGACCTTATTCCCAACTATTCGACCTTCTGAATTTTTATATTCAACATCAACACCATCTGTAAGCATTTTATGAAACAAGCGATTATTCTCATCCAGTAGGGGCGTATTGCAATACGCCCCTACAATTTTGCGATATGCATCTTCGATAGCCTCTTGTGGAATAGAAGTATTTATATTTGACAGCGCTGACCTGACCCTATTTTCTAACAGCACATCGCTGTAGCTTGTGCGCTCTGCAAGTAAGGGCGTATTGTCATACGCCCCTACTGGGGCGATGTCGGGCCCAAAGAGAATGGAATATCCCAACACCTTGAACCAATCAAGGGTTGCCTGCTCGATTTCAGATTCGGTAATGTTCAAGGTCTTCTCCTTGCCTGCTGTCTGGCATTGTAAAGCCTTTCTGTGAAACCGCCTTCTTGAAGAAATCGCTCCTCAAAGTTTTTAATCTGCCTGCCAAGCAGATAGCTTGCCTGATTAATCAGGCAGATCAGTGTGTTTGCAGCAACTTCAGGATCAGACATGTCAGATAGATCTGACATGTCTGAAATTTTCTTTTTCCTCACCGCAAGGGCCTCAGGTGAATTCTTGGCCCAGATGCGTAAGCCCCTCTGGCGGAGAAAAGCCTGATAGTCAAGCAAAAGCTCTTCAAGGCTTGCACGTGCGATACCTGTGAGTTTTAGTTCGATTTTCTTAGAAGTTGCAGACGCCATACTTCCCTCAGCGATGTTCTGCACACCGCTCCGAGCCGCCTGCACCATCTGGTCATGCGTGCGTGAACGATTATCAACAAAGCGGTCACAAAACACCACCGTGGCGTCATAAATGATCTCTGCAAGTTTATAGGATACCAGATTGCGGTAGCCGCCGTGAGGAGGAATGAGAGTTGATTTTGGGTTTTTATTGTTCATACCTTCTTCTCCACAAACCTCTCCACATCCTTAACCCTTATCTCTCCTGACAACAGCTTCGGCAGTAAGGTGTCACGGATTGAGGCGTGGGTGCGGGATTGCTCATTATTGTGATTAACCGTATCTGCCAATAACTTAACCCGTTTGTCAAAAAAAGCAACTATATCCTCTGGAGGGACTATCATCTTATTCATATATACCATATTACGATTTAAACCAGGGACAGCCGAATCTGCTCCAAGAGAAGGCAGGTCTTGTAATTTAAGCGCATGAAAAAGATAATACATGCTTTTAATCATCCCTTTTGGAACGACATAGAAGGTTGTATCAATAGGATAATAATCTGTTGCGACCCATGTAACAATACCGGGATTGCCTTTTCTCCCTACAACAATGCCCGGGCCTTTGACAAGGCTTTCATTGTGCCAACCTACCGGACCGTTTGAACCATATACTGGTATTTCACCAGGCTGTCTAACATCCTCTTTTAAGCCCTTTCCATACGCTAACTCAAGAACATCGCCAAGAGCTTCTACCCTCCACCCCTTCGGTATCTTACCGAGCGGGGAGTCTACGAGCTGAAGCTCGCCCTCACCCGCTTTTCGGCACCCTCCCCCAGTGGGAGAGGGAAGGGGTGAGGGTATCCTTTTAAGTCCTTCAAAGGGATATGTGAACCATGACTTGAATATCGCCCTTGCCATAGCCTCAAGTGTCTCATTCATTTTCCTATTCAACTCAATCTTATCATCCAGCGCACCGAGTATTGAGGCGATAGCTTTTTTGTTCAGGGAGAGGGGGGAGTTTAATTTTTAGCTTTGCAATTGCACTTGCTGGCACTCGTTGCCTCCCTGTTGAACCTTCCATGTGCTGAATAGCATAATTTCTGAACCCTGGGTCCCTCGCAAGGTAATAAACAAAAAGGTTATCAGATACGCCAACTTTACCTGAAAGCACTATAAATTCTGTTGAACCCTGTCCAACAACATCATCAGGCAAGCAACTTATGAAGACCGTTTTACCATTTTCAAGACAGGGTGTAATTCTTGCCATCAAAGTATCACCATTTTTAAATCGTGAACCAGAACCTTTAAATTCTTTCATTTCAAAATGATTAATCATACGGGTAAAAGGCTGTACAGCATCCATCGAAACATGAGGTGCGATTTCTCCTCGTAAAATTTTTCGTGGAGGGTTTATATCTATCGCATCTTCAAATCTCATTTCTCTCCACTTATCCCCCATACCCCAACCCCTTCAAATTCATCGGATTGTTTTCATCTGATTGCCATTGTAACGGATTATTGATGATATATTCTCGTGTACGGGTTAATTCTTTATCATTGCGTATGATGTGTTCATAATAATTGCGTTGCCAAACAGGAATGCCTGGTGTATTGCGAAATTGGTTGATTTGTTTGGTGGTGGATGATTTAAACCCACGGATAATTGCCCCAATGGTTTTTGATGGTGATTTAAACGATGATTTTATCGTAGGGGCGTATTGCAATACGCCCCTACGATTATTGTTATCATCTACAATTATCAATATCCCGTGCATGTGATTTGGCATAATGACAAATACATCCAATTCGACATTTAGTCGAATTATTCCTGTGTGTTGCCATTCATTTTTCACAATCTGCCCAAATTCATTCAATAGCATATTTCCATTTACAATTTCTCCAAACAAACATTTTCTATTCCATGAACATATCGTCACAAAATATGCACCTGACTGTGAATAATCATAATCCCTCAGCCGTATTGAATGCCTATGATGTATTTCAGGGTTATAAATCATATCCAAACCCCTTTAAATTCTCTCTTATCATCTTCTCCAATCTTGCACTCTCTGCAAACTGCTCTTCAAGCCTTGCCGTTAGCCTTTTCATCTTCTCATCAAAAGGCTCGTCATCTTCCTCTATATCCTCAGCCCCCACATATCTGCCTGGTGTGAGGACATAGCCATGAGAGCGGATTTCCTCAATGGTTGCACTTTTACAAAATCCGGGTATGTCCTTATATTTGCCAGCGTTCTTTTCTCCGCGCCATGCGTGATAGGTATCTGCAATCTTCTTTATCTCTTCATCGGATAGTTCCCTGTGGGTGCGGTCAATCAAATGTCCCATTTTTCTGGCGTCTATAAATAATGTCTGGCCTCTACGATCTCGTAGGGGCGTATGGCCATACGCCCCTACACCATTCTTTTTATTCCGTGTAAGAAACTAGAGGCAGGCAGGAATAGGCGTTGTATAGAAAAGCTGACCCGGCAGAGCAATCATTGCAGTCAACCAAATCTGCCTCAATGATATTTTTGCGAATCTCACCTTCACCGCTTGTGTTTGAAGACATTGAGCCATTGGCAAGGACAAAACCTGCTATGCCATTTGGTGAAAGGTGGTGGATGAAATGCTGAACCCATGTGAAATTGGCATTGCCCACTGGAGGGACTCCATATTTCCATCTCACATCTTCTCGCAGTAGTTCTCCCTTCCAATCACTCACATTAAAAGGTGGATTTGCAAGGATAAAGTCAGCCTTTAAATCTTTGTGTAAGTCCTGTGTGAATGTGTCTGCATGATGCGGCCCTATATTGCCTTCTATCCCTCTTATTGCAAGGTTCATGTTGCAGAGGCGCCATGTAGTAGGGTTTGACTCCTGACCGTAGATTGATATATTCCCCTTTCTTCCCCCATGCGCCTCAACGAACTTTTCTGATTGGACAAACATACCACCTGAGCCACAGCATGGGTCATATACTCTGCCTTTATATGGCTCTATCATTTCAACAAGAAGCTTTACGACTGACTGCGGGGTATAAAACTCGCCGCCGCCTTTGCCCTCTGCTGAGGCAAACCGACCGAGGAAATATTCATACACACGGCCTAACACATCTTGAGAACCGTGTCCCTCACCCCGATTTGTATCCTCCCCTCTCCCATTGGGAGAGGGGTTAGAGGTGAGGGTTATCGAACCGATAATGTCTATGAGTTCACCGAGGGTGTGTTTATCGAGGGTTGGTCTTGCATAATCCTTTGGAAGAACGCCTTTAAGTTTGGGGTTTTCTTTTTCAATAGCAACCATTGCATCATCAATGAGCCTTCCAATGCTTGGCTGTTTTGCATTTGCCTGAAGATATGACCAGCGGGCCTCCTTTGGAACCCAGAAGATATTTTCAGAAATGTATTCGTCTCTGTCTTCAATTACTTCGTATCGAGCAATCTCCTCACTTACATAGTATTCACTGGAAGGTTCAGCGGTCAGGAGTTTGAGTTGATTGTATCTTTCATCAAAGGCATCTGATATGTATTTGAGAAAGATTAATCCTAAAACAACATGCTTGTATTCGGCAGGGTCCATGTGGCCGCGCATCTTGTCAGCAGCCTGCCAGAGCTTTTCTTCAAAGCCGAGATTGCCGCCGTTGGAATTTTTTTATCAGCGTTCTTATTCTTTCTGGTCATACGATGTTGCTCTTCTCATAGTTCCCTGTTATTGGCCAAAAATCGAGACAAGCATACCTTTAAAAACGAGAAAATGCAATGCCATGATATGGCTATGCATATTTATGACGATTTAAGTCAAATCTGATTTTAAGGGGCTATGCTGAAGCGCCCACAGTTTTCCTGATTTCCTTTACCCGGCTTAGCAAGGTGGTAGATAAAATAATCCTCAGGCATGATGAAATGGCGAAAAGGGTAAGCATCCGATGGCCAAAAACAGGCGGTATATGGGTCGCCAGAAAACCCCCAAGCAAGTTGCCCAGGCAAATGGCAAGGCCATTGATGGCGTTGAAGTAAGAAATGCAGCGGGTGCGCTTTTCAGGGATGGCAGATTCATAGATAAAATTGGAGGAGCATAAATTAAATCCTCCCCAGAAAAAGCCCGCCAGTACCTGGATTCCTATCAGGAAGTATACCCGATGAGAAACGAGCCAGAGGGCTGGCAGAACGGATATCACCATACTGCAAATCCCCATAACCCGGCGATTCCCAAGGGCATCTGAGTACCGGCCCCAATAACTCATTGATAAGATAGTGGCAAGGGGGACGGTTGTAATAACGATGGTATAGGTAAGGTATGAAAACCCGAGATCGCGGAGCATAAATACCGGGAAAAATGGCGAGGCAATGAATACTGCAAAGTTAAAAGAACTCTGGAAGATCACATATTTCCCAAAATTCCCAACATTGAGCCTTCGTAAAAATGCCCCGAACGAGAAGTAGTGCTCGCGCTTTACTTCCAGGGGTGGCTCATACATCCTGCCTAAAAAATAACACGAGATATAGCGTGAAATCATGGCAAGAAAGAAAATGACCGTAAAACCAATTAACGACTGGGTTTTGAACAGATGCAGGATGTAACCTGCCAAAAATGTCGTGGCCAGGGTGACGATACCGATAAGCCGTGAACGGTTACTGAAAAAAATCCCTCTTTTCCCCTCGGGCACAAGGTCTGCCATAAGAGAACCCCATGCCGGGCCGGCAAGGGAGGCAAATAGCATATACAGGGTACAAAAGCCAATAAGCGCGCTGACCTGAACGAATTCAGGGAGATATGGAATCAAAGCAATGGGGAGCAGCATAAAGGCATGGAAAAAGACCGACCGCACGATAATCTTCTTGCGACTTCCCAGCTGCTCGGTCATGTCGGCAACCATAAGTTGCAGGAGTGCGGGGAGGAACTGCGGTATGGAACTTAATAAACCAATCTGGAAATTAGTTGCGCCGAGGGCTACGGCAAAAGGGTTGATGTAGTTATCCCCGAATCCGGTTGTAGCGGCAAATGCGACACCATCTTTAATTGAAAGGTCGAGACTTTTTTTGACAGCAATATTTTCCTGTTGCTTATCAGGAGAAGAATTATAAGGCATTTATTGCAAATTTTCTTTATTTTTATATTTTTAAATAAGTGTTAATTTTATCAGCAATTTTACGATGCTCAAGGGAATTTAATTATTGCCAGGGTAACGTCAAAGTCCGTATAAAGGACTTTGACAAAATGACGAGGCAAAAGAATGCTGGATAACGAGAGATAGAGAATAAAAAAGGAGAATCAAGAAAGTGGATAAAAATATTTTTGCCAAAAGTGTCAAAATAATTTTGGGAAGAAACTACGCCTTTCCCAAGACTGCGCTTGGGAAAGGCGGCGCCGAAACGCAATTGTAACTCTAAACATGAAAACAAATTGCAGAATATCGATAAAATTTTGTCGATATTGAGGCGCTAAGTGCCTAAACGGTGGGCCTCTGAAAAAACAAAGGTTTGATAGATCATGGATGGTTTTTATTGTGGTGATTTTTTATAGAGAAATTAAGGATATAACCCCCGCATCTTTTTAGCTTCTGCTACTCGTCCTATGCCCAGCATTAATGCGGCAGTCCGCATGTCCACGCCCTGTTTGTTGGAAAGCGCCAGTACACGGTTGAATGTGCCAACCATGACGTCTTTTAATTTCTTCTGAATATCTTCTTCACTCCAGAAATAATACTGGATGTCCTGCACCCATTCAAAATACGAAACCGTCACGCCACCAGCATTGGCAAGAATATCAGGCACTAAAAATACTTTTTTCGCCTGTAATATCTTATCGGCTTCCGGCGTTGTAGGGCCATTTGCGCCTTCTACAATAATCCTGGCTCTGATTTTATCCGCATTTTTTTCTGTGATCTGTCCCTCTATGGCTGCGGGTACAATGACATCGCAATCCAGCTCAAAAAGCTCTTCATTGGTTATGGAATCCGCTTCCCGCAGGCCAACAACGTGCTTATGTTCTTTAATATGATGTAAGAGATAAGGAACGAGGATTCCTTTCGGATTGTATGCGCCACCGCTAACATCACTCACGGCAACAATATTACATCCCTGATCGTACAGAAGGCGTGCAGCCACAGAACCGACATTCCCCATACCCTGAATGGCTACACGCAAACCACGAAGATTTTTATATAAGACCCGTGCTGCTTCCATAACCATATAGGCTACCCCGCGTCCCGTACCCTCTGCCCTTCCCAGTGAACCTCCTAACAATAAAGGTTTACCAGTAACGACACCCGGTACCGTATTGCCTTGCTGCATACTGTAAGTATCCATCATCCAGGCCATAATTTGTGCATTGGTATAAAGATCAGGTGCGGGAATGTCCTTATCGGGTCCTATGATCTGAACAATTTCGGTGGTGTAACGCCTGGTCATGCGTTCCAGTTCGCCTTCTGACATTTCCTCAGGATTGCACTGAACGCCACCTTTGGCACCGCCATAAGGCATGTGCATGAGGGCACATTTCCATGTCATTAACATAGCGAGGGCGGAGACCTCTTCAAGGTCAACGTTAGGATGATAGCGAATACCACCTTTGGAAGGGCCTAGCGTTATGTCATGTTGTACCCGATAGCCTTTGAATACCTTTGTTTTTCCGTTATCCATTTTTACAGGTACGGAAACAATAAGGGATCGTTTTGGGGTTCGCATGCGTTCCCTTATCCCGTCTTCTATGTTTAGCATCTCCGCAACGGTATCAAATTGTTTGATTGCCGTCTCGTAGAGGATATTATTATTATTTTTCATACCTTCCTTCTCCTTCCTGCCAGGAGTAGTTTATTTCCAAAATACAAAAATCAAAAAAACATTATACTGTGTTCACGTGACTTTGTCACTGTAATTTCTGTGCTGTATTTGATAAATTCCGGTATCGGAGATAAAAAGTTACGCTAAAATCTATAGTATTGCAAAAAAGAAAGATTGGTGACAGGGTTACCCTGTCACCAATCTTTCTGGTCTTGCTTTGGTTGATTTGCAATGAGTGTTAAATCGATGTCTTTGTATTGGATGTCCTGTATACGGGTGTGCGGTATATTATGGAAAAAATCCGTTTCCTCGTATGCCTTTCTGCCAACAATGCAATAAATGATTTTACCGTATGAAAATACTTCGGAGAGCTGATGTTCATTTCTTATTTCATGGATGAGACGGTTCATATAAAAATTTATGGGAGAAAGGCATTCATCCGGCACGTCGTGATAATAGAGTTCATTCTTTTGTACGTGTTGTGATATGGTATTGGCAAGATCGAGACCAGGAGAATGGCGATAATTATGGGCTGTTAGCACTTTCATGTAGACCAGTGCAATGGTTATAAAGAATGCGATGATAAGGGCAAAGGAAAAATTATGGTTCTGTAACCTTTTCATAAAAAATCTGCATACGATACTTGCTGAAAAGATGACTCCTACGCTGACACCAACCGTAAAGAGCGCTGTATAGTGGGTAAAAGTGTAAACAGAAAATCCAATGGAGGCCGCCGTGATGATACCCAGTACAATGGCAATGGTGTATTTGGTCCATTTTTTTAAATAGATATTGTTTGTCTTCTTTCCGGACAGTTGAGCCCACATACCACCTGTCATAAGCGCCAGTGCCGGGTACAGTGGAAGGATATAACGGGCGCTTTTGCATCTGGAAATGGACATGAAGACAAAGACCGTGATAAACCATAGCGAAAGCCACCATCGGTCACCATGCTTTCTCTCTACCTTTTTTGAAAACAGGTAGATGAAGATTGTAGGAAAGAAAATACTGTAGGGCAGAAATCCCTTGATAAGTTCGGGAAAGAAAAAATAAAAGGGCTGTTTGTGACCATATTCTTCCGTACTATAGCGGACGGCGGACTCGCTGAAGGCATTCTTAATTACCGTATCCAGTCCAATCCTCTGGCACATAAGGATAACCCAGGGTCCCACGATGATCCCCAGGATGCCTGCGCCCATAAGCCAGTGCATATGTTTGAAGAATGTTAGTTCTTTTTTATACAGGAGGTAGACAAAGATAATCAAAAGCGGGAGGATGAGTCCCAGCGGACCCTTGGTCAGGATGGCAAGAGCCAGGGAAATGTAGAACAGGATGAAATAAAATCTCCTTTCCCGGTTACCTGATGTATAACCCATGTAAAAGGTGTATAAGGCGGTGAGAATGAAGGTAGTGAGCATCATGTCTGTTTTGATGGTGCGTGAGTAAAGGAAGAACATGTAATTGGATAGAAGGATAAGCCCTGCCCAAAATCCCGCCACGGCATTTTTGTAAAGATGATTACCAAATAAAAAAACGGTAATAACGCTTAAAAGGGCACAGAGGGCGGAAGGGATTCTGGCTGTAAATGGAGTAATCACGCCATGAAATTTGGAAGATAATGCAATGGACCACATGAGCAATGGGGGCTTTGCGAGATAGATTTTGCCGGCATAATGGGGTACGACGTAATCGCCTGTATACATCATTTCACGGGCAGTTTCGGCAAACCTCAGGTAATCCTTATTCTGGAAACCCCTGCCCCCCAGGTCAAAAAACAAGACAAAGCAACTAAAGACAATAAGTACAGCAAATAAAAATCTTTGATTTGTTGCGATACCATTCTCCATTTTTCATTCCTTAAAAATCTTTATCTGAGTTTTCTCTCCGTAATATGACGTGGGTGTTATTATGGCATACTGCACGAAGTTTATTTTTTTCAACCCAAATCTTTCTTTTCTGGTAATCATTCAAACTCATTACAAGGTATATAGATTTTTTCCGATCAAAAATAAATTTTTTAAAGCCGGTGTTTGTCCCAATTTCTGATACATTTTTACCACTATAAAATACAAGGCTCGGAAGAATTCTGGCAAAACTGAAAAGTGTGTAATCCTCCTTTTTACCTAGAAGGCATTTTTCTGCGATATTCTTTGCAGATCGGAAAGTTCCCAGGTATTTTGCCGAATAAGATAGGGTAATTACAAGAAAGAAACAATTGGTAAGGCAAAGTACCTTTTGTAATTGGGAAAAACTCCTTTTCCTGGCGAAAATAAACAGCGCCGTCAGTGTGCCAGCAAGAAGGATAACAATTAGGATAATGATATGGTATGCCGAAAGACCATATTTAGGCGGAAACCATTTTGATGTGGACGTAAGTAATGCAATGGGAAGCGCTACTAACAAACCTATCACTAACCAGACGAGCCACTTTAGTCTTCCCCACAAGTTACCTTCTTTTTCCCACCGGGATAGTGACATCATTAACAGCGCAACTGAGGGTGAGAGGGGGAGGATATAGGTCATTAATTTTGAGTGGGACGCGGAAAAAAAGACCAAAGTTACAACAAACCAGGAACAGAAAAAATACACCTGTTTTTTTTCTGCTGGTAGTAAGGTATTTCGTTCCATAAAGGTATGGATGAAAGCGATGAATAAAAACAGCGACCACGGGAGAAACCCCACCATAAATACCGGCAGATAGTAATAAATGGGTTCAGGATGGGCGTAGCCACCAACAAACCGTCCTGATGTTTCCTGCGAAAGCAAATCGAATATCTGTCCTGTGCCCAGCGCTAACCAGAAAGGGATGCCCCACGCACAGATAATCCCAAGAAAAAGCAGGAATCCTGAAAGAGACCAGAGGTGTCTGATGTATCGAAAGTCGCGTATCCATAAAAGAAAACTGATAATAATTGCGATAAACAACAGGATTCCTACAGGTCCCTTTACGAGGAAACCCATACCCAGGAAAAAATAAAGTAACAATTTTCTCCTGCTATTCTTGTTTTTTTCCATATATTCGATAAAGAAAAGATAGAGGCTGGCACACACAAAAAAGGTAAGGAGCATGTCTGTTATGCAGAAATGGGAAATGAGGAAGAATAAGGGGCTGGTGGCGAGCACAACACCTGCCCAAAATCCGTCGTTGTAACTGGAGCCGGCTTCGGTTTCTCCCCTGAACCTTTTTGCCCATAAATAGGTGATGAATACTGTACCAGTGGCCGCAAGGGCAGATGGTAAACGAGCGCTAAATTCGTTTATTCCAAAAAATTTATACGAAATTGCAATTGTCCAGTAAAAGAGCGGTGGTTTGTTAATGCGTGGGGCACCATTAAAATATGGGACAATCCAGTTGCCATGAAGTACCATATTTCGCGCCGTGGAGGCATAACGTGGCTCATCAGGATCGATAAGGGGTATAGCCCATGTATAAAAGAGAAACAAAAAGAGACTGAGTGAAAATAAAATAACAAGAAAAGGAATATCTTTTTTTGTCAGCTTTCCGGATGTGTAACTTTGCTCTGTCTCCATAGAGAAAAAAAGTGTAGCATATATAGTAGGGGAATGCAAGCATCTCGTCTGAATAAACGTATTTCACGATTAAATTCCAGTCCAGCTTTTTAAAAATGGGGTTATGAGAATTACTGATGAATTAAATGTTGTGACGGGTGCCTTTGGTTATACGGGTAAATACATAGCCCAAAAGCTACTTTCTCTTGGAAAAAAGGTCAGAACACTTACCGGACATCCCAACCGTCTGAATCCTTTTGGTGACAGGATAAGTGTTTTTCCGTTCAATTTTGACAGGCCGGAAGACCTAATCAGGAGCCTGCAAGGAGCTACAACCCTTTACAATACCTATTGGGTTCGTTTTTCATACGGATGTGTTACCTTTGATAAGGCCGTTGAGAATACAAAGACTCTGATTAAGGCGGCAGAAGAGGCAGGTATACGCAGGATTGTGCATATCAGCATTACGAACGCCTCAGAAGAGTCTCCCTTTCCTTATTTCAGGGGAAAGGGAATCTTGGAAAAGGTTATAGAACAGTCAGGGCTCTCTTATGCCATCATTAGGCCAACCGTGCTCTTTGGACATGAGGATATCCTTATCAATAATATTGCGTGGATGCTCCGGCGATTTCCGTTATTTGTTATCATGGGGTCTGGTGATTACAAAGTGCAGCCGGTTTTTGTGGAAGATGTGGCCGAAATTGCAGTAAAAGCCGGTCAGCTCGAAGCAAATATGATTATGGATGCCGTTGGCCCAGAGATATACACATTTGATGAAATGGTCAGGCTTATTGCCGGCAAAATCCATAGCAAGGCAAAGATTTTCCATCTCAGGCCGGAGTTAGCGCTTTTCTTTTCAAGATTGGTTGGCTATGTTGTTAATGATGTTGTGTTAACCAGGGACGAAGTCTATGGATTGATGTCAAACCTCCTGGTTTCAGAAAGGCCTCCAACGGGATACATGCGGTTGAGTGATTGGTTGGCCTCCAATGCTGACAATATTGGAACCAGCTACGCCTCTGAGTTACGTCGGCACTACCGGTAAGTCTTTGAGGTTGAATGAGATCGGAATGGCGGAATACCCGGTTTCAATCGTCGCCAGATTAATTGTTAAACCAAGGAAGAGATTCTGGATATTAAAATCAGAGACACTACCGGAATTTCCGGAAAACGAAACTATTTAGGTCGTTTAAGAAGTATGTGCCAAAAATAAGGCGCATTCCCTTTTAATTGGAAATGCGCCTTGTTACATCTTGATGTTTAGCTGACCACAAAACACATTAACTTATTTGACTGTTTTTTACTTTTTATTTACAAATGGCCATTGACCAGCTACCTCTGCCGCCGCAAGTATTTGTCCATGTGCCGGAAGCGGTTCTGCCGCTTTTGCCTGTGTGTGTCCCTGTATAGGTGAACTGCTTGCAGCATGAGTTGCCGGTGTTGTTTGTTGCTATTAGCTGTACATTTACTGCATCAAAGGTGCCGGTTACATCCCATATGCCGCAGGTTCCGGTATCAACCTTCCCTACCAACTGGCCAGGGCCGGCTACCTGGAGATACCACACATATCCATAATTGTCACATAGGGCCGGAATGGTTAGCCCTTCTGATTTACCAAAGAATGTTGTGTCATCACCTACTTGAGGCGCCGTATCGTCGGCAGGTCCGGCATAAACCGAACTTGCCAACACTATAGCAACAAATGCTATGAAAAAAATACCTAATAATTTCTTCATATTTCCTTGCCTCCTTTTCAAAAGATATCTTGTTAAATACGCTATCCCGTCCATCTCGTCCTTTTGCCAGGCTAAGAATGTCACCTCCTTTCTCCATGTTTTTTTGAACCCAGGCCCGTTATTTCGGAAATGAAGAGACCTAGGTGGTCTTATGCAAAATTATAGTAATAATATATATCGGTTGTATAGGATAAAACTTTATATATGAATCATGTTAATGGCAATACAACCATTTATACCCAGCACTTTCGGAGAAATGAATAAAAAACTTACTTAATACCGACTGCAGCAAAAGCGCTCTGTACAACCGTAAGTTCAGGACCCTTGCCATAGAGGTCTATTGTAGCCTGTTCTACGGCGTCCCTGGCATCCACAAATTGGGAGTTTGGCGAGAGATAGAACATGGCGTAGTAATATATCTGTTTTGCCTTTTCTACACCGACGTTTGTATTTGTAGTAATCAGATAAGCAGCCTTATTGGGGATACCTGAGTTTATATGTACCCCTCCGTAATCTGTCCATGGCCTGCTGACCGCACGGTACTGTTCAGAGGTATGCTCGGGCTGTCCCCAACTGTTAAGTGGGTTTTTAGGGTTATAGTCGTTTTCCGGATAGATATCGGTTCTAAACGGTGGGTCATCCATTCTTCTCATTGCGTAATATGCCTCTTTTCCTGGGGTTTTAGCGATCTTCATAATTTCCTCTGCGAGCCAGTATGGGAGGTCATCGCCGTAATCTATGGACACAAACATCCCCATTACATCAGACCACGACTCATTCAGTGCACCTGGTTCCTGACTGTATATGAGGTTGTTTATGGCCTCTGTAACACCGTGGGTGATCTCATGGGCAACTACATCTAGTGCCCCCGAGAGGGGAGAAAATGTTTGTCCCCCATCTCCATAAACCATCTGTGTTCCATTCCAGAAGGCGTTGTCATATGCTGTTCCGTAATGTACGCTTGATAAAAGTCCGCCGGAGGTATTGAAACCGCTTCCAACAAACCAGGAGAAGTTGCTGAAGTTATTTTTATAAAAATCAAATACAAAGTTTCCGTAGAAATGCGCATCTACCCCGGCGGGGTCCTCCCAATAGTTATTTGCATCGGTCAGTATTTTCCCGGGGATTGTCTTGGTGTTGTTTGCGGTGTATGTCCGTATCGTTATAGAGGTATTATTTAATAATGGAGGATTGCCGAGATAAAAGGTTCCGCCTTTCTCGTAGGTATCAAAACTCTTTAGTTTACCATCCACGCCAATACCTGATCCAACCGCTGAACCCTCGTGCATAACCCTGTTTTCAACAAGGATGGTATCGCCATTATGAGCGTCGATATAAACCCGATACCTTGATGGTTCTGGACGCGGATTAAAAGGGAAATCTATCCGGTAGGCAAGATAAAACTTTCCTTCCCAGCGAAAAACAATCAGAATGGTTTTAACAGCCTTTTCCGTAATATCTTCGTTACGTCTGGCAAAGGTTTCTGCTTCTTCTGGGGAGAGGGTAGGTTTTGTGATAACAGGGATATCAGGCTCAAAGTAGTTTGCAACAGAAGTTACTATACCGTTATCTACTCTTACCGTAATCTTGCCGCCAATGACGTCCAGCCCATCCTTTGTTTGTTTTAAATTGATGAAATATCCTCTTGGTGTGGTATTGATACTGTCAAGTTCTATCTCTTTTTCAGGGATTCGAACTCCGAATAATGTCTTGTAATGCTTAATAAAATCTAGTGAAGCCTCTTCCGCAGATAACCCGGAAGGGCTGGTAAGTTGTCCCGAAATAAATTTGACAACACCCCTCCTCTCATCCCGTATAATATTCAAATCTGAAGATATTTTTTTTATTTCTGAAATGGCTTTCCTTTGGTCTTCATCTGGAGGAATGAGAACTTCCCCGGCTATGGTAATGCTGCAACTTAAAATTAATAAAAAAAGAACATTTCCTCTTAACCAGTTTTTCATAGAGTGATAATCTCCTTTCCTCATTATTATTTAAAGGACTACTTTGCGCCATATTAAACTCTTTGAATTATAAGTTGTCAATAAAAAAGTATTTAGTACGTGAAGAAGGATGTTTGGTATATAATTAAGTAAAGATAAAGAGGTTAAAATTGTTAAAGGATATTGATATTTTTTGTTTTATCTGGTAGATTAGCGCCACAGAATTGTTTTTTAACCATGAGAAATTCAGAAATGGAGACAGAAATCAATGAATTTATCCGAAGCAATTGATATGGTTGAAAAAGATGAACGGTCCCTGCAGGAGAAATATCTGAAACTGGCGGAGCAGGAAACGGATCCCTTTGTGAAAACATTTTTTAACAGAATTGTTAAGGATGCCATAAAACACGAAAAGAAAGTGCATAAAAAATATAAAAAGATTCTGTCATCATTAAACAAAAAGGTTTTTTAGGTTCTATCCTTTTGAGGAAACAAAAAACCCCAATATCTGCGATATCGGGGTTTTCATGTCGCAATTATAAGTAAGTGACAACTCCATATTTTTATACATTGGTTAACAAAAATCGATTTTGCTGTAAATATAAGAGTGTGCTTGTTTTTATAAATTTATAATTTGACGACTTTTGTGGCTTTGTAGCCCTTCTGGTCTTTTATTACTTCAAACTCGACCTTGTCTCCTTCTGCAAGGGTCCTAAAACCCTCACACTGTATTGCGGTTTGATGAACAAAAACATCCTGGCCATTATCCTGGGAAATAAAGCCAAATCCCTTTTTGTCATTAAACCACTTTACGGTTCCGGTTGCCATTTTAAAAATCACCTCCTCTCACTTCTGTGGAAATTGAATAAAATAAAAAAGGCTACAGGTTTTAGAGCTTGTAGCCTTGCTATTCATGAATCATGAATGAGGAATTACAATATAACTTTTTCGTACGACCAAACCACATATGCCAAATTATATCAAACAATAATCATGAAAACAAGGAAAAATAACAGAATTATAAATAATGTAGGATAACAAAATTTATTTGAATTTCCGATATGTGTTTGTTAAACTCCAACATTCAAAATATTCAAAATATTATTGAGAAGCTATATTTTTGGGGAAAAGAGATACTTTATTTTTAAGTACGGAGGCAGGATACTATAATGACCAAAGCTGCTACTGATATTGATTTTGACAAGCTGCTGGAAGGAGAGGCGATATCCAGGGAAGCTGTAGCATACATAAAAAGCCAGGTGTATAGTTCAAAAGAAAACAGGGAAATGCTGGATGCAAAGATTGAATCGTTAAGGCTTGAGATAAAAAAGGAGCATGATAGCGCCAGAGCTAAGGATTTAATACTTATATTGGGAATATGCGAGTGGATAGTCGGAAGGGTGAAAGAGGCATCCGGGCTTCTGAAAGAGGTAAAATCGAGGAAGATAGGGGCATATTATTTAGGAAAATGCTATCAAGAGTTAGGTGATTATAATCAGGCTCTGGAATGTTTCGAACGCGCAAAAAAAGCGGACGCTGAGGAGTTTGATATTTCTATGGATATTGCAGAGACAAAGAGAATGGCCGGAGATGTCGAAGATGCCCTGGGGATTATTAAACGTTTTTCACAATCGCATGGTAATAGCGCCGAATTGCATTACCAGTGGGGATATTGTCTGGATGAACTGGGAGAATATCAGGAGGCATTCAAACATTATGAGCAGGCGCTTCAAATTGATCCAAACTGTGCAAAGGCGCTCTTTCGCACTGCTTTTAATTATGATATGGACGGGGAAGACGAAAAGGCGATTGAATGCTACGAGAAATGCGTTAGTTTGAGTCCTAGCTATAAAAATGCTTTTATCAATCTGGGAATCTTGTATGAAGATGGTGGCAACTATGATGATGCAATATATTGTTTTGAGACTGTTCTGGATGCTGAGCCGACCAATGCACGGGCAGCACTATTTTTAAAAGACGCAAAGGCCTCGGTTGACATGTATTACGATGAAGAGATTTCCAAAAAACAGGGGAAAGAAAGCGAGGTCTTGAACATTCCGATTTCGGACTTTGAGCTATCCGTAAGAAGTAAAAATTGTCTGGAAAAAATGAATATCCGCACCCTGAGGGATCTTACCAGGATCACAGAGGCCGATTTACTTTCGTTTAAAAATTTTGGAGAAACCTCATTGAATGAGATCAAGGCTATTCTGGCTCAAAAGGGATTACGTTTGGGGCAGGCATTAGAAGGTGATGTTGAATCAGAGTTGTTCAGCAAAAAAACGGCAAAAGAAAGAAATGGTCACGTAAAGGATATTTCGGACCTCAAGCTTTCTGTTCGCTGCAGAAATACCCTAGTCAAGGTTGGTATCGAGAAGGTTGAAGACCTCATAAAGATGACAGAAATGGAATTAAGCCAAAAGGGTATCAAGGAAAATTATTTGGACGAGATAAAAGAAAAACTCTCCATGTTTGGACTGAGCCTTAAAACCGATGACAATTCTGATACAGAGTTGGCAGGGAACGTTACCGGATAACTTGTTTGACAAACCGGATGTCATAAATACAATGTGATGGGGATGATGTATACATGTTAGACCGCATCCGAGGACAGGTGATTGGTAAATCTCCTACCAGACTTATCCTAGACGTAGCAGGCATCGGTTATCTATTACACATTCCGCTATCTACCTTCGAGAAGATCCCCAGCCACGGAGAGGTCACAATTCTTACCCAGTTGTTTATAAGGGAAGACCAGATAAAGATATTTGGGTTTGCGACGGATGAAGAAAGGGATTTGTTTCAATTGCTGCTTTCTGTGAATGGGATAGGACCCAATACGGCAATCACGATACTCTCCGGCAGTACTGTTGCGGATATAAGGGATGCAGTTACCCGTGAAGATCCAAAGGCATTGGAAAAAATAAAAGGAGTAGGCAGAAAGACAGCCGAGCGGATTGTTCTGGAATTAAAGGGCATCATCAAAGAAGTTGCTATATCTTCCCCTGGTACTGCGGATGTCCGACAAAAGGCGCTTGTGTCGGATGCCATTATGGCCCTCGTTTCTCTGGGCTATGGACGTTCGGTGGCTGAAAATGCAGTAAGCGAGGCAGCAAGAAAATTGCGGACAATTGATAATGCTGAAACACTCATAAGGGAAGCGCTGAAATATAAAACCTGATTTGCCGGGTTTATGATTTCAAACCGATTGCAGGATTTAGTCATGGTGCATGAAGATATTTTATCTTCTGAGGCAATTGTCGATGATAAAAATCTGGACCTTTCGCTGAGGCCAAAGAGATTCAGCGATTTTATCGGGCAAAATCGCATAAAGGAAAATCTGCTCATTTACATTGAGGCTGCAAAGAAGAGGGGGGAGCCGTTGGACCACATCTTATTTTCCGGTCCTCCCGGTTTGGGGAAAACAACGTTATCACAGATTATTGCCAATGAAATTAACACAACGATTAAAACAACTTCAGGCCCTATCCTGGATAAACCGGTAGACCTTGCAGGTATTCTTACGAATTTGCAATACGGGGATATCCTCTTTATTGATGAAATTCACCGGTTAAATACAACGGTAGAGGAATATCTATATTCGGCAATGGAAGATTTTTTCATTGACATTATTATAGATCAGGGACCTAAGGCGCGGTCGGTGAAAATAAAATTGCCAAAATTTACACTCGTCGGATCGACTACAAGGGAAGGATTACTTACCGCCCCGCTTCGTTCGCGTTTTGGCGTGCTGGAGAAGCTGGAGTTTTATCCATGGGATGATCTTTACAAGATTGTATGTAATTCGGCCCGTATCCTTTCTATTCATATAGAAGAGAAGGGGGCTGAGATTATCGCCAAAAGATCCAGAGGAACCCCGAGGATTGCTAATAGATTTTTAAGACGAATTCGGGATGTCGCCCAGGTTCGCGGGAACGACGTTATTTCCGAATATGTGGCCAATATGGGGCTGGAGATGCTGGGGGTGGATGGAAATGGTTTGGGAGACATGGACCGTAAAATACTGGAAACTGTCATCAGGTATGGCGGAGGTCCTGTAGGTCTGAAGACTATTGCAGTATCAGTAAGTGAAGAAGAGGATACCATCGAGGATGTATATGAATCGTTTTTGATTCAGAGAGGATACCTTGAAAAAACACCTCGCGGAAGGGTTGCCACGAAGCTGGCCTATGAACATCTGGGATATCAGTATCGCATGGAAGCCGGACTCCAGAAAAAACTATTTTGAAGGGTAGTTTCATGAATCTGCTGCTTCATATTTGCTGTGCATGTTGTTTGTGTGCGCCGCTCAATGAGCTGAGGAAAGAAGGTTTTAACGTGACCGGGCTCTTTTATAATCCAAATATACATCCGTTGCTTGAGTTCAGGCGAAGGTCGAAGGCATTGCGTGTATTCCAGGAAAGCGATCCCATTCCGGTAATTTACTGTGAGGACTATGGATTAAGGGAATATCTAAAGAACGTCAATTATGAGGGAGAAGACCGGTGTGCCGATTGTTACGTTATGAGACTGAGATATACGGTAGCCTATGCGCAGAAAAACGGATTTGATGCCTTTACGTCCACAATGCTGTTTAGTGTATATCAGAATCACGAGCAGCTAAAGCTGTTTTCAGAGAATTTATCAAAAGAATACGGGGTTGGTTTTGTCTACCGTGATTATCGATATCTATCTGAGTGTAGTTATGATATAGCCAGAAAAAAAATGATTTACCGTCAAGGGTACTGTGGGTGTATGTTCAGTGAATATGAGAGATATAAAGACACCACACGGGAATTATACAGAGGTAACATTCTGCAGAGCAGGGATAAGGAAAGCACTCACAAAGAAGGTCTGAATACGAAAGATGTGCTGCAAAGATGTGATTGTTTTGGATAGATATTTCGGGTTATCTGTGAAAACAGTGTAATATGGGCAGGGCGTTATTCCTAATGATTGCTGCGATAGTACCGACCATTTCCGCAGGGATGCCTCTTTCCTGTCATAGGGGTACCACTGTGGTGCGGGATGAGGTTCTTGATTACGGACCTCTTTTGAGTAAAACGCCCATTGTGCGTGTGCTTCTTGTAAACGACAGGTGCGAGGCGCAATTGGCTATTGGTGGCTGTTATCAGATTACCGGCAGTCTCATGAATATTATAGATCAGGGACAGGGACTGCAAAGGTGTACAATATCGGTAAGTAATGGCAGTATCAGTATAGGAAACAAGCGATACAACAACAGCGAACTGAGGATCACCAGTCAGCGGGACGGAGAAATTGATTTAAATAACGTACGATATCGTGGTGAAATCAGAATACTGCAGCAATTTGATAACAAATTCTCAATAATCGGAGAGATAGACCTTGAGAGTTTTATTTCCGGTGTGCTTGGCAGTGAAATGCCGTCAAGCTGGAATGAAGATGCTTTACGTGCGCAGTCGGTAGCGGCAAGGACTTATGCGATGTATAAAATAAAGATGAGACGGGATGATGTATATCACCTGGATATGCTGGAACTTGCGTATAGAGGCGTGGCTGGCGAAACGGCGCGGCTCAACAAAATTGTGCAGGACACGAAAGGCGTTGTTATGGTGTACAACTGGAATATTTTCCCCGCCTATTTCCACAGCACATGTGGAGGGCACACTGAGAATGTTAACCATGTATTTGGGAAGGATAGCATACCACCCCTGAGCGGGGTTACGTGTAATTACTGTAATAACTCCAAGCATTCCAGTTGGAGTACAGACATCAGTAAGGCAGAAATTGAAAAAAAATTGAGGGAAGCTAACATCTATGTATCGAATATCAGTACCGTAAAGATAGTAAATCCCGGTGCAGGTGGCCATGGCTCGAAAGTAGAGATTGCTTCTGCTAATGGAAATAAAGAAATAAACGCAAATGATTTTCGGTTATTGGTTGGTCCAAATAACTTGTTTAGCACGGCCTTTCATTCAAGAAGTAACGGGAAAAGTATTTCCTTTTCAGGTAAAGGATGGGGGCATGGAGTGGGGCTTTGCCAGTACGGTGCCCAGGGCATGGCCCAGAAGGGTTTTTCATGGACAGCTATTTTAAAATATTACTATCCAAAGGCAGAATTGGTTCGGGTATATTGATGTCTTTCTGCGGAGGCGTTGTTGATTTTTAGAATCTTGGCTGGCGACAAGCAAACAAAAGCCAGGTGTGGTGAACTCCAGTTGTCTCAGCACAGTATTCCCACACCAGTTTTTATGCCGGTTGGCACACAGGGCACGGTCAAAACTTTAACGCCGAAGCAACTGAAGGAGACGAATACAAAGATCATTTTGTGTAATGCGTATCATCTCTGCCTGAGACCCGGGGAGAAAATTATTAAGCAATTAGGCGGCCTCCATAGATTTATGGGATGGGATGGCGCAATTATTACCGATAGCGGTGGATACCAGGTTTTCTCGCTTACTGGCCTGACAAAGGTGTCAGACAACGGGGTGGAATTTCAATCCCCTATTGATGGAGCAAGGATGTTCCTTACCCCTGAAAGGATGATGCAAATACAAAATGACATCGGGGCGGATATTATTATGCCATTTGATGAATGTGTACCATACCCCTGCGAACAGGACAGGGCTAACGTTGCTGTAAAAAGGACACTTGAGTGGGCAGAGCGCTGTCTGAATGCGCACAGGAATAAGCAACAAACGCTCTTTGGTATTGTTCAAGGAAGTGTATTCAGGGAACTGCGGATTGAATGTGCCAGAAAACTTGTAGAAATGAATTTCGAGGGATACTCAATTGGGGGGCTCAGTGTTGGCGAAGGGTCTCTTCTGATGAACGAAGTCCTTGACTATACCGTGGATTATTTACCGCTGGAAAGACCCCGGTATTTGATGGGTGTTGGGTTTCCCATGGATATCATAAATGCCGTAGAACGCGGGGTTGATATGTTTGATTGCGTTGTTCCCACACGCAATGGAAGAAACGGGTGTGCCTTTACAAGTACCGGTAAAATAAAGATACTGAACAGCCAGTATAAAGAAGACCAAGAGCCTCTGGATAAGATGTGTGGCTGTTATACGTGCCAGAATTTTACAAGGGCATATCTGCGACATCTCTTTCTGGCTAATGAAATCCTTGGATTGACCTTGATCTCATTACATAATGTCTTTTATTTTCAAAGCCTGATGCAGCAGATAAGAGAATCCATTACAAAGGGCGAATTTAAGGATTTTAAAGCAGATTTTTTATTAAACCAGTCTGAAGTGGCACAGTGACTGGCACTATGGATACATTTCAAATCAGGAAACAGTACTTTAGGGTGAAAATCTTTAACCACGGTTAGGAGGAATATGATGCTTTTTTTATTACAGGCGGCGGGAAAACAGTCGTCACCAGGTGGTATGCTATCAATGTTGCTTCCGTTTATACTCATGTTTGTCGTGATGTATTTTTTGATACTGAGACCGCAGAAAAAAAAGGAAAGGGAGCGCAAAGCGTTGTTATCCAAGATCAAAAAGAACGACCGGGTTGTAACGGCTGGTGGAATCCATGGGGTTATTACATCTGTCAGGGAGAATGAAATTAT
The DNA here is from genome assembly GCA_040048245.1 of Candidatus Brocadia sp. Classification (GTDB taxonomy): domain Bacteria; phylum Planctomycetota; class Brocadiia; order Brocadiales; family Brocadiaceae; genus Brocadia. The sequence goes on from JABRVT010000012.1 coordinate 26,689, forward strand.
CCTCCGTGTAGACGACACCAAAGATGTGAAGATCAAAGTTGACAGGAATGCAATTGTCACAGTGCTGGAGGTTTCTCACGATGAAGATACAGAAGAGTCAAAAGAAGCAATAAAAGAAAGTAAAGAAGCAAAATAAGTTCATATTCTGATTATTTACGGATAGACAGTTTATAATAAACAACGGAAAGGGAGCCTTTGAGGAGAAACAAATGACTAAGAATTTAAGGTGGAGGATACCCCTCATTGCGGCAGTTATTGCTATTGGTACCATGGTTTTGTATCCACCGGCAGAGAAGGTCTTAAAGAGAGAGCGTGTCAAAGAGATTGATGGCAAGGTAGTAGAAAGGACTACATTAGAAAGATCATGGACACAGTTTTTCATAACGAATCCTGTTATCAGGGAGGCAATTGTCAGTGAAGAAACAGACAGAGACGGCAAAAAGATCCGGAACAAGGTGGTTGAATATGTGTCAAAGGGTAAAATTAAGCTTGGGTTAGACCTTAAAGGAGGCTCCGAATTACTGTATAAGGTAAGGGTGGACGAAAAGGAAGATCGTCCGGGTATTACAAAAGAAATTATTGAAGTGCTGAAGAAGAGAATAGACCCCCAGGGGGTTATAGAGTACCGAATACAGGAACAGGGAAGCCATCGGATACTCATTCAGGTTCCTGGGGCGACAAGGATGGAGATAGAAGGGCTGAAGAACCGGATTACACGGCTTGGCAAACTTGAGTTCAGACTGGCAGCAAGCAGTGACAGTCCGGAATATAAAGAGGCCATGGAAGGAAAACAAGTCCCCGGTTTTTATAAACACTGGCTAAGAAAGAAAAAAGGTGAAGAAGGAGAAGCTGGTAAGTGGTACCTTGTTCAAAATAAAGTAGCAATTACAGGAGAACATCTGACCAGGATATATGCAGATCGTAAAGGAATAGAACCGGTTGTGGGATTTGAGTTTGACGCTATCGGCAAGGCCAAGTTCGGGCAAATTACAGAACGCAATATTGGCAAACCACTGGCAATTATCCTGGATGGCATCCTGTATTCGGCGCCTGTTATCCGCGATCGTATTCCCGGGGCAGGGATCATCGAAGGGAATTTCACGCAGGATGAAGTGAATGAACTCATCGCCATCATGCGGGCGGGAAGTCTGCCTGCAGACCTTGAACTTGAAATGGAAACTATGGTTGGCCCAAGTTTGGGGAGGGATTCTATTGCCAGAGGATTGTTATCCGGTGCCATAGGCGGTATTTTCGCCATTCTTTTTATTGGTATCTATTATCGAGGAATAGGATGGGTTGCCAACTGTGCAAACGCATTAAATATCTTCCTGATAGTTTCGGCAATGGCGCTTCTCAACGCTACCCTGACGCTGCCAGGCATTGCCGGTTTGGTGCTCATGATTGGTATGGGTATTGATGCCAATGTGCTTATTTTTGAGAGGATCCGCGAAGAAAAAGCCAAAGGAAAACCTGTACGGGCAGCCGTTAAGGCAGGATATGAAAAGGCATTTTCTGCTATCTTTGACTCCAATATTACCACCTTGATTACAGGTGTGATACTTGCTGCGGTGGGTACAGGTCCTGTAAAGGGGTTTGCCTGGACATTGATCATTGGTCTGATTATTAACCTGTTTACCGCTATCTTTGTGACAAGGGTCATCTATGAGCTGTTCATGGATTTAGGCTGGATCAGGAATTTTTCAATGTTTAAGCTGATCGGCATCCCTCACGTTGGATTTCTTAATTATCGTTTTGTTCTGATAGTTGTTTCAGGTATATGTATTATCGGTGGGCTTACAACATTCGCCCTTCGCGGGAATAAAAAATATGATATTGATTTTACCGGCGGAACCCTTGTACATTTGCACCTGAATAATCCAACTCCACCAGGACTTATAAGGAATGCATTGGCGGAGACTGGTTATAAAGAGGCTGAGGTGCAGAGTATCTGGTCAGAAGAGACCATTACTCAGTTCGCGGCAACAGCAAAGGAATTTGGCATCAGGATAAAAGAGCTTAACGAGGAAAAGATAAAACAAAAAATAGCAGAAGATGTAGAAAGGGCGCTGGATAGGATAGGGCTGTTTGCAGGAATTGATTTTACCGAGCCACTGGGTTTTCATCTTAAATTGCAGAAACCTGTAGACGAAGAGGCTATTCAAAAAAGCCTGAAGGATGCAGGTTATAGTGAAGAAGATGTGACGTCCATAGTTCCTGTTAATCAGCTGGTCAAGGAGTATGTTGTGAATATTTCGGGCTTGGAAGACGTTAAAAAACGCCCTCAACTGGTAGGTGCTGTTGTGGAGGGTTTAAAAAACTATCTGGTCTTCCGTGATGTCAGAATAACGCCGGGTGACATTATTGAAACATTGCAGGCGCAGGATGTGGGTGTGCAGGCATCTAAACCTTTTATTGATGTGGAAGTTGGTGAGCCTGTAGACCCAGCGGTACTTGCTTTTGAACTTAACAGGCAGGGATTTAATGTTTCTGTAACTGGGCAGTCAAAAGAATCTCCCATGTCACGCACGACTAAGCTCAAAATTGAGGGATTCAGGACGGACCTGCAGGAAATAAAACAAACCCTGAAGGAAACGATTTCCAGCCCAAGCGTCAGTATCATTGGAAATGAAGCAATCTGGGTAGAATTGAAGGAGGGCGTAGGTAAAGAGAACTTTGTTGCGATGATTCAAGGGATTAAATCCGTTAAAGATGCTGTAAAAAGTATTTATTCCGTGAATGCCCCGGCAACGGTATTTGCAATTCGTATGAAACCTTTGAGCGCAGGAAAAGTCCAGGAGAAAATCAAAGAAGACATCGTCAGTAAGTTTAAGGACAACTGGTATAAAGAAAAAGTTGATGTTGCATTTGAACCGATTAAAAAGGGTGCGGGCGACACAGCAGATGTTGAAACATCGCAGGAGATGAAAGCATATCAGGAACAATTTAGAATGACGTTATCAGTGCCTTTGAAAAAAGAAGTTATTGAAGAGGTATTAACCATGGCTGGGTACCCCCATATTCTTGAACATGGTCTGGAGGATGGACGTGAGTATCAGACAGTCAGGATTATTCTAAATTCTGAAGATGCAGAAACAGTGGAAAAGGTTATAAGAAACGCATTTGAAATACCACAGCCGCTAAAAAGGGTCGTAAGCATTGGCGCTACTGTTGCGAGTGAAATGAAGGGCCGGGCCATCCTGGCTGTAATCTTCTCCTGTATCGCAACAATATTTTACGTGTGGTTTCGCTTTGGAGATTTTAAATTTGGTTCTGCTGCAATTATCGCCGTGATCCATGATATTCTGATTACGCTGGGTGCTGTGGCCGTAGCGGATTATTTGTTTGGGAATATGAAGATCGATAGTGCTATGGTGGCGGCGTTTCTTACGGTAGTGGGTTATTCTCTGAATGATACAATTGTCGTGTTTGACAGGATTAGGGAAAATATGGGCGGGCGGGGTAAAATACTGACTCCGCAACTGGTTAACGATAGTATCAACCAGACATTGAGCCGTACTCTTTTGACAGGTGTTACAACTATTGGTGTATTATGCGCTTTGTTTTTCCTGGGAGGGCCTGAGATTCACGGTTTTGCATTTGTTATGCTAGTGGGAATTATCGTGGGTACGTATTCTACAATATTTATTGCATGTCCTATGCTACTCAACTGGAAAGGACTTTCTGTTGAAGGCCAGACATCACCACGGCAAAATTATCCAATGCGGGGTAAGGAAACTGCAACAAAAACACTGAAAGGGTAATAGTTGTTAATTCCGTGCGGATTAGTTGTCGGGATTATGAGTAAAATTTTTGGTAAAAAACCACTTATCCTGAATAAGTGCGGAAGAGTGCCGAAATAGTGTACAACAAATTTTTGCATGAGATTTCGATTTCCAGGTTAAAAATTATGAAAACCGTAAACCTTGTCAGGATAGTAGCAAATATTAACTGCTGGAAAGCCATTGCAAAAATGTTTTTTGCTGAGAATATAAAAAATTAACTCTTGATTTAACAAAAATATTAGGAAATTTTTTATTTTGTTCTTCATTCCTTTAAAACCTACGAAAGGAATAAAAAACGATGAAAAGAGATGTGCAGGTTGGTGTAGCTTTAGGAGTGATTATTCTGGCAATTATTGGCGTCTTTCTGAGCACAAGAACTACAGTTAAAGAACCGGTTATTCCTGTTCCGGAAGAAGATGAAGAAACACAAGTTGGTGTATTGGATATAAGCGAATTGTCTCCAGACCCCCGAACCGCATCTCAGAAATCTTTTGACGAAGCGACTACTGCGATGCAAGGTATCAAAGAGAAGGCCTTGTCTGTTGCTGATATAGTGAAAACTGATGAACGAAGCGCAAAAAAAGAGGATGTTGTTGTCGAAGGACAATGGAAAAAGGCGCAGGAAAGGGAATCGATAAAAAATATTAACGCAAATGATACAAAAGTATACGTAACCTCAGATCAGGAGGATTGGAAAGATGTTCCTTCCAGCGATGTAAAGAAGGTTGCCTCAAAAGGCACGATTCACAAGGTGCAAAATAACGACAATCTTCGTAAAATAGCAAGAAAATATTATGGGGATGAATCCAAGTGGTTGCTGATTTTCAACGCAAATCAGGATAAAATTCATGACCGTAACAGTCTCAGGATCGGCACAGAACTGATCATACCCGAAGAAAAAGCAATAATACAAAAGACAAATACTGAAATAAAGACAGAGACAACCACACCGTTGCTTTCAAGGGTACTACAGGTAGAAGATACAAAACCAGCCACAAAAAAACACATAATTCAGCAAGGTGATTCACTCTATAACCTGGCTGTAAAGTATTACAATGACGGCGCAAAGTGGAATAAGATATTCGATGCTAACAGAAAAATCCTTAAAGATCAAAAATCCTTGAAAATCGGGCAAGAGCTGGTTATCCCAGATCTTTAATGCTTTGGAAGGAGCAAATAATAATGAAGACGAAAAGTGTTTTCCCATGTATTGTAATCTACCTTTTAACGGTGGTTGTACTTTTACTGTACAGTTCGTCACAAATTTCTTCTGTTCATGCTCAGGGAACAGTAAATATGTTTCCCATGTATCGATATAATTTACAGAGGACCGGTTGTGTACCCTTTGCAGGGCCTTCTGATAACAGCTTAAAATGGAGCATTTCCAGCTCCGGAGAAATATGGTCATCTCCTGTAGTGGATGCCGATGGAGTAATTTATGTGGGAAGTACCGATGGCAGTTTGTTATCCATAACTCCAAAAGGGAAGGTATTATGGGCGTTTAAGAGTGGCGATGAAATATTTGGTTCTCCCGCGATTGGCATGGACGGTGTTGTTTATTTTGGTTCAGTTAGCGGGAGGCTTTATGCGATCAATCCTGATGGAAAGATGAAATGGAAGTTCCAGTCAGCCGGGGCTATTCATTCATCTCCTGCTGTTGACGACAAAGGCACTGTGTATGTTGGTTCCTATGATGGGAAACTCTACTCCTTAGCAGCAAACGGAAAACTCTTGTGGAGTTATAAGACCGGGGCGTCTATCATGATTTCTTCACCTGCTGTGGGTCAGGATAATACCGTTTATATCGGTTCCTGGGATAAACATTTATATGCCATAAATCAGGATGGGACTTTAAAGTGGAGTCTTGAGACTGAGGGCAAAATAGACTCTACACCTGCTGTCAGTAATGACGCTGTTTATGTTGCAGATATGAACGGGAAATTATATGCCGCTAATTTGGATGGGACACTGAAGTGGGGGTTCGACCTGGGCAGCCGGACACATTCTTCTCCCGCTGTTGACGCAGATGGGGTAGCCTATATTGGTACACAGGCAGGCAGTTTATTTGCGGTAAAAAAAGATGGTACGGTGAAATGGGAGTTTAAAACTGGAAATTCTATTACGGCATCACCTGTCATCGATGCAAATGGCGTTATCTATGTAGGGTCATGGGATGGTAGTTTATATGCCATAAATAGGGATGGTGCGCTTAAATGGAGTGTAACAATTGGTGAACCATTGCTTTCTTCCCCGGCGATTGATTCAAAAAGTACGCTTTATGTAGGTTGTGTAGATTGGAAATTTTATGCAGTGGGGCAGTAATTTTAAGAGCCGCAAAATCTTTTTTACTTAATAATCATTTTAGGTTATAATGATTTCTATAATTTTGCTTACAGAATAGTGCGGTGATTTACACGTTCATTATAATCGTACATGTGGTAAGTAACCACGCGTACTTTAGCACATATACCCTGTGCAGGAGATGCAGTACATGATTGGTATATCAAAATTATATTGCGGTACCGTAGAGCCGTCAGATGCATTGCGTTATGGTAGAGAGTCCAGGAAGCTACCATCCCATCTATTACAATTTTCGCAAGACAAAAAACCCGTTGTCGTATGGAATGTAGGGCAACGTTGCAACCTGAAATGTATCCATTGCTATTCTCAATCAAAGGATATTGAATATCCCAATGAACTGACTACCAATGAGGCAAAGGCAATGTTAGATGACCTTGCAGATTACGGGGCTCCTGTGATTCTGTTTTCTGGCGGAGAACCCCTTATGAGACCTGACCTCCTGGAATTAATTGGTTATGCGAAAGCGAAGGGTTTGCGGGCGGTCATCAGTACGAATGGTACCTTAATTACGAGAGAAAAGGCCAATGAATTGAAAAAATTCGGACTTTCCTACGTAGGGATCAGCCTGGACGGCCTTAAAGAAACAAATGACCGTTTCCGGGGTATTCCAGGTGCATTTGACGCTGCATTGGAAGGCATTCGGAATTGCATGTCGGTGGGTATTAAAGTGGGTTTGCGTTTTACGATCAATAAGAGGAATGCACATGATATTCCGGGTATCTTTCAACTTATTGAAAAGGAAAATATCCCACGGGTTTGTTTCTATCATCTGGTCTATTCAGGGAGGGGGTCTAACCTGATCGAGGAAGACCTTTCTCACAAAGAAACTCGTGAGGTTGTCGATCTTATTATCAATAAGACCAAAGAGGCGCATGACAGAGGTAGAAAAATAGAGGTGCTCACCGTAGATAATCATGCCGATGGTCCGTATGTGTATTTACGGCTCCTGAAGGAAAATCCAAAAAGGGCAGAAGAGGTATACGAACTCCTTCAGATGAACGAAGGAAATAGCTCTGGTAAGGGACTTGCCTGTATAAGCTGGGATGGGGAGGTACATGCCGACCAGTTCTGGAGACAGTATTCTTTTGGAAATGTCAGGAAAAGGAAGTTTAGCGAGATATGGGAGGACACTTCCAATGAATTGATGGCTAAACTGAAGAACAAAAACCCTTATATTAAAGGGCGTTGTGCAAAATGCAGATGGCTTAACATCTGCGGCGGAAACTTCAGGGCCAGGGCTGAGGCATACTACGGCGATATGTGGGAACACGACCCTGCTTGTTACCTTACCGATGAAGAGATAGGAATCGAATCCGGATCTCTAAAAAAAGTGAGGCAGAAGGTAACTGTTCAATAATCTGCCTCCAATTAACCCACTGTCAAGTAGTATCTTCCAAAAATAATTCTGACATTTTAGGGAAAATTCAATGGCAAATGTAGGGGGGAGGTTACCTAGCCACTACATAGCACATAGCAATTTGCATTTTTTGTAACAATTTAGTTTTTTGAAAACATCGAAAGTCGTAAACGTCTTAGCAGTAATCATGTAGAGGCAATTCATGAATTGCCTCTACAACACCTGACAAGCTCATCATTACTGGAATTTTTCAAAAAACTAAACTGTTACCATTTTTTCAGTTTTCATTTTACAATTCCGACTCGTTCGGTTGCATTACATCTGTCTTTTCAGGATAAAAGGCAGATGCACCTGATCTTGTTTGTAGTCGCCCGTTAGAGCGTACATAATAATATTGATGCCGAGACGGAATGCCATAGCCCTCTGTGTCTCACCGCCTGGAATTACTTCATATTCCCAGCTTCCCAGAGGATCTTTTGCCCAGGCGCCACCGAGGTCATTCTGCGAATAAATGATAGCCGCCCGATTTTCTATCATGACAGTTTCCAGATAAGATTTTTCCATAATCCTGCCATAGGCCTGATTCAGTAAGTAAAAGGATTTGAAGATGGTATGGTCTGCAGGGAGCTTTTCCAGGGATTTATTGGGAAATAGCCGTTTAATTTCACGTCGGACAGATTTATCAAACCCAAAATCGCTCTTTCCGATACAGTCGTCAATGAGGAGTGTACCGCCAAACTCCAGGTATAATTTTAAATTGCCGATCTCTTTCTCGCTGAACGGCAGAAATTCCTGATCACCCGTCATGTAGAGGAATGGGTATTCAAAGAGATTGACATCATCTGCCCGAAAGGTTACGGAGTCGATACGCGCCTCGACGCTGGTTCGTTTGATAAGTTCCCACATCAGACGTTTTCCCGCATTGGGTCTTGGATTCCAGTTTCCTCCTAAATATTCCAGTTGGGCGAAGGTAAATTTTGAAGCCTCTCCCATGGCGAAAATATGGTGAGGTAACAATATGAAACCGCAGATTGCACAGATGACACAGATAAAGAATCTGAGATTCCTGCGGATAATAAACCACAGAGGCACGGAGGTACTGAAATTATAAAACATGATCTTAATTCTCAATTTTTAAAAATAACCTTGAATTCTTCCAAAGCTATCCTCATTTGTTTTAATGTACTGCTAAATATCCTTTTTTGTTGTCTGTAGCAAAATTATGACCCTTGGCTTTGATTTCATCACAGTCTTTAATTATTCTTGGATTCGAATTCTATGAACCTCTACAACAAATAACTTCCCTTTGTAATGATTCATACTGGGATAAGAATACAAATAATCTTTTAATCTTGTAATAAGCTGTGGAATGATTTCTGGATGATTTTTTACTTGCAGGGAAATAATACCTTTAAAGTTTGCAGGCGGATAACTTACTATATCTGCAAAATCTCCATTTAATGAAATCAATATAGAATCGAGTTCCTGTGCTTTTGAGATTACAATTTGATCGGCTGAATCTGTAGAAATATGATCTCTTAATCTAAATACTTCGTTACCTGCATCCTGAAGTGTTTTGATTACAGAATTGGATATGCAGTGATCCGCAAAGAATCTTAAAGCCATTAAACAGTGACCTCAAATTCAGACAACTGACGGGCATAATCCAAACAGGCAGCAATTTGTTCTTTTGTAATATCTGGAAATTCTCCTATGATCTCCTCAGAGGTTTTACCGGCCGCTAAATATCCAAGGATAAGACTAACTGGAATTCTAGTTTCCTTGATCCGGGGCTTACCCCGTAGCACATCGGGTGTGCTTACAATATGATTTCTCCAATCCATCTTTGTTTTCCTCCCGAATTAAAAATAGGATTTATAATTTTTTGCTCATGAGAATCCTCTATAACTTCCATTTTACAAAAGCTATTTTCGTCTTTTGGTAATAAGTAATTTTGTTGTAAATTATGAAGTCAGTCTTAAGCTCGATGTTATCTGCTGTCTATTTTCTCAAAGTGTTTTAGGTTATTGGTTAGGATTGTAAGATTATAGTGCAGGGCTGTAGAAGCGATCAAGAGATCCATATCACCAATCATTTGTTTTTTCTTTCTTAAATTAGTTCTTTCCTTGCCAAATACCCTGCAAATGTCCTCATTGATACCCAATACTCTTAGAACACGAGCCAGGAATTCATCTAACAATTGCTGGCTTTTAGCTGAATCCTTGGAAGTAAAAATACCTTCATAAATTTCTGCCAAAGATATGATGCTTATAGCAACTTTCAGAGGAGCTATGTCTTCCAATTTCCGTGTTATTAGTTCAACACCTCGGAAGTGGTCAATTATCCAATCTGTATCGACTAGATATTTCATAGTTTCACATCAGGTCTTGTGCTAATAAGACGATCAGCATAAATATTTCTTTTTAGCTCCTCTGCATCGATCAAACCTTTCCATCCTTCAGCCGTAGCTTTTAGGGCATCCCTAAAATTTTTCCTTTTGGATTTTTTAGATGTTTCATCAATGATGACAGTAAATTCTTCTCCTTCCTAAAACTCCACCTTTTCCAAAGGCTTGATTACGCCATGTGAAAATCTGACACTGATTGTTCTTACCATGTTTACCCACCTTTTTAAATTGTTTCTTTATAACGTCCATTACATACTCCTTATCCTCCAATGGTAACGGGCTAAAATCTTCGATGAATTTATTTATCAGAAGAATCTTCCTTTGCCTTTGTTTTTGTTTCAGTTGGCATACCAAATACTTTCGTAAAAGATGCACGAATTAATTTGTAACTAGTTTCAACCCCATCTCGATCTATGGTTAATTCAACTGGTGTATCTGCCATTCCAAATAAAAGCAACCTAGCATCCCTTTTATTGGATACATTTTGCCCATCTATTTTTGTAATCTTATCCCCTGCTTTAATTCCAGCAATATAGGCAGGAGAATTTTCTTTTACTTTAATTATAAGTGGAGTATCTTCATCACTTAAATAAGTACCTATTACACCTGCTTTTTCAATTTCAATATATCCTGCTGCTCTCAAACTTTTTACGCAATCATTTTGGATAGAATCTGCAGTTGCTATACCCATAACCCCATAACCATAAGAGGCACAACGTTGCCATTCACCCATTGCATTTATCATTATTTGACTATAGCTTGCACAACCACTAAAGCAAAAACAGCAAATAACAGCAAACAATAAAAATAATCTTTTCATATTAGACTCTGTTTATTTGATATTAAAGAATACCAAATTATTTAACTATTTATATATATTCCAATTCCTGTTCTTTCAGAACAAGCGAATGTGGTCATCTATTAAAATGACAAATCTGCTTTGATCTTTTTAATGATTCTAGAAAAATTCGTATCCCTTTTTAGATGGTTCGTAATCATTTATTTATACAAACTATTTGTCGATAATAAAGATTAACCATTCTCGATGTATTGACCCATTTGTCAAACATAATATGTCACTATTTGCTCGTAGGTATAAATTTGAAATCTCGTCTTACTGCATTATAAAGGACTCATTTATCTTTCAATACGTTGCTCTCTTGACAGCAGTTAATTGACTAAAATTTATCTCCAAAATGATATTTGCACCGATTACAGACACAATAGCTTGTAGCAAAACAAGCAGATCATTTTTATGGTCTGACGATAGACGATTGATAATATTGTCAATTTCACCCATATCTTCAAAAAAATTGCCATGAAATACTTTGATTCCTATATGCTTTGGCTATTTCCTTAACCTCATCGTGGCTTATAATAAATGGCGCATCTAAATCTAGATTAATTGCATTCAAAGCCTTTTCAATATAATCGTCAAAATCATCTGTTTCTGGTTTTAATTCTTGCTTAATTAGACTGTAACAACTCCTGCACAATTTTTTTGACAATTTCTCGTCGAGGTCTTTCATGATGGAGTTCTTTAATGAATTTTTAATTCCTGAGCTAAACCACCCCCTAGGCGGGTGAGAATAGCAAAAGCTATGCTGTAGTATTTACAAAAGAAGTCTCCTCCTGTAAAGTGCGAATGGGAATGCTTGAAATTTGCACAATGACAGAAGGAGACGAAGATGAAAAAGAGTTTATCACATACAGTATGGGAGTGCAAGTATCATGTGGTATGGGTACCTAAAAAACGGAGAAAGATAGTATATGGCAAGCTGAGAAAGGAGATCGGAGAAATCTTGCGGCGGTTAAGTGAGTACAAAGAGGTGGATGTGATAGAAGGGAAAGCATGTATAGATCATATCCATGTGTGTTTATCGATTCTGCCGAAGTATTCCGTATCAACGATTGTTGGGTATCTGAAGGGTAAAAGTGTGATGATTGTATTTGAGAAATATAGTCGATTGAAACAGAATTTTCGAGGTCATCAGTTTTGGGCAAGAGGATTTTATGTGAGTACAGTAGGCTTAGACGAAGCGAAAATACGGAAGTATATACGAGATCAAGGGGAGAATGAGTCGATAGAAGATCAGTATGACTCAGATTTAAGTAATCCCTTTTAGGGAAGCACGTGTAATTGGTAAAGGACGTTGATATTGTACATCAATAACCATGCAAATGGAGAGCATTCCTGATTAAGAAATAAAGCCGAGAGTATCCCTTAAGGGGTACCAGTGACAATGCCCTTTTAGGGCTAGTCAAGCCACCAGCTACGCTGGTGGTACTGACTTTAAAATGAGTGCTATCTAATATCGGTAGTAAAATTTGTAGACTTAAGTTAGTTTTAAGAACTATAAGTGCATTATGTCTATTTTCCGTTATAGTTACTTGGCCGTGAAATTTATATTCTTTATGTAACTGTGTTATTTCCACCATAAATATATTTTAAAAGGTTAAAATATTTATTAGATAGTTGAAGAAATAAATCATATGTCCAATAATTCTTATTTGTTGTAAATTTTAACTTTTTATTGACCGATTTTATTTTTTTCTTATTTTTCATCTTTATCTCAACATCTTTCTCTTCCCCCGCTTCAAGGGTTACCGTCTATTTGGCTCTTTTACAACCCTTCGTTAATGCACTCAGTCTTTTATCCAATTCTTAAAGAATCGATTTGCTTACCTTTCCGATTTCACTATCTGTGATTCTTTTTCCTACAATTAACTTTTAAATCATTATCAAAATAAATATCTTCTTCTGGGGCATTTAAAAAATCGAAACTACCGCCCTTTTCAGCGATTTTGTATATTTCCTGATATAATGATTTATCTTTGCTTGTGCCCAAAAAGTGATTATTACTTCCTGTTTTTCTCTGTGCCCTCCGTGCTCTTCGTGGTTAGTCTCTTTTTTGTTTTTCACTTTGGTTGGCATTTTGAAATCATCCTGAGCTTTTCAAGAAATGCCTCCGCCACACTGCGCGACTTTATTAAGACAGACGCCTCATGATTTTTTCTCAATGCGCTATACGTCCAGTTCGTACTGCCCACGATGGTAATGTAATCGTCTATGACCAATATCTTGCTATGGGTAACACGGTCGATACTGTCGTAATACACGGGGACGCCATTCCTTTTCAGCAATTCGTACGCATTTTCACTTTTTCTTTCCGTCTTTTTCCGCCTTTTCCCAGTTTCCCAAAACATGATATTTTGATCAAAGATAACCGTGACATTTACCCCACGCCTATGAGCGTTAATAAGATCATTGACCAGGGTATATTCCCAACCCTCTTTATATTTTGGATTAAGATCGGCTATGTACATGACGCACACGATGGATTGCTTTGCAGTGGTCAATGCCTGGTGTACCTGCGGGTAATAGTCGCCATCCACGAGCGGTACAACATCGTCGGCAGGTAGACCAAAAGATGGTGAGGTATAAAAAACACAAATGGCAAAGGTGCAAAGGATAAATACTTTACTTGTTATGGATAGTAAGTGTTTCATGAAATATTTTATTTTTAATTTTTGCATTTATTGTAAAGTCCCCGTTGCAAACGAAGGGGTTATGTCTTCTATCCGTACCGAAACAATTGAATTTTTGATAGTGTCCGGACCGTCAAATAAGACTTTGATGTACCGTTCGGAGTATCCGCATAATTTATTTGTTTTTGGGTCTCTTCCCGTCTCTACCAGGACTTCGGCATATGTGTTTAAAAATCGTTTCTTGTAGGAAAAGGCTAAAGTTTTTGCCACAGCATCCAGGAGGGCCTTTCTTTTTTTAATAGCTTGAGGGTGACAATGGTCAGACATTTTCGCCGCCGGGGTTCCTTCCCTTGCACTAAAAGGGAATATATGCATACGGCTAAAGCCGGCCTTTTTACAGAGATTGATGGTGTTTTCAAAGTGTTCGTCTTGTTCGCCTGGAAAGCCGACGATGACGTCCGTGGTAAATGACGGTGAATCGATCTTTGAGCGGATGCTGTAAAGTACCTCTAAATATTGAGATGAGGTATATTTTCTGTTCATCCTCTTCAGGATAAAATCATCTCCACTTTGCAGCGGAATATGAAAATGTGGGGATATCTGTTTTGTATATGCAACGAGGTCGATTAAGTCGTGGGTTATTTCATTTACTTCAATAGAGCTTAGTCGCAATCTTTCCAAGCCTGATAGATTACTGAGCATCTGAATAATATCTAACAAACGATAGCTTCCCTGAGTGTCCTTGCCGTAAGCCCCCAAATGAATACCAGTCAGTATAATCTCTTTGTAACCGTTATCAATTAAACGTCTCGCCTCTTCCAGGATATCCTGTGGTCTTCGACTCTTGATACCTCCCCGAACGTAAGGGATGATACAATAAGAACAGTACATGTCGCAACCATCCTCGATCTTCAGGAATGCCCTTGTATGGCCTGCAAATTGGCTTATCGTAAGATTGTAAATCGACTCTTTTTTCCCCAAATGCATGATTCTTTCTTGCGCAGGGGCACGATGCACCGTGCCCCTACTTACAATTTCCGCTAACTGCGCCTCTTCCGCCTTGGTAATTACAAAGTCTACTCCTTCCATGTTTTTTATGGCTTCAGCATCCGCCTCGGCGTAACAACCGGTAACAACAACGGTTGCGCCTGGGTTTTTCCGTCGGGCCATTTTGATGTATTGTCGTGATTTTTCATCGCTAACCGAGGTGACCGTACAGGTGTTGATTACGTAAAGGTCGGCAGATTGTTCAGGGGCGATTTCTATGAATCCTTTAGCGGTAAGGGATTCACGGATAGCCTGGGTCTCATATTGATTCACCTTGCATCCAAGGGTAATAAAGGCGCACGTCTTCATGTTTTTGACAGGATTTACAGGATATATAAATAAGTTTATTAGTAACTTCTAGGTGAGTTTTTCAACCACACTTCGCTCAGAGTGACCTCAATTTCGAGCTGAATCAAGGCATTTAATTTAGCTTGACAAAAATTGCCGTCTGTGTACACTACGTTTGACAGATAGACCGCAAAAAGTTATGAGTGATTTTATCAGACCATACACCCTTTTTGAAGAGAAATTCAGATGGTCATTGGTGTACCGAAAGAAATTAAGTCAGATGAATATCGGGTAGCTCTTATTCCAGCAGGTGTGGAAGAGATGTTGAAACGCGGACACACTGTGATTGTGGAAAAGGGTGCTGGTTCTGGGAGTGGCATCTCTGACCATGAATATAAGCGGGCAGGTGCAAAACTCGTTGATGAGCCAGGGAAAATTTACGATAAGGCACAACTCGTGATGAAGGTCAAAGAACCCTTACCTGAAGAATATCCTTTCCTGAGAGAAGGCCAGATCGTCTTCACGTTTTTCCACTTTGCTGCCTCAAAAAAACTAACGGATGCAGTGCTAAAGGCAAAAATAGTTGCCATTGCCTATGAAACGATACGGGACGAACATGGGCGCCACCCGATCCTGACACCCATGAGTGAAGTAGCAGGACGGATGTCTATTCAGGAGGGAGCAAAATATCTGGAGAAACCCATGCTTGGACGCGGGATACTTCTGGGCGGAGTACCGGGAGTCGCCCCTGCAGAGGTGGTTATCATAGGTGGCGGTGTGGTAGGTACCAATGCCGCCAAGGTGGCTGCTGGACTTGGGGCACGAGTTACCGTCCTCGATATCAATATAAATCGGCTACGATATCTGGATGACATTATGCCAAAGAATGTCGTTACGCTCATGTCGAATACCCAAAATATCCGGGAGAAGATAAGGGATGCCGATTTACTTATTGGTGCCGTGCTGATTGAAGGGGCACGGGCGCCACGTGTCGTAACAAGGGAAATGGTTCAAACGATGAAACCCGGTGCAGTGATTATCGATGTAGCCATTGACCAGGGAGGGTGCGTGGAAACGAGTAAACCAACGACCCATAGTAATCCCATTTACAAGGAATATGACATTATCCATTACTGTGTGACCAATATTCCCGGTGCCGTGGCATGCACATCAACCCATGCACTGACCAATGTAACTCTGCCATACGCCCTGGAGATTGCAGACAAGGGATATAAACGTGCAGCCCGGGAAAACCCTGCTATATTGAGGGGTATTAACATGGTAAAGGGAAGGCTTGCGAACAAGGCGGTTGCCGATGCCTTTGGCATGACGTATACTGCATTTGAATAGCTTGTGTTTCGACTAAAACTCATATGTACTCGGCATTAACGGTGACGTATTCATGTAGCAGGTTATACATCCGACGGTGTCCTTATAGTTTCCCAGCCAAAGTCCTAGGCGGATATTGACATTCTCTACCTTTCGTAGAGGTACTCAGGATATTGAGTCGCACTGTATTGACATCCCCTTGATAAAGGTCAAGGTGTTGTTTATATAGAGAGTAGCCTTTGACTTGTCCAATTTTATTTCTGTCACTCTTTAAGAGCCAAAAATTTGCAATATTGTTGAAGAGGCTGGATCGTCACGTACCAAAGTAGCGTCGACCGAGGCAGGAGCTAGAAAATCTACGTGTGGTACTCGGCATTAATCGTTACATATTCATGCGATAGGTCACACGTCCAGACAGTATCCTTGTAGTCTCCCAGCCCGAGTTCCAGCCGAATCTTAATGTCCCTGCCTTTCATGGATGTGCTTAGCGTATTGAGGTCACACGGTGTTGGCATTCCCCTGGCAAAGATCATGATACTGTTTATAGAGAGGTTGGTCTTTGATTCGTCCAGTTCCACACCCGCATATCCGGCGGCAGAGACGATACGTCCCCAGTTGGGGTCTTCTCCGTTAAGTGCTGTCTTTACCAGCGGCGAGTCTGCGATTGCCCGGGCAATCCTTGTAGCATCACTGCGCGACCGTGCACCAACCACGTCGATCTGTACAAATTTTGTTGCACCTTCACCATCCAACACAATGGCCTGCGCCAGATAGCTGGCCACGTAATCCAATCCTTGCTGGAAGACCAGCAGATCGTTATTTTTAGAAGGGATATTTACCCCGGAGGCGCCATTTGCAATAATAGCAATGGTGTCGTTGGTACTCATGTGACCATCAATGGTGATGCGGTTAAAAGATGATTCTACAGAGTTTCTGAGGCATTCGTTAAGAAGCGATGCCGGCATGGAGACATCTGTCGTAAGGAAACAAAGCATGGTTGCAAGATTTGGGGCAATCATCCCGGCCCCTTTCGTAATCCCGCCTATGGTCACATCCTTATTATTTATTTTTAATTTGACGGCAATATCCTTTTGCTTCGTATCTGTCGTCATAATAGCCCGTGCCATGGCATTGCCATGCTCTGGGGTGTTTCCCAGAGACATAGCAGCTGTCTTAATACCTGCAGCGACCTTATCCATGGGGAGCAGTCTGCCAATAATTCCCGTGGCGGCGACCAGGATTTCATCCTCAGAAATTTGCAGACATCTTGCTGCAATTCGTACCATTTCTTCGGTATCCTTGTAACCCTGTTCTCCTGTGCAGGCATTGGCGTTGCCGCTATTGATAACAAAGGCCCGTAAGCGTCCCTTTTGAACAATTTTTCTGCTGAGCTTTACCGGTGCAGCGCAGATCTGGTTTGTGGTAAACAGGGCGGTGCCAGTTGCCTGGTATTCAGAAAAGATAATTCCCAAATCGAGACTGTCTTTTGCAGTTTTTATTCCACAATAGGTAGCCCCCGTTTTAAATCCCCGGGGGGCAACAATGCATCCTGTCGTTATCACTTCCACGTCACAAGGTATCCTTTCCTGTAGGTCAGCTTGAATGGGGGCATGCTGATGGAATCAAAAAACCAATGGAGGCTTGTCAGGTTGAAGATATTTGGGAAGGCAGACAATAAACGGTTTGAACTGTTTGAGTTGTTAAAACGGCTTCTTTCGTGAGATAAAAACATGGCTATAAAATAAACACAGCCGCTGCAACTACGGTAGTCCACAATCCATTTTTATCCCCACGCGCGGCTTGTGTGATATTTCTGGTTTTTACGATTTTACCACTCATCCGGTAAGTTTCTTTGCGTTCATCGTAGTTTTTTGCAGGGTCGAATTCGATACCCAGCGTAGTGGCCAGCATAGTGGCGGCGAGGTCTTCTGCATAATCGCCGGATTTTTCTTCTGTTTCACCAAAGGCATGATGTTCGCTGAGATACCCGTAATGTTCCTGCTCGGCTGGTACAGCCATACCGACAGAGGCGGAAATCATCCGATTAGGCTCATTGGTAGAATTTTCACTCATTACGCAAAAAATCACCTGTCCCCCCTTCAGCATTGCAGTACCTTGTTCTTTCGTAACAATCTTGCAATTCGGGGGGAAAATGCTTGACACCCTTACTAAATTGCATTTTTCAATACCCGCTTTTCTCAGGGCAAGTTCGAATGACTGTAGCTTGTCTTTGTGTTTTCCAACACCTTTGGTAAAGAATACCAACCTAGGTATCATCATAATTGATTGGCTCCCTCTTGATTAATTTTTAAAACATAATCATGGAATAGAGAAATTTTAAGTTGATTAGTGAAACAAATTTTTCGCAGAAATTCAATAGAATTTTGAAAAATTCATTTATTTTTATCTGTGATTCCAGTCTCCTTCCGGTACAGCCCATCTGAATATTGTCAAAGGCCACTTTCTTTGACATGCCTTACAGTGGATGCAGGTTGAGGAATCTGGCTTAGTCCGCTAACCCAATGTAACAAGCCCATAGCTATTTGCCTTGTTATATCTCGTTCCTTTTTGTTTCATCAAACTTTTATTTTATACTTAATTACAAAGATTGCCAGCTGATTTCCATTAACTTCCTGAATGCGGCTTTTGCATTACCGGAGTCGATTGATTGCGCGGCGATTTGTAGCCCTTCCTGAAAATCTTCTGCCAGTCCTCCCGCAATGATTGCAGCAGCTGCATTCAAAAGCACCACGTCTCTTTTGGGACCGTGAACACCATCCAATATCTCTCTGATTGCCATAGCGCTTTCGTCTGGTGTGTTTATAGTCAAATCAGAAAGCTTTGATTTTTTTACGCCAAAATCTTCCGGATTTAAATAATAACTTTTTATCTCGTTTCCAGTGAGCTCACATACTTTTGTTTTGTCTGTTGTGGTGATTTCGTCCAAGCCGTCCAGCCCATGCACGACAAATGCATGCTGATCCCCAAGTATTTTCAATACCTCTGCCATAATGAGGGTCATATGTTCGCTATATACACCAAGTATGCGATGGGTGGCACCGGCAGGGTTTGCTAAGGGACCTATGATGTTGAATATGGTACGGATTCCAATTTCTTTTCTGGGACCTATAGCGTATTTCATTGCCTGATGTAATAAAGGAGCAAAGAGAAATCCAATGTTGGCCATCTCAATGCATCTTTCTACAACCCTGGTATCCGCTTCAATATTGACTCCTAACCGTTTAAGTACATCTGCACTTCCGCATTGGCCGGTGGATGCCTTATTGCCATGCTTAGCTACCTTCAGTCCGGTGCCTGCAACAACAAAGGCGGCTGCAGTTGAAATGTTAAATGTGTTTTTAGCGTCCCCTCCTGTTCCGCAGGTATCGACTACAATATTGTCCCCGACCTTTATTTTGACAGCCTTTTTTCGCATGGCAATGGCACACCCGGTAATTTCATCAACAGTTTCACCCTTTATGCGCAGGGCAGTGATAAAAGAGGCAATCTGCGCATCAGTGGCGTTCCCTTCCATGATCTCTGTCATTGCTGCAAGGCTCTCTTCTATACTGAGATTTTGTTTATTTACTAATCTGGATATGGCTTCTTTTATAGACATAGGTATTAAAAATGTGAGTTTTTCCTTGACGTAGAACGTGATATAAATTACAATTATTTTTTGAAATTTCGGCGTATAACATACTATCTATGCACTGGGACAATATTTTATAGAAAGGACTAATGGTTTATTTATGGCAAAAATACAAATAACGTCAGATGAGAACATAAGAGAAGCATTGAGAAGATTCAAGAAGATGTGCGATAAAGAAGGTATCATTAATCAGTCAAAGCGTATAGCCTATTTCGAAAAACCTTCGGAAAAAAGACGCCGTGAAGAAAGCCGAAGAATCAAAAATATCAAAAGGGCACAAAAGTTAGGTATTTCTGGATTGGCAAGTCCAGCTCGTTCTCAAAAGAATAGTTATTCTAAATATTCGTCATTTTAAAAGTTAGTTTTTCCAATGCAATTTCTGTGCATCACCCCACAGGAGTTCCAGATCATAGAAATGGCGTGTGTCTTTGTCAAAAAGATGCACAATAACATCTCCATAGTCCATAAGTATCCAACGGGCGTCCGTATATCCCTCGATGCCTATCCAATGAATGCCGTGGGTATGCAGTTTTAATTCAATTTCGGTGGCAATACTCTGCAATTGCCGCTTATTGAAACCACTGCAAATAACGAAAAAATCGGTAATGAAAGTTAATCCATGCACATCAAATATCAAGATATCTTCGGCCTTCTTATCGTCAGCAATTCTTGCGCACAGGATTGCAATCTCTTTTGGATCTAACGTTTCTGTCCCCTCCTGAAAAGCTATCGTCGCTGTTGTGTACCAAAATTTTCTCCAAAATCTGCCTCATATTGCACAGACGGTTTGACTTCTGATAGACTACTTCCACAATAATAACAAAATCTTGCGTATCGTGGGTTCACGTCAAGACAATTTTCACACCTATGATACAAAAGTGTGCCGCAAAGTATGCAGAAATTTGCCCCTTTTACATGATTGTCGTATTGACAATTCGTATTGGGGCATATCCTGTCATCCCGTTCTGTAATTATATTACCGGACATAACTACCTCCCGTTTTTATGGGTATTTTCAAAATCATGACCACAGGACCATGTGCAGGGGCAATAGCCGTTCGCCCCTGCAATTCCATGATGCCTGCTGTGGTTAACTTTTTTCTTTCTAGTGAAGGTGCAAGAGGGCACCTATTTTGGGTGAAAATTTAATGATAATTCCAGCGAAGACAACGGATACGATTGACATAAGTTTCAACAGGATGTTCAAAGACGGACCCGAAGTGTCTTTGAATGGGTCTCCCACCGTATCGCCTACGACGGCCGCCTTATGCGACGGCGAACCCTTTCCACCAAAGACGCCACTTTCAATGTACTTTTTTGCATTATCCCATGCCCCACCTGCATTTGCCATAAAGA
Source organism: Candidatus Brocadia sp. (assembly GCA_040048245.1). Taxonomy (GTDB): domain Bacteria; phylum Planctomycetota; class Brocadiia; order Brocadiales; family Brocadiaceae; genus Brocadia. Next base: position 47,756 of record JABRVT010000012.1, read on the forward strand.
CAGCAAGCAAGAAACCTACAGTCAAACTTCCTGCTAAAAGTCCTACTACGCCTGGTACGCCCAATACCAGGCCAGAGACAATCGGTACTAAAAGCGCCAGGAGAGAAGGGACGAACATTTCACGCTGCGCTCCTTTGGTACTGATTGCCACACAGGCTGCATAATCGGGTTTTCCCGTTCCGTCCATGATCCCGGTAATTTCCCTGAATTGTCTTCTGACTTCTTCCACCATGCTTCCGGCGGCACGGCCAACGGCCTTCATTGTCATGGCACTGAAGATAAACGCCGACAGACCGCCGATAAACAAACCTATAAGCACTTTCGGATTGATTAAGGTGATATTCAGGGCGTACATGAGGTCCGATAATTTTGCATTGGCCAGATTAATAGAAGTCCCGGCAACCTGGATAGTATGTACTCCTGTCCGTTCCAATCCGACCTTTATTTGTTCAACGAAGGAGGAGATCAGCGCCATGGCAGTTAGAGCTGCCGAACCAATGGCAAATCCCTTTCCGGTTGCTGCCGTTGTGTTTCCCAGTGCATCGAGTGCGTCAGTTCTTTCCCTGACGTATGGTTCCAGTCCGCTCATTTCCGCATTGCCGCCAGCATTGTCCGCAATAGGTCCGTAAGCGTCCGTCGCCAGTGTCAATCCCAGCGTGGAAAGCATACCAACTGCCGCGATGGCAATTCCGTAAAGACCGAGTGAGATATTTGAAAAGCCGCCCGCAAATGCATAGCTTAACAAGATTGCGGCAGAAATAGTAACGACAGGTATAATCGTTGATATCATGCCTGTAGCAATACCGTCAATAATCACCGTTGCGGGCCCCGTCTTTGCATGCCCGGCAATTCCCTTTGTCGGTGAGTAATTGGAAGAGGTATAGTATTCTGTACCCTTGCCAATAATGACGCCCGCTATCAATCCTGTCACAATGGAACCCCAGATGCCAAAGTTTTGAGGCAGCATAAACTTGATAACCACGGCTGAAGTAATCAAGATCAGGACTGAACTGAGGTTAATCCCTTTTCCCAATGCCTTCAGGAGTTCTTTTTGTGATGCTTCTTCTTTTGTCTTAACCGCATAGATTCCTATAATGGAAAGGATGATGCCTATCCCTGCCAGAATCATGGGTACTACCATTCCGGCGATACCAAGACCTGCCGTTACACCCAATGCCGCACATGCAAGCATGGAATTATAATACGATTCGTACAGGTCTGCACCCATACCCGCTACGTCACCGACGTTGTCTCCGACGTTATCTGCAATGGTAGCAGGATTCCTTGGATCGTCTTCGGGAATACCTGCCTCTACCTTACCCACTAAATCAGCTCCTACGTCGGCAGCCTTTGTGAATATCCCGCCGCCTACCCTTGCAAATAAGGCCTGGGAACTGGCACCAATGCCAAAGCATGGCAGCATCATGGCCATATCGAGCAGTGAAACGTTTGTAAATTTACGGAATACAAAGAACCATAGAGAAATATCCAGCAGTCCCATACCGACCACGATCAGTCCCATGACGGCACCGCTTCTGAATGCAACCTGGAGTCCCTGATTCAGGGATTTTCTTGCACCTTCTGCTGTCCTCGAACTGGCGCTGGTAGCGGTCTTCATTCCCAGGAAACCAGCAAGACCAGATAAAAAACCGCTGCTCAGGAATGCAAAAGGAACCACCTTGGATTGGGCATGCAATCCAAAGGAGATCAAAATGAGAACAAGAAAGGCGCCGACAAAGAATATGCTTACAACCTTGTATTGTTGCTTCAGATAGGCATAGGCGCCTTCTTTGACGTGACCGGCTATCGAGATCATTTTTTCGTTACCATCAGGTGCCTGCATGACTTCTTTGTAGAATTTCCGTGCATAGAAAAGTGCGAACAATGCGCCGATCGGTGCGATCCACCATAATTTGGGTATCGTATCTGATGTGTCTTCACCCGTCCTGTGTGGCAGACCTTCCAATTCGAACAAAGGTCTTTCTTTTTGAGTGGATTCTCCAAGCTCAAACACGGGTTTTTCCCTTTCACTCTGCGCATGAGCGCTGGGGGAAAATAATCCCGATTTTGATATCCCCAGGATCAGGATCGTTAGCATTAAGAGTATAGTAACAATGCTAACCAGGTTATTTTTAAACATAGGTTTATACTTACGCAAAAAACTATTCATCGACTTAAATCATTCTCCTTTCTGTTTTCTAACTTTGTTTATCCAGGTATCCGTAATCGTACTGACAAACCGACACCCTGAAACCATGAAAATACCGCAACTCAAGGCATTAACCTTGATGACACACTTAAGATGTTCAAACCTCAGAGGTTTAAGTTACAAGTTTTTGTATCAGATATGTTTCGCTAATTTAACGTATAGGAATTTCAATTTGTTGCAATGTAGCGCAGGCATCTTGCCTGCATGTATCCCCGTCCAGGCCTTCCCCGTAAACGGGATAGGTAGTAGGGATAAAAAATCTTTTGCACCTACCTGTTTCTCATTGCAGGCTAGAAGCCTGCGCTACTCGAAGGCGCTGCCAGAGGCAGCCTAATTTCACTACCATGTGTTTCCCGATGATAAACCTTGTAAAAAATCCCTTTTCTTTTCCATCATACTGATAAATTCAGTCACATTGGTCGAAGTATCCTCCGGATGGTTTGTACGATACGTCTCCCATTCATGTATGGCCGATTCCGTATAGCGAAGCGCCCTGTCAAAATTTCCTTCTTTTTCAGCACAGAGCGCCGCGCACCATAAGGCATGGCAAATGGTTCTTTCTATAGCCAAAATATTATGCAATTTAGGGTCATTTGCAAGGGACCTTCTTAACCAGTAAATCGATGCGTCGTAATTGTCTTCCCCGTTTTCTTTCTTCAATTGTTCCCTGTAATAAAGGGCATATTTAAAAATGCGTTGATCAAATAAATGCAGATACATATACCCCAGCTCAAAGAAAAGGTCTCCACTCTTGGGATTTTTCACAGCCCCCTTCTTTGCAAAGTTCAATCCGGTGTATATCCATTTCCATTTGTTTTGTGGCGCATCCCATTCATGAGCAATATTATATGCCATATTCCATGCCTGAAAAATCCAGACTGCCGGGAAGTTTGGCTGCAATTTAGCTATGAGATTGTTGATCGTTAGTAATTCATAATATTTCTTTTCTTCATGCCGGGCAATAGCCCTTGCCCAGAGAAAATCTACTGCAATTCCCCGAAAGCCTCCGAGGAGAAGCAATGGAATGCTCTCTGTCGGGTCATAGTGAATTGCCTTATTTGTTGATATATCACGGAAAGAGACAATACACACGTTAACAAAAAAAATAGCGCATAACAGTACAAATAATAAAAGTGCCCTCTTTCCAAACATCCAATGTTTAAAAAAACTCTCTCTTTTTAAAGATTATAGCGGATATAAAGAGACAAATACCTGCATAGATGGCAGTATATCCCAAAGAAAAACCAACGGTTTCCAGTGGAATGTTTATGCCTTTCAAAAGAAATTTCAAGCTGTCGAACCGTTTGAAGTCCGGCAAAATAAACGAAAGCCATTCCAGAGGCTTTTTCATAAGGTAATCCATATATACCAAAAGGATATTTGGTTTTTTTAACACCGCCGGCAAGTTATGGCTATGTGCATCCTGGTGTTGCATCAGCAAAGAGAAATCCCTTATAAATTCCAATATATGCCCGCACAGGAAGACAACCAGGGCTGAAGCTATGCTAACAGGTGCAGAGAGACAGGTGGATCCCATTACTGCAATAGTTATGATAAGCAAAAATTTCAAAAAGGTTATCACAATGGCCTTTGCATAATTAGACACAAAACCTTTTTGTACAGAGAATACCGTAACATCATCATGTCTTACTCCGATATAGTCCACCTTATGAATGGGGAAAACGGTGACATTTATGGCGCCACCCTCCTGCACAATTTCAGGATTTATCTTTACTAGTAGCGGTTTGTCTACCTTCGCCGATAAAACTTCGGTTTTGCATTGGCCTGAAAGGATATTTTCTATTCCTACAACTAACGGGACGGTGTCGATAAACCACCTGCCACACTCAATCTTTAGATTCAACTCTATTTCAAGAGTAGATTTATTCTCGTGTTTTTTGCATAAATCGGAAAAACTCCAGGACGCAATTCCGGTCCTTCCGCCCTCAATCCATATAATTCCCTCACGGGTATGGTGCGGTTTGCCTTTGATAGAAAACTGCGATGCCTTAAACTCCTTCCTCGCCTTCAGTATACCTTTATATTCTTCCGGTAACTTTGACGCAACCCGTTGAATGGTTGTCATGTTTAACAGACTCAAAATCATTAATAAGAGAGCGGATAATAAGGCGAAACCAACGATTTTACCCGCAACAACTTTCAGTTTCGATACGGGTTTTGATAAAATGCCGTAGATCGTCCTGTCTTCTATTTCGTGTGGTAACGATGTGGCTGAGAGGAGAATTACTCCTATGATGCACAAAAGCATTACTACCTGAAAAAACACCACCAACGTCATTTTTAGTCTGGCATCAGGCTCATCCGTCGTTGGGATAACTGGTAAAACGGCCATAATAAGGACACCAAGCCCGATCAGTATGTGTAGTGTCTTTTTCCGGATTGTCCCCTGAAAGGTATGACTGGCAATGGTTAGTATCGTCATAAAATAAGAAAAAGAACCTTCTATGAACGACGTTGAATGATATTTACAAATAGCTCTTCCAGAGTGGTGGAAGGGTGGTTGATAGATACTACATCGCCATTCCTGCTCTTAATAAAAGCTTCAACTGCCTGAATGTCATTGTCTGAAAGATTTTTCACCATAAATTCTATAACGTCTTTTTTAGACAACAATTCTTTCACACTGCCCATTACCTGCACAATACCCTTGTTGAAGATGGCAATCCGGTCGCAAATATCCTGCACATCGGCAAGCAGGTGCGAGCAGAGGATGACGGTCTTTCCCTGACTCTTAAATTTCAGAATGAGATCCTTCATCTCACGGCTGCCGATAGGGTCCAAACCGCTTGTAGGCTCATCCAGTATCACCAGTTCAGGGTCATTGATGATGGCCTGTGCCAGCCCGATCCTCCGTAACATTCCTTTTGAATACTGGTGTAACGGGCGTTTGCAATAGGGGGCCAATCCCACATCATGGAGCAAAATATCGATCCGCCTTTTTCTTTCTTTTTTTGGAATATCAAAGAGCTTTGAGTAAAAATCCAGGATTTCTTCTGCATTGAGGAACTTATATAAATACGATTCCTCAGGTAAAAAACCTATCTTGCTTTTCGTCTTTAAATCGCCTGAAGGATATCCCAGCAACCAGGATTTGCCACTGGTGGGGAAGAGGAGTCCGAGCAATAATTTTACGGTGGTCGTCTTACCTGAGCCATTAGGACCAAGTAATCCGAATATCTCTCCCCGTTCAATAGTCAGATTAAGATTTGTTAAGGCTGAGGTACTTTTGCGTCTCCAGAAATCCTTGTAGACCTTAGTAAGTCCTTCTGTTCTTACAGCGAAACTATCCAAAATATTTTTAATCTTCCCACCTTAATAAAATACGGATATTTATTAAAAGTATGGAATAAATGGTTACCAATGTAATCAAAATTATTGGATAAGTCAAATACTATTTGGGGATTAAAGATTGTAAGGATACAGAGAATAAATTATCAGTTTCTCTTTGTGATGATGTGGAAAGTTCTATGCTAGTGCTGGGTGGTTAAATGGTCGGCTTTTTCTCAATAAGCTAAATCGAAGGTTCGGTAGTTATTACAAAACTATTGTTCGTGTTTAATTCATTAACAAAAATATTTTCACGAATTTAGCAGAAAAGAATTATCCATGAGTAGCCAGTTGAGGGATGATAAAAAGCTCTTTCAGTTTAAGTCCGGCAGCAATGACCTGTCGTCCAGGAGAGGTAAGATAAATCTGTACGAATGAGTAATTTTTTTA
>JABRVT010000013.1:0-1478 GCA_040048245.1 Candidatus Brocadia sp.
TTAGTATTGTTTATGCGAAGTATCTTTTAATTATTTGATGAGCAGGAAAACGGAATGGAGCGGAGCGGAATGGAGTTTTTCTGCTCATCCGCTGTGCATTTCTCCGTTCTTGCTTTCTTGCCATTTTTACCCGGTCAGTTCAAGAGTATTTACCATCTCTCCTTTCCGTGCCTTTTTGTTACTACAATACAGCGTTGCTGGCGCTCTGTATTCAAGCGACTGATGTAATCTCTCGTTGTTATAAAAATCAAAATACCTCCTTAAACCATCCACTGCCTCTCTTACCGTCTTATAGTCTTTTAAATACACCTCCTCGTATTTTATCGACCTCCACAAACGCTCTATAAAAATGTTATCAAACACTCGTCCCCTTCCATCCATGCTGATCTTTACCCCGGCTCCCTCTAATTTCCCAGTAAACGCATTGCTCGTAAACTGCGATCCCTGGTCCGTGTTAAATATCTCAGGGCATCCCTTCCTTATTGCCCTGTCTAATGCTTCCAGACAAAATCCCACATCCAGGGTTATTGATGTCTCCCACGACAGCACATACCGACTATACCAGTCCATTATTGCCATGAGATATACATACCCCTGATTGAGCCGTATGTACGTTATATCCGCACACCACACGTGATCTGGATACTCTATACTCAATCCTCTGAGTAAATATGGGTATTTCTTGTGTCCTTCACCTCCTTTACTTAGCCAAGGCTTCGGATAGATCGCATATAATCCCATCTTCCTCATTAACCGTTTTACCCTCTTAGGGTTTACCTCATGCCCTTCCTTTCTTAACCATGCCGTCAACCGCCTTACCCCATAAAACGGATACCCCGTATAATACTCATCTATCAGGTTCATCAATTGAAGATTATATGCACTCTCACCAATCGCCTTATAATAAAAGACTGAACGGGATATCCCCAGTAACTCACACTGCCGACTTACACTTATCTCCTCATTTTCTGGCTCTATTAACCTCTTCCTTTCCTCAACCGTTGATCCCAACTTTTTTTTTCAGCCAATCCAGTTCAACCTTCAATTGCCCTATCTGCTGGTACAACGACGCACGCAATTCATCCTCCTTTCTGGCATCTTGCACCTTCTTCAGCGAAAATATCCTCGGTATCTCTTCTATTACCTGCTTCTTCCACTGTGCTATCTGCGTTGGGTGTACCCCATATTGCCCTGCTAGCTCGTTTGCAGTCTTCTCCCCCTTTATCGCTTCTATCGCTACTCTCGCCTTAAATTCCCCATTATATTGCTTCCTCTCCACCTCTTATTTTATACCCCCTTTCCAAACCTTTTTCTCTTCCATGCCTGCCTTTAGCCAGGCATGATTTTCTATCTTAACATACTGTCCAGTTTTTGGGGTACATTATATGCATCTGAGACGTAAACCAGGTTATTGGAAAACCAGAGTTTAACTTTTTCAAGAAAGAGCCTAACACTTAGTCCTGCGGACGGCTGATAAC
>JABRVT010000014.1:0-237874 GCA_040048245.1 Candidatus Brocadia sp.
CCCTAAAATAGCTCGACTACGGCTTAAAATCGGACATCTCAAATGTTTTTTACATAATTATGCAATAGATTTAATATAGTGGCAATTCATGAGTTGCTACTACAAGTTGTGCATAAATACAGATATTTATAGCTTTTTGCGCACATGTTAAAACCTTTACTTTTACTGTGTATTTTATTAGGCTGGCTGGAAGCCAGCCCCACTTTTACTAATCCAGTCCTGTCCTTGTTACTGCCTGGTCATACCACATGAGCAACTTCTGGTCTTCCTGAAGTACATTTTCCGGGATTTTTTTAGATACAGAAATGATGGTTTGATAGTCGCGTTCCTGCCATGCCCTTTTAAACCCGGCTCTAACGGCTTCGATACGGAAGGATTTGAGTTTTCTTCCCGTAAATGACCTGTATTCCTCAAAGTCCTTGAGTAATGCCTTTTCACGCAATTTTTCGAGGTCTTGCGCTTTATTGGGATCCGGGACGTACCACCGATCTTTGGCTTTGTCACGCAGTGATGGGTCATCCTTTGGTAGATTTCTTAGTTCCTTAAAATTGGTGGAAAGATAACTGTGTATCTGAGCCGGCACTTCATCTTTTCCATCGTAGCGTAAGAAATTTTGCTCCAGCATCTCTAAAAGTTCCAGAGGTTTCTCATACTTTTGCCAGCCCCCGATCTCTTTCATAAATTGAGGGTGAATCTCCTGGAAGGTTTGTGGCTTTCTGGTGAGTTGCTGCTTGAGCCACTGGATAGCCGATGCCTCGTCGGTGACGAGGAGTTGAAGCTGGAGGACTTCCTTTACGGTCATACGCTTCCTGTCATACTCAGCAGCTTGCTCCGGTAAGAAATACATGCCGTCACGGGATGGGAAACGCTGTTCTAAACCGGCGTAAAACTCTGCCGCAGAGATGGGAACCGTAATACCGCGCTGGACGTGGAAGGCAACCATGCGGTCAAAGAGCAGATAGTTCATGCGTTCGGCTATGGCCTCTGCCCTGCCGTCTTTTGATTGGACAAAGACAGGGAGCTGTCTGAGATGCGTCCTTACAAAATCCCAGGCACCTTCCTCTGTGCCTGCCTTTAATTTGAATCGTTCTTCAAGCCCCCCATTCGGTTTGTATGCAGAAATAATGAGGTCCTGTTTTACGGCGCCACGGCTGGTAACCTGTTTAAATGTCCCCTGTTTTTTATCAAGAGTTCGGACATCTGCAATGACGAAACCCGCATGTTGCAGCGCTTCCTGGATGGCATTCCAGACGCTGTTTTTTGAGTTGTGAAACTCTACTGTCATCCATCGCCCCGGTTTTAACACCCTGAAGTATTCTTTAAAACACTCTGTCATCAAGTGTTGATATTCAGCCAATCCCTTGCCCTGCGTGTCATTTTCAATCGCTTCGGGTTTGTTGTTTGTAAATACTTTGAGCCATGCCTCCCACAAGAAATTAAGCTCTGAGTACATAAGATTGCCGCCGAAAGGGGGGTCAGTGAAGATGTAGTCAAAAGATTCGTGGGAGATTGGGAATACTGAAGAATCACAACAACCAATGGATGCCACTTTGATCTTGCCAAACCGTGGAGCTTCATGTTTTATAAGTCGCTGCAATTTCCCGGTGAGAATGTAATCGGGAGACACTTCTACCTGTTGTGAACCGATGTATAACGTGCCGCTAAGATACTGGTTTACTTGTGAGAAATGAGTGGGGACATACCGCGAAATTTTCGAGAATCCCAACGCCGCATACTGAATGAAGAATATGCTCAATTTGTACCGTGATTTGAAGGCCTTGTCATACAGGGCTCCCAACACCCATAAATTTCTCTTCGTATAAAAATGATGCACATGGGTGATGCCTATATCATCGTTACGCCTTGATTCATCTCCTTCGGGCATTCTGTATGTGGGGAACCAGTAGGGGATGTCGCTATTTTCAATCTTTTCTATAAGCGTCAGATCAAAGACGTCAGGCGCCTTTTCAAATCTTTTCATCTTTGCAGTGGAGCCGGCATCCTGCCGGCTGCTATGATTAAAATTAAGCTGGTTGACCGGCTGGCCAGAGGCCAGCTCCACAGAATAATTTATGAGGACAGGCAATTGCCTTGCCTGTTTGATAGTCTGATTGATTGCCTTATCGAATTTTGTTATCCACGCCCTCTCCATAGTCCTCTTCGTTAATTTTGCATTACAATGGGGACAGGGGAATTCGTCTCTTACTATGCCCTTTTCTTTGTCCACTGCCGCATTCCAGAAGACCACTTCACCGGTGCATTCGGGGCAGATAAAGACATCAGACCAGACCGTATAATTTATAATCCCGCGTGGAGCTGGCTTCCAGCCAGCTTTCTTTATATTTTCACACAAATAATACCATCGATAATCCATTATATCTTCTACTAATCCTTTTTTAACCGGGTTGTATGCAATGTAACTCATAAAGAGGTGATATTCTCTTTCATCGCGGATGATGCGGTCATACGTCTCAGATTGCCAGACTGTCGTCCCAACCGCGCCTTCAGCCTTATTAATTTCATGAGCGGAATAGCTTTTTATACTATGCATAAGCTCAGATAAATCCCAGTAGGCGCCATCGGGTTTTTCGCATGGGAAAATAATTGCATGGATATGGTCAGGCATTACAACAGCCTGGATCAGATTTAATCTTTTTCCATGCCAGAATTGCAATGCGTCCATAACAATATCTTTTGCCTTTTCTGATAATTTTCTGTGATTGTGGGTTTTGAATGTAATGAAATAATGTGCGCCTGGCTTCTGCCAGTGGGGAAGATTGTCTTTACGAATAGTGAAGCCTGTTATGCCCTTTGTGGAGCCGGCATCCTGCCGGCTACTATGATTAAAATTAAGCTGGTTGACCGACTGGCCAGAGGCCAGCTCCACCACGGATTTTTTTAGCAGATTGCAGGGTTTATCATCTATATGGAATGTCTGGTACATCCAGCCGCATTCATCTTCAACCTCTTTGAGAATCCGCTTTGCCTCACGCTCAAATTCGTTAACATCCACAGGGGTATTGTAATTATACGCAATAAATGTGGCTGCCGGTGAAAGGTCGTTCAGCACTGCACGTCGGGGACCAAGCTTGGAGAATGGCTTACCTTCTTCGTCAAGGATAGCACCGTCATCCAGCACTTTGTACCCTAACGATTCAACCGCCTTCTTATCCCCGCATAGCTGTGCCGCCACGCCCGTCATCCCCGTACCACAAAATCCATCAAATACAATATCCCCTAGTTCTGTATAATGCAGGATATACCGCATGATGGCCTTATGGGGTACCTTTGTGTGATATGAATGGGCATTGTAAATAGGATCGTTCTTCCCTTCGCTTACATCTGCGGCAAATGGCTCACGGCGGTAATTATCGGTTTCAGGGTTATAGGGTTTACCGTAATGCTTGATAAAATCTTCGATAAATGGATTTGGACAGGCAGTGTAATATGGCGGGTCAGAGAGTTTCAGGATGTCCTCATCGGCGCCAATGGGGAATCCCTCGATCTTTCTGAACTCAGGGTTTTTCAAATACTCGTGGAGTTTTTCCGTAAAATACTTCCTCCGTTCTTCATCGTTTGGGAAGGTAAGTCCAAGGCATTCTACCTGGCCTGTTTGTTTGATGGCTTTATCATCAATAAGCAGCTTTCCCATCAAAAAACCTGTGATTTAAAAGGATTGATTATAGTCAGATTATTCTCAACAACCTGTTTATCTTGCATATCTTCTGTATATAGTATTGAGCAGTTATTTTCTAATGCAGATGCTATTATAAGGCAATCCCAATACGAGTAATTTGAATGTTTCTTTAATTGGAGGGCTTTCTTTATAGTGCTTTCTTCAATAGAGGAGAATTTAAGTGCTTCCATCAAGTCATTTACTAAAGTTGCTATATCTTCTAATCCCAATAAATTCTTTGAGAAACAAACACTGATAAATTCACTTATAACTTGAGAGCTAATATGAACCTCCTGGCTCGAAAAAATTACTTCTTTGGCTTTTATTTTTTTGGTTTCGTCTGCACTTATAAAATATATTTGTATCCACAAAAATATTATCGGGCATGTATTTCTTCTCTATTAAATTTGTAATTTGCAGGAAGTTTTACACGATACTTTTTGAAAATGGATTCTAATATCTTTTTTCTCTCTTTCTGTTTCTCAACGATAGTAATACTTTCTCCTTTAAGTGCCTTTTTTATTTTTTCAAATTCTTCGTCTTTCTCTATTTCTATAATTATCCTCATAAATACCTCCAATTTTGTTTATTAATCAATTATGTATCTTTATCCTCTTTCAATTCTTCTAATGTCGATATGGATACCTGATATTTACCGAGTATTTTCAAAAAAGAAATCTTATCCATACCAGCAAGCCTGGCCGCCTTTCCAGACGATAACTTGCCCATCTCGTAGAGCTTTACCGCTGCCGCTATTTTCAGCTCTTCGGAAAAATCGCCCTGTGTCTCTTTTAACGACACCAGAATTTCATCTGGATACTCGATTGTTAATGTTGCCATATTGCTTTACCTCCCATCTTATTTAAGGAACTAGAAGTATATGAGATTTGTAACAATTTAGTTTTTTGAAAACGTTGAAAGTTGTAAACGTCTTAACGGAATTATGTAGTGGCAATTCATGAATTGCCACTACAGCGCATGGCAACCGCATCATTATGAATTTTCAAAAAACTAAATTGTTACTGAGATTTAATAATCCGCTTATCTTCTGCACGGACAAACAGAGTGTGTCCGTGCCACCATAAAAACCTGCATAAGTAAAATGAGAATTTCTATACAATAAATGTATTTTATAATTATATCTTCCGTTATTCTATGATAATCCTGACCTTATTTGCCTCTTTTCCACGGGTAAGACACGTTATGTATTCATCAAAACGTCTTTTTAGTTCATCGACGGTAACTGGGGAACCGCCTGCAAGGAGTTTGTCGCGCAAGTCTTCTGTTTTTATAATCACTTTTGTAAGACCAGAAAGGACTTCCTGGATTGTCTCGATGAATCCAGCGGTAATCTTATCGGGTAGTTGCTTACTTTTCAGAAAACTATCAATCAGTTTTCGTTGTTCTGGTTTTATCAGTGATAAGTTTTCCCGTATCATTGGGTCATCCAGATTTGCGAGCAGGGTCTGTGTCCAGTTGTTGAAAAGATTATCAAGTTCATCTTCAATGCCTGAAAGACGCAATCTTACATCGCCTGAAATCGGCTCTATGGAAGGTCGAAAGTTACAATGAGGACATACTGGCGAGTGTTCGATATCTTGTTCAGTAAGGGCAAAGCATGTCTTTAAACCTGCAAGGCTGTTTTGCAGGTTTATAAGCTGCTGACGGGGCATCAGATGAATGGTTGAAATTTTCTGGAGTTTTTCTAATTTTTTATCCTGTATTAATTCTGCCTTGCGTTTATCCTCGTTAACGCCCAGACGGGCCTTCGTATGGAGCTTCATATATTCTGTCCTGTAATGCCTTTTAAGTTCTAAAAATTCCTGCATTATCTGTTGTCTGACGTGTACAGGATTTTGTTTGTAGTGGTTTACTAGATTGGAAAAAACAGATTCCCTGCTGGATTTCATTTGAGTAACTATTGAATGTCCATCAGGCAATACTGCCTCGGCGGATGAAAGATATGAACTTATCGGGCCGAGTTCTGCAATCAGTTCTTGTAATTTTTTCAACTCATGTAGTGTCTGAAGTCCAACCTGCTGTGCCTTTATTTCATCCGTACCGTAACGGAAATTCTTCATTTTGCCTGGTGAATTATATGCCTGAATAGAATCCAGAAATGTCTTTGTTGAACGCAGAAGAGAGGTATAGGACTCTTTTTGCGGTTCTGTCAATAAGGGTTTACCCCAGAAGACCATACCCCCCTGGAGGTTTTGTAAGACAATAACAAGATTCTCAATTGTTGCTGCAGCAAGGCGCTGAAGTTCCTGAACGGGTTCTTCCTTACCCTGTGTAACCATTTGTGTCATACCGGGGGCCAGTCCGAGGAGTTCAAACAATGCCTTAAGAGCAGGAATATTCCATTCTTTTGGTTTTTCAATATGCTTAAAGTTGATGATATCCGCTAACGGTGTTTCAATTATATGAGACAGGTTGTTTGCATCAAACCTCCGTCCCGGTATAGAAAGAACAACATCTCCGGAATAGACAAGGGCGGTTAATAAAACTGCAACCCATTCCGGTTCAAGGCGAAATTTATCGGGCGACATATATTCAATATCGTTTACCTTTTTAATCAGCTCGCTTCTATTGAGCACCTGACCTTGCCCTCTCTGGTTCAGGAGTTCCCGAATGTAGTTTGCATACCTGGACTTATAAGGATTCAGCTTTTCACCGTCAAGGAGTTCCAGTGCATCGAGCACATAGGCAGCCTGCCTGGTTTTTGCACCACCGGAAATCCATTTCAGTGCATCCTCTGCAGCCTGAACGCGATTATCACGGGTGATCAGAATAGAAAAGAAGGGATATTCCGGCGCTTGGTCTTGAAAATGTTTTTCCAGGCAAATTCCTGCGACGGCATTAATAAGGTCCCTGTAGTTATTTCCTTCGTTCGGCTTTTTCCCCGGTGAAACACCCTTCATCCATTCAATTAATCGTTTTGTTCTTCCCTGATAGGTTATTTCGAAGGCAGTTGTTACATGTTCCTGAAGCCATTTTATTAAATCGTCCAGAAATATTTTAGCCTTTGATTCATAGATCGATCTTGCCTGGCCTGAAGAGGTAGAAGCCAGTTCAAGGCTTGCCGCATAATTCCGAAGGTTTTCACGAAAGAGATCATCTATGCCGGTGAGCTTAAAGAACACTTCGTCTGCCTTTTTTTCATCTCTGTATTTTGGAGGATCATTAGGCTGAAGGAAGTAAAGGTAAAAGTCCCGTTGTGGCACGGCGGTAGACCTCTCATTTGATGCCCCGAAGAAAAGGTATCCCTGGCGAGTCACTTTATGTTCACGCCATTCTAGTTCGTACTGCCAGATGCGGTATCCAGTTACATACGTAATATCTGTGCATTCTATTACCCTTTTGAGCGCTTCATAGTAGTAACGGTCGAGTGTCTGGAGGTCGAGGCTATCAGCACGTTTATTGATTTGAGCGTCGTAGTCAATGATTTTATGAACATCCAGATAGAACTGTCCGCAGGGTCGGCCCATATCATCTCGTTCGGTAGCAGAGATAAATTGACCGTTAACCGTTTTGATGATTAACCTTAATGCGGTTTCTACTTCACCGCGTAAATCGTCCGCCGGGTCACCGCCTAATTCAATGACCACAGGGTCAAAAAGGCAAAGGGTATCTCTCAGTCCTTCAGCGTCAAGACCAACCGATGATTCGATGTCACCGACTGCCAGCCGGTAAACACTGAGTCCATAAATAATTCTGCATGCAAACTCTTTATTTTTACCACGGGGATAGCCCGTCCTTACCAGATTTTCCAGCTTGACGCTGCATTCCAGGACTTCGCGAACTTCAGGTATCGAACGGAATGATGCATTTTCCTTCAAAATATTCCAGTAGCTATCGTAAGAGAGTAGTCCGGGTTTATCTTCCGGAACATCTGTATCAAGAAGCTGCCTCATGAGTAAAGAGAGCGTTTTTAAAACCTCACGCTTTTCTACTGCCTTTATTCGCTCAAAAGTGTCGATATAGTCAGGATGAACGGGAAACAGGCGAACAAAATCATCCATGCGTTCGTTCATATTGGTATAGAATTTTGCGAAAGGGGTAAGGTACTCACGGATTTTTGTCAGATGTTCCGCCGTTTTTCTCAGTAAACGTTCTGAGACGACGTATTTAATATCCTTGCGGGCAACGAGAATTTGTTCAAAGCGATCTTTAACGCGCCGAACGCTGTCAGACACAAAAGAAAAGCGTGGATTGTCAAATATGGACTCCTGTACACCGGCAATAAAACGAAATTTTAAATGCTTGCATATCTCCCCTACCTCTCGTAAAAAGTTCAGATCAAGGACAAGTTCGTGGTCCCGCCGTGAACGCAGATAATCGAGAAACTCATCCACTACCATAAGAAGACCGTGGTCCGGATGCTTCTGGTGAAATGCAGACATCATTTCCTCGAAGGCGTCTTTGTGATTTGATATTTTATCCTGCGGTGGAAATCTATAATCAACACCCCATGCAGAAAGGGCCTCTTCCAGATGTGAGCATATAATTTCCCGAAAATCCATGGTTGTAGAACCAAGTTCCACGCGTAATACTTTAAATTTACCGGCAATAGTGGAAGCAGCATTACTTACCTGTGAATTTTTAAGAAAAGAGACGAGTTGCGCATGTTCGGCAATGGCGGAGATAACCGACATTACATGTGATTTTCCTGTGCCATAATTTCCCACTACAAGAATGCCCTTGTTGTCCGCAGGCTGTTCAAACTGAAGTTGCGGGAAGACAATACTTTCAAGTTTCTCAGCCATTTCTTGAGAGATAACATAGGTAGAAACGAGTTTTTGGGCTTCCTCCATTTTGTCTGCATCACGAAGCTGGATAGTCGTTTCGATAGGCTCGAAGTGTATCAGGTCACGGTATTTCATACCTCTATTTCCCTCATATTTTATCTGGAATATGTAAGTAATCTTCTTACGGACTTACTATGAGAAAGTCCTTAACAGGATATCGTCTGTACTCAGGGTGGTTTGGTTCGGCATAAGTAAGATACCCATTTTCAATTTTGCCATTCCATGATGCAACGACTGTTCTATTGCGGGAAATTCCCTGAAGCAGCCGAAGGGTATCCTGTTTAAGTGACACGTCAAAGAGTAGTTCTATATTATCGAGTAATAT
The DNA here is from genome assembly GCA_040048245.1 of Candidatus Brocadia sp. Lineage (GTDB taxonomy): Bacteria > Planctomycetota > Brocadiia > Brocadiales > Brocadiaceae > Brocadia. The sequence goes on from JABRVT010000014.1 coordinate 8,810, forward strand.
AGTTTTTTCATTATGTTTTTCAATGATATCTCTTAGAATTGTTGCCACATGAATTGCTTGTTGCCTTGTGGTAAGATCGAGCAGAAGCCGGGAGATCTCTACATTAACATTTAACAAAGGCAACCCCAGCCGGTTTGCTACATCCTGTAAAGCTGATGTTTTACCCTTTCCGGATGGGGCTATAACCAGGACAAGCCTGTAATAAAGCATGTTTGCTTGCTCTATGCCCTTTATAATTTGTTCTGACAGAGGCTCTGGCATATAGTTGTAACGAATTCATCACAAATGAATAATCGTCTCTGGGTTGAGATATGAAATTGATTATAATCACATCTGATCGGGTGCGCTTATGCCCAGGATATTAAGTCCGTTCTTTATAACCTGGCGTGTTGCATCCACCAGTAATATCCTTGCCTTCGTCAGTTCCTCATCATCCGACAGGACACGATGGGCATTATAAAATCTATTCAGGCTGCCGCAAACGTCAATAAGATAATTGCATATCAAAGAGGGTTCGTAAAACTCGGCCGCCTTCAGGATAACAGAGGGGAATTGGCCCAAATTCCTGATCAGGATAACGGTTTCGTCTTCTTTCAATAATTCAAAATTTATGTCCGCTGTCACAGGCCTTCCGTATTTCCTCAGGATACTGCAGAGACGGGCATGGGTATACTGGATATAGGGACCTGTTTCGCCCTCAAAATTCAGTACCTCATCCCAATCAAAGACCACGTCTTTACTGCGTTTCGTGCTTAAATCAGCGAAAATGACAGCCCCGATTCCCACATCCTTAGATACGGACTCTTTATTTTCTAACGAAGGATTCTTTTCTTCAATAATCTTTCTGATCCGTTCAATGGCTTCGACTAACAGGTCTTCCAGTAAAACGACTCTTCCCTTGCGGGTAGACATCTTGCCGTCTTTAAATTTCATGAGACCAAAATCCACGTGCACACAACGGTTCGCCCAGTCGTACCCCATCAACTCTAAAACCTTGAAAAACTGATGAAAATGCAGTTTTTGCTCAGAACCGACCACATAAATCATCTTATCAAAGTCGTATGTTTTCTTCCTGTATTCTGCGGCTGCAATATCACGGGTGGCGTAGAGTGTGGTATCGTCTTTTTTACGTAAAAGACACGGGGGCATGTTGTAAGGCTCTAAATCAACAATCAATGCCTGTTCACTAACCCTGGCAAGTCCCTTTTCTTTGATCCTCATTATGGTATCTTCAACCATGGTGTTGTAGAAACTCTCACCGATGAAGGCATCGAAGTGTATCCCAAGCATGTCGTAAATCTTCTGGAATTCTTTTAAACTGATGTCCTTGAAGTATTGCCAGAGTTCTTTTGCTTCAGAGTCTCCGGACTCCAGCTTCTTGAACCACGCCCTTGCTTCATCTTCCAAGCCAGGATCTTTTTCTGCCTCCTGATGAAATTTTACATAAAGGTTATTCAGATCGGTAACCGTGTAAGACTTATGGGCATTTTCACTTCCCCACTTTTTATAAGCAACAATCAACTGTCCAAATTGCGTACCCCAGTCGCCAAGATGGTTGATCCCAACACAGGTATAGCCAAGGGCTTTATAGATACGGTAAATTGCGTTCCCGATCAGTGCAGACCGGAGGTGGTGAACGGCAAGGTGTTTTGCAATGTTTGGAGAAGAGAAGTCGATAACGACCGTCTTTCCTTTGCCAATGCTCTTATTACCATACCTATCGCGTTCTTCAAAGATTGTTTTCAGCGTTATCTCTGACAATATTACTTTGTTCACGAAGAAGTTTATATAAGGACCAACGGCCTTTATCTCTGTAATTCCCCTTAGTTCACCTTTAAAAAAAAGGGATTCAGGGGCATTTTTATTGATAAAGGCCTGAAGTGCTCCTGATAGTTCCGTAGCGATGATATTTGGGGCTTTTTTCAGGGTTTTTGAGAGACTATAGCAGGGGAAGGCATAATCACCCATCTTGAAGTCAGGTGGTATTTCAATGAGTCTCTTGATTTCATCTTCCTGAAGGTTTGTTTTCTCTTTTAGTAAAGATACGATATTCTTTATAAAATAATCCATTTTTAAGTTTTTCACTGTGTTTCATGTGGTAAATCTTTTTACCTACAGTAACCCCATCTTCTTTTTCACTTCCGCCATGGTATTTTCTGCCATACCCTTGCATTTCTTTGCACCGGTTCGTAATAATTCTAATAGATAAGCCGGGTCCTGGATCAATTGCTCGTACCTCAGACGAATGGGGGCTAAGGCCTCAACGATATTATCAGACAGGATCTTTTTGCATTCAATACAGCCGATCTCTGCCGAGCGGCACACAATACTGATACGGTCAATCTGGTCTTTTCTGGAGAAGTGCTTATGCAAGGCGAAGAGATTACAGATATCAGGGTTCCCGGCATCTGTACGCCTCTTCCTGCTCTCATCGGTTACCGCTGTGGAGAGTTTCCTCCAGATTGATTCAGGAGATTCCACAAGCGAAATATAATTTCCCAGGCTCTTGCTCATCTTGGTTTTGCCGTCGAGTCCCATAATCCGTGGGGCCTCAGAGAGGATTTCATTCGGTTCCGGGAAAGTTTCCCCGTATCGCATATTAAACTTTCGGGTAATCTCCCTGGCCAGTTCGATGTGCTGTACCTGGTCCTCGCCTACCGGTACGACCTCGCCTTTATAGAGCAAAATGTCCGCTGCCTGCAAAACAGGATAAGTAAATAATCCCGCATTGATATTTTCCCGGTGCTGTTTCGACTTGTCTTTAAATTGGGTCATTCGTTCCAGATGTCCCATGGGAGTTACCGTATTGAGTATCCAGGCAAGTTCCGTATGTTCCGGTACGTAGGATTGGACAAAGATAATGCATCGTTCGGGATCAAGGCCTGCCGCAATATTAACAGCTGCCGCATTGAGAATTCGGTTTTGCATTTCTTCCGGATTGTATTCAATGGTTATTGCATGATAATCTACGATGCAGAAGATGCAGTCGTACTGATCGATCATCCGTACCCAGTTCTTGATAGCCCCCAGGTAGTTGCCGATGTGGACCTCCCCGCTGGGTTGAATTCCGCTAAACAACCGCTTTTTCATAAAATCCTACCTTCATTATTTGAACCACAGAGGTCACAGAGAAAAACTTTTAAAATAATAATGTCATGCAGAACCTTTTTCATCATCTATCTTGATGTTTAGAAATTTGTAACACTTTAGTTTTTGAAAAACGTAAAAGGAAAAAAATGGCTTTGTGACAGTATGTGGATGCAATTCATGAATTGCATCTACTATGTATACAACCACGTCATTATTGGAATTTTTCAAAAAACTAAAGTGTTACAGGAATTTCAATTTGTTGCAATGTAGCGCAGGCGCTGCCAAAGGCCTAATTAAATGTACAGGAATTTCAAAGTTATATACCCTCCGTGTCATTTCGACCGAAGGGAGGAATCTTGCGACGGCAAGATTCCTCACGTTCGTTCGGAATAACAGGAAAGTCGTTGGGTTTGTGTCTTTTAAAAACCCCGCCTAATTTATTATCAGCGTAATCTGCAAAATCTGTGGTTATCTTTCTTTATAGAACCTTTGGCAATATCTTTTTGATCCGTCGCGCTGCCTCCCTGGTATTTTTTATACTGGGTACCAGGGCAAATCGTATATAGCCCTCACCGGGATTTAACCCTGTTTCTGTCTTGTCACTGATCCATGCCCCTGGAGTTGTTACAATGGCGATATCAGGCGAAAGGAGTTTTCTGGCAAAGTCGACAGATGTCATGCCCCCCGGTACCTTTTGCCATAAATAAATCGTTGCCTCAGGGGTGCAATCTGGAAGTTTGATATACTTAAATGCGTCCACTAACAAGTCCCTCTTTATCCTGTATTCGGCCCTCATTTTTTCCACATGGGTTTCGTCACTGAGGGCGGCAATGGCTCCGTCCTGGATAAACGTAGCCGTGCCTGAATCTATATTTGTTTTTACCTTTTTAAATATATCGATAATCCGCTTATCGCCGGCTACCCAGCCAACCCGGTAGCACGTCATGGCACTTCTCTTGGAGAAGGAATTGAAGACAATGACCCCTTCTTTTGTAATTTCCAGTATGCTGTGTGGCGGTTCGTTAAAATAAATCTCACTATAGGCCTCGTCCGAGGCAATGATTATGTTGTATTTGTTGCCAAATTCTACAATTTCTTTTAAATATGATAAAGGCGCAATGGCCCCCGTGGGGCTGTTGGGATAGTTGACCCACATAATCTTTGCCTTCTTGCATACCTCTTCAGGTATTGACTTCAAATCGATCAGGAATTTATTTTCTGCAAGAAGTGGCACATAATAAGGAATCCCTTCGGCGAATAACGTACCACGTGTGTAAGGAGGATACCCGGGAGTGGGGATAATCACGTAATCACCTGGATTGACGATCCCTTCCGGGAAATTGAATACCGCTTCTTTTGAACCGATGGTGGATGAAATCTCCGTGGACGGGTCCATCTGTACGCCAAACCTTTTCTGAATCCACTGTGCAATGGCCTGCCGGAATTCAGGGGCGCCAATGTAACTCGGATAACCTGAAGATTTTCTGAGTGTTATTCCCTTTTGTGTTGCCTTGCGCACAATATCAGGGGTAGGCACCGTCGGGTCGCCAACGCCAAAATCGATGGGGGTAATCCCCAGCGTTTTTAATTTTTCAACTTCTTTATCTACTTCCGCAAAGGCGTATGCGCCAATAGACATTAATCTCTTTGATGCCGTGATCTCCATAAATTATGTCCAATTCCTTTCGTATTTTATTTTTTTGATGGGTCAGTAACAACTGGTTTAACAGGGCTTCTTTTGGCAGTCATTTCCTTGATTTCTATTTCGAGTACATTTGTCCTGTTCAGCATCGCATCTGTAAAGGGAATCTTGGGGTTTTGCGGTGCATACTTTTCGGCAAGTTTCTGGAGGGCGTAATTCTTCGCGTTGACTTCGGAAAGTATTTTTATGTTGCCAAACAAGATAACCGACCGATAAGCAATCGAAGAAGCACAGGTAGGCTGCTTTACAATCACATCTTTGACTTCTTCAACCTCAAAACATACATACGGGTTAACTCTGATGTTTTCCAGCTTTCTTCCTTCATTTGCACAATGAAGGAAGATTTTGGAGGTCTCTTTGTCGTAAGTAAAATTCATAGGTGTGATATAGGGAATCCCATTTGCACATGTCCCCAACCTTCCCACCATAGACGTTAAAAGGATCTCCTCTATTTCGTTCTTATCCGTTATTGCTTTGTCTTTCCTTCTCACTCTTTATATTTTTCTTCCAACCGCTTCTGCTACGGGTTTTAGTTCTTCCATGAGTTCTTCAAAGGACTCAAGAGTTATTGTTTGTGGTCCATCTACGAACGACTTCTCGGGATCCGGGTGTGTTTCAATTAACAGACCATCGGCGCCCACTGCCACGGCACCCTTGGACATGGGGTTCACAAGGCTTCTCTTCCCTGTTCCATGGCTGGGATCCACAATGATAGGGAGATGTGTCATCTCCTTGAGTTGTGGTACAATACTCAGCGATAGCGTAAACCGTGTATGGGTCTCAAAGGTTCGAATACCTCTTTCGCACAGAATTACATTTGGATTGTTTTGTGCCAGGATATATTCTGCGGCCAGGAGAAATTCTTCAATTGTGGCAGACATTCCGCGTTTTAAAATTACAGGTTTGCCGGATTCACCCACGGCGCGCAGGAGTAAAAAATTCTGCATGTTACGGGTTCCAATTTGCAATATGTCAGAATATTTGCTTACTAATTTTACGTGTTCCGGGGTAAGCACCTCTGTTACGATAGGCAGACCTGACGCTTCACGGGCATGTGCCAGATGGACGAGACCCTCTTCCATAAGTCCCTGGAAGGTATAAGGGTTGCTTCTTGGTTTGAATGCGCCACCCCGCAATGCCGTTGCGCCTGCATCTCTGACCCTTTTAGCGATTTCAACTATCTGCTCTTTACTTTCAATAGCGCATGGCCCTGCAATAACAGCGACCTCTTCAGCGCCAATTTTTTTGTCATTCTTCAGATGAATGATCGTTCTAAAATCTTTTCCCTCTTTGCTTGCCAGTTTATATGGTGCAAGAATCGGGACGGATTTCTCCACACCTGGCATCACATCCCAAAAGTCCGCAGGTAATACCCGTTCGTCCCCGATAACTGCAATTACGTTTCGGTTCGTTCCCTGTAATAAAACCCCTTTTAAGCCGGCCTTTTCTATACTTTCGAGGACATGATTTATATCCTTTTTTGTCGATTCAGCCTTCATTACAATAATCATGAGCAACACCTCCACCAAATTTTGTGGACAAAAAAAAGCCCTAAAACCAATGGTTTTAGGGCAATATATTAACATCTTATCAATTTAATATCGAACCCTAATAACCCCCTCGTTTATAATAATATCTAAAATAATAAAATACCCAATAAAATTCGCAATATTTTGAGTTATTCCAGGGGATGTTCATAATCGAATCCTATAAATAAAAGGGATTTTAATAGAACAAATTTTACATACCACAGTTTTATTGTCAAGTGTAATTTTATTAATGCCTTATCCTTGTAAGTTTTACGTTGAAAATACGAATGCTTTGGTATATTGTTTGATTCGATTCTTTCGTGCGTTGTTCGTGTACATTCAAAATAGGATTAAGAAAATTTGAAAAAAAGTCTCCATATTTTTTGCTTATTGCTACCTTTCATTATTTCAATTATTGTTTATCTGAATTGTTTGCAAAACTCCTTTGTTTACGACGACGAGTCTACGATAATCAATAATTACTTCATACGGCATTGGAGTAATTTTCCGAATCTTTTTACCGGTAAATATTTTGTCCTTTCTGCAGAACTAACATATCGCCCTGTAGTGACCTTGTTGTATTTCATTGATTATACCTTCTGGCGTTTGAATCCACTGGGGTATCATCTTACCAATATTCTCCTCCACGCTATGAATAGCACCCTTTTCTTTATTTTTGCCTTTCGGGTATTGAAAAAAAGATCGATGGCTTTGGTTGCTGCCCTCTTTTTTTCATCTTTTCCTGTTTTTTCTGAAGCGGTCAATGCCATTGGTTTTCGGGAAGACGTCATGGCATTTCTGTTTCTGATCCTGGCCTTCATTTTTTATTTGAAAGCAGGACAATTCAGATATGTTCTTTATTATCCTCTATCACTGATTTGTTATTTTTTGAGTCTCTTTTCCAAAGAGATGGCAATTACCCTGCCCTTATTGATAGTCTTATACGACTTGTTTTTTCAAGGCCTTTTATTAAGAAATGATAATCTTCCTTTATCGAAAGAGGGGGAAGGGGAGATTGGATTCTCGTACCTCAAATCAAAAATTCTCCATTATTATTTGGGATATTTTTTGGTTACCGTCTTTTATGCCTTAACCCGTTTTTACTTTCTTTATAATCCACAGGAATCACATATTCCTTATCCACAATACAGTCTTATCGTCAACTTCCTGACCATAGTCCATGTGCTGGCCTATTACGTAAAACTTCTCTTTCTCCCTTTTCAACTGAATGCCGATTACGTCGTCCCTTTTACTGCATCGCCGGTAAAAGTCTCATTTTGGTTGTCTCTCTTGCTTTTTATAGCGATAGGTGTATTTACATTCCGTCTACGATCTCAGCATAAGCACATCTTCTTTTTTATCCTATGGTTCTTTGTTACGCTCATCCCTGTGATGAATATAGTTCCATTGGGGAATATAATGGCGGAACGTTATTTATATATACCGGGTGCCGGTTTTTGCATGATTGTCGCTTGTTTGCTATCAAAAAGGCAAGGTTTCTTCATTTTTGTATTGTTCTTTATTTTGATGGGAAACTCCTGTCTGACTTTATGGAGAAACAATGACTGGAAGGATGGCTTACAATTATGGTCAAAGACGATTCTCACATCGCCGAACAGTTTCAGGGCGCACATTAACCTGGGGAACGCTTATGAAAAAAAAGGGCTCAACACCGCAGCCTTTGAAGAATACCAAAAGGCATTATCCCTCGATCCAAATGATGCTGATGTCTATAATAACCTCGGCATCTATTATAACAAGATGAACCTTTTTGAGGACGCCATCCAGCACTTCACAAAATGCTTGAATATAAATCCCCGGCATGCACGGGCGTATAATAATCTGGGTGTTGTTTTGACAAGGCAAAAACGGTTGGATGATGCAATTCAGGCATTCAAGCAGGCCATCTCCATGAATCCGCTGTACCCTGATGCCCATAACAACCTGGGTATAGCTTATTATAGAAAAGGCCTGATGGAGGATGCCGAACGTGAGTTTAAATTAACCATCAATATAGAACCTTACCACGCGGAGGCCCATAACGATCTCGGAATTTTATATACCGATAAACATCTGTACGATGATGCCATTTATGAGTTTGAGACGGCCACACGAATAAAGCCTGACTATGCAAATGCACACATGAATCTGGGTGCAGTTATTCTCAGACACAGAAAGGATATAGATAGGGCCTTGTTTCACCTGAAAGAAAGCATAAAAATAGCCCCGCGGCAGGAACAGGCGGCTGGGATAAAGAAACTTATACAGCAATTAGAATATACTGCCGAGTAAAATTGTCATACTCATCTAAAGTATGAAGTATGTCCTTAACCTCTGTTATTTGCCTTCAAGTGGGTTCAGGTTTGTAACCTGAACCCTGATTTTATAGTACTGATTCAACGATGATTTTACTCTCAGTGTTTGCAGACGACCATACCCAATCTTCAGGATTTTTCACGTATTGTTTGCGTACAGGGTTTGCATGAATATACTTTATCTTTTAGAATAAATATGCTTCACTTTTAATAATTTTTGGCATATTTGTCTTCTCCCAAATTCATATCTGCTATTTTCAATTATTAAACAGACTTAATACATTTGGTTCTGTAGCAATAATATTTTTTGAATTTCCTTTGAAGTAAATTTTTTAAAATCCCTGACAAAAGCAATCATATCAGGCGCCGACGCAATTAAATGGATGTGGTTAAGCATAAAAACGTATGCATACAGCTTAAGGCCTTTGTGTTTTTGACAGTATCTTAGTGAGTCCGCAAGTATTTCGAAGCGATTGTGTCTATCAAAAATGTAGTACCAGTTTCTGACGGTAAAAGTAAGGTAATATATTCCCGACGCAAACGCTTTCGAAATCCTTATTGATGGCATAATGTTGCTATTGTATAAAATTCTGGGTTCAGGTTGCAAATCTGAACCCGCGTGAGGAATTCCATTTCATTCCTTTTACTTTCGTATGAGTCGGTCACAATTTGGTCGCAGGTATTATACAATACAAATATGTTGAAATACATGAATGGAAATGGTAGTATTTGTAAAATAATTTTACAATTTTACTATTAATTAAAGTTTTTCTAATATGAGTTATGGGAATCTAATAAAATGAAGACATTAACAATATCTCAAAAAGGACAGGTTGCTATACCGAAAGAAGTCAGGGAAACATTGCATATAAAGGCAGGAGATCAGTTGGCTTTTAGGGTGGAGAAGGGAAAGATTATATTAGAACCGGCAGTGAATATCCCACGTTCACAGGCATGGTTTTGGACTTCTGAAGTACAAAAGAAGGTAAAAAAGGCTGACAAAAACTTCAAGGAAGGCAATTTTAAAACATATGAGATAGATACATTTGTTAAGGAATTAAAAGATTGAGCAAATATCTTATTGCCGTTGAGCCAGAATTTTTCCTCCAATATGACAACCTGCCAAAAGAAATTAAAAAGAAGTTTAAAAAGCAGTTGCTCTACCTAAAAGAGAATCCTAAGCACAATTCATTGCAAATACACCGGCTTGAAGGGTCTGACTTCTGGGAATTTTACGTGGATAAAGGGTATCGGTGTGTATTTAAACAAGCAGGGAATGTGTATAAACTTTATTATGTAGGCACACATGATATAATTGATAACTTTTGAATGTTATAAAGAAAATTATTTTTTGAAACTATTTGTCAAGTTGAAAGATTCGACTATATCCCAGCTTTCACGTCGTTCTGGAATATCTGATGATAAATTCTATACTATAACCATAAAATTTATTGAAAAACCCATGTAAAAGTTGAGGAGAAAACGATGAGCGGTTTATATTCAATATTAAAGAGCCTTGATCGTGTGTCAATTAGAAGCCATAGCAGTTCAGAAATGTGGGAAATAGAACTTAGGCATGATGGATTAAAATAAATATCGCCTCATTCGTGGAAAAGATAAGTATATTGTAGAACAGAAAGCAGCAGCACAACAGGCTGTTTGGAATGAAATGTGGCAAAGAAAATTGGAGAAGGAACAAAAAATAAAAGACAAACAGTCAAAAAACGAATTGGCAATGAGACGTACCAGAGAAGCAATGGAAGCTATAGAGAAAATTGAAAATATTCTTAAACATACTCTGACTATAGATGATAGGGTTGATTGGGAGGCTTTAAAAGACAAGGCCAAATTTTCCAAGGCAAAACCTCAACTTCCCAAGCTATTAGACATCCCTCGCCCACCTGAAGAAACAGACTTAAAATATCAGCCAAAATTTGGATTTTTTGACAAAATCTCATCTTCAAAAAAACAAAGTAAGATCGACAGTGCAAAGCTTTTGTTTAAAAATGATTATGATAAATGGATGAAAGAAAAAGAAAAAATTCTCAAATATAATGCCGAACTTGAAAAGCAATATCAAGAAGAATTTAAACAATGGGAATCCGAAGAACATGAATTTTTAAAAAACCAACAAGAAAAAAATGATGCAATAGAGAAAAGAAGGGAACAATATTCTAACAAATTACCTGATGCTGTAGTTGACTACTGTGAGCTTGTTTTATCAAATTCAGAGTATCCAGATTATTTCCCCCAGGAATTCGACCTAGATTATAATCCCACCATCGTCAAGAATTTTTATCTATGTAATCTGGCAAACATTGATCCAAAATTATGTTTTAAGAGTTTAAAAGGAGTGGGAAGTTCAAAACTACATAGTTTAACTCCAATTGCACCAATATTAAATATTAGCCGTGAGGATAAAAGGTTTATTTCTTCTTATGAAGTTGCAAAAGAATTAAATGAAACTTGTAATCTTGCTGCAATGGACTGGGAGGACTTTGAACATTTAATAAGAGAACTATTTGAGAAAGAGTTCTCACAGTCTGGCGGAGAAGTAAAAGTTACACGAGCAAGCCGGGATCATGGAGTTGATGCGGTTGCGTTTGATCCGGACCCGATTCGTGGTGGCAAAATAGTGATTCAAGCAAAGCGCTATACAAATACTGTTGGTGTATCCTCATTTCGAGATCTTTATGGAACCGTAATGAATGAAGGAGCAACAAAAGGAATCTTAGTAACTACCGCTGACTATGGCCCTGATGCTTATGAATTTGCGAAAGGAAAGCCACTTACACTCTTGAATGGCAGTAATCTTTTACATTTGCTTGAAAAGCATGGCCATAAGGCAAAGATAGATTTGAAAGCTGCAAAACAAATATTATCAGAAAGAGAAAATATAATGGACTGGCATTTTCAGACCAGTAGTTAAGATGCATTTTGGTAAGATAGAGTGGGATAAGGAGGGGTCTGAAAAATGAGGAAGAGTTTTGATACAGAGTTTATGGCGAAGGTGGCATTGGAAGCGATCAAGGAGGAGAAGACGATAGCGGAGTTGTCATCGCAGTACGAGGTGCACCGAACACAAATAACAAAGTGGCGGAAACGGGTGTTGGAAGGATTGGTGGGGATATTCCAGGGGAAGGAGGTAAAAGCAGGAAGAGAGAATGAGAAGGTAATAGATGAGCTATATAGGCAAATAGAGCAATTGAAGGTGGAGAACGAATGGCTTAAAAAAAATCTAGAGAGATTGAGCATTGAGGAAAAAAGCTTGCTATAATGTAGAAAGTAGTTGAGCTTTTGATAAAAGAGCTATACTCTTTCTTGAATTGAATCGGTTTAGTAAGTTAGTAAAATTCAAGTCAAAGAAAGGAGTATAGCTGTGAAAGATATTAAGTCAGAGAAAGGGAAGAAAATCAAAAAGAAAAGCCTGATAGTAGCGTTGGATGTGGCACAAGAGAAGCAGGTAGTATATATTCGAAGTTCTGCTGGGAGGGAAGAGAAGCCATTCGTGGTTTTCAATAGACGGGAAGAATATGATCAGATGTGGGAGCGGATAAGCCAGACAAAGGCGGCATATGGTATGGAGGAGGAGGTGGTAGGATTTGAATCTACCGGGCCATATGCAGAACCGTTGGTGCACTATTTGATGAAGAAGGAAGTAAAGCTGGTGCAGGCAAATCCGATGCATACCAAAAGAGTAAAGGAATTAAGGGGCAATTCACCGAACAAGACGGATGAGAAGGATCCGCAGGTAATAGCAGACATCATAGAGCTAGGGAATTATTTGACCGTAGTGATACCGGAAGGGACAGTGGCAGAACTGAGGAGGTTGACGCAGGGGCGAGAGAGGGCAGTAGAAAGACGGACAATGTTGGTGAATCAAGTGCATGGATTGGTGAGTGTGATATTTCCGGAATTTGTGTGTGATGGTAATGAAGGATATCAAGACGAAAACAGCGCATTATCTTCTGAAACACTGTCCTAGCCCCCAGGATATAGTGGAGCTTGGCTATGAGAGGCTGGAAGAGACATTGAAGCAGATAAGTCGGGGGAGAATGGGTAAGGAGCGTGCAGAGGCGCTGTATGAAGGAGCGGTAAGCACTGTTGGGGTTAGGGAGGGGCAAGGGAGTATCGTATTTGAGATAAAACAGTTGATGGTGGGAATAGAAGAAACAGAGCGGTTAATAGCTGAGATGGAAGAAAAGATGAGGGAATATCTCAAGGAAATTCCGTACAGTCGATATATGCTATCAATACAAGGGGTAGGGGAGGTGACGGTAGCTGGGTTGATAGGGGAAGTGGGAGATTTTAGGAAGTATCGGACGATTGCGGAGATTACGAAGTTGGCGGGGTTGGATTTATTTGAGGTGAGTTCAGGCAAGCACAAGGGAGAGCGCCATATATCAAAGCGGGGACGTCCGTTAATGAGGAAGCTGTTGTTTTATGCGGCAATAAATGTAGTACGGAAGGGAAGAATCATGCACGAACGGTATGAGAGGTATATTCTGCGAGGGATGCCGCGGATCAAGGCACTGGTTGCAATAGCACGAAAACTCTTAGGGATTTTATTTGCACTGGTGCGTGATCAGAGTGAGTATGTGAAGGATTACGAAGAGATACAATTGAAAGAAGCTGCTTAAGCTGGTGTATTCGTGTAGGTGGTAAGGATTATCGCCGCCCCCATAAAGGCGACCATGTCGACCTTCGAGAAAAGCGTAGATAACTTTATCACCTGCACCCTTAAGTTCCTATGAAGCAAAGTTAGGGCTCAGAGGAGACCCTCAAAGTACTAGGGTGGGACAAGGTGTGCTACACTAAAAGAACAGGGAAAAAATTCTTTGATGAATTGAAAAAAATGAGCGTTGATTGTGGCTAACCCCAGTCGGGCTACGCCCTCCTTCCGTTAGCCACAATCAAATTAATCTTAATTTTTTATAAATAATACTTGATTAGAATAAACTAGGGGGTTAATAGAAAGAGAGAACAAGGAATTAAGTATTCGGAGGCAATGTGAGCTGGCAGGGCTGACGAGATCAAACTGGTACTATCAACCGGTAGAGGTATCAGATGAGACATTGAGGCTGATGAGACGAGTAGATTAGATATTTACGGAATATCCATTTTACGGGAGTCGGCGGATCTGAGAGGCATTAAGGCGCGAGGGTATTGAGGTTGGTCGAGAACGTGTCCAGGGGTGCATGAGGCAGATGGGATTGCGAGCCATAGATCCGAAAGGGAATATGAGTAAGAGACATCCTGAACACAGGATATACCCTTATCTTTTGTCAGACGTAGAGATCACCCGTCCCAATCAGGTATGGGCAAGCGATATAACGTACCTGCGGCTGAAGCGAGGATTTGTGTACCTTGTGGCGATAATGGATTGGTATAGTCGCTATGTATTGTCGTGGCGTATAAGCAATGCAATGGATGTTTCTTTTTGCAGAGATGCCCTGGAGGAATCCTTGGGAAAAAGTGAGGTGTACCCGCTACGGTAAACAATTACAAAAAGTTAAAGTTATTGCTTAGCAAGGCAGTTAAGAATATCGATGCCACGTTTAAGGGTCTCTTCTGAGGCGGCATAAGAGATTCGGAAATGGGTATGGCGTTCGGAGAAGACGCTACCTGGGATAATGAGGAGGTTCTTCTGGATGGCAGATGTCACGAACTCTTCATCGGTGCCCCATGGTACCTGTGGAAAAAGGTAAAATGCACCGCCGGGTTTCACCATGTGATATTTGCCCTTTAACCCATCATACATCAAGTCCCTTTTCTTTTTATAGTCTGCGATATATTTACTCAGGTCTGTGTCTAATGATTTTGCCACGGCATACTGAGCCGGAGAAGGCGCGCATACGAACGTATACTGCTGCAGTTTGATCATCTCGCTGATGATATTGGCAGGTCCTGCTGCATAGCCCATCCGCCAGCCTGTCATGGCAAACGATTTGGAAAAACCGTCCAGGATGAGCGTCTTTTCATAATATCGGCCGATGCTGTCAAACTCGTGATTGTAATCATAATCATGATATATTTCGTCAGAAATAATGAGAATGTTGTGCTTTCTTGCCAGCGCAGCAATGTCTTTCAGTTCTTGAGTGGTACACATAATCCCTGTTGGGTTTGCAGGGCTGTTGATAACCAGTATCGTTGTTTTTTTGGTAATGTGGGGCTGGATGCGTGCAGCGGTCAGTTTAAAGTCCGGGTAAGTATCAATGAATACTGGTTTGCCTCCGCAGAAATTGGCCAGATGTTTATAGCTAACAAAGGCAGGGTCCGGTATGAGTACTTCATCTTCTGGGTTGATGAGGACCAGAAAAGCAAGCGTCAATGCCCCGGAAACACCAGAAGTGATCATAATGCCTTCGGCATTTACTCCGCGTTCATTCTGAAGCCGTTTGAGTAAATTATTCCGAAGTTCTGGTATGCCCTGTGTGACGGTATATTTATTGGTGCCGTCCTTAATGGCCTTAATGGCCTCGGCTTTAATCTCCTCTGGAACGTCAAAATCCGGCTGACCTATACTAAGGTTCACCGGATTTTGCATTTTTTGTGCCAGATCAAAGACCTTTCGAATTCCCGAGGAGTCGATTTTCGACATCCTGTGGGCGATCATTATTTCTTGGCCTTTTCTTTAGGTGCAGGCGCTACCGGTGCACTTGCTTCTTTTGACACGGCTGGGGCAGCTTCTGCTTCCGACTTAGCGGCCTTTTTCTCTGATTTTGACTTACGTTTCAACTTAACAGTTTTTACCTTGGGGATGCCAAAGACAGACATTGTTGGCTCCCATTTTCCTTCTCCCTTAAGTATTTTGATACGTTCTATCCTTGTAAACACATTCCTGGGCCTCACCAGTTTACCCTTTGTTTTCAAACTTTTATCAATACTCATCTTTTTCTCCTCAATTTTATCTCATACGTATGGGATAACATCCCTCAAATTGTTTCCTGTTTTCATATTTGAATTCAGCAATTGCCTTTTGGGCATTGATCAAAGCGGCATTATCACTTGTTTCAAATTCACCTGCACAAATAAAAATTTCCTTACCGGTATTTACAATAAATGTGTCATAACCTAAGGTATTCTGAATTGTTTTGGCAATCTCTTTTGCTTTTTCAATATTTTCTTTGGTATTTTTATATGATATTACGCGTAATGTCCATTTGTCTTTAATAATGGGTTCCTTCACGGTTGGTTTTTGTTGTTCAATTTGCTTTTCCGGTTTTACCGGAGCCTGTTTGCTTACAGTTTTTTGTGGCGGCATCTCCGCAGGTTCTTGTGGTCCAAAGGCGGTCTTTTTGGGTCCTTGAGGTTCTATTGTTTCCAGCCATTCTTCAGCCTGACTCATTATACCCTTATTGTATCCAACTTTGTGCCCGATAAAAAAACATGCAATAGATAAGAAAGTTGCCGCTATGGCGCCAATAATAAGGGTCTCTTGTCTGAGTACTACCTCATCCTTACGCAAAATCCGTTCATATTTTGAAGGAGGAGGGATTGGTGGGGATTCTTCTGGCTTTTCTTTTAAAATGGCATTTTCTGAACTAGTTTTCTTGATCCATCCCAAGGGATCTGCTTGAGTTGGTTTGATAACCGCTTTTTCCTCCTCAACGAGGGATTTGTGTTGAGGACTTATCTCCGGCGCCCCTGTTTGGGATTTAAATTCATCCTTTTGAGAATTCGGTACCTTCGGTGGCGGTTTAAAAATCTCAAAAAACTCCCTTGAATCACTTCCTTTGGTCATAAATTTTCAGCTCCATACTTATGCTAATTAATTTAAATTCATAAGAATTTAATATGATGGGAGTTATACCGATAATCCATTTTTGTTGAATTTTATAACAGATATACGATAAAGTCAAGCGATTTATATCTTTAAAACATAACACGTTGACAGTCGTTTAAATTGTGATATACTGAAACCGTTTAAATTCTTAAAAATCCCTCAGCAAAGGGCGGTATAATGAATAATTTAACTGCGGCTATACTGCTCTCTCTATGACATTAACCACCAAAGAAAAGATCGAACAGCTTCGTGACATAATACGATACCACGACCGGAAGTATTATGTAGAGAATAATCCCGAGATTACCGACTACGAATACGACCAACTCGTAAAGGAATTGCAACAGCTTGAAAAGGTGCATCCAGAGTTTATTACGCCAGATTCACCTACCCAGCGAGTTGGAGGAGAACCCCTTACCCAATTTCCCACCGTAGAGCATAAGATCCCTATGTTGAGTATCGATAACACATATTCAGAGAAAGAGTTAAGGGAATTTGACCAGCGGATAAAACGCATGGCGGGAATCGATACCCATAAGGATATTGAATATGTTGTCGAATTAAAGATTGACGGTGTTGCCGTTACCCTCTGGTATGAAAAAGGCCTGTTTGTGCGGGGGGCCACAAGGGGGGATGGTTTTAAGGGAGATGATGTAACTGCGAACCTCAGAACAGTTCGGCAGATTCCTTTGAAATTAGACCCTGCGGATAAAAAACGGAAAATTCCATCTGTTCTGGAAATCAGGGGAGAAATCTACCTGTCAAATAAAGAATTTCAGAGACTTAATGAAGAAAGGGAAGAAGAAGGCGAACCTCAATTTGCCAATCCCAGGAATGCGGCTGCGGGTTCCCTCAAATTGCTTGACCCGCGTATTACCGCGAAAAGGAATTTACGCATCTTTACCTATGCAATTGGTTATTATGAGGATCTGGAGCTTAAGACCCATATCCAATGCCTTGAACTTCTTAGGATTTTTGGTTTGCCGGTAAATCCTCATACTCGGTTGTGCAAAAATATCGAGGCGGTAATTCAATACTGTAATGAATGGGACAAACGTCGTCGTGAACTGGAATATATGGTTGACGGGATGGTGATAAAGATTAATTCGCTTGCCCTTCATGACCAATTGGGGTCTACGAGCAAGGCGCCCCGCTGGGTGATTTCCTATAAATATCAACCTGAACAGGCCGTTACAAAGATTGAAGAGATTGTTGTGCAGGTTGGAAAGACCGGTACCATAACACCGGTTGCCAATCTTACTCCAGTATTACTCTCTGGCACCACCGTTAGCCGCGCCACGCTTCATAATTTCGATGAAATGCGGCGGAAGGATATCCGGGTGGGAGACCATGTCATAGTTCAAAAGGCAGGCGAGATTATTCCACAAGTCGTATCGGTATTAAAAGAAAAACGAGACGGGACTGAAAGAATTTTTAAAGAGCCTACGACCTGTCCGGAATGCAAAGATACTGTAGTCAGAGACGGTGTATATTTACGCTGTCATAATCCCCTTTGTATATCACAGGCGAAGAGACGCATCCAGTATTTTGCAAGCCGTGACGCTATGGATATAGAAGGATTAGGCCCGGCGCTTATTGAACAATTGGTTGACAAGGGTTTGGTAAAAGATTATGCTGACATTTACTATCTCAGGTATGAGGATCTGGTAAATCTGGAGCGCATGGGTGAAAAGTCCTCTTCAAACCTCATTCGTGCCATAGAAGAGAGTAAGCATCGGGATTTAGATCGCCTGATCTGTGCTATGGGAATAGGAAATGTAGGTTCTCATACGGCAGAAGTTCTGGCGAATCACTTTGATACTCTGGATAAATTGGCAAATGCTAGTCGGGAAGATCTGGAAGAAATTTATGAAATTGGACCGGTTGTTGCGCAAAGTATTGTTGAGTTTTTCAGGAACAAATACACCCAGGAAATCATCAGAAAACTTAAGGCCGCCGGGGTTAATACAAAAAAAATAGCAACTCCAAAATTCGTAAAAAACCCTAAAATTTCCGGTAAATCTTTTGTCATTACCGGTACATTACAAAAATACTCACGCAAAGAAGCTGAGGCACTCATTAAGAATCTGGGCGGACGGGTACTATCCGGTGTGAGTAAAAAGACAGATTATCTTGTAGCGGGTGAAGACCCGGGTTCCAAGCTGGACAAAGCCAGAGAACTGAACGTCCCTATTCTTGATGAAACCGCTTTTGAGGAAATGATAAGATGCTAGAGACCGGTGAAAACCATGGTTGTGCAAATAGATGAAACCCTGGTTGCTCGGTAATAAGCCATCAGGAATCTGATAAAACCGACTGCCGGCTGCTAAATATTAGACTGAAAAATCTGGTAACAATTTAGTTTTTTGAAAACGTTGCAAATCGTAAACGTCTTAACGGTAATTATTATGTAGAGGCAATTCATGAATTGCCTCTACAGAGCATGATAACCGCATCATTACTGGAATTTTTCAAAAAACTAAATTGTTACGATGTTTTCAAAAAGCTAAATTATTACCAAAATTGTAATTGCCTTTAGAACCTGATTTAAAATTCAAAGGAATAATCCAAATGGAAAAATTGATAAAAGACGCCCTGAAATCGGCAAAAGCTGACTATGTTGAAATAAGAGTACAGGAAGGCGTAAGTACCGGTATCACCTATGTTGGGAAAGAACTTGAAAGTATTGGTGAGAACAATAACTTTGGGGGATGTGTCAGGGCATTGGTAAAAGGGGGCTGGGGGTTTGTTGCCTTTAATGATATCGCGCATCTTCCAAGATACGTAGAAATGGCCTGTGAACAGGCACGGTTTGTTGGAGTTACTGAAAGTCAGCTTGCTCCGATACCTGTAATACATGACCGGGTAAAAACACAGGTGGAAATTGACCCCGCTGATATCTCTTTAACGGAGAAACAGGCCATTTGTAATAAATATAACAACATGATCCTTTCTTCGAAGCAGATACAGACCTCCAACGTACGGTACGTGGATTCCCACGGGACAGTATATTTTGCCAGCACGGAAGGAAGCTTTATTGTGCAGGAGACCATTTTTTGCGGGATTTCACTCCTTGCCATGGCAAGGGACGGGATGAATGTGCAACAGGCCTATCATTCTGTGGGCGATTTACGGGGTTTTAGCAATGTCAAAAATTTGGAACAAAAATGCGAAGAAGTCACGAAACGCGCGGTTGACCTGCTCTCTGCGAAGCCAGTAACAGGGGGAAGGTATACCGTTATCATTGATCCAAAACTTTGCGGTGTCTTTGTCCATGAGGCCTTCGGACATCTCAGCGAGGCCGATTTTATCTATGAAAACAAAAAACTTCGGGAAATAATGGTTCTTGGGAAACGTTTCGGGATCGATGCGCTTTCCATTGTGGATGATGGCACACTGGTCGGTGAGGCAGGGTACAATAAATACGATAGTGAAGGCACCCCCACGCAAAAAACCTATCTCATCAAAAATGGCATTTTGACAAGCAGGCTCCATTCGAGGGAAACGGCTGCCAGGATGAACGAAAAACCAACAGGTAACGCACGGGCTATAGGTTATGCCCATGCTCCCATTGTACGCATGACCAATACCTATATGGAACCCCGTGATTATACCTTTCAGAAAATGCTCTCCGAAGTCGCCAACGGCATTTATGCCATTGGCGCCCTGGGCGGACAGACCAACATGGAAATGTTTACATTCAGCGCCGAAGAGGCTTACATGATACGAAACGGGAAGATACAAGAAAAGGTACGGGATGTTGTTCTCACGGGAAATGTGTTTGAAACGCTTATGAATATTGATGCAATTGGAAACGATCTTCAGATACATGGAGGTCTGGGAGGATGCGGCAAGGGCGGACAATCACCGCTCCGTGTCAGCGACGGTGGTCCGCATGTCCGTATAAGAAACGTCGTTATTGGTGGTCGATGATATGGTAAAAATGGGAAAAACTTTGGTGGGTTCATATTTGCGCCTGAACTTTTAGTTTGATAGCCTCAGAGGAGGAATAAACCATGACGAGTCTTTATATCATGCTTGCAGGATGCATCGTATTAGCCCTGGTAGTATTTTTTGTCTCACATCGATATGAACGCAAAGAAAAACACACCCATTAAGAAAACAACGAACCATATTATTTGTTCGTGTTCAACGAGGATTTTTTATCTGACTACCATACAGTTATGGAAATTTTAGAATTACTCACATTCGCCAAAAAAGAGAACGCTTCGGATATTCACCTAAGTTCCGGGGAACCACCCATGATCCGTATCCATGGGGATATAAGAAAAATTGACGTTCCACCGTTGAATAAAGAAGAAGTGCATAAGATACTCTATGATATTCTCAATGATCAACAACGAAAAACGTACGAGGAACATTACGAGCTGGATTTTGCTATTGCACTGGGTGATGCCGGACGGTTCAGGGTAAATGCATTTCTGCAAAGCAGGGGAGAATCTATCGTATTCAGGGTGATACCAACGGCCATTCCGACCCTTGAACAGCTTAATATGCCAAAGATTGTAAGCGAGTTAACAAAAAAAAACAAGGGGCTTATACTTGTGACGGGCCCTACCGGATGTGGCAAATCAACTACCCTGGCAGCGATGATTGACCTTATCAATCGTGAGGAAAAGTGTCATATCCTTACCATTGAGGATCCCATTGAATTTGTGCATCAGTCTAAAAATAGCCTTATTAACCAGCGGGAGTTAGGACCACATACCCACAGTTTTGCCAACGCCCTGCGATCTGCCTTGCGTGAAGACCCCGACGTGATCCTTGTGGGTGAAATGAGAGATCTTGAAACCATTTCCCTGGCGCTTACAGCAGCCGAGACGGGTCACCTGGTTTTCGGTACATTACATACATCCAGCGCACCCAAAACGGTTGATAGGGTAATTGACGTATTCCCACCAGAGCAACAGGAACAGGTGCGCACGATGTTTTCCGAGTCTATTCAGGCCGTACTTACCCAGCAGCTCTTAAAGCGAAAAGACGGGAAAGGACGTGTTGCGGCGCTGGAGATCATGATCGGTACACCGGCGGTAAGAAATCTCATCAGGGAAAATAAGATTGCCCAGATTCCGTCGTCTTTACAGACGGGTCGGCAATACGGCATGCAGTCCATGGATCAGGCCTTGATCGAACTCTGCCAGAAGGAACTGGTCTCCAGAGAGTCAATCGAAAATCTGGTGAGCAGTCCAAGCGTTTTGAGTGGTCTTAAATAATACTACAAGCGGGAAGAAGGTACTCTTATGCCTGTAGAAGAGAAGGTTGACAGGCTTGAACGGGCGCTGGAAGAGTTTGTTACGAGTGTTGGCATAGAGTTTAACAAACTTTATAACTCTCAGATGCATACAGAGACCGAACTCGGAGAATTTAAGAATGAAATGATTAATTTCAAGGAAGAAATGAATAGTTTTAAAGAAGAAATGAGGCGACTGACAAGGGATATGAATATCAGGTGGGGAGAAATGGCTAAAAAAATGGGTACGATAACAGAAGACCTTGTTGCGCCCAGCATCCCAAGAGTTATAAAAGAAGAGTTCGGTATGGAATCCCATTTTAGAAAGTTTTTAACCTCTTTTCTGTTGTTCAACTGATGCCTCGACTCCGCTTGAAATGACGTTATACAGTATGAAGTTGAAGCATTGAGACGAAGCTTTCCTTGTGAAGGAGGGGGAATAGGGGCGATCATTTGGTTATGGCTATACAGCGCTAAGAATTATGGAAATTAAAGAACTTTTACAGGAAATGGTCCGTGTAAATGCCTCGGATGTTTATATTACCGTTGATCTCCCACCCATATACCGCAAAGAGGGTATGAACTTCCCTCTGGGAACAAAGAAGCTGACCGCCGAAGATACCTGTTTGCTTGCGGAAAAGTGCATGAATGAAAAGCAGAGGAAAGATTTTTATGAAAAGATGGAAATGAACCTCGCTCTGTATTATCCGGAGCTGGGTCGTTTCCGTGTAAATATCTTCTTCCAGCAAAGGAATATCGGCATTGTGATCCGACAGATAAAAATCAATATCCAAACCATCGATGATTTAGCCCTTCCCCGGATTCTTAAAGATATAGCGATGACAAAAAGAGGATTGGCGCTTGTTGTAGGCGCTACAGGTTCCGGAAAATCAACCACCCTTGCGGCGATGATTGATTACAGAAACACCAATAACTCCGGGCATATTATTACGGTGGAAGACCCCATCGAGTTTGTGCACCGGCATAAGAAGTCTGTTATTACACAAAGAGAGGTGGGTATAGATACCCTGTCATTTGCTGACGCATTGAAAAACACCCTGCGTCAGGCTCCGGACGTAATTCTCGTCGGCGAGATCCGTGATACGGAAACTATGGAATCAGCCATCACGTTTGCCGAAACGGGGCATTTCTGCCTGGGGACACTTCACGCCAATAACGCCAATCAGGCAATAGAACGCATCATAAATTTTTTCCCTACAGAACGTCACGAACAGATCTATTTACTGCTTTCGCTGAATTTACGTTCCATTATTTCACAGAGGTTGGTGCCGGCAAAGGATGGGAAACGGGTTGCGTCATTTGAAATATTGCTGGATACACCCAGGGTCAAAGACCTTATACTCAGGAGGCAGGTTGAATTATTAAAGGAGACGATGTCAAGAGGGACACAGGAAGGCATGTTAACCTTTGATCAGTCGTTGTTCAATCTTTATAAAGAAGGTAAGATCAGCTACGAAAATGCTATTGCATATGCTGATAGCGCCAATGATCTGCGTTTACGCATAAAAGCAGAAGGAATAGACGAAGTGAAAGAAGACAAAACTGCGAGTTTTAAATTAATGCAATGAATATGAGGCTAAATCCATGAATAAAATTGAAGAGAAAGTTTTAGAATTGGCTTTAAAACAGACCCCTTCCGCAGAGGTGCTTTACGACGAAGGTGAGTCCAGGTCGGTGAGTTTTGAAAATAATAAACTAAAATATGTAAATACAAAATCCATCCGTGGAATTGGACTTCGTGTAATTAAAGAGGGGAGGATTGGATTTTCCAGTACCACCGATTTCAGGAAACCTGAAAAACTGGTTGCCAATGCCATAGAGAGCGCAAAATTTGGCCAGACAGCAGCCTTTGAGTTTCCTTCCAAAAATAACTTTCCAAAGATTGCAGTCTTTGACCAACAAGTCATTGACTATCCTATTCACAGATGTGTAGATATTGGAAAAGAGGCCATTGGGAAGGCATTGTCGGTAAATTCCAGCTATGAATGTAGTGTTAGCATTGGAAAAGGTCACGGGATGCGAAGGCTTATCAATTCAAAGGGACTGGATATTTCCATTGCTTCCACGTCATTTGGCATCGGCATAGAAATATTAGAGGTGAAAGGGCAGAGTCTGCTCTGGATCGGAGAGGGGGAAAGTTCAAAAGGTCTCGTTACCGACCTCAATAAGCACGTTGATAAAGCATTAAGAGGCTTAAAACTTGCGCAAAAGGAACTGAAATTAAAAACAGGGACTTATCCTGTAGTGGTTACAGCGAAGGCCATGGGTAACTTGCTTGCAACCTTTGAAACCGGTTGTAACGGAAAACTGGTACAAAAAGGCGCCTCACCTCTTACCAATAGGTTGGGCGAAAAGATTCTCGATGAACGGGTTAGTATTTATGACGATGCTACGATCGATATGGCTAATTCCAGCTATCCGTGGGACGGGGAAGGTGTACCATCGCAGCGTACTCCATTATTCGAAAGAGGTGTTCTAAAGAATTATCTCTTTGATTTGCAAACGGCTGGAATAATGAAAACAAAGTCCACCGGGAACGGCGGCAGAAGTTTTTCCTCACAGCCATCACCTGGCAACTCAAATGTAACGGTTGAACCCGGTAATATGTCATTTGAGGCAATGGTAAAAGACATCAAATACGGCGTGCTGGTGGATCAGGTACTCGGAGGCGGTCAGAGCAATATCCTTGCCGGTGAATTTTCTGTCAATATTGACCTCGGATACCTGATTGAGAACGGAGAAATTGTAGGCAGGGTAAAGGATTGCATGATCGCGGGAAATGCCTTTGATGTATTTAATAACATTGTAGCGATTGGCGACAAGGCGGAGTGGCACGGTTCAACAAAAGTACCGCCCTTTTATTTCAGGGCAATGAGTATTGCCGGAAATGCTGACTAATATTGCACAGGTAATAAACTGTAGATATTGCTATTATAGCAAATCATATTTGAATCAGATGAAATTAGTCTACGTGGAAAGCAACAGGATATGTTAAGGCTATCTTTAGTAATTGATGCAGGGATATTTTTCTGCTGCCATATCACAGTCTTTCTTCATTAATTTTTTGCGAACCCTAATAAAGGCAGATTGCGCGATCGGCTTAGATGTTGGACAGGTTTACGACATGCTTGTCCAGAAGCTTGCCAATTTCCGGGACGGCGATTTCTACATGTTCCTTACCTTTAGGGCGTAATTTGTTGTAAGCCCTGACTGCGGTCTTATTCCTGCTCAAGCTGGCCCTCCGGTCGGTTATTTGCAACAAGCTTTCGGCCACATCGCTGGCACGGGAACTGAGATACTGTTCCAGCGAATCGTTGAAACCTTCTTCCTGATAATGTTGATAGTAAACCTGAAGTTGCTCGGTGAAGGCATCGAGCAGTGAATCGACCGATTTTTCTATCATGCTCGGCTTCAGGGTCTTGACCAGCCCATATGCGGTTTTTACCGCCATGCCTGACAGACCTTTTTTCGATTTGATTTGTTGGTCGATGATGGTGACGCAGTCGGCAACCACCCGGGAACGCATGTCAGGATTTTTCGCTAACATTCTTAGGTCTTTCACAATTTACCCCCTGATAATTCTTTCTTGTAAGTGTAATGATAAAAACTATATGAAATTTTCAAAATCCTATAAAACCAAGTTGAAAAATGTAATCTTTTTCCTCATTTTTTAAAAGGTGGTGTTTGCTTGCCTATTAATCTCCCATTCTCTGCTTTAATCTTTCAAAAGGTGTTGAAGTCCTGATAGGATTTATACTTTTTTGCATGATTACAGGTAGTATATACATGATTAACGACCTCGCTGATCTGGAAGATAAAATTACATCCCGTAAAATCCCAAAAGACCTCTTACATTCTTGCTTACGTGAGCAGTGTCAAGTTAACCTGCCTCCCCCTATATTTCAAAGCGCCTTAAAATCCTCTTTAAAGACCTCTCCCAAATCTAGGATAAAATCCTTTAAGACACTAGACTGAACGGTTCTATTTCCACCTTCATCCATATAACCTTCTGAAAAAAGTACATATATGCCTTTCTCATTCAATGACAACACTTCGATACATTTCATATAGGGATTGACTATCCAGTACTCCTTTATCTTAAATCTTGCATATAAATCTTTCTTTTCATAAACATCCCTGTATTGAGTGGATGGTGAAACTATCTCCACGACTAAGTCAGGCGGGCCAAAGACCCCTTTTTTCTTGATAATATCTTTATTTTCCCTTGAGATAAACAGGATATCAGGCTGTACTACGTTCTCTTCATCTAGTATGACGTCTGTTGGAGCATCTACTACATAACCCAAACTTTTTGACTCTACAAATTGCATGATTAAAAACTGCAGTCTTGCTGATATTAATTGGTGATTAAATTCGGGTGCAGGAGTCATTATAAATAATTTACCCCCCAAAATCTCGTATCTCTTATCATCTGCCAAATGCAGATAATCCTCATACGTCCACCTTTTTTCTTCTAGTATAGGCGTCATATTTCATTCCTCCTGTTTTTCTTTCGCGTTTAAACTTAGATAAAGAAATTTATTTTAATGCTTATTGAGTTCCCTCCGAAAAGTATAATATATTGCAGTGGGGACGTTGATATTTACCGTATAAAGCATCGTTATTTTGATTTTCGGATTAAACTCAATAAGCAATTTTATTTTTTTACTACATTTCTCATTTGGCACCTTAATGCATAGAGAGATTGTTTATACAATGTATAAGTACAAAGTTTTCTTGTCAAGGAATAATGAGTTGTGGTTTCCGCATTCTGATATGAATTACCTGATAAACAGGCAAAGGATGATTGAGGAGGACTGTTCTTTGATTCAGATTCTGCTAGTAATTACCATTGGGTGAAGTGGTGCGTACATAAAAAAGCTTGGGCAACGATAGGTTTGTTTCGGTTATCCGATTTTTCCTATGCCACCTTTACCCCGACACACGTCTTTATTGCGGCATTTAATTCCTTCAATAAATCTTCAAGATTGACAGGGTTGATCTGTACAGCCTGTCCCAGGCTGATTGTTCGGGCAAGGGTATTTCTGAGGATGGGATTTTTCAGCTGCTTGAATCCAAACCCTACCAGTATATCCAGGGTTTGCGGATACTGTTTAATGAGTTGATAGACGTTTGTGCTGGCAGTTGCAATTGTGATTTGCTCTGATGGTTCTTCTTCTGTATCAAGTTGCATGGTCTTCCATGCATTTATACCAAAGAAAAACATGGCCGCATATTCAAGATAGCCACTTATTCCCATAAGAGGATAAAGTTGCGGATAGAGATGGGTGGCGAGCGGTTGGGAAGCAACCCTGAACACACATCCGATATTTATAAATACGAAGGTTGCGTTAAGGAGCTTTGGGCTGCATAATTTTACGCCCTTGCTCAGGGGGATCATCTTGGATGCGCATCCCAGGATCATCATGCTGATGAATCCAACAAAAATGGCGTGCCGGTATGCGCCAAACAGTGCATGAGAAACCCGTTCACCCGAAAGAGTTTCATAAACCGTAAAAGTCAGGAGTGCCACTTCCGAGACAAACAACCAGACTAGCGCAGCCCTGATATACTTTCTGAACCCAGTTGGTAAGTTGGTCAGGTTTTTGACCGTTTTTTTTCTGTCGAACAGATTAAGGTTGTAAATAAATAAAAATACACCAAATGTCTCCAGGATACCCGCAATACAAAAAACTGCTGTAAAAAAACCATGGAGATTACTGGTATATTCCTTGTAAAATTCCGAGATCGTCCGTAATGCAATGGAGATGTTCAATATATATAAAATGTAACGGCTGATTTTTTGATCGGGTTCCTGTATACCCAGGAAAATTGGCAGGGTCTTTGTGAATATTCCGATGATAACCAGACAGGCAAACCCCATGATCTGTATATGGCGAATAGGGTTCTTAAAGACCTCCGGGATATCCGTATTCCCCACAATAGTAAAATGGAAATATAAGGCGATAAAGGCAATTGCCTGGAGGATGAACCAGAGATAACTGGACAGGAGAAACCCTTCATAGATTTCAAAATTTTGTTTTTCCGAGGAAAAATATGTCCTGCAAATAACGTAGATGAAAATGGCTATCGATGCTGTTTGAAGTGTACATCCAATGAAAACGGGGATTTTCAGGAAGAAGAAACCTGAGTAGTATGAAGTCGTTTTAAAGACAAAGGAGAGAATGATGCCTGCTACCATCAAAAAAAATGATTTGTAAGCAAGCGGTGTGCTATAGAGCATGGAATTCCAGAATTTAGGCAAGGCAAAATATGATATGCCCATGATGAATAAACCGACCCATCCGTACACCTGGGTATCGCCGTGTGTTTCAGTAAGTATCCATGATACTGAACTGAGGGAGTTCTGAAATGCCATGTAGGCCAATAGTGAAGCCCCGTAAAGACATCCGGTTGAAAGTACAATAATAATGGCTGTCTTTACAAATATCTCATACACATGTTCGGTTTGCGGTTTTGTTATTGCGACTTCATTGCCTGAATCTACCTCACCGTAGTCGATGAGTTTTTGAAGGTCGTCAATTAATCTGGTGGGACTGATGTTATGCATCCGGGCGAAGAAGGAAAGGGGTTTATCGGGGAGGATGTTTCCGCCGCACATAATGCCATAGGTCTCAAAGATACGACGGGTTACAGGGAATCTTTCTACAACATCTTTGACGGTATTTTCTGGCCGTATCCTTTCCATATTGATGCGGTTCCTTACGTTTTTCGTAAAACCTTCACACGATTTGCAAAAATAACACTACAGAAAACATCTTGTAATTTATTCAGCACATCGTGATAATATGAAACAATTACTAAAAAGTAATATATCAGACATATAAAGAAGTGTCAATGACTTTCTAGAATCAGGCTTTGAACCAAATGAGTTATTTGATACTTAATCCGAACAAGTCGGTAGTGTAAAAGGAAAATTGAAAAATGCAAATTGCAAAATTAATTTTGCATTTTTCACTTTCCATATTTCATTGAATTTTTGCTAAAACTTGTCCCTGTATGTTTTGAGCAGGGAATGTCAAAATTATTTTTTGAAGATTTAATGGGTAGTACTCTAACAGAATTCGTGTAAAGATCGATGTTCTATTCCACCCTTTCCCCTCATCGACTCCTCCTCATCGGGTTTATTTCTATCATTGTAATAAGTTCTTTCCTTCTGTCGCTTCCTGTAGCTTCTGTTTCAGGCAATTCACAGCCGTTCATTGATGCCATGTTCACGGCCACTTCAGCCATCTCTACGACGGGGTTGACTGTGGTAGACGTGGGTAGTTTTTATTCCCTCTTTGGACAGATCGTTATTCTTACGCTAATCCAGATCGGAGGATTGGGATACATGATCTTCATCGTTTTGGTTATGCTGGGGCTGGGCATACGGCTGTCGTTGAGCGGAAAACTGGTACTGCAGGAATCTCTGACCAGTCCATCGTTTGGAGAAGTTGTCCGGTTCAGCAAAATGGTCATCTTTGTCACCTTTGCATCTGAGTTTTTAGGCGCCGTAGTTTTGAGTTTGTACTGGATGAGGGGATTTCCAGTAAAACATGCTGTTTATCTGGGAATATTTCATTCTGTCTCCGCTTTTTGTACTGCTGGTTTTAGTCTGTTTACTGACAGCCTCCGTGCCTATCGTGACAGCGTTGTGGTGAACGCTACGATAGGTATCCTCTGTATTGCTGGCAGTATTGGGTTTATTGTAATTTATGATATCTATTATGCAATCTTTGGAAAACCAGGGGAAGATGAGCCGCCGAAGAAACTGTTGGCCCATACTAAACTGGTGTTAATCATGTTCCCGATACTTCTGGTCGCAGGAATATTACTGGTATATATCTCGGAATTATCTGTTCCGTTTCCATCGTCAAAAGACAGACTTTTAACTTCGGTATTCCATGCCGTGTCGGCTTCAACCACAACAGGTTTCAACACCATGGATACTGGAACAATAAAAACCATGGGATTAACTGCGACAATTATCCTGATGTATATTGGTGCTTCTCCGGGCGGTACTGGCGGAGGAGTTAAGACGACCACCTTCGGATTGTTGATTTCATCGATTATTTCTGTTGTATCTATGCATGACGAATTGATAATGTTTGGCAGGCATATATCCGGCAGGACGAAGGACAGGGCATTTGTCATCTGTACCATTGCCGTTTTACTGATCATGCTGGATGTTTTAATCCTGTCGGTGACAGAAACCCGGTCTTTTATGGAAATAGTATTTGAAACCGTATCCGCATTTGGTACGGTAGGCCTCTCAACGGGTATCACGCCTTCATTGAGTACAACAGGCAAGATTGTTCTCTCCGCCACTATGTTAATTGGCAGGGTGGGACCTCTTGCCATAGGATATTCCATCAGAGGTAAGTGCCGGCCGGTTCCGATTAAATACCCGGAAGGTGTTGTGCTGGTGGGGTAATAAGGGTATCGGCCTTTTTATTTTGCTTAGTTTACGCTATTTTGTTATTTTTAAATAAATTTGTAATCTTGAAATTGTTTCGGATTTCGTGGTTTTAAATGGACAAAAATTTATAAAAAGGAGTTTTACATGACATGAGACAGTTTGCCGTGATTGGATTGGGAAGATTTGGCCGCAAGATAGCTGAAACATTGGCTAAAAAGGGCGCTCCTGTCATTGCGATTGATAGTAACCAGGAACTGGTGGAAAAAGTAAGCGACTTTGTCACAAAGGCCATTCAGATGGACAGCACCGATGAGAAGGCGTTGGTGGCCGGCGGTATCAAGGATGTAGATGTGGCAGTAGTAGGCATGGGTGAGGATATTGAGTCGAGTGTTCTCACCACGGCACTCCTGAAGAACCTGGATGTTAAAGAAATTGTCGCAAGGGCATGCACGCCGCTTCACGCCCAGATATTAAAGATGGTGGGCGCTACCCGTGTTGTATTTCCAGAAGAAGATATGGGTATCCGGGTAGCCAATAGTATCCTTTCTCCCGGCGTACTCGAATATATTGAGCTTGGTGCCGATTATACACTGGCGGAGATTGAGGCAAAAAGTGAAAGTATTGGTCGTACATTTAATGAACTGGATTTAAGGGCAAAATACGGAATCAATGTCCTGATTGTTAAAAGAAAGGTTTTTGAAGTGGAAGAAAAAACAGGGGAAATAACAGAAAAAGAAGTCAAGGTGTTGCCTACATCCGATTACAGGATTCAGGAAGGAGATGTCCTTGTCGTTGTGGGGAGCAGTGAGGATATTGAATCCTTTGAAAAACACATGAAGTAACCTGGCTCTTTTGCAACAAAGTCGACCGACTTTGTTGCAAATGTGAAAATAAAAAAATTAAAATGTGGGTGACAAACCTGAATTCAAAGAGGGAATAATTTTCAACACATGCGGAGTATTGCACTAACAAATCAAAAAGGGGGCGTTGCAAAGACAACGACCACTGTTAATCTTGGCGCCTGCCTTGCTCTGATGGGTAAAAAAGTACTTTTAGTCGATCTGGATCCCCAGGGAAATCTGAGTTCATGGTTGGGACTTGATATCCATAGCCTCGAACGGTCCATGTACAATGTGTTCCTGGAAGAGGTCTATTTTGAAGAGATTCTTACGAAGACATGTGTTGAGAATATGACCCTTGCGCCAGCCAATGTGGCATTGGCTGGCGTTGAACGGATTCTTGCCCGTGAAAAAGGCCGGGACCTCATTCTTCGTAAACGTTTATCGCCAGTTGCGGGTAAATATGATTATATAATGTTAGATTGCCCTCCCTCGCTGGGATTGATTACCATTAATGCATTAACCTTTGTCAGGGAGGTCTTTATCCCTTTGGAGACAAAGGTACTGGCCTTAAATGGTCTGGTAACCCTGATGAATACTGTACAAGTGGTGAAGGAAAGGTTGAATCACAGCCTGGAGGTAACCGGTATCATTGCCTGCCGGTTCGATAGCCGGACAAATCTCAGTAATGAAGTATTTAATCAGATTAAGGAACGTTTTAAAGAGAAGGTTTTTAATTCCATTATCAGGGAAAATACACGTCTTGCAGAATGTCCTATCTCCGGAAAGCCTATTGTCCTGTATGCGCCGGATAGTCCTGGTGCTATAGATTACGCGAATTTAGCAAAGGAAGTGTTGGAAAGAGAGAAAACTATTACTGAACAATGAAGTTTATTATACAAGGAATTTTCATTTTTACGTAAGCGATTGTGTAGCGAGATGCGCGTCGCTCTACAGTGTGTTGCCGTTTGAGATACATCTATAAAACTCCGGAGGCAGTAGGTCAACCGTTCCCGGTTGACGTCGAATGACAGGCGGAAACGCTTATCCAGGTGATAAAGGTGGTAATGTTTGATGCGATAAATTTTTTGTTAGATAGCCTCTCAGTGGTCAGACTACACCAAGAATTTTTATGATTTCTCTCCTGCCTGTATCACTGTATTTTATTTGTCTTCCCTCGCTTAATTTGCCTGTAACCCTTGCCGAAGGAACCGAAACGGCGCGTTTACATGAGAACCTGTCCGGGGATAAAGGAAAAATACATGCCATATGGTAATGCCAGCCGTAGCAGAAGAACTCTTAACAGAGGGCCATCCGGTTGAGCTTTCAGGAAGAAATGACCATTGCCATAAGGCACGAAACCACTCTCGGCAAGGCGCTTGGTTTAATTAATATGTATCAAGTTTATAAATCACAAACTGTAATATTAGTATTCTTGTTTGCATCCATATTTGCTTCCCATGTGTTATTCCAGATTTCCGCGGGAATTGCCGGAGAAAGTATTATGTTACCAGTAGGTATATTCGCTGGTGAGAATACAGTCATCATAATTCAAAGCCAGCAAATTGCGGCGTATAACGAGGCAATTAAGGGTTTCGAAGAAGGATGTAAAGGGGAAAATATCTCCATAAAAGCAATCTATGATTTAAAAGGGGATGTGGAAGAATGTAAAAGGGTTATTAAGTATATTAAAGATGATAAACTGAAGCCTAAGCTTATTCTGGCCGTAGGGGTACTGGCGGCAACCCTCGCAAAAGAGCAATTTACTGATATCCCTGTTATATTTTGCATGGTTGTCAATCACGAGCGCTTCAATTTATGGGGAGCTAATGTTACTGGTATTTCTTCAGAGGCGTCATTGGAAGAACAATTTGCCATACTCAAGAAGATTCTTGGGGCGCAGAAAAATGTAGGGGTCATTTACGACCCAACAAAAACCGGAAAAATTATCTCTGAGGCGGTCGTTGAGGCCGAAAAATTTGAATTCAATCTTATTAAAACAGAGGTCTTGTCTGAAAAAGAGGTCGCATCTGCATTAAAAAATATTATCAATAAGATTGATGCATTGTGGATTATACCCGACGGTACGGTAGTTACAAAAAATTCACTGGATATAATCGTTAAAAAGGCCTTAAAAAATCGGTTGCCTACATTTTGCACTTCAGACGCAATTGTTAAGGCAGGTGCATTAATTTCCATTTCTCCGGATTATCGATACACAGGTCTGCAGGCCGCCCGGCTGGCACAAATGTTGTTAAATGACCCGACAATAACTTCGTTGGGCATTCAACAACCGGACAAGTTGAAATTAACCTTAAACACGAAGACAGCTGAGATGATTGGAATAAATCTGCCACCTCTTAAATCTCGTGCTGATATATTGCTATACCAATAATAAACACTAATTCTGGAATCACATGATTGGTATCCGTACAAAACTTATCCTTTTCGTGAGCTCACTGGTAATCATTATTGGCTCGTTCAGTTGCCAGTTCTTTTTAATTCATACAAAGAGGCAGCAGGAGGAGGCGTTGAAAAACTTCGGTACGTCCCTTGTGATGCTGCTTGCCCAGGACATCGAGGTTAAACACGCCCTGAGCTATTCACAACCCGCATTTCTTGATACACCGGTCAGAAGGATAAAGGCGCTCGACAGGGAAGGGGAGATTGCCTATCTGCGTATATCAAATATTCAATCGGTCCTGTTTGAGGAGAAGGCGCAATGGCTTAATACTGAAATGAAAGAAATTCCCGTCAGAAAAGATACGCAGCCGCTGGATATACTACTTACCGATTGCATCCTTGCCTGCTCGCGGGATGCATTTTTTGATTTTTCTGTACCTGTTTTCAAGCAGACCTTTTCAGAGGAGGTATTTGCCGCGCAACTGCTGGAAGCAATCCCGGTAAAATCATGGAGAAATATCCTGGGTTTTATACAAATCGGTTTATCCCAGCATAAATTAAATAAAAGGATTCAAAAAATCATCTGGCGAAGCGTGGTTCCGATGGGGTTAATTATTATTTTCGGCGGTGTGTGCATTACCATTTTTCTTACCAAATACATCATCTTGCCATTGCAACAAATGGCAAGAGTGACGCTCGATATTGCCAGAGGTGACCTCACACGTACAATAGAGGTCTATTCTAAAGATGAGATTGGACAATTGTCCATAAATTTTAACCAGATGACCAGTTCGCTTAAGACATCGTATGATGAACTGAAGCAAGAAATAGCTGAGCGTAAGAGGGCAGAGGAGTTGCTGAGGTATCGGGCAAAGATGGAAGAACTCGTTGCAACCATATCAACAAACTTTATTAACCTTACAGCAGATGAGGTTGACGCTGGGATAAACCGAGCGTTGAAAATGATTGGGGAATTTGCCGGTGTTGACCGCAGTTATGTCTTTCTGTACCAGGATGGCAAAGAGAAGATGGACAATACGCACGAGTGGTGCGCTGAAGGAATTCAGCCACAAAGAGAAAACCTTAAAGGAGTTCCCGTTCAAGATTTTCCGTGGGGGATGTCGAAACTGGCGCGATTTGAAACTATTCATGTTCCATTGGTAAGTGACCTGCCCGATGATGCAAGCGCCGAAAGAGAACTACAGCAATCACAGGGTGTTCAGTCTTTCATAATCGTTCCCATGATTTATGGCGGGTCACTTGTTGGATTTTTGGGATTTGATTCGATCCGGAAAGAGACGACCTGGACGAATGAAGATATTGCCATGCTAAAAATGGTGGCGGAAATACTTGTTAACGCATTAGAGCGCAAACGAATGGAAGGAATGCTGCGAAATGCAAACAGGGAATTAGAAATGCGCATTCGTGAACGTACGATTGAGCTTTCAAAGGCCAACGAACTTTTAAAAGAGGAAATTGCAGAACACAAGAAGGCGAAGGATGAGTTGCGAAAGTATGAGATACTCATTTCTCAGATGTCTGATTTAGCGTATATTTGCGATGCACAAGGAAATATCGTATTTGTAAATCCTACTTTTGAAAAACTTACCAGCCGCAAACCTGAAGAGTTTCTTCGGAGATCATTTGCGCCTCTATTCGACGAAAAGAACCTGAAAAAAGCAGTGGGTGTTTACACGATGACACTGAAAGGAGAAAGTCCGCAATTTGAGCTTTTTTTCAAAGATACTGGCATATTATGCGAATATAAGAATCTTCCATTGAGAGATGAAAATGGAAATATAATTGGGATTATCGGTACTGCCAGAGATATCACCGAGCGCCAAAGAATGATTGATGCCTTGCGTCAGGCAAAAGAATACGCTGAAAATCTTATTGAGACAGCCAATGTAATGGTTATAGGACTGGATGTAATGGGAAATATTCAGATATTTAACAAAGCAGCCGAAGAAATTACGGGTTATAAAAAAGTTGAGGTTCATGGCAGAAATTGGTTTGAGACAATTGTGCCAAGAAGTAAGTATCCCTATGTTTGGCAGGAATTTACCAGGTGGCAGTCAGGCGGTCAGTTAACCAGGACCTTTGAAAACCCCATTTTTACGAAAGCGGGTAGAAAGAGATATATTTCGTGGCAGAACAGTGAGGTGCGGGAACAAGGAAAAATTACGGGAACGATCTCCTTTGGGATCGATATTACCGAGCAAAAGCGAACGAAGGAATTGGTAAAGCAAATGCGTCTGACGGCGTTTGTCAGGGATGTCGGAATTGCCCTTACCGAGGGTGACACCTTGCATGAAATTCTTTGCCATTGCGCAGAGGCCATAGTTAATAACCTCGATGCGGCGTTCGCCCGTATCTGGACATTGAACGAGAAAGAAAACGTGCTGGAATTGCAGGCCAGCGCCGGGATGTATACTCATATAAATGGTTCGCATAGCAGAATTCCTGTTGGCAAATTCAAGGTCGGACTTATTGCCAGGGAGCGCAAACCTTATTCGACAAACTCTGTTCCCGATGACCCGTATATCAGCGACAAGAACTGGGTAAAACGGGAAGGAATGGTTGCCTTTGCCGGATATCCCCTGGTTGTACAGGATCGCCTGGTAGGAGTTGTTGCGATGTTTGCACGCAAATCGCTTAACGAATTCATCTTCAGGGCTTTGGCTTCCGCTGCTGACATCATTGCACTTGGCATTGCACGTAAACAAGCAGAGGAAACGCTCCGTATGAGTGAAAGGAAGTATAGAATGCTGCTTGAAAATCTTCCTCAAAGAATATTTTATAAGGATAAAAATTCAGTTTATATATCCTGTAACGAAAATTATGCCAGGGAATTAAATATTCATCCGGATGAGATCGTTGGTAAGACAGACTATGACTATTTTCACAAAGATTTAGCTGAAAAATACATTGCAGACGATAGAAGAATTATGAAGTCGGGACAAACGGAGGATACGGAAGAAAAATATATGCAAAATGGACGTGAGTTGATTGTACATACGGTTAAAACTCCAATAAGAGACGAAAAGGGCGAAATAATCGGCATATTAGGTGTTTTCTGGGATATTACGGAAAAAGTGACCTTGCAGATGGAGGCCATACGCTCCAGACACTTGGTGTCGCTGGGTGAACTGGCGGCAGGCGTAGCCCATGAGATCAACAATCCCATAACGGGCATCATCAACTGTGCTCAGATACTGGTCAATAAAAGTCACAAGGAAAGCAGAGAG
Source organism: Candidatus Brocadia sp. (assembly GCA_040048245.1). GTDB lineage: Bacteria > Planctomycetota > Brocadiia > Brocadiales > Brocadiaceae > Brocadia. The sequence goes on from JABRVT010000014.1 coordinate 45,416, forward strand.
AATGATATTGCAAATCGTATTGTAAAAGAAGGGAACCGAATAGCCAGTATAGTACAGAGGCTTCTCTATTTTGCCAGGCCCAGCGACCGAAAAGAGCAAAGGGTCGCTGTTCACATAGGTGAAATATTGTCTGATACTCTTGTTCTGACAGAGGCACAGTTAAGGAAGGATGGTATTAAGTTAATGGTGAATATCCCCAAAGAAATATCCATGATAATTGCGCATCCTCAGCAGATTCAGCAGGTCTTTTTAAATATCATAAGCAACGCGCGTTATGCCTTGAATTGTAAATACCAGGGAAAGCATGGTAGTAAGATTCTTGAGATTCGAGGTGAAGAAATAACAATTGATAATCGCCACTACGTAAAGGTTGTCTTTTATGACCGGGGCACTGGTATACCTGTCAATATTCTAGATAAGGTAATGAATCCGTTTTTTACCACGAAACCCCGGGGTAAGGGAACCGGGCTCGGTTTGAGCATCAGCCACGGCATTATCAGCGAGCATGGTGGTAAGCTTCTGGTTGATTCTGTTGAAGGGGAGTTTGCCAAAGTTGCGGTTATCCTGCCCATAATATCGAACTTTGATAGAACTTAAAAAAATTCATGTTTTAGAACGGTAAGATGCCGTTCTGAACAGTGCAAATCTTTACAGTAAAAACTCTCAGATGGGTTTTATCGAACACTTATTTTGGTCGGTTCAATAATTATTCAATTTTCATGTTCGCATTCCTTAGTTCCCTTTATTCCTTCACAAGAGATTGTTGTTAATTTATCCAATCATTTTGGCATGATGCTTGCGTAAATAGGAGATTATTTTGAGAGAAGTAAAAAAATCTCATAATGCCAGAAGACTTCAAAATAACCATGAAACTGTAGTGGCAAGGAATTTCAAAGTTGAGATTCTTCGGTCATTTTCTCTCCCTCAGAATGACAAGTAATACGAAAAAAATGTCATTCTGAGCGGCGCGAAGAATCTAATTTAATATTTAGGAGGGAGGGGAGGGTGAAGGCAAGAATTCTTGTAATCGACGATGAAGAGAATATCAGATTTACCTTTGAAAGCTTCCTTTTAGATGAGGGATACGAAGTGGCAACCGCCGGGGATTATGACGAGGCCCTGGAAAAGATTGATGAATCGAATTTTGATTTGATATTTGCAGACATTGTTTTAGATGATAGGGACGGTATTGACATCTTGCGATATGTTAAGGAGAAAAATCTCATCTGTCCTGTTGTCATGATTACCGGTGTCCCTGATATCGAGACCGCTTCGGATGCGCTTCGGCTGGGCGCATTCGACTATATTTCCAAACCTGTGCTTCAGGATACTTTACTGCGTGTTACCAAGGTCGCTTTAAAGCACAAAGTACTGGCAGATGAAAAGGAGAGGTACCGGTCGAACCTTGAGGCAATATTCAGGAGTGTAAAGGATGCAATTATTACGGTCGATAAGGACATATTGGTGGTTGAGATAAATGAAGCGGCCAAAGACATCTGTGGCTTATCCCGTGATTCCATTGGGGAAGCGCTGGGTTTGCTTCTGAAACATTGTAACGGAAAGTGCCTCGATGCCATTAAGGAAACTATTATGACAAAACAACCTATTGAAATATGTAGTCTTGAATGTAAACATAACTCTCACCCGCAGCAGGTTGTAAGCATTGCTACATATCCCCTTTTGGACAATAAAGGTATGTTTTCCGGTGCGGTATTGGTAGTAAGGGATGATACACATCTGGTAGATCTGGAAAGAGATATGAAAGAACGCCGGAAATTCTACAATATCATAGGAAAAAGTGAGAAGATGCAGTCGGTTTACTCTTTGATAGAAGATCTTGCCGATGTTCAGACTACAGTCCTCATAACGGGAGAAAGTGGTACAGGCAAAGAGCTGGTAGCCGAAGCCCTTCATTACACGGGGGCACGCAGCCACAAACCCCTGGTCAAAGTAAACTGCTCGGCTTTGTCAGTGAATTTACTTGAAAGTGAACTCTTTGGCCATGTGAAAGGCTCCTTTACTGGTGCTGCCCAGGATAGGGTTGGCAGATTTCAGAAGGCAGACGGTGGAACTATATTCCTGGATGAAATTAGTGACATATCTCCCAGGATACAACTCCAGTTATTGAGGGTGTTACAGGAAAGAGAATTTGAGCGTGTTGGGGACTCGAATCCTATCAAGGTCGATGTTCGGGTTGTTGCCGCTACGAACCAGAATCTCCGGGAAAAAGTCAAGCGTGGTGAGTTCCGGGAAGATCTGTATTACCGTCTTAAAGTGGTGGAACTCAATCTCCCCCCGTTACGGGATAGGCTGGAAGACATGCCGCAGCTTGTAAATCACTTTTTGAAAAAGTTCAATAAAAAATTGAATAAGGATATTGCCGCAATATCGGCAGATGTCCAAAAAATATTTATGAATTATTCATGGCCAGGTAATGTTCGTGAGCTGGAACATACATTGGAGCACGCGTTTATTCTTTGTCATCAAAATATTATTACTGTGGATCATTTGCCCCCTGCTTTTAAAGAGATAATTGGAGCTAAATCACTTTCTTCAAAAGATTTAATGCTTGATGAATCACAGGTTATCCTGAAAGCACTTGAACAATCTGCATGGAATAAGGCCAGGGCTGCCAGGCTGTTGGGTATGAGTAGACGCACTATATACCGAAAAATAAAAGAGTACAAAATAGAAATGCAAGGCAAATGATTAGGGAAACTTTCTTTACCCACTTATCCGCAACAAAGCAAATTTAACAGACGATTTCTTATTTATATTGTGTGTCATGACACACTTGTGTGATGTCACACTTGTGTGTCATGACACGCTTTTAAAAGGAATACAGAACTCCTATTCGCTGCTTTTTGTTTCCTTGAAGTAAAATCCAATATTATTAAAAGAGTTACTTAAAAAATATTTCTCTCATCTTCCTGCATCAGTTCTTCATTGTCGGTAAATAGCAGATTAATGCATGGAGATTTCAATGTAGCTATCTTTAGGACATGTAGAAAAAGTTTTTGCATGCAATCTGCAGTAGGAATTAGACTCTTCGTGACTCACAAATTGTATAGATAATAATCTTTTTGTATGGACTCTCCTCTTCACGCTTCGTCTTTATTTAATGTGACGCCATTCATGGAGGTGAGGGAATTTAACATTTTTAAGGATCAAGAGTTCTTATTTATTGATAAAAGACAAAATTATTTCCTAAATTTTTGGTATACATTTTGATACATGAGAGCAATACGAAGGATTTTATAAGTAAATTTTTTTGATAAAAAGGGGGATGGGGATGTTTATATATTTTGTCTTTTTGATAATCAGCATTTTGATTTCTTTGACAGCGGTAATACTCCAGTAAGACTTGCAAAAGGAAAAATTATAATGGCATTCATTGTTGACTCAAAGAGCGAACACATTAGTACAAATTTGTACAATTGATTGAGCGAAGTGTAATAGGTCACCGCAGAGGAGCGGAGAACGCAGAAGAACAAATAAAAAGAATAAAGCGGTCGAATCGAGGGATCCCTATTCTGCAGGTCATCAGAAACGTGTGGCCCACCTTGCTTGTTACATATCGGAAGAGATGGGGCTTTCAAAAGACAGGATTACTGGAGTACGCCTGGCTGCATTGCTTCATGATATTGGGAAGGTAGCTGTACCCAATAATATCCTTAATAATCCTGATCATCTTACTGAGGCTGAAATGAATATAATTAGGGGCCATCCACAGGTAGGTTATGACATATTGAAAGATATAGAATTTCCATGGCCAGTTGCCCAAATTGTGCTGCAGCATCATGAAAGAGTTAATGGCTCCGGATATCCTTTGAGTCTGTCCGGTAACGATATCCTTCTTGAGGCAAAAATTCTTGGGGTGGCCGACGTTGTTGATGCCGTGACATCTCCACGGCTATATAGGCGGCCTATTCCACTAGATAAGGCATTAAACGAGATTTCACAAAACAGCGGCATACTTTATGATTTCAGTGTGGTATATGCATGTTTGTCAATTTTTAATGAAAAAAATTTAAATTTGAACAGGAGAACGATTCGAATTCAAGTGAAATCGAAGACCTTTTATTAAAAGTTTGATGAATGAACAACGGTCTTAATGGAATTTAATGAGATACTCGTGAAATGAGGTATAAAAGGTCAGTAATAATTGTAGGGGGGAGACCACTTGGGAAGTATTCTGGGGGGGGCTTGACAAAATGGGGATAACGGATATTCAGCATTTAACGGGTAGGAATGGACAAAAGATTCGTGGGAGAATTCCAGAAAGGGTTGATTTTATTACTCTCCTGTATGATTTTGTTAATCATAACCTGACTTATAAGATAAAGAAATTTGCCGGTAACCGGGGGATACCGATCATCTTGCAAAAAGGTCATGGTCCTCTATATACCAAAAGATGAAGGATAGCTAGATACTATTTTTCCGACCAGGATAATATTGTATTATATATTTTATTTGCTTATCGTATGTGAGAGGAAACGGAATATGGCGACAAACACATTTTTTGTATGTCCCAATTGTGGTAATGTGAGGAAATTTAAAATATTTACAAGTAATTTTCAGGTCATTGAACAATCTCCTGAAATGGGAGTGCGTATAGGTGAAACTGGTGTCTTACCCAGTCTGCGGCAAAATGATAATTATGTTGAATGTCAGTTATGTTTTAAAAAATCAGACTACGACATGGTAGTAGATATTGGTAAAAGATATATGCAGGAGATCAGGGGTATAAAAATCAAAATTTGCTAAACACGGTTTTACCTCTTTTGATTAATTATTGAGGGAAGGCAGATAACTCAAATACAAACCTTTCTCACAATGTTGTTTTATACGCTCTTCTGTTTTCTCACAGCAAAATTAATTGAGGAAATTGTCATTGACATTAAATTTATAAACCTGTACAATGCCAACTTTATAGTGGCAGATACTTGAATTATAAGCAGTTACAATAAATGTAAATACAAGTTGATATGATATGTATGTTGGTATTGATATTATAGAAATAAAACGTATTGAGAGGTTATTTTCTGCTAACGAAGATTTTTTGCGGAGGGTTTACACTGAAAAAGAGGTAGAGTATTGCAAGCAAAGGAAGAATAAATATCAACATCTTGCTGCCCGTTTCGCCTCAAAAGAGGCAATGTTCAAGGCCTTGGGGACTGGTTGGGTCGGTAAAATGAAATGGACGGATATTGAGCTCTTAAATGACGAAAATGGCAGGCCTTATTTGAATCTCTATGGAACCGTAAAGGAATTGGCAGACAAGAAATGTATTGGTAATATTTCTGTATCATTATCCCATTGTCGGGATTATGCCATTGCCCAGGTTTTATTAGTGCCAAAGGCAATGCCGGAAGTTTTGTAGGATGCGTGACTTCAGTCAGAAAATGCAGTAGACAAAGGATTATAAGTTCCCATTTCCAAGTGTCTATAACTTGCTGCTAATTCAATTGTATAGGAAATTTATGCTGATTTGAGGTAGGGTGGATTAAGGCGTTGGTTTTTACGCCGAATCCACCAATGCCATTTCCAGGAAGGTGGATTCGCTTTCGCTTAATCCACCCTACCTCATAATTTGAATGAACAGACGGAACAATTGCAAAACTTTAAACAGGTACAAAAATGACAACTGCCGTTATTCCAGGACATTGGACATACGAAGATTATTATAATTTAGACGATGGGCAGAGGTACGAGGTTATTGAAGGAGAGCTTATTGTGGCGCCTGCTCCGTCCTTTAAACACCAGGAAGTAATAACGAGACTTGTACGGCTCATATCAAATTATGTTTATGAAAAGGAAGTAGGTAAGGTGGTAGCTTCTCCTGTTGACGTAGTCTTAAGAAAAGATATTGTACTGCAGCCTGATATAATTTATATCTCCCATAAAAACATGGGGATAGTAAGGGATGCAGGTGTTTTTGGAACACCTGACATTATCATTGAAGTACTTTCTCCGGCATCGGTATATCGGGATATGCAGGTTAAAAAAAATATCTATGAGAGATTCGGGATTCAGGAATACTGGATAGTATTTCCCGACGAAAAGGTTATAGAGATATTTACACTGGATAAAGGAAGATATGCGTTAATCTCATCTGCTGAAAAGGCAGGGAAGATAGTGAGTCAGGTATTGGGAATGGAGATAGATATAAAGGATGTATTTCAGTAAATAAGAATATGTCATAAGAGTACAAGTTTAACATACACTCATATGTCACAGCTAGTACTTTTCTGATTCTTGCAAAGTGTAAAGAATGTGATTTTTTTGTTATCTGCATCTAAAAGAGGGATGTTCATGAAAAGACTCGTATTAATCAATCCACATCCGATTGGAAACGTCGGTGAGGAAAATGTTTCTGTATTAAATCAAATGCCGGTGAATCTCGGCTATCTGAAGGTGTTAACTCCGAAACACTGGCAAGTCGATATCATCGATGAAACCCAGGAGCTTGCCATTGACGAGAATACAGGGGATATTACTTTTGGGGGAGCAGACCTGGTTGGCATTACGTCGGTAAGTTATCAGGCCCACAGGGCATACCAGATAGCTATTGCCTGCAGGAAACGGGGTATTCCAGTGATTATGGGTGGCATTCACGCAACCAGTTATCCAGAAGAAGCGGCAAAATACGTGGATTGCGTTGTTACCAGGGAGGCTGTAACTACCTGGGAAAAAATAATCGGCGACTTTGAAAAGGGTTGTCTTCAAAAAAGATATGATGGCGTTCTGACACCAATGGAGTTATATCAGGGATTACGACCTGATAGAAAGTATCTGAAGGATAAATATAAGTATCGGTATTCGGGGATTATAACGACTGCTGGATGCCCTTTTAGCTGTGAATTTTGTTCGGTTCCGCAGTTTCAGGGAAGGAAATATCGTGAAAGGCCTATCGAGGACGTCCTCGATGAGTTCGAATCCATTAAGGGTCAATATCGCGGGCTGATCCTGACAGATGAAAACTTCTATGGGCACAGCAAAAAGTCCAATGAGCGTGTTCGGAACCTTTTTAAGGGGATGGTTGAGAGAGGCATTTACCAGAACTGGTTTGGTTTTACCTCTCTTAATATCTATAAGGACGATGAAACCCTTGAATACATGATGAAAAGCGGGTGTGTGGGGGTATTAATCGGCATTGAATCCATCAATGAAGAAGCCTTGAAAACGATGAACAAGAATGTAAATTTGCGCATCTCCATCGAAAATTATTTTGAGGCCATAGCGAATATTCGTAAACACGGTCTTGCGGTATGGGGAACGATGGTTTTTGGGAATGATGCTGACACCCCGGAGACCTTCAGGCAGGTTGCTGATTTCGTCCTTGATTCCCACGTCGATATTATGACCTGTGGCATCTTGTGTCCATTTATTAATACGCCGCTTTATCATAGATTAAATGGCGAGGGAAGGCTTTTCAGGACAAACTTTCCGGAAGATTGGAAATATTACACGTCTCACCACCTCACCTATATCCTTAAAAATATGTCCCTTCAGGAACTCATTGACGGCTTTCAATATCTGTATGACAGGATTTATGCTACTGAGGTATTACGACAAAGATTTCAGAATGCCAAAGAGATATTAAAAGATAATATGAATGCCGCCATGTTTGCATTCAGGGTTAATCTGGATTGGCAGAATGTGTATCAACACCTGATCCAAAATTTGAAAGAACTGCAGGCATCCGGTTTTTACGATGAGGCCCTGAAGAGATATAATGCACGAAAAAAGCAAGGAAAAAAGGTCAAGTTGACGCCGATTGAGGTATCATCCTGAAAAATTGTTTTGTAGTAATCCTTAAAGTTATTGTAACAATTTAGTTTTCTGGAATATTGATAGTTGTAAATGTCTCAGTGATAATTATGTAGAGGCAATTCATGAATTGCCTCTACAGCACATTTTAAGTGCCTCATTTCATTACTGGAATTTTTCAAAAAACTAAATTGTTACAAGTTATCCTATTTATTGAGTTATTAATTATTATAGGTCAACTATTCATTTTATCAAGATGAATAGTTGACCTCTCTTGTTTTAAAGGTTGAAATTATGTCACAGGTCGTAATTACAGGTTTAGGATTAGTTACACCCGTTGGGGTTGGGGTCAAGCAAAGCTGGGAATCGTTCATCCATGGCAGGAACGGGGCCAATGAGATGAGCTCCTTTGATACCACCAAATACAAAGTTCACCGTTCCTGTGAGGTAAAGGATTTCCACCTGGATGTTGAACTGGAGAACCAGATTAAAGAAAACACCATCCATAAATATGTCTATTACGCTGCCAGAGAGGCACTGCAGGAAAGTGGTTTATTACATGACAAAAAATTTAACCGGGAGCGGTTTGGTATTGCCATCGGAACGTTGGCAGCTGAGCTAACGCCATTTGAAAGGCGCCTGCGGTTAGATACCTCAAAAAAAGATAACGGTTTCGATAAAACTGTTGCAGCCGTTTACCCGCCAAATTCAATAACGAATATTCTGGCCCAATATTTTGATTTTGATGGGCCAACCATGATTTCACTCAATGCCTGTTCATCGGGTAATCACGCCATTGCATGGGCTTACGAACTCCTTATGGGGAACAAGGTTGATGTGATGATGGTTGGAGGAGGTGACATGATCCCGCAAACGGAGTTTACCCACTTTCATAACCTCAAGGCCTTAGCGCCAGAACGATGTCAACCTTTTGATAAAAACCGCCAGGGGCTCATGATCGGCGAAGGGGCGGGGATTTTAATCATGGAACGCTATGAGTTTGCCAAAAAACGTGGGGCAACGATTATTGCCGAAATGGCAGGTTATGGGTTAAGTTGCGACGGGTTCCATATGACCGCACCCCATCCCGAGGGTGACGGAGCGGTAAAGTGCATGAGCGATGCGTTAAAGATGGCAAGGCTTTCTCCCAGGGAAATTGGTTACATCAATGCCCACGGTACGGGTACACCGCATAATGACAAGACTGAAACCATCGCCATAAAACGTGTATTTGGCGAAGACGCATATAATATTCCCTGCAGTTCCACCAAATCTATGATCGGTCATCTTATGGGCGCAGCCAGCGCGGTGGAGTCGGTTGTTTGCTGTCTGGTACTAAGGCATGGGATAGCACCTCCCACAATTAATTATGAAACCCCGGACCCAGAATGCGACCTCGACTGCATACCAAATATAGCTCGGGAATTAAAAGTGAAGCATGTCCTGAACAATTCGTTCGCCTTTGGCGGTAACAATGCTACCACCATATTTAGCAAACTGAAAGCTTGAAATCTTTTCGGATTAGTCGTCATGTTACCAGAGGTAACACCCAGAAACGATGAAGATGGGTTTTATAGCTGTACCACATTGATATATTTATACTTACACTTTTTTATTGCATCTTATTTTCGAGTCAGGTTATTTCTGTAATTGTTATGATATGCTTTATGGTCCTGACATAGAAAGGCTAAAAACATATTTTTCTGGACGAAAGGATATTGCCTTTGCCTTCTTATTTGGTTCTCAGACCAAGGGAAATGCGACTAAACTGTCTGACGTCGATATTGCCGCATATTTTTATCCAGAGAAAAAACATCCCATCGAATACGAAGAAGCGGTTTATTATGAAAATGAAGATACAGTATGGGCAGACGTGGAAAGGCTTTTGAAAAAAGAGGTCGAACTCCTTATTTTAAACAGGGTTCCCGCAACAATTGCAGCAAGTGCATTAAGAGGCATTCCTTTGGCTATCAATGATTGGGGGCTATATCTTGATTTTATGGAGGTAGTAACAGGAGAGGCAGAGGATTTTATGGACTTTATAATAAGAGATTATATAGAAAAGCAGAGAGAATGAAAAAAGAAGTCTTATTTCGACTTGCCAAACACGTTACATTTCTTGAGGAAGAACTTAAAGACCATGAAAAATTTAAGAATTTGTCGTGGGAAGGTTATAATCAGGATAGAAGTAAGAGAAGGGATGTTGAAAGATGGATTGAAAATATCATAAACTCGTCTATAGATATAGCCAAGATAATTTTAGCTTCTGAAGGATTACCCCTTGCCGATACCTATAAAGATATAGTGTCGTCTCTTTCGCTTGTCTCCGGTTTTGGTAAAGAAGCCGTAGAAAAGCTTTCTGGATATGTGAAATTACTAAACATCATTACCCATGAATATCTTGATTTACGATGGTCGTCCATAAAAAAATTTATATCAGAGGCGGCGCCTTTTTATAATGAGTTAGTAAGTAACATAAAGAATTACCTTAACATGAAAATGAAGTAAGAGAAAATTTGTATCTGTAAGATAATCTACGTTCCCGTGTTAAATCTATTTTTGTGTATTTGTGCCTTTGTGGCTAATGTATAAAAATATATGAAAAAACGAGTCGTTATAACGGGTTTAGGTGTTGTATCCCCACTTGGATGCGGCAAAGAGGCATTCTGGAATAACCTTATTGAGGGAAAGTCAGGCATTGCACCCATATCATCCCTCGACCTCTCTCCCTATAAATGCAAGCTGGGTGGTGAGGTGAGAGACCTTAAACCGGAAATATACCTTGGTAGTAAGGGTCTAAAATATTTGAATAAGGGTACACGTTTCCTGGGGTCTGCAGCAAAGATGTCTATCGATGATGCAAAACTTCCAACGGATGGTTCCCTATCAGAACAGATGGGTATTATTATTGGCTCATCCCTGGGCAATTTCTCTGAAACGACAGATTACTTCTATGAGATCATACGAGGTAATCCTTCTGAATTATCGCCCATGCTCAGTTATGATGTGGCATTAAATTCTTCCATCAATTACGTATCGGTCATCTTTAAAATCAAGGGGCTGGCGCGCACTATATCTGCAGGCTTTACATCAAGCACTGATGCCATCGGGGATGCATTTAAGATGATTCAGCGGGATATGGCAAAGGTAATTGTGGCAGGCGGCGTCGAGCAGATATCCATTGATTTGTATCTGATATTCTACCTGCGTGGTTTATTATCGGGCCTCGATGGCACAAGAGAGGCAAGTTTACCCTTTGATAAGGAAAGAAATGGTTTTGTCATGGCCGAAGGCAGTTACGTGGTTATCCTCGAAGAACTTCAACACGCCCTGGACAGAGGTGCTCATGTCTATGCGGAGGTAAAGGGGTTTGGCAATACCTTTGTGGGTGGTAAAAAATATTCGGAAGATATACGTGTGCGCCGTGCCGAAATGGCCATGCATGACGCCCTGGAAGATGCCGGGGTAAAAAAAGAGGCTGTTGATCTCATCAATGCAAATGCAAACGGATGCAAGGTACAGGATGCAGTTGAGGCGAAAGCAATTCATTCTTTGTTTGGTACGAACAACAATAATATCTCTATCTCCGCAATCAAATCGAATATGGGTGAGTCCTATGGCACATCAGGCGCTGCCCAGCTCATTTCAACGGTCATGTCTATAAATACAGGCACAATACCTCATATCATCAATCACAGCAATACAGATCCAGAAATCAATCTGAATCTTATCCTGGAAAAACCCACAAAAAGAGAAATTCAGAACGCAATCGTAAATACCATGGATTATGATGGGAATAATTCCTGTCTGGTAATAAGCAAGTTCTGCAAATCTCATTGAGTGAATTTTATTTTAAGCAGGAAGGAAGATATTATGGAAATATCAATAAACCAGGAACAACTTAAGAGCCTAATCAAGGCTGCTTTAGTCGAGGTCCTTGAAGAGTGGCGCGATTTGCTTCATAATGTAATTGAAGAAGCGATTGAGGATGTTGCACTTGTTCATGCTATCGAGGAAGGTGAAAGTACGGAATTAGTCCAACGAGAAGAAATTTTTAAACTTCTTGAAGGTAAGGCATGAATGTTCAATTTAGAACCAGCTTTTCTAAAGACCTCCGCAACATTAAAAAATATATTTTACTACTGGAAAATAATAAATATGAGTGGAAGATAACAAAAAAGAGGAGGCTGGTATTTAACCAGGAGAAATAATGAGTGCAGATGAAACGGGCGAGGGAATAACAGTTCCCAGAATAAAGTTACGTTCTCAGCCTATGGAATATTTTCCTGAAGATGCTGCTGAAATGATGATAAAGGAGATGGGTTTTTTCGATTCTGAATGGAATACTACGGGAGCGGGTTTTCCAAATCAGTACGAACTCAGAGAGAACGGCATGGTTGTGTACGATCATGCGAGCGGGCTTATGTGGCAGCGGTCAGGTTCTGACAATATTCCATATGATGAAATAAAATATTTTGTGGAAATATTAAATTATCAGCATTTCGCAGGTTATAGTGACTGGAGGTTGCCAACTCTCGAAGAGGCAATGTCGTTGGTTGAACCAGTGCAGAATACAAGAGGCCGCTATATTGATTTAATATTTGACCAGACGCAACAGTGGATATGGACGTCTGATATGAAACCTGGTATGTGGTCAGGGAGTCCTTGGGTAGTCTATTTTGATGTTGGCGAGTGTAACGGTCTTGCTATTGTCAGAGGGGGTGCCTATGTGCGTGCTGTTCGATAAGAACACTCGTCAATGGTTTGGTAGAATTTACAAGGATTTAAGAGTTAAACAAATAAATTCGGGGTCTTCTAAAGTTTTGTGTGGACAAATTTTTCAATAAAGTAAGAAGGAGATGGTGGTTTGTTCGTTTATTATTTCTTCTCTCTGAAGTCGATAACCTGGGTTCCAGGGCACCCCGCGTATCCTTCTTTTCTGTTGGCCAAGATATCTTCAAGTATAATCTCAATTTTGTTTTCTCTTAAATAATCTAACGCTTCCCGAAGATATTCAGTTTGGTTATGTTCCTTAAGATGTTTTAGATGGGCAATTACGACGTTTTTGTCCTGCCTTACAATATTGGTCATAACCTTTTTCTCATCATATTTTTCAGCTTGTCTTTCCTCAATAATGATCGCCCCTTGAGGACAATGCCTGATGCATGCGCCCAGTCCATCACAGTATAGGTCACTGACCAATCTGACCTTTCCATCAATAACCTGCAAGGCTCCCTCAGGACAGTTGGGGATACACAAGCCGCAACCGTTGCATTTTTTTTCATCTATTTTGATTATTTTTCTTTTCATCTGAAACCCTCAAAGAACTGAAAAAATTTATACACTTGTAAGCCCAGTAAACCGGATGCGACCGGGAAGTCATTTTAGCGAAAACAAAGAAGATTCCAAGTTTTTTATACAATAATTCCTGTCTCTGTAATACCTGGATCTTTCTTTAATGCTTTTTTAAACTTGTGTTCCTTGTGCCAGGCATTCAGACAGGGGATTATGAACACACTGACCAGCGCCATGGCCATACCTCCAATGGAGGGAATAGCCATGGGCTTGGCTACCTCGGCGCCGGCGCCAGTAGACCACAGAATGGGCATAAGTCCGATAAATGTGGTGGCAGCCGTCATCATACAGGGTCTTATCCTTCGTGTGCCTGCCATCAGGATTGTATCGCGGATATCCTGCACGCTTTTCATCCTCCTTTCGCCAAATAAATCGTTTATATAGGTGGTAATAAGAACGGAATCGTCATCCACAATACCAAAGATGGAAATAAAGCCTACCCAAACAGCGACACTGAAGTTATAGCCAAACAGGTATTGCAGCCAGACACCACCTGCTATGGCCGTTGGTATGCCTGCAAATAAGATAAACATCGTTTGTGGGATGGATTTAAATGCCATGAAGATCAGGATAAAGCCCACAAACATGGATAAAGGCACAAGGATTTGCAACCTCTTTCTTGCCCTGATCTGGTTTTCAAACTGGCCGCTCCACTGGATAAAGTAACCGTGAGGCAGCATAACTTTTTGTGCTACGACCTTAGATGCCTCTTCAACAAAGCTCATCGGGTCCCTGCCACGCACGTTCATCAGAACGTATGCCCTCAGAAGGGCATTTTCGCTGCTGATCATGGCTGGTCCCATCACGTAACGTATATCGGCTACTTGTGTAATAGGAATGAGTTGACCTGTAGAACTGGGGACATATATCCTTTTCAGTGCGTCAAAATTATCACGGAGTTCCCGGACGTATCTGACCCGTACGGGATAGCGTTCGCGACCTTCTACCGTTGTCGTGATATTTTCTCCTCCGATGGCTGTTTCGATAATATCCTGCACATCCCGGATATTGACACCGTAACGGGCGATTTCCTCCCTCTTAATCTTATATTCCAGATATGGTTTTCCGGTAATCCTCTCGGCATAGAGATCCACAGCCCCAGGTATATCGCGTAATGCCATTTCAACGTCAATGGCTAATTGTTGCAATACGTTCAGGTCTGTTCCAAATATCTTGACACCCACAGATGTACGAATTCCCGTTGCCAACATGTCTACACGGTTTACGATGGGTTGTGTCCATATATTAGCAACACCGGGTATCCTTAGTGCCTCGTCCATCTCTCTGATGAGTTCCTGTTTGGTAATCCTTCGTTCATCTGGTAAAATCCAGTGAAAGACAGGGTGAAAAAAGGAGGGGATATAATTCAGGAATTTATATTCAACCTTTACTTTACGCCACTCTGTTTCCGGTTTCAGGTTGATAACAGTTTCAAACATTTCGACCGGTGCAGGATCTGTGGGGGTCTCAGCCCTACCCATCTTTCCAACGACCATATCCACTTCAGGAAAGGATTTTATGATCATATCCTGTTTCTGCATGAGCTTGAAGGCATCTGTTAACGCCACACTGGGCAGCATTACCGGCATAAACAGGATGGAACCTTCGTCCAGTGGTGGCATAAATTCCCTCCCGATCCTTTTTGCCACAAATATGGAAGAAATGACTATGATGAGCGGAATGGCAAAGAAGGTCTTTTTATGATCAAGCGCCCATTTGAGAATAGGCTGATAACCCCGCAATAATGCCTTGGAAGTAAAATTATCTTCCATAGGTCTTAATTTGCCTTTGATTAGAAAGGTACAGAGTATAGGCACCAGGGTAATTGACATGATGACTGATGCCCCGATGGCAAAGGTCTTTGTCCACGCCAGTGGTTTAAAGAGCTTTCCTTCCTGCCCGGTGAGTCCAAATACAGGGAAGAACATAAAAATGGTGGTCAATGCTGCAAAGAATATGGAACTACCGACCTCCTTGGAGGCGTCAAGGATGATCTGTGGCCTGCTTTTCCTGCCCTTTTGTTCAATGAGGTTCCGAAAGATATTCTCTGTCATGATAATAGACATGTCGCTTACCTCGCCAATGGCTATGGCAATACCCGTAAGCGACATAATATTTGAATCAATGCCCATAAAATACATGCCCAGGAAGGAGATGAGTATCGATACAGGGAATCCAAGACAGCAGATAATGATACTCCGGACATGCAGCAGGAATACCACTACCACAACGGAAGTGATGATAATTTCTTCTATCAGCGCCTCTCTCAGGGTATCAATCACCCGATAGATAAGTCCTTCTCTATCATAAAAGGGTACAATTTTTACGCCGGGAGGCAACCCCGGTTCAATCTCTTTGATCTTCTTTTTTATCCTTTTAATTACCTCCAGGGGATTTTGACCCTGACGCATAATAACAATGCCACCTGTAACCTCAGCGCCTTCCTTATCCAGTGCCCCGCGTCTGAAATCACCACCCACCTGAACAGTGGCAATATTTTTGACAAATACGGGCACGCCGTTGTAAACGCCTAAGGTAATGTTTTCAATATCCGTAATATTCTTAATAAATCCAAGTCCGCGAATGATAAATTCCATGCTGTTACTTTCCACGACCTTGGCGCCCACGTCGATGTTACTCTTACGGATGGCTTCATACACGTTTCCTACCGTTAAGTTGTATGCCAGCAGTTTATTGGGATCGACATCGACCTGGTATTGCCTGACAAAACCGCCGACACCCGCTACCTCAGAGACGCCTTCGATGGCATTGAGTTGATAGCGGACAAACCAGTCCTGAATGGACCGTAATTGCCCCAGGTCGTATCCTTCGCCTTCAACGGTATACCAGAAAATCTGGCCGAGTCCTGTGGCATCGGGACCCAGTCTGGGTATGACATCTTTTGGGAGTAGTGCCTGGACAAAATTTAATCTCTCCAGCACGCGGGAACGCGCCCAATAAAAGTCAATCTTTTCCTGGAAGATGATAAAGATCATGGAAAAGCCAAATCCCGATTGAGAGCGTATGACCTTTACACCGGGTACGCCGAGTAGATTGACCGTCAGGGGGTAAGTAACCTGATCTTCCACATCCTGGGGACTACGCCCCGGCCAATCGGTAAATACGATACACTGGTTCTCTCCAATATCCGGGATCACGTCCATGTTGACGTTCTTTAAACCAAAGACACCGCCGAATATTACCAGCAGGTAAAAGCAGATGACAAGGAATCTATTTTTTAAGCAGAGTTCAATGAGGTTGTTGATCATATCTATTTAATAAATAGAAACCACAGATTTCACTGATTACACAGATTATTTTGTTTTGTCGTCAAATCTCTGGAATTTATTTTGATAATATTTAATTTTTAAACCTTCTATAACGAAGGGATTCCTCGCCAAAATTTATAAGCAATCCTGTGCTGTGGCGACTAATAATAAGGCTATTTATTAACTGGGCTTCATCAATCTTCGACAAGGATTGCTCTGCTTTTATTTCGACTAAAACTTCATGGTAAACAACGAAATCTGGGACATAATATTTTTTAACTTTTGTTCTTTATAAAAAATTTCCAATCGAGGTTGAGAAATAAACGGAATATCTCTTAATTTGAGATCAATTTCCAAACATTCTTGATAAACCGCTTCCAGATGCCCTGGTCCTACGATTCTATGTACCTCCATTGCTGCCCCGATAATTGCGTGTGTTCTTCGATCTCTATCCATGTATTTATTAACAGACTTTAGTTCTATCTGCTTCTCAGACTTTTATCTGTGAAATCTGTGTAATCTGTGGTTTCAAAGGTTATTTTTCTTCCTTGAATTCCATTGCACCTCCGTACAGGGCGCTGGCCCCGCCGGTAAGCTGGCTCTGGGAGTCGATGAGGAAGTTTGCGGATGTGACCACTTTGTCTCCTTCTTTAAGTCCTTCCAGGACAGGGTAATAATCACCGGCCTTTGGTCCGAGAGTAACCTCTTTTCCCACGTATTGTCCGTTGCCTTTTTCGATATAGACGATCTTTCGTATACCGGTGTCCAATACTGCAGTAGCAGGAATGGCAAGCACCTGCGTGGTTTTTTCAAGATTCATACCGCATTTATTACAATTCCCTGGTTTATCAGAAACAACTTCAGGGTGCATGGGGCATGCATAAACGTTACGTTTCTTAGGTTCCATCTTTTTCACCTTTATTCCCGGCTCTTTTACCTCCCACCGTCCCATTTGTCTCTTGCAATCGGGGCATTCACCCGGCCTGTCCGAGGTAACGCACGCCATAGGGCACATATATATAAATTTCTGTTTTTCTTCGCCGGTAGGTAGGGCAATCGTTACACTTTGTTGTAACAACATACCACACATGGGACAAGCCTTTGGTGCAGCGGTCGGATCCCATTCCTGTGGACAAATACACGTCAATTTTTCACCGGAGACTTCAGCAGGTATTTCCTTTTTTTCAAGCCTCATACCACATACAGGACAATTGCCATCTACTTTTGAAGTATGGCATTCCATAGGGCACACATATACCGTTTGCATTCTGGGTATTTGCTCTTTTCTCTCTAGCGTTTCAGGAATCGGCTGTTTTTCCAGTTTCATCCCGCACACAGGGCAGTCTCCAGGTTCTTTGGAGGAGTAACATTTCATCGGGCATAAATATTCGTAATCGGCTTCTTTACGAACCGGACGCTTTTCCAGTTTCATTCCACATTTTGGGCAATTTCCTGGTTCTTTTGCACTATGACATTCCATGGGACATACGTATTCATACTCAATTTCTCCTTGCGGTGGAGTCATACTGCTGGCAGCAACCAGCTCGATTTGAGCAGAGGGTTTCTTTGCAAAGGGGATATTATCCTCAGGGCATATGCCAGGTCTGCTGGATTTTATTTCCGGGTGATTGGGACAGAAGTAATCCAGGCCACTCACATAATGTCCACCTTCTTTTTCAAGTTCTTCAACAGGTATCCGTATGCGGGCATTGACGTACATTGATGGTTTGAGTTTGAGTTGTTGATTAGGGATATCGCAGCGAATCTTTACCGAACGTGTCTTATCATCAAGGAACGGTTCTATAAAGGATATTCTCCCTATAAAGGCCTCCCCCGGATATGCAGGGGTCGTAACTTCTACTTCCTGTCCAACCTTGATCCAGGCCATTTCATATTCGTAAATATTGGCCTTCATCCATACGTTCGAGAGGTTGGCAACCGTGTATATCATCTCGCCCTGCATAACATATTGGCCTTCCAGCGCCTTTTTTTCTACGACAATGCCGCTGATAGGGGCGTATATAACGGTGTGCTGTTTTACCTTTTTATCCTTTGTTAGTTCTTCAATCTGTTTTTCTGTGATACCCCACCACAACAATCTCCTTTTGGATGCATCAATGAGTGATTTTGCACCATTTTTTACTTCATCAAAAGGGCTTTCCTTTACTTTTTCATAGGTTTCCAGCGCCAAGAGATATTCTTCCTGTGTGGACACAAGTTCTGGACTATATATCCAGACCATAGATTCTCCTTTAATGACCTGCGTTCCGGTAAAATCAATAAAAAGTTTGTCAATCCTGCCCGGAATCCATGCCGAGACAAAGGCCTTGAGTCTTTCGTCATACTCAATGATTCCCACCGTGTAGATATCCTTAGTTAGTGACCGATAACCAATAACATCTGTTTTGACGCGTGCTAGTTTCCGGGCGCGCTCACTCAGTTCTATAGTGGCCAATGCGCCCTCTTCCTCTACACCTGCGCCTTTTTCATATACAGGAACAAGGTCCATGGCGCAAATAGGACATTTGCCTGGTTTGTCCATTTTCACGGAAGGATGCATGCCGCAGGTCCAATAAAGGATCTTCCTCTCTTTTGCTTCTTCTTTTACTTCCTCTTTTGCCTTTGCAATAACTGTTCCTTCCTCTTTTATTTCTGTACCCTTTTCATATACAGGAACCAAAGGCATACCACAAATGGGACATTTACCAGGCTTATCCATCTTAACGGTGGGATGCATGGGGCATGTCCAATAAAGTATCTTTTTTTCTTTTGCTTCCTCGGCGCTTGCGTAAGAAACAAGGTTTAATACATCTTGTGGTGGCAGGGCGCGCCCTGCCACTACACCATTCTGTACATAAATACTAAGAAGAATGCCAAGGATAACAAGCATAGGTCGAATCAGGTTATGCCATCGGCAACTATTTCTACTTGTATGTAATGGCAATTTATGAATTGCCATTACAAGATTGAAATTTCTGTATTTGTAAAGAAGTTGTTTAGAAGACATAGAGCACCCCATTCATAATTGATCGTGAAAGGAGAACGGATGAGGATGGAGAAGTGAAGAAAAGAGCAATCTATTTCTTTTTTCCCATTTTCCACTTCTCCTTCATTTGTTTTCATGTTCATTCGCGTAAATTTTCGGCTGATTGCCGATGGCTGAAAGCTAACTGTCGGTTTTATTGCGTCAGCTGCATACCGACAGCCTTTTCCAGGTTTGCCAGGTTTTGTTCAAAATCGGTCAGGGCCCTATAGTAAAGCAATCTTGAATTCAAAAGAATCCTCTGGCTGTCGATCAAAGCAAGGAAATCTACCCGGTCTGCTTCGTATCCAATACGTGCGGCCTTTAAGGCTTGCTCGGCCTGAGGGATTACGCCTGTTTTATAAAGATTTATCGTACTTTCCGATGATTGTAACTTGACCAGAAAATCTTTGACCTCAAATAATGTCTTGTTGTTGATAAAGCGATAGTCTGACTTGGCAGCATTCAGGTCTTCTTTTGATTCTTTAACTTTTGACCGGTTCTTGGGCCAAAGCCAGGGGACGTTGATCGTGATGGCCGATGCCCATGTATCGGCCCGCTTATCCTCTTGCATATATTCCACCATCGGTTCAAAATCTGCAAAGTAGTAATCCTTCTTTGAAAGTTTTAAGTTTGCCTCACTCCGTTTAATGGCGTGGTCAAATTTTTTAAGCTCAGGTCGATTTTTCATAGCAAGGTCTTCCAATTCCTGTAGCGTTAAATTCAGCGTGTGTTTTTCAAAATGGCGTGGTTTGCCGAAAGGGGTTTGTGTGGGTCTGTCTAATAAAATATTTAATCGGGCAATAACGGATTCCCTTTCCTTGTTTAAAACAATGAGGTTGTTAGCTAAAGTAGATAATTCGACCTGTGCTGCAAGCGCATCCCGCTGGGTTGCCTTACCTACAGAATATTTTGTTTCTGCGATTTTTGCAAATTTGCGCAGCAGGTCCCTATTTTCCTCTGTGATGTCAATGGCATTATTGATGTAATAAAGTTCATAGAAAGCAGATTTTACAAGGGCTGTAATTTCCTGTATTTTGGCCTGAAGTTCTTTTTCTGCCATGTGAGACTCTTCAATGGCTACCTCTCCCCTGAGACGCAGTTTCCCGGGAAAAGGTATCTTCTGTGTTATGCTATACCTCTGCTGAAGCATCTCTGTTTGGCCATTAATGTTGAAGGGGTTGTTGGACATATCATAAGAGCCTGCACGAATGGAAGGATCATCTAGCGACTTCGCCTGTGGAATCTTCGCCTTTGCAGCATTTAAGCGTTTCTGGGCCGCAATAATCTCCGGATTATGTTCCATAGCTTCCTGGATTAACCATTTTAAGTCCAATGGGGATTCCGTCTCATTCATTTCAACAATAACGTTCTTGTTGTTCATTTGTTTCTTAGTCGTATTGTTGTATTTTTCCCGGGCGAGGGTGATGGCATGAGAAACAAACAGGATGGAGAAGAGAACAAATATTTTTGATAGTATTCTGTTCATAGTATTTAATTAGGCCTTAGGCAACTTTTATCCCCTATGTTCCTTCCGTCTAAGGGACACAGGGGGGGATTGAAATTCCTTTTAAATTAAGATCATCCGCATCTGACCATATGACATGTCCTTGTCTTGCAGTCTGGGATATGCGTGGGTATAAAGAATTTATAAAATAAGGATAAACAAATTGTTGTAGCAATAAAAAGAGATAATAGACTAGAAGAATACAGGTAAGTCTTAAAAAGATATGGGGAAGCCACCTGTGGCTCCAGCAAACGTCTTATCCGATCCTCTACAATATTTTGTCCATTGAAACACGAAGCTGATGAATATAGTATTGCCGTTTGGTTAGATTTGCATATCTTTACGAGTGCGCTTGCAAGTTCTATTGGTTCTCTTGAAACATTTATGGCACCATCATCTGCGGCCTTCTCCGATGCGGAAGAAAATTGACTTAATAAATAATGATTAATCGGAAGGAAAAAATTGAGTGCATAAAATATTTGTATAACAAATAATTTTAATGGGTCTTTATTGTTTTTATGTTGTGCCTCATGGAGGATTACGGCCAAGAGTTCCTTTCCTGTTAAATAAGAACATATGCCCAGGGATAAATATACTTTCGGCTTCCATAATCCCGATGTAAAAGCGCAGTGTAACTCGTTATTGTCTAAAAGCACAAGTTGATTATGAAAGCGCATACGGCGCATAATATTTTTTAATTTAGGATGATTTTCAGGGGAAAGAGAATGGTGGGAACGGATAAAGCTGTAATTTCTGCATGATAAGTAAAATGCTTTATAAATGGCTGCACATATTCCAGTGAGAAGTATTGCAATGCAGACCCAGGGAAGTATCGCAGTTATAGTATATAGGGTAAAAAAACATTTTGGACAGACACTCCCGCAACAGGTAACTGCTTCGTAGACAAACCAGGTATCAGACATATACCCTTTAATACCGATCACGATGCCTGTAACGATTATGAAAAAGACTACAAGGTTAATGAATACTATCAGTGAAAAATATAATTGTGCCTTTCCTCGTTGACTTTCAATTAGGTATTTCATGTTTTCTTTGTATTCTCAGCGTATTTTTTAGAGAATGATTGCCTTTTGGATTCAATCAGTTTGGAAAAGTATTCAATTTTTTCCGGGTCCATTTGCGACATATAATCCGCAAAGTGCACCATTGCCGATTGGAGAGAAAATCCAGAAATTCCTTCTACGACTTTTTTTGATACAATTTCAAAGAATTGCTCTTTATCATAGACAGGAGTATAAAAATAAGCCTTTCCCATCTTTCTTTTCTTCAGAAGCCCTTTATTGGTCATCCGATTGGTAACGGTAATTACTGCAGAATATGAAATGTTCCTGTCGACAGGGAATGTATCCAAAATGTCCTTTACAGAGGACTCTCCCCGTTTCCACAATACCTCCATAATATCCTTCTCCAAACTCCCTAAGACATGGTTCAACCCTTTCTTGAAGGGATTAAAGTTGAACTTTAGTTCTTTACTCATGTTTGCTCTTTATATCAAAAAATTCATTTGCCGACAAAAAACTGAATTATTACGGATACCTTGTTTCACACGACGAACACATTATTAAACGCATCAAATGAGCAGTGTATTTCATTACACCAGCATTATATTCTACATATTGTAGAATTTGCAAGTATAATTTAAATTTGTATAGTATCTTCCCAAAATTATTTTAACGCTTTTAGCAAAGAAAATAATTATCTTTGAACAGCAAGCTCAGGAATAATAACAAGCTCTTTGAGTTTAAGACCAGGGGGCAACAACTCGATGGCCGAGAGAAGTTAAGTGGTATTTGTACGAATGAACAACTTTTTTGATTAATCCATAAACTCGCAGTCGTTTTAAGATGTGGCATATTTGGCTGGTAGATTTTCGTACAAGCGGTATTCTGAGGTCTTTGTTTTGAAACCAAACTTATCGTATAATTTTGCGGAAGCAGGCCCCATGGTATGCCGGATACAGGCGCCTTCGATGCGGGTGTTGAATCTGTTTCCTATATCATCCTGATAGTTGCCATGCAATTTTTTCCCCAGAAACGTTGCAATCGTTTGTGGCTCTACCGTGTGGAAGGGTATCGTACATACTCTGTAAATAATTCTGTTTCGAGAGAACGATGTCTGTCGCATATTCTGCCTGCATAATGCTCCAGTGGTATGTTAACTGGAAGAGGTCAATAACGGGCAATAGGTGCGCGTAAAATCATCGAGTATCGTATGGAGTTGATTCGGGGAAAGCGTATCAGCAATTGCCTCTGCTTTTTCAAAATCCTCAATAGAGAAATGTTTTATATTGATACTGATCGGGTTTTTCTCCGCACAACATTGGGTAATTTGGTACAAGGGCAACTGAAGACTACCGTTTCCCGGATTATAAGGGCTTTTATGTGTGGTAAAGCCAGCCCACCTGTGGACAAACTGTTCGTGGGGGATATTTTTGCGTTTCTTTTTCAGTAATTGGCTGGGGGCTATGATGTCAAATTAATAACGCCCGGAAAATTCCTGCGAAAATGGAAATTAGACAAACGAAGCAAACTCTTCGACCATTAACTGAGAATATAACGGGATAAAAAACTTGTCGATGAATTTAGACGAATTATCTATTTTCTTAGATTTGTTTTACAATATAAGTATCTGTACGTTTTCCTTTATGGAATCTAATTTGTTATTTCGCAAGGTATTGTAATATTTACATTACAAAATTTAAGCGTTGAGGAACTGATTTTGCGTATGGCGAACTCTGTTATTTCTACATCTTATAATTTTTATTTTTGAGAGGGGGGATGGTATATGATATGAAAAAAAGCATTTTTTGAGTATCGGTCTGGCAGGAATAATGGCAAATGATATAAATATATCTGAAATTGAAAAGTAAACTATAGCCAGCGACAGGTATTTTGAGGTTTCTTTATAGGAGGTGATAGTCATGCTTAGTGTTAAAAAAATGTATTGTTTCTTTGTTATTCTGTTGCCGTTAATAGTGAACAATTATAACACAATAGCGTCAGAAACCAAAAGCAGTGCAGAAAGCCATTTGTCGCATAGCCATAGGGAAGCCGAAACTACAGGATATAATCGCGTAGATGTTGTTTTTCCACCTGGCACAAAGAATCCGTGTACTGTTTGTGATTGTAAAGATTTTACAATACACCCTATTATAACTACGAAATGTATATGGTGTGATCATAGTTGCGTTCAACACGGTTGTAAAAAAGAAAAAAATACCAAATGACTTTTTAATTGGTGTTGGAAAGCAAATTTAGCATAAAAAAAGCTGGAGTTTTGTCTCCAGCTTTTTTTATGAGAAAAACGATGTTTAACAAAAAGAAAGGCGGCTAACCGTGCCAAAGCAAGTAGTCTTGAAATTTTAGGAGGAAGATTTAAAAGCTATAGCGCATTACAAAAAAGAGGTCTCTGCATTTGAAAAGAAATAAGGTATGTTCACTGTTTCTGTGACAATAACTGATACCGTGACAGAAAGATAATTAGTTATTGAAAATATTACTATACGGCGACGCGCCTCCATTTTCCCCCTTTGTACAGAATATAAATGGCAATGGCCCGGATGATCCAGTCAATTGCAGCCCCAGACCATACCCCTGCAAGCCCCCATTTGAATGTAATACCAAAGAGGTAGGCCAGTGGGACATGGAGGCATAAAGTGCCTGCGATAGTAACAATCATAGGGCTGATAGTATCGCCGGCACCACGGAGTCCCCCAGCATAAACCATATATATAGCCAAAGCGGGTTGTTCTACGGCAGCAATCATTATACAGGCTACGGCTAGTGAAAGTACGTGAGATTCCGGTTTGAAAATCATGGCCATTTGTCCGGGAAATACAAGGAAAATTAATGCGAAAAATCCCATTAGTCCAAGAGCAAAATAGCAACTGCGTCGCATGCTGAGCAGTGCCAGGTCGATATTCTTTGCTCCAAGACTCTGACCTACCAGAGTAGCAGTTGATACCGCAAAGGCGAATCCAGGCATAAAGGAGATCGACTCAATGCGGACGGCAATCTGATGTGCTGCCAAAGATGTAGTCCCAAGAATAGCAACAATTTTGGTAAAGAACAAAAACCCCATTTGTGTTAAGAAGGCATCAATAGCTGCCGGGACTGATATGCGGAAGATCCTATGCAAGGATTCGATATGTATCCAGGCTAAATAATGTATATGAATATGGAAAATACACTTCCCTGCAAAGAGTTTTGTTAAAAGTAAGCATGTTCCAATAGTATAAGCAATGGCAGTGGCCCACGCCACTCCGGAAACACCAAGTCTTGGAAATGGTCCTATACCAAAGATTAACAACCAGTTTAACAGGATGTTGATGCAATTAATAATGAGCGTCACCTTCATCGGTGTTCTCGTATCACCTGCTCCGCGCAGGACGCCGCTGCATGCAAGGATAATGAGACGAAATATCAGAAATCCCCCAACGATCCGGAGATAATTTGTTCCAAGTTCTGCGACATGGGGTTCTGCACTCATCAGAAGTAATACTTTTTTTGCAAAAGATATCAAAAATGGCGTTACTATCAGGCCTATTATGAGCGACATGAGGATTGCCTGTGCCCCAACTATCTGTGCTTGATCCTTTTCCTTTGCCCCGATGTGTCTTGCAACAATACTGGCTGCGCCAACATTAAGGGAAGAGAAGACCATGGCGATAACAAAAAAGATGGTGCCAGCCAGCCCTACCGAAGCAATGGCATCCGTCCCCAGACGCCCAATCATAATTGTGTCTGAAATAAATACGCTCATATGGAGGACATTTTCAATAGCTACCGGGATACATAGTTTGAAAATATTTTTATTAAGATTCTTTTCTGTGAGGTCGAGCAGATGCATGGGAATTGTTGGCTTTAAACTGTGAAGGTATCGTGGGTAAATTTGTGTTAAGATTTTTAAGTTATTATGAGGAAAGTGGATTAAGTGTTGGTTTTTACGCAGAATCCATCTTGGTGAAAATCCACCTAAACAAAACGGTAGTTCCTACACAATCAGGATAGCAATAAGAGCCACTGAAATGTCCTGTTTTCTTATGGTATTGCATGATTGAAGTAATGTCCTCTGACAGTATTCAAAGCAGGGGTAACTTCTTGGGGACTACGACAATGCCTTTTTCCGTGACAGTAAATTGCCTGGCATCTTCTTCCGGATCATATCCGATTCGTTTTCCATCAGGGACTGCGACAAATTTATCAATGATGGTATTTCGGATTTTAACATTTTTGCCGATCCTTACTCCCTCCATGATAATTGAATCGTAGACTTCTGAATGGGTTTCGATCCTTACGTTTGGTGAAATGACAGATCTTTCCACATGGGCACCACTGATAATACAACCATTGGAAATCAGAGAGTTCAGGGCCATACCACATCGACCACCTGGGAATAGTTCTGAAAACACGGTCTTTGCTGGAGGAAACTGTTCATGATAGGTACGAATCGGCCAGCGCTTGTCGTACAGATTAAAGACAGGTTCTATCTGGATAAGGTCCATATTTGCATCCCAATATGCATCAATAGTTCCTATATCTCTCCAATATTTAACGGCCTTATTGTTTTTATCGTTAAACATGTATGCAAATAAACGACCTTCGTGAATCAACGAGGGGATGACGTTCTTCCCGAAATCATGGCTGGTATCTTTTTTCGCATCTTCAATTACCCGTTTTACCAATACCTCCGTATTGAAGAGATAAATTCCCATAGAAACCAGTGCAGCATGTGGATTTGAGGGCGTTGGTTGTGGATGAGGCGGTTTTTCCACAAAATCTATAATTCGTTGATCGTTATCTGTACTTACGATTCCGAAACGGTTTGCTTCAGCTAATGGTACTTCAATGCATGGCACCGTGACATTTGCTTTCTTCGAGTCATGAAATTCTATAAGCTCACGATAATCCATTTTATAAATATGGTCACCTGCCAGGATCAAAACTTTTTCTGGCCTTTCTCTTTCCAGTACATAGATATTTTGATATACGGCGTCAGCCGTTCCCTGGTACCATAAATCACCGGTTCTTTTTTGTGGAGGTATACTCTCGACAAACTCTCCCAACTCATAATTATTTATATTCCACCCGATTCTTAAATGCCTGTCCAGTGAATAGGATTTGTACTGTGTCAATACGCAAATCTTTTTCAAACCGGAGTTAAGACAGTTACTCAGGGGGAAATCAATAATTCGATAAATGCCGCCAAAGGGGACTGCAGGCTTTGCCCGATCTTTTGTCAGGGGATAGAGTCGTTCACCCTGCCCCCCGGCCAGTAACATTACAAGTACTTTCCTGGACATTTCACAGATAAAAAGATTGGACATAAGGAAAGGTCATTATGTGATATTCATTGTCATAAGGAATTCAGCATTGGTCTTTGTCTTTGCCAGCCTGTTTTTAAGCAGTTCCATAGCCTCTATGGGATTCATTTCGTTGAGTACCTTCCGAAGCATCCACATGCGTTTAATCTCATCTGGGTTTACAATTAACTCCTCTTTCCTGGTACCGGAACGGGTAATGTCAATGGCCGGGAATATCCTGCGATCTGCCAATTTTCTGTCCAGATGAAGTTCCATATTGCCTGTCCCTTTAAACTCCTCAAAGATAACTTCGTCCATCCTGCTTCCGGTATCAATCAATGCTGTTGCAATAATGGTAAGGCTGCCGCCTTCTTCAATATTTCTTGCCGCACCAAAAAACCTCTTTGGTTTCTGTAGCGCACTGGCATCCACGCCACCGGAAAGGATCTTTCCGCTGTGAGGGACTTCTGTGTTGTACGCCCTGGCTAACCTGGTAATGGAATCGAGTAAAATGACGACATCCTTGCCGTATTCTACCATCCGCTTGGCCTTTTCAATTACCATTTCAGCTACCTGGATATGCCGGCTGGCGGGTTCATCAAATGTAGAACCAATGACCTCGGCATCAACAGACCGGTCCATATCAGTTACCTCCTCTGGCCTTTCGTCGATTAAAAGGACAATCAAATACACTTCAGGGTGATTCTTGGTAATGCTGTTGGCTATTTTTTGCAACAATACTGTTTTACCCGTTCGAGGGGGCGCTACTATTAAACCCCTTTGCCCTTTTCCAATGGGGGTAATCAGGTCCATAATCCTTGTTTCAAGCTCTGTTGGGCTTTTTTCCAAAAAGAGCCTTTCATGAGGATGCAGAGGTGTCAGATCATCAAAGACAATCTTTTCCCCCATGATTTCCGGATTTTCAAAATTGATAGCCTCTACCCGCAGCAAGGCAAAATACCTCTCAGTATCCTTTGGGGGTCTGATCTGCCCGGATACTATAGCACCCGTACGGATGCCAAACCGGCGGATCTGGGAAGGGGAGATGTAGATGTCGTCCGGACAGGGTAAATAATTGTAATCCGGTGAGCGTAAGAACCCAAATCCTTCAGGAAGTACCTCGACCACACCCTCACCATACATAAGCCCATTCTGATTGACCCTTTCTTTCAGAATCTTGAAAATCAGGTCTTGTTTCTTCAGCCCGGTATACTCTTTAATACCTTCTTTTTTTGCAGTCTCCTGCAATTCCTTGATGGTCATCTTCTGCAGTTCTGTAATATGCATCTCACCGCGTTTGATTTCTTCATATTTTTCATTTGTTTCCTGATCTACAACCACAGGTTCTCTTTTACCGTTCGTTACAGCCATAAATATTCCTCCTAAAATTTTAAAAATGAATTTTTTTCTATGTAAAGTTGCCAGAATTCTTTTACCTGTCTGAAGGTGTTGTCTTCTGTATAATTATTATCAACAATATAATCAGCCTTTTTTTTCTTGTCTCCCAACGCCATTTGAAACCGTTCTCTTTTCTCCAGTTCACCATCCTGCCAATGTCTGCAGATTTTGCTTCTGGTTATTCTGTGGTTTTTCCCAGTGTTCACAAAGACTATAAAATCGCACATTAGCGAAAGATCGGATTCCTCCAGCAGCGCTGCATCAATTACAATGGCTTTCCGACGTCCCCGTTTTTCTATCTCGGCTACTTTTGAGCGTATCTGTTCGATGACAATGGGATGCAAGATACTACAGAGGTCGTCCAGGCAGGACTTGTCCTGAAATACAATCTCTGCAAGTTTGGAGCGATCGATCTTGCCATAGTTGTCCTGTATAGCGGTTCCAAACCTTCCGATAATTTTATCTTTCACTTCTTTTACAAGAAGGAGCCTGTGACATATCTCGTCGGCGTCAATAAGTTCTGCCCCCAGCGAGGCAAGCATACGGGCTACGGTACTTTTTCCGCTAGATATGCCACCAGTAATGCCAATGATCCTGGGTTTTGTGCTCACTCTGCTTCCATCCAGTTTCTTCCGGTCTTTATGTTTACTTTAATCGGAACGTTCAGGGTAACGGCATGCCCCATCTCCGCCTGTACCATGGAACGGGTCAGTTCCAGACTATTTTCTTTTACCTCGAAGAGTAGTTCGTCGTGTATCTGAAGGAGCATCTTTGCATCGTATTCAGGACTTTTTAACCGTGCGTAGATCTTATTCATGGCAATCTTTATTAAATCGGCTGCTGAACCCTGAATAATCGTATTAACGGCGATGCGTTCTGAAAGGCTTCTGCGTTTTTTGTCTTCAGAGCGAACATCGGGAACTGGCCGTTTTCTATTCAAAAGTGTTTTTACGTAACCACATATTCTTGCTTCTTCAATGACCTTATCCCGAAATCTTTTTACACCCTGGTATAAACCAAAATAAGCATTGATGAACTCCCGTGCCTCTTCCAGAGACAGTCCGGTATCCCTGGAAAGCCCAAATTCACTCAGTCCGTAAACAATTCCAAAATTAATCGCCTTTGCATTACGCCTCATTTCCGGCGTTACGTGTTCTATCGGAACACCATAAATTGCAGAGGCGACGGCCGAATGGATGTCCTTGTCCTGATGAAAGGCTGTCATCAAAGCCTCATCTTTGGAAAAATGCGCGAGGATGCGTAACTCGATCTGCGAGTAATCCGCCGATAGAAACAGGGTGTCCTTCCGGGAAGGGACAAAGGCACTGCGGATCTGCCTTCCAATATCTGTCCGAATTGGAATATTCTGAAGATTTGGTTCGCTGCTGCTGAGTCGTCCCGTGGCCGTTACTGTCTGATTGAATGAGGTATGCACGCGACCGGTATCTGGGTTTATCATGTCTGGCAAGGCATCGACATACGTATTTTTCAACTTTGTAAGCTGTCGATATTCAAGTACCAACCTGGGCACGGTATGCTGCCAGGCAAGGGTGGTCAGAACGTTTGCATCTGTCGATAGTCCGGTCTTGGTACGTCTTAACTGAGGCAATTCAAGTTTTTCAAAAAGAATCCCACTCAGTTGCCTGGGTGAACTGATATTGAATTCATACCCGGCTGAGGCATAGATTTCCTTTTCAAGTTGTTGTAATTTCGCAGTCAAATTGCAGGACATCTCCTTTAATACACAGGTATCCAGACATATACCATTCCATTCCATTTCAGCCAGAACGTAAATTAAAGGTATCTCTACATCATGGAGCAAAGGCAACAAATCTTCTTCTTTGAGAAGGGGTTCCATGACACCAGCTAAGCGAAATGTGATATCGGCATCCTGACAGGCGTATTGACAGATCTTGTCAACATCTACCTGATCCATAGTGATCTGTTCCTTCCCCGGCCCAATCAACTCTGATGTGGTTATTGTTTTATACGATAGATATTCAAAGGCGATATCATCGAGGTTATGGTTCCTTTTTACTGGATTCAGGAGATAGGATGCGATCATCGTGTCGAATACAATTCCTTGCAGGAGGATGTTATTGTTCCTAAGTACGAGGAGGTCATACTTAATATTTTGTCCAATTTTTTTAATAGTTTCATCTTCTAAAACCTTTTGAATTTCTGGAAGTATAATGCCTGCATCCAGGTGTGTTGTTCCCTCAGGAGCCATCAAAGGTATATAATACGCTTCTTTTTCCCTCCAGGAGAACGAAATACCTACTATTCGTGCTTTGAGTGGTACTGTACTGGTTGTTTCTAAATCTAAGGCAAATACCCTTTGTTTTTTAAATTGCTCAAGGAATTCATGAAATCTTTCAACCGTATTTACAAGGTGATAACGAGTTTCTTCAGTTTTTGCAGTTGCGGCTATATCCGTCAGGAGGCTATTAAAGCCTAATGCCCTGAATAATTTTTTTAGTTCTGTATTTTCGGCAGTATTGAACTTGCAGGCATTCATATCTAACGTTATAGGGATATCGTGGTAAAGCTTTAGAAGTCTTTGAGAAAGTCTGGCCTGGTCTGCAAATAGCCGTAAATTTTCCTGTCTTTTTTTCCCGGAAATATGATTTACGTTGGAGAGGACCGATTCCA
This sequence comes from Candidatus Brocadia sp., assembly GCA_040048245.1. Taxonomy (GTDB): domain Bacteria; phylum Planctomycetota; class Brocadiia; order Brocadiales; family Brocadiaceae; genus Brocadia. The sequence goes on from JABRVT010000014.1 coordinate 76,714, forward strand.
GCGAACCCCATTTTCGGATAAGCTCCAGCGCTGTTTTGTCACCGATGCCGGGTACACCTGGCACATTGTCTGATGCATCCCCTGAAAGGGCCAGAACGTCTACCACCTGCTCTGGTCGTATGCCTTTTTCTTTGAAAAGGAACTCCTGATCGATCATCAAACCTTTCTTTGCATTCAATATTTTAACACGTGGACTTAGTAATTGTTCCATATCTTTGTCAGAGGTTACTATAACGATTTCAACAGGTTTGTCGGATAGTAATTTTACCAGGGTACTAATTACATCATCTGCTTCATATCCCTTGGCTGCGTAAATGGGAATGCGATGTGCCCTGACAACTTTATAGATTAGGGGAATTTGTACCTGTAATTCATCGGGTGTTGGTTTACGGTTTGCCTTATACTCACTGTAACTGTTTTGCCTGTGGGTCACCAACTTTGTATCAAACACCACAACTATATATTCAGGGTGATATTCCCTGAGCAGCTTTTGCAGCATCCGTGTGAATCCATATACAGCATTTGCAGGTTTTCCATCGGGCGTTGTTAGCCTTGCCGTAATGGCATAAAAAGCCTGGTAACACTGTGAATGACCATCGATGATAAAGAATCGCTCTGACATTCTTGATTAGCGATGTAAAGCCTTGCGTACTATAAAACCAATGATTTGCTCTGAGCATCAGCAGTAAAGACAGACAGGCAATTGTTAGGCAAGACAAGTTGCGGAGATATACCGTAAATTTTATCTGTAATTTATGTTTTCAAACTGTGGAAAATCAGAAATTTTATGACGCTGAAATAAACTTACTGAAACTGTTAATTAAGATGCCGGAAAAAACAGAACAACTTGGGAAAGATTAGCTTGCCGCTATGCTAACTTTAGGCTGGATAACCCATCATTAACTAAAAAATTACCTATAACTAATTCAAATGATAACATTATTGGAAATTATTGTCAAGCTAAATAATAAATTTTATCTTATATTTTCGTCATAGAACTCAGGCAGTTTTGCATGATATATCCTGATATATTCAGAGTAAAAATATATTTCAGGAATATTCCTTGAAAATATTTGTTGAAGGTGTTATTCTTTTTGCATTGATAATTTAGCCCATGCGATATGGACTTTGAATAAGAAATGTCTTAAGTCAGTGCTCCGGAAATTTTGCCTCGAAAATATTTAAACCGGGTGGCGGTGTAGCTCAGTTGGTAGAGCAGCGGACTCATAAGCCGCGTGCCGGGGGTTCAATTCCCTCCACCGCTACCAAATTTATAACCCAAATCCCTGGTAACTCCTGAGACTTTTCTTGAATATATTCATGAGTACAGATATATTCACGCCTCCGCAGCCGCAGATTCTTTCCACTTTTCCCCGTATTCCGAGTATAACAAGGCATACTGCAGTGTTGAAAGATTGAAGAATATTTCAAAAAGATTTACGGTCAATTCTATAGAATCGGGGGTTTAGGTAGTAAAATTTACAGGAAGATATCCGATAACATTATATGATGATTCTTAGAAATTCACGGAAAAGACCGCACTGGCAAAATGGGAACGCATAAGTTAAAATTAATGAGTATGCTGGTATGAAGGAGTTAATTGGTTTTATAGCAATAATTGTTATTCTTTTGCTTCTTTTGCTGCTGGCCTTTGGGTTACTCCGGGTAGCGTTAATAACCCTGCCAGCCTGTGTTGTTGCCATTAGTGTAATGCTCCTGGTATTATATCTTTTCCGTGTTCATAGAATCCATCAGTTGAATTCCCATGGTACCTTGGCGAGGATACTCATGGTTCAGTTTGATGGACAGAGATTAAACTGGAATCTGGAAGAATCTCAGATTGAGTTATATGCAAAAACGAGACTCGCAACGTTTTTAAGTATTTTTCTGGGCATATCATCAATCTGGGGGATATTAAGCATCATTTATAAAAAGGGAGCTTTCAACAACCTGACGGGATTTTCATCAAACGTTAATCTTATCATTGGATACATTATCTCTGGAGTTGTTGTTATTGTAACAATCGTAAAAGCAAAGCCTGCTGAAACCCTTAAGGATGCAATATGGGACCACGGTAGTTACCTAGTGGGCCAGATAAATAACAGACTCGAGAGAATCAGGGAATTGTGTTCCTTAGAAACTTCCATCAAATCGATTGCCTGCCAGTTGAAGGTTTCTTTTCCTGTAGATTTCAAAACAGAAATTCAGGAGTTTGTCAATGCACATAAAAATGAACTTCTGTCGGATACTGCCGGACTAAACAGATTGATCGCAGAAAATATCAAACGAGCCGAAGAGGATAGAACGCATCTGGAAAAAGCAAACAATCATTACCGTGCTGCAATGAAACTGTACACGGTAGTGGCGATTGAAGTAAACTGGACCGGGAGTATGCCACTTATAAAGGAAATGGAGTATGATTACGAAGGTCTGGCCTCCGAAAATCTGAGAACCCTTCTCTCAGATAGAAAATGGGATGATTTCCACGACATATTAAGCGAAATTATGAGGGACCTTCAACGATTGAGAGAACTGGCTATAAAATATCAGGAGAACGGATATAAAGAAGGCACGAATGGTTATAAGAGAGAGACAGATGAAGAGAAGGCTTACCGTATTATGGAAATTTCTCCTGCTGCTTCAGATGAAGAAATTAGGAAGGCATACAGGAAACTGGCACTAAATTATCACCCTGATAATGCAGAACAGACTACCGTTGGAATCAAAAAGCTGGCCGAAGAGCGGTTTAAAGAGATTAACTGGGCGTACAATTTCTTAAAAGGAATTCGAAATCTTTGTTAAGGAAGCACAGATGAATAATGAAAAATCTATAATTGATTCAAAGAATGAAGACGGTATTCTCGCGAAATTTCAACAGAAAAACTGGGTCAGGAAACTTGAGTCGGTTTCAGGAAAGCCGGTATTGCCACGTAAGACCGGCAGGATAGCGTACCTTCTCGTTGATTGTTCGGGAAGTATGGCAGAAGGTAACAAAGTAGTGCAGGCAAAAAAGGGAGCTATCGGCTTTGCTGAAGAAGCACAAAAGAAGGAATACTCCGTGGGTCTCATCCAATTTGCGTCACATGCTGAACACGTACTCGAACCACAGAATGAACTTACCAGTTTTATCACTAAAGTTGAAAAACTATCAGCTAATGGCTCAACGAACATGGCTGCTGCTATCCGGATAGCAAAAAATAACCTTTTCGACAAGGCTGGTGAAAAGGTAATCTGTATCGTGACAGATGGAATGCCTGATGATAAAAAGGCCACCCTTGAGGCTGCGAATGAAATAAGAACTCATGGGATCGAAATAATAACTATCGGAACTGACGATGCCGACAAAGAGTTCCTCGAAGAACTTGCGACCAGGAAGGAACTTTCACTAAAAGTCTTAAGAGACCAGCTTGAACTTGGCATTATTTCCATGGCGAAGATGTTGCCCCAAAAAAACGGATAGCAGGAACTATAGTTAAGCTTTTTAGAGATGTAACTGAGAAATTATTGCTTATTGTGGTGCAACTCGTTATCATTGATTTAAGTAGATGATTGGTTGTATCTAAGAAATATTCAAGGTCATAATGATTCCTAAATTTCCATTTCCAGAATGGGGATTTAGGTTTATTTTTTTATACTTTATTAAACACGGGAGAATAATTTACGCATGGGTTTAAATTGTGGCATCGTTGGATTACCGAACGTCGGGAAATCTACCATTTTTAACGCATTGACTTCAGCCAAGGCCGCATCGGCAAATTATCCCTTTTGTACCATAGATCCCAATATTGGCGTGGTAACGGTACCGGACCGGCGTCTGGATAAGATAGCAGAAATAATTACGACCGAAAAAATTGTTCCTACAACCGTTGAATTTGTAGATATCGCAGGTCTGGTGAAGGGCGCCAGTCAGGGTGAGGGACTGGGAAATCAATTTTTGGGACATATTAAGGGTGTTAATGCGATATTACACGTGGTGCGCTGTTTTGAAAAAAGCGATATCATTCATGTGGAAGGCGGAATACATCCGATTCGTGATATCGAAATTATCAATACGGAATTGATCCTTGCAGATATGGACACCGTTGAAAAAAGACTATTAAAGAACGAGAAGCTTTTGAAGACCGGGGATAAAAATATTATTGCTGCCGTTGGTGTGCTTAAAAAAGTCCGGGACGGCCTCGATGGCGGCAAATCTGTCAGATTGCTGCCTTTAACAGATGAGGAAAAAAAGCTTATTGAGGATCTGCATTTAATGACTGCAAAACCGGTATTATACGTTATTAACGTCTTTGATTTTGAGAAAGATAAACAGTATATCGAGGCGGTAACCAGTCATGCAAGGCAGGAAAATTCAAGGTGTGTGGTCATTTCGGGGGATATCGAATCAGAGATCGCACAGATGGAACCATCAGAAAGAAAGACCTATTATCAAGAGATGGGGATAGAAGAGTCCGGACTGGAAAAGTTGATCCGGGAAACGTACAGTTTGTTGGGTTTGATCACTTACTTTACTGCAGGTCACAAGGAAGTAAAGGCCTGGACTATCAGAGAGGGAACGAAAGCGCCGCAGGCTGCAGGTGTGATTCATTCTGATTTTGAACGAGGATTTATCTGCGCCGAGACATACAACTATAATGACCTCATTGCAATGGGTTCAGTACACAAGGTAAAAGAAAAAGGCCTTTTAAGACTTGAAGGAAAAGAATACGTGGTAAAGGATGGGGATATTATGCATTTCAGATTTAATGTGTAAAAGGTGTGGGTTGGTACTGTTATTTTATTTTTTGATGTAGTTTATGTTCGGCTTGCAGTATTGCCAGACGGAAAGCACCGGGTTGATAAAACAAGGTGAACGGACTCATGGGATTAGGGGAAATGAATTAAGCTTCTACAGGAGGTTTATGAATAAATTAGCAGTATTCTCCATTCTGTTGTTATGTATGATATGCTTTGGATGCAAGACGATTTCTACAAGCGTGATGGATGTAAATATAGATATTCCTTCCCGCAATGTAACGACCGTGGCAGTGATGCGCTTTGACGATAAATTTGTACAGGAGAGGGGGGTGAAGGGTGTTTTTGTTAAAACAATTGGTAACCCTGGTGCTGGGGACATACTTGCGGATCTGCTGACTCATGAATTGTCAATGTGGGGCAAATATGAGATCTTACCCCGTTCGGCGATCAAGGATAAGTTAAGGACGGTAAACGTTAGAGAGGAAGACTTTGTCAGGCAAAGGCAGTATAAGGCCTTGGGAAAGATATTGAAAGTTGATGCAGTGGTTATTGGTAAGATACATACCTTTGATTTATCGAGAATGCTAGTCTACGAACGGGGTGATGTCTCTTTTACGGCAGAATGTCTGGATACAAAGAATGGTAGGATTCTGTGGTTTCTGGAAGCCAGTGAAACCATACCTTACAAGGATGAAATTGAAGTAGCGAGTAAAATTATCAAAGAAGCAGTTGAAAGACTTAAAAAGGAGGTGGAGTAAAGCAGAGGCGTATTGCAACGGCTCTCTATAAAGCATTGGTTGTTTAGCTAAGCAAAATTTGGTTGCATTCTGCGAAAAATCTTTTCATTATAAGAAATGTGAGATCATTCGTTCTTCTCCGGGTGACAATGGCTTTTTGATTTATACACAACCAAACTTCGCCTGGATAAATAACTATAACTAAAATGATGTGTTATTCATTTATTTGCACATTTACAAACCACACCCTCTTTAATCTCTGTATGGCAATTCCCGCATCGGAAACAATATTTTTCCTCGTCCCAGTAAGTTTTCAACGTGTGGCTTTCATCAAAAAATACTCCTTTGGGGTTCTTGCCCCAATGCCCAACTCTTTTCATTACGTTTCTCCTTTCTAAAAAGACCAAAACAGGCTTTCTTTGTATGCTTTATTTGACAGATAACCGGATACGCCGGATAATTTCATTGGGAGATTCCATGTAAAGATATTATGTACGATTTCCCAGTCTTTTTGCTATTTCACCTAAAAGTTTTTCTTTATTAAACGGCTTCTCTAAAAATGAGACATTTCCTAAGGCCTGGAAACACCGATATGTCTTTTCGTCAAGTGCTGAGGCCATAATAATGGGTACTTCCCTGTACCGGCTGTCTTTTCTCAACATAGCAAAAACCCTGTCACCGGTAATTCCTTCCATAAGGATGTCCAGGATTACCAGATCGTATTTTTTCCCTTTTGTTTTTTTAAGCCCTTCGTCCGCATTTGAGGCAAGGGTAACGGTAAATTGTTCCCCTTGCAACATATCCTTATAAAATTCCTGCATTTCCAGATCGTCTTCTATGATTAATAACTCTTTCATTATTCTCCAACTCCTTTGAAAAGACTATTATACGAGTATGGCAAAAACGAAATTGTTCGTAATATATTTATCCCGGCGGCAGAAGGGGTTTAGATACCTGATTTCAATATTTACTTTTTTGTTTGCATCAGGAACTTGCTTGTTGTGCAGGTATTTATGGCAAAACCGTAGCATCTGTTTTATGCTTCACTGCTACTGGCAGGGTAAATTTGAACCGTGCCCCTTTCCCCCTTCCTTCAGATTCTACCCAGATCCTGCCCTTGTGCATCTGTACGATATTTTTGCAGATGGCAAGACCAATTCCTGATCCATACGCCGAAGGTATTTCTTTGTAAAACTTTTCAAATACCCTTTCTTTGGCTTCGTCATCCAATCCACGGCCTGTGTCTTCCACCGCTAATTCTACAGCGTCCGGAAGTACTTTTGCTGATATAATGATTTTCCCTTGCTCTGTAAACTTTATAGCGTTGTCTACAAGGTGGGTTATCAGATGGTATATCTTGTCCCAGTCTGCTGTAATAATCGGGATATTGGGGTGCAAACGGGAAATGAGGATGTTCCCTTTTTTGCCGGCAGTATCCGTCATTTCGGTAACAATTTGTTTTACAAGGTTAACGAGTGAAACATCGGATAATTTTAACGGTTCCATTCCTGATTCTAATTTGGAGATATCCAGGATATTTTTGATGCTGTTTTTCAAACGGTTGACATTATTTCTGAGGATGTCCTGGATTTGAAAGCCCTTCATGTGCATACTTTCATTTCCTGTCTTCATGGAACGTTCAAACATATCAATAGCCATTTCAATCTTTGCGACAGGTGTTTTTAGTTCGTGGGTAACGTCGCGGATCAGATTATCCTTTAACTCATCCAACTTTTTCTTTTCTGTGATGTCCCGGCAAAACCCTTCGATGCCAATAATGTTATTATCATCCATAATTGGAAGCACTTCGATGGACAACCATACCACATGACCCTGCTTGTGAATAACCCGGAACTCAAGGTCCATTAAACTGTTTTTGAATCCAAGTAACACCTGGAGAATTTCATGCCGTACCCTTTCCTGATCCTCCTTGTGACATAATGAAAGTCCATAACCCCGGTTGTTATAGAACTGATCTGTGGTATGTCCGGTGATTTTTTCCACGGAAGGACTCATCAGGGAAAAATCCCCATCCCTTGAACACTCAAAGATAATATCCGGAGAACTCTCGATAACGGTTCTGTATTTTTCCTCTGCCTCTTTGATTTTATTAAATAAACGCGTATTCTCAATTGCCATGGCCAGTTGAGGGGCAATTTGTGAAAAAAAATTGATATGTTTTTTTGAATAATAGTCCCTTCGTTTGCTGCCAAAATTAACACTGCCTATGACGTTTCCTTTATACTCAAGCGGGTAGCCAAGCCTTGAACGAATTCCTTCATTAAATAGCACAGTATCGGTAAGAAAACGTCCCCTCGATGTGTCATCTACAATTACCGGTTCACGGAATTGCACGACTCGTTTCATCAGGCTTCCTTCCATGGGATACAGGACGCCTTCTTTGAGTGCTGTATATTCGTAATCCTTTGATAGCACAAAGTTCTCGTATAAATTATTGTCTTCCGTAATAAGAGTAACACTCAGCCGGTCAAAATCAATTACCTTCAAAAGTTCCTGACTCATTGTCTGGTAAACATCTCGAATATCCAGGCTTGAAAAGATAATTCTGTTAATATTTAGGATAACCTCTTTTTTGTTAACAAACACGACGTTCTATTTTATGAGTGCTTGTAATGCCTTTTCGTAAGCCTGATATGCCTTTGAGCCAAACAGGACAAAGCGCACAAGCTTGATGTCAGTATGGGTTTTTATATAGTCTATTACGGTTTTCAGGGCTATCATTGCGGCTTCATCCATCGGGTAACCATAAGCGCCGGTACTGATGGAAGGAAACGCCACGCTTTTTAGTCTGTGAAGAGAAGCAAGGGTAAGGCTATTTTTGTAAGCATTTGCAAGTAATTCTGCCTCATGCCGTTTGCCGTCATGATAAACGGGCCCCACGGTATGGATTACGTATTTCGCCTTTAAATTTCCACCCGTTGTAATGCGTGCTTCACCAGTTGGACATCCTTCCAATTTTCTGCATTCCTCCAGTATTTTGGGTCCACCCGCCCTGTGGATTGCCCCATCCACCCCACCACCGCCCAGGAGGCTTGTATTTGCTGCATTGACAATGGCATCAGTTTCCTGTTCCGTAATATCGCCTTCAACAAGTTCTAAAACTGATTTGTTAATGTCAATTCTCATCATAGTTCAATAGTATAGGAATTTTCTTTTTGTTTAATTGTTATATGGGATGATATAGACAAACACTGTTTGTCCGTGTTTAATTTATTCCAGAGATAATCTCAATCGTCTTATTGTAATTGAGCTATGAAGGATATTGTTCACAGCGTTTTCTGAAAAGGTGAATAAAAATGAATGTATTTTCTTTTTAGATAACCTGTCTAGCGGTAATTGTCAAGTATAAATTGGGCTTTTTTGATTGCATGTCAGACTCCCGGTTAAAAACCGTGTTAGTCGTTATGTTGCGCTGGCAACACCCTGAAACGATAAAAATAGAACTATTTATTCATATCATATTGTGACACAGTTACTTGTGCCGTTTTTGTGGACTTATTTTCGAGTCAGTCATATAGGAGTGTTGTCAGACGAAAAGTAGAAACAGTAATGTCAAAGCTATTTCTTACTTCTCCCTTTTGTTTACCACGCCGGAGAGTTTAAGAGAATGGGATTAAGGAGTAAATTCATGCGCTCCTACGTCAAAACTTCTGCCTTGAGGAATGGTATTTCCGTAAAAATCACGGCTTCCCGGGTTAATCCCAAATAAAGAAAGAAGGTCAACCCCTTCATTGATAAGCGGAGAGGATGTCTGCAACTGATAAGCTGAAAGGGCGTTTAAACGGAATGGGTTTCCAATCGTTCCGCCGCCACCGGCATTCATGAGGAGAGGATTGATGTCAGTGCCAACTTGAACCCCGGATAAAGTTTCCTGCCCAGTACCGTCACGCCAACTGGGAAGAGAGGTGTAGGTTGTAGTCCCCCAAGTTATTTTGAATAGACCGTCTTCTGCGTAATAATTATTGCCCTTGAATGAAAAGCCGCCGGCTTGATACATGTTTATGAGGCGAACCCCGCCACTGGTTATGAAAATATTATTATAGAAGTTCACGTTGCTGACATTGTATATGATTCTTACGGCTGATGGTGAACCAGTTGAAGCGGGACTTATGTAAATGGTGTTGTTGTAAATTTGAAGATTTTCTATGCCGCTTCCGCCATTCCATACCTGAATCCCGCCATGGTCATGCTCTCTTCCGTCATTTTGACTGATATTGTACCGGATTGTATTGTTGAAAAAAGGGGCTGCTCCGGGATATTGTGCAGCTAGAAATCCTGCGCCATCATTATCATGTGAGTAGTTGTATTGCATTACTGAGTTCCGGACTCCGCCGTCGAGGTCAAAGCCACCGCCATCGACTGAAGCGCTACCCGTTAAGTTATGATGGGATTCATTGAACTGAATAATCGCATTGTTTGAATCCCATACCCAAATTCCAACTGGTCCTCCTCCGGCAAAATTGCAGAGCCAACCATTATTATGGGCTTCACAATATTGAATCCGTACATTATTTGTATTTCCAATTATGGCGCCACTTCCGGAGTGAAGGTCGTTTTTATTTGGGTCTCCGGAATTATTAAAGAACTTGCAATTGCTTACAAAAACATTCTGATGCGACCATTCAGTAGTATCTGTTGCGGATTCCTCATAGTACCCCCAAATGTCAAGACCATTTAACCGATTGTTGAAGACTCTTGTCTGTGTTATTCGCACATCCCGGAAACCGCTTTTGCTTATATGCCAGGAAGCGATAGAAATGCCCTCCCGGCCGAAACCAGAAACATCAACCTGGTGGATATAGATACGTCTTAGTTTAACTCCCCCACCCAAATTCATGTAAAAAGAAATACCGTTTCCGTTGTTTGTGGTCGGTCCTGAGCCTTCGAAATTGATGTTTCTGATATCAAAACCGGCACAATTGTAAGCATAGAGACCATTTCCTGAACTAGAATAAATTACGGCACGTCCTGCGCCATAGGAACTTAATGTAACAGGGTTTGTGGCAGTGCCGCTGTCTGAAGCATTAAAGTACAAGCTTCCGCGAAAACGATATCCTCCTTCGAAATAAATATTATCTCCTGGTTTGAAGGTATGTGCATTTACTCTTGAAATAGTCCTCCATGCTGATGAGGGCGATGCGCCGGTGTTTTCGTCGTCTCCACCGGGACTAATATAGTAGTTGTCCGCCTTTCCCACATCAGAAATACAGACAATGATAATAATCAAACACAAGAGTTTAAATTTTTTATAATGAAAGGCCAAGAAGTACATATTAAATTTCCTGTTGTATTGCACACTTTATGCTTCATAGTGACACTGATTTTACCTTAAATATCTTACCGGATATAAATTGTCAAGATAAAATCCTTGCAATGCCAGAAGCATTGTGAAATAATTCAGCAAATTTTCAGAGGGAATCACATTGAAATAAACCGATCTCTCATATTTTTACATCGTCGTATTTTCATGACTAAATAGGAAAAAATCATGGATGTCAGGGACGCTATAAGCAAAAGGCGCAGTATCAGGAGATTCAAGCCAGACCCCGTATCCGAGGGACTAATATTGCAGCTTTTGGAGAGTGCACGGCTTGCCCCGTCTGGTTCCAACACACAGCCGTGGCGATTTATTGTTGTAAGAGATGCCGGGACAAGGCGAAAATTACAGGCAGCCTCATATAACCAGCGTCATGTTGGACAGGCCCCGGTAATTATTGCCTGTTGTGCGGATATCAGGGCCTTCGGTGAATTCCCGGAGCGGATTGATGAACTTATTGCTGCCGGCGCACTGCCGGCGAAGACCCGTGAAGTCTTTGTTCCATCATTGAAAAAGGGTGAAATGAGCGCTGATATGAAGTGGCATATGCTCATTGCCGCTACAGGGAATACAGATATCGCCATTGAACACATGGTCATTCAGGCCGTAGAGCTTGGGCTGGGAACATGCTGGGTAAGATGGTTTGATGATAGTAAGGTCAGAGAAATACTCGAAATTCCAGAAAGTATAGAGATCATTGCGCTACTCCCAGTAGGATATCCGGCAGAAGATCCACCCCAAAGGCCGAGATTTGATCTTAAAAAGATTATCTACTATGAAAAATATGGGAAAGGTATAAATCCCTGAGTAAAAGCGTGTAACCTGAAAAGCGCCGGATCTTTCTATTTCAGTTGGACAAAATGGAGAACACTATGGAAATCGCGTATTTTATCTTGAGTATCGTAACATTGATTGTTGTTTCCTTTTTATTTTATGGAAAATATCTTTTCAAGCGCAAAAAGGGGTAATAACAATGAAGTATACAAGACCTTTTGCATGGCTTTCACCACAAAAGATACTTTTCTTCATTGTGGTGCTTTCCTTTTTCCTCTTCGGTGGAATATCTGTGGCACCAGCTCAGAAAAAAAGAGTCCCTGCCCCTGAGCTGGCAGGTGGCACGGCCTGGCTCAATATTTCAAAACCACTTACTCTGTCGGATTTAAAGGGCAAGGTGGTACTTCTGGACTTCTGGACATATTGCTGCATCAATTGTATGCACATCATCCCGGACCTCAAAAAACTAGAGGCAAAATATTCAAAAGAATTAGTGATTATTGGGGTACATTCTGCAAAATTTGAGAATGAACGGGATGCGGAAAACATCCGGCAGGCCATCCTTCGATATGAGATTGAGCATCCTGTGATTAACGACAGCAATTTTGCCATCTGGGATGCCTATGGCGCCAGGGCATGGCCCACGCTCGTACTGATCGATCCAGAGGGATATGTGGTGGGGTCAGATACAGGCGAGGGACATTATGAGATATTAGATAAACTCATCGGTCAATTGATCTCAGATTATCGGTCGAAAAATCTCATTAGTGGAACCCCTATTCCACTTTCTTTGGAAAAACACAAACTGGGAGAGGGCATTCTCTCTTTTCCAGGCAAGGTGCTGGCAGATGAGGCATCAAATCGGTTGTTCATTGCAGATTCAAATCACAACCGGATCATTATTGCCGATCTGGAAGGCACCGTTTCGGATATTGCTGGTAGCGGTAAAATAGGCAAGAACGATGGTGTATTTACGGAAGCAAGCTTTCATCATCCACAAGGGATGGCCCTCAACGGGGATTACTTATACGTTGCAGATACCGAGAATCATCTAATTCGGAAATTGGATTTAAAGGCGAAGGCGGTCAAAACAATTGCCGGTACGGGTAGACAGGCGAATTTTATGGATACCGGTGGGATGGGCACATTTTCTCCTCTTAATTCTCCCTGGGATCTGGTCTTTTCAGACGGGCAACTTTACATTGCCATGGCTGGGGCGCATCAAATCTGGATAATGGATGTAGAAACTGCCGTTTTCCAACCCTTTGCTGGTAGTGGCAGGGAGGGGCGTATTGATGGTCCTCTGGATAAGGCCGCACTCGCGCAACCCAGCGGTATTACGGTATCAGGCAGAAGGCTCTATTTTGCAGACAGCGAGGTAAGTTCGATCCGTTACGTTGACCTCGAAAAGAAAGAAGTAAAGACGGTAGTAGGGCAGGATCTCTTTGTTTTTGGGGATGTGGATGGCCAGGGAGATGTGGTACGTTTACAGCATCCCCTTGGTGTACTTAACCATAACGGTCTCATTTATATTGCAGACACCTATAATCATAAGATTAAGGTTTTAAACCCCCTGGACAGGACGTGCCGGACATTCTCAGGGAATGGGAAAGCCGGGTACGTCGATGGTAAAGCCCCCCAATTCTATGAACCCGGAGGTCTTAGTATTGCCGATAATAAAATATATGTTGCCGATACTAATAACCATGCCATCCGTGTGGTTGACATGAAAACGAAGGAAGTAAGTACCTTGCAGCTAAAAGGACTTAAAATAGAGATCTCGCAAAAAGTATCGGAGAGTGCAATACCTCCCTTTGCAAAGTCGCTGGATTTGTCTTTAAAAACCTTGAAAACAGATACTGAGGTACAATTAACAGTAAACATAAACCTTCCTAATGGATACCATTTAAATCCCAATGCTCCACTGGTATATGCAGTCGAGGCAAGTAAAGATATTCAGATTGAGCAGGGCAATCGGGAAGTGAGACTCGAAAAGCCTGTATTACCCATAAAAATCCCATTCAAGACAGGTTCTGAGGTATTGAGTACAGAGTTAAAGGTCTCAGCGAGCTTTTACTATTGCAGGGAAGATAATCAAGGGGCGTGTTTCATCGATGCGGTAGTATGGCGTCAACCGATTAAGATTGATAAGGATGCTGGAGATACTGCGGTTACGTTGGATTATGATGTAAAACTACCGTAAAATATTCGCTGATGAAAGTGTGGATTTCAGCGGGTAAGAGTGGGTTAAGCCTGTCCTGAGTTTGCGAATGGCGGAGCGAACCCACCATTTTTATAATAAAAACCAAATGCTACCTTTTTCCCCACTTCAGCTTAGGTTCGCGGGCGGCTTTGACTTCATCAGGACGACCGATGGGGGTGGTTTGGGGCGTGTTGCGTACCGCCTCTGGCCGTTGTTCAATGTCTTCAGCTATCTGGAGCATGGCTTCAGCAAAGGCATCCAGTGTTTCGCGTGATTCCGTCTCTGTAGGTTCTATCATTAAGGCTTCTTCCACAATCAGTGGAAAGTAAATCGTAGGGGCGTGGAAACCGTAATCAAGCAGTCTCTTGGCAATGTCCAGGGCAGAGGCGCCTTTTTGCTTTTGTTTCTTGGCGGATATGACAAATTCGTGCATGCAGGTCTTTCCATAGGGGATGTCATAATGTTTTTCTAGTTTGTGTCGGAGGTAGTTGGCGTTTAAAACGGCATATTCACTCACCTTGCGAACACCTTCTTTACCAAGGGACAAGAGATATGTGTATGTCCTGATCATCATGCCAATATGACCATAAAACGCCCTGACCCTTCCTATGGAATCTGGGTAGGTGTAATTTAAGGTATATACATTCTCCTTCATGTTTTCTGTGATTAATTTATCCACCATTTCGATACGTGGAATGGGTAGAAAGGGTCTTAATGCCTCAGTAACGCCGATGGGGCCGGCGCCGGGTCCTCCACCGCCATGCGGGGTGGAAAAGGTTTTGTGGAGGTTCAGGTGTAAGATATCTACGCCCATATCACCCGGTCGAGCTATACCAAGGAGGGCATTCATATTTGCCCCGTCACAATAGACGAGTCCACCTGCATCATGGGCGATCTTGCATATCTCCACAATATCCTTCTCAAAGAGACCCAGGGTATTGGGATTGGTGATCATGAGGGCGGCTGTATCACGGGTAAAGGATGCTCTTAATTTCTCTATGTCAACGAGGCCGTCGGCATTTGATTTAATCGATTCGACTTCATAACCACAAAGGGCGGCAGAGGCAGGGTTGGTACCATGCGCAGAATCGGGGATGATAATCTTGTGCCTGGTTTCCCCCTTTTTTTCCAGGTAGGCCCGGATGATCAACATGCCCGTTAATTCGCCATGGGCACCTGCGGCAGGTTGTAAGGTAAAGGCAGACATCCCTGAAATATTTATAAGGATTTGCTCAAGCTCGTAAAGGAGTTTCAGGATACCCTGACATTGCTCAATGGGCTGATAGGGGTGTAATTTCGTAAAACCCTCCAGGCGAGCTGCATCCTCATTAATCCTGGGATTATATTTCATGGTGCATGAACCCAAAGGGTAAAAATTGGTATCCACGCAGAAGTTCATTTGAGAAAGTCTGGTGAAATGACGTACAACATCGATCTCCGAAACCTCCGGTAATTTCGCCTCCTGTTTCCGTAACATCTTTTCGGGGATGAAATTTGTTATTGGTTTTTCCGGTATATCACAGGCAGGGAGGACAAAACACCGTCTGCCCGGAGAAGATTTTTCAAATATGAGAGGTTCAGTATTATTCATAGTTTTTAACTTTCTTTATCTAGTTTGCAGGATGAATGTTATTTTATTGAGTAAAGTCCTATAAATAGGTTCTGCTGATTGAATGAATTCCTTTATGGTAGTCCAGCGAATATCCAGGTATTCATGAGCGAGTATGTTTTATTCTCTCTTTCAGATTCCAATATGACTCAACCCATTGCCTGAAATCAATCGCTTCGGAGGTAATTCTTAAAAGGAAGTCCATATAAAGATTATGATTTTTTATGATAATGGGGATACCTCTCAGGACGCTGTCTGCAATAGTGGAAGCGGCTCTGTTGAGGATCAGCAGGTCTACCTCCTTTTCAACAATTTTTTCAATGTCTAACCAGATGGATTTTTCGTAGTTGCTCCAGAAGTCTGTTTTTTCCCAATCATAACCTTTCCCTTCCGGAACAAAATATATGGCTATATCAACGTCTGAATCAATGCCATTCTGACCTCTTGCCCAGGAACCAAAAAGGAAAGCGAAGGAGATATCGTCTCTTTTTTCAAAATAGACTTTAAGTTTTTCTACGATTTTATTTGTATTCATTTAGCGCTTAGCGCTATTTTCATTTGCTAAATACGTGACAACTCGCTAACCAAAAGATCAATCGATTCTTTGGTCTTTGTCTCCGTTACACACAGGAGCATACTGTTGTCCAGCTCAGGGTAATACCTGGAAAGTTCAAATCCACCAATAATTCCCTTTTTTAGCAGGTACTCGTTGATTTTATTTATATGAAGATTGCCTTTGGCTTTTAGAGCAAGTTCGTTGAAGAAAGGTTGTTTGAATGCCGATTCGAAAATATTCAGCGTACAAAGTCTTTCATAAGCATAATGGCTCTTTTGGATATTGAGGTTTGCTAATTCTGCTATGCCCTTTTTCCCTAACGCGCAGAGGTAGATACATGCCCTTAATGCAAGGAGCGCTTGATTGGTACAGATATTGGAAGTAGCCTTTTCCCTTCGTATGTGTTGTTCCCTTGCCTGCAGAGTGAGGACGAAACACCTCTTCCCGGTGCTATCCACCGTTTCGCCTGCGATCCTTCCGGGCATCTTGCGCAAAAGCTCTTTTTTTACTGTGAAAAAACCGAGATATGGCCCACCGTAGTTCAGATAGTTTCCCAGCACCTGGGCCTCACCAACAGCGATATCGGCATTGTATTCCCCCGGTGGTTTCAGGATGCCCAGAGAAATGGGGTTTACACAGGCGATAAAAAGTGCATCGTGTCTATGGGTAATATTTGAGATAGTCTCCATATCTTCGATACAGCCAAAGAAGTTTGGATCCTGGACGAGTACGGCGGCGGTGTTATCGTCAATAACCTTTTCTAATTGATTTACATCCGTGATACCTTTTGGCATATCTATTTCAACGATTTCCGTATGCAATCCTTTTACATAGGTCCTGAGCACCTGCCGGTATTCAGGATGGATTGCCCGTGAGCAAATGACCTTGTTCTTTTCCTTCAAGCGTATGGACAATAGTGCAGCCTCAGTTAAGGCGGTGGAGCCATCATACATGGAGGCATTAGACGCATCCATACCGGTTAGTTCGCACATTAAGGTCTGGAATTCATAGATTGCCTGAAGCGTGCCCTGGCTCACTTCAGGTTGGTATGGCGTGTAGCAGGTGTAAAATTCACTTCTCGATGCCAGATGGTCCACAACCGATGGAATATGGTGTTCATAGGCGCCGGCGCCCAGGAATGAAATATACTTGCCGGTGTTGCTGTTCTTTTCACTTAAATTTTTTAAGGTTTTTAATACCTGCGGTTCGGAAAGGCCTTCTGGTAATGACAGGGAGAAATTTCTTAGTCCCTTTGGGATATTTTCAAGAAGTGACTCAGTGGAAGGTAATCCCATTTCTTTCAGCATTATTTCTTTATCACGTTCGGTATTCGGGATATAATCCATAGCAGCTCCGATTGGAATGCAAAGCGACGAGAGTAGGGTTTATTAACGACAGAAAAAATTGAAACAAAAAAGGAGAGAACAATCAACAAAAAAACCTTCCGGTGGTTTATATGTGATAGTATTCCTGGATGGGTTTAACATCAAGGCTTCCATTTTTGAGCGCTTCGATGGCCTTTGTGGCTGCCACTGCACCGGCAAGTGTTGTAAAATAGGGAACGCGGTGAACAAGCGCGGTTCGCCGGATGGAATAGGAGGCCTCCTGTGCTGCCTTTCCACCTATGGTATTGATGACGAGCTGGATTTCGTTACTCTTGATGTGATCGACAATATTGGGTCGCCCTTCAATCACTTTCAGGACAGGCGTGACAGAAACGTTATTTTCGGAAAGTACCCTGGCTGTACCGCTTGTTGCGACAAGCTTAAAACCCATTTGTGAAAGCTTTTTTGCAATGGGGACAATGGGCTTTTTGTCTCTGTCTCTTACGCTCAAGAAAACGGTACCTGTTAATGGAAGGCTGCTGTCGGCCGCCATCTGGGATTTAGCATAGGCACGGCCAAAGTCCCTGTCTATTCCCATGACCTCGCCTGTCGATTTCATTTCCGGTCCTAAGATCGTATCGACCCCTTTAAACTTTATAAATGGGAATACAGCCTCTTTTACGGCAATATGTTTTAACTCAGCATTCGTAGAGATATTTAATTCGCTGAGTTTTTTCCCCATGATTACCTTCGTTGCAATCTTGGCCAACGGGATACCAATCGCCTTGCTGACAAAGGGTACGGTCCTCGAAGCGCGGGGATTGACCTCCAGCACGTACACCATCTTATCTTTAATGGCATATTGTATATTGATTAGACCTACGACATTCAATGCCAGGGCTATGACTCGTGTCTGTTTTTCTAACTCGTCAATGATGTCATTTCCAATGGAATATGGTGGGAGCGAGCAGGCGCTATCTCCGGAATGGATGCCAGCTTCTTCGATATGTTCCATGACGCCGCCGATAAGTACTTCCTGGCCATCACAAATAGCGTCAACGTCAATTTCTACGGCATCTTCAAGAAATCGGTCAATGAGAACGGGGTGTTCCGGTGAGACATGAACAGCATGGGTAATGTATTCCTCTAAACCAGCCTCATCGTAAACGATACGCATGGCTCGCCCTCCCAGGACATAGGATGGACGGAGCAGTACGGGGTAGCCTATTTTACAGGCAATAACCTTTGCCTCCGTGGCAGACCGAGCACATCCATTATCCGGTTGTCTTAAGTTTAATCGATTCATCAGGGCCGCAAACCGTTCGCGGTCCTCGGCAATATCGATACTCTCCGGTGAAGTTCCCAGGATTCTTACACCCTCTTTCTCCAGGGGTATGGCTAATTTCAGTGGTGTTTGTCCACCAAATTGGACGATAACACCTTCGGGTTTTTCCTTATCAACAATTTCAAGGACGTCTTCCAGGGTAAGCGGTTCAAAGTAAAGACGGTCAGCCGTATCATAATCCGTGCTTACTGTCTCCGGATTGCAATTAACCATGATGGTCTCGTAACTCAATTCTTTTAAGGCAAAGACCCCATGAACACAGCAGTAATCAAATTCAATTCCCTGTCCGATACGGTTGGGCCCGCTTCCAAGGATAATGACCTTTTTTTTGTTTGTTGGTTCTGCCTCGCACGTGCCTTCATAAGTGGAATACAGATAGGGGGTAAAGGCCCTGAATTCTGCGGCGCAGGTATCCACATGTTTAAATACTGGCCTGATCGCTTCTTTTTGACGGTACGTCCGCACAGTTTTTTCTTCGACATTGCACAAATGTGCTAAATATCTATCTGAATAGCCACATTGCTTGGCTCCGGTCAGCATCTCCCTATCCATTTTAAAGTCGGTTTCACCTTGAAGGATGGAGGTGAACGGCTGCTCACCCCTCACACCCGCATACTTCTCCTTTATCTCGGCTTCCATATCCAGCACCTGTTTGATATTGTAAAGGAACCAACGATCAATATGAGTCCATTTATATATTTCATCCAGGCTCATACCAAACCGCATCGCATCGGCAATGTGCCAGAGCCTGTCAGGATTGGGTATCATCAACTTCGCCCTCAGGAATTCATATCTTTGTTCAGTAGTCCATTTATCGCTGTCAGATGGCCATAATGACTCAAATCCGTAACGTCCGGTTTCTAAGGATCGGATGGCTTTACCAACAGCCTCTTTGAAGGTACGTCCTATTGCCATGACCTCACCCACGGATTTCATATGGATAGTAAGTGTCTGATCAGTATCTGGAAATTTTTCAAAGTTAAATCGAGGCACTTTTACAACACAGTAATCGATGGTGGGTTCAAAACAGGCAGGGGTATAACGGGTGATGTCGTTAGGAATTTCATCAAGGGTGTAACCCACCGCTAACTTCGCGGCGATCTTTGCAATAGGGAATCCAGTGGCCTTCGAGGCAAGGGCGGAACTCCTTGAAACCCTCGGGTTCATTTCGATAGCAAGCATTTCTCCGTTTTCCGGATTCACAGCGAACTGGATATTGGAACCCCCAGTCTCCACACCAATTTCCCTGATGATCCTGATCGCCGCGTCCCGCATAATCTGATACTCAACGTCGGTCAGGGTTTGCGCAGGAGCCACCGTGATGCTATCGCCCGTATGCACACCCATAGGATCAAAATTTTCAATAGAGCAAATAATTACGACATTGTCTTTCAGGTCACGCATTACCTCCAGTTCGTATTCCTTCCAGCCTAACACGGAACGTTCTACAAGTACCTCATGTACCGGACTGGTTTCAAGGGCTATCTTAATATACTCTTTGTACTCCTCGATGTTATATGCTGCATTTCCACCGGTGCCGCCTAACGTGAAGGAAGGACGTATAATAGCCGGGAATCCGATTTTTTCGATAACTAACATCGCTTCATCGTATGACCGTACATAAGCGCTCTCAGCGACCGGTATACCAATGTGTTTCATGGCAGACTTAAAGAGCGACCTGTCCTCGGCTTTTTTGATGGCATCCAGTTTGGCACCAATCAATTCTACGCTAAATTCATCCAATATCCCCTTTTTTGCAAGGTTAACTGCCGTATTTAAACCGGTCTGTCCTCCTAATGTTGGAAGTAGGGCCTGCGGGCGTTCCTTTGCTATAACCTTTGCAACCATTTCCGTTGTTATCGGTTCGATATATGTTCTGTCGGCAACTTCTGGGTCCGTCATGATTGTAGCGGGATTACTGTTTACAAGGACAACTTCATACCCCTCTTCGCGGAGCGCTTTACAGGCCTGGGTGCCAGAATAATCAAATTCACAGGCCTGGCCGATGACGATAGGACCGGAGCCAATAATCAGGATTTTTTGTATGTCGGTTCTCTTTGGCATTATTTATTTTTAGATTAATACCTCTGAGGAAGGCAAGAATCCACGAAAATTAATTTATAACGGCTAAGTTTTATACCATAAAAGCGAATTTTAAATCTCAATTTTGCTGTTTCATCATCTCAATGAATCTCTCAAACAAATAACTCGCATCGTGCGGGCCTGGTGAAGCCTCCGGGTGATATTGAACAGAAAAGGCTGGTATCGAGTGGCATTTCAATCCCTCCACAGATTTGTCATTAAGATTTATATGGGTAATCTCCACGTTACCATATGGACTTTTCTGCACGGTTCCTTCCTGTGGCGCTGATACTGCAAAACTATGATTTTGTGCAGTAATTTCCACTTTTCTGGTGGACAAATCCATGACTGGCTGATTTCCCCCATGATGTCCAAACTTTAATTTGTAAGTCTTCAGACCCAGCGTAAGCGCCATCAGTTGATGTCCAAGGCAAATCCCAAATACGGGCTTTTTCCCCAACAAACCTCTAATATTTTCAATCATATAAGGAACGGCAGCAGGGTCACCCGGTCCGTTAGAAAACACGATTCCATCGGGTTTCATGTTCAAAACAGTTTGAGATTGTGTTTGTGCTGGAACTACCGTTACGGAGCATCCGGTACTGCTCAGTTTCCTGAGAATATTATATTTTACGCCACAATCATAGACGACGACCTTATGCTTTTTAGGTATGCTCATCTTTGGGTCAGTGTCTTTCCACTCATACGTATCATTACATGTTACAGTCTTTACCAGGTCTGTTCCATCCAACCCCGGAGATGATTTTATTTTTTTGATAAGACTTGAAACGTCAAAATCCACGGTAGAAATAATACCCTGTTGGGCGCCATAATCCCGTACCCGTCGTGTTAATTCCCTGGTATCAATTCCCTGAATTCCAACAATTCTTTTATTCTTAAGAAACTCATCCAGACTGATCTGTGAACGCCAATTACTGGGGAAAGGGCTGTATTCTTTAACAATAAAACCCTCTAGAAAGGGATTACGGGATTCGTAATCTTTTTCATTGATCCCATAATTGCCAATCAGCGGGTAAGTCATAACCACCATTTGACCTTTATATGATGGATCGGTAAGGATTTCCTGATATCCCATCATGCTGGTGTTAAAGACCACCTCACCGATCGTCTCACCTTCTGTGCCCAAAGAGTATCCTGTAAAACTTGTTCCATCTGCAAGGACAAGTATTGCTTTTTTTTTGCTCATAATTTTCAGTAAAAGGTTGTGAGGTTATTAATCCGGATGCATTCCTGATTTTTTGTGACTTTTGCCAGATTCTAATGAAATGTACAGTAGCGTTAATCCTGACAGAGTTTCAAATCCTGTCAGTACTGTTGGGTTATTTTGCCCTGACCCCATGAACGGTTGCAAAAATCGGGAATTCTCCCGTTAATCCCTTAGTGTCTTAGCTTTGGTAGCAGAATTTAAGTCGGTAAATCGTACAAATAAAAAATGGATGTGTCAAGTCAAAGTTGTTTTTTCACTTGACTAAGATGACTCCTATGCTATATTAAACCTCAAAACCACAATATGATAACAACTGTCTGAAAGGTCAATTTGATTCATGGCAATCCTTGTTACCGGGGGCGCTGGCTTTATCGGTTCACATCTGGTGGAAAAATTGTTGTCTATGAACGAACATGTAGTTGTTATCGATAATTTTAATGACTTCTATCCACCTGCTTATAAAAGAGAAAATATCTCGGAGTCCATTCATAATCCACGGTTGACACTATATGAAACTGATATATGTAATACCGCATCATGTCGTGAGATATTCGAGAAACACCGCATCAAAAGGATTATTCACCTGGCGGCATATGCCGGCGTGAGACCATCGATCGAACGACCACTACTTTACGAAGAGGTTAACTGCAAGGGTACGTTGAGCCTGCTTGAACTCTCCAGGATATACAAGGTCAAGCAATTTATCTTTGGTTCGTCTTCTTCAGTTTATGGAAATAATAGAAAGATTCCATTTTCAGAAGACGATCCCGTGAACGAGCCGATCTCGCCTTATGCAGCGACCAAACGGGCGGGGGAACTTTATTGTTATAACTACCATCACCTTTATAGGATACCAGTGGCCTGTCTGCGGTTTTTTACTGTGTACGGACCGAGGCAACGACCCGACCTTGCCATACGTAAATTTACCGAACTTATTGATCATGACCAAGAAATCCCTATGTATGGTGACGGAACGACGCAGAGAGATTATACCTTCTTCTCAGACATCATAGACGGTGTGGTTTCTACCTTAAATAAACAATTTGATTTCGAAATTATCAATCTGGGTAATTCTACACCGATTCAACTGGCAAGACTTATTGAACTCATTGAACAGGAACTGGGCAAAAAAGCGAAAATCAAAAGACTTCCGGAACAGCCGGGAGATGTCCACCGAACCTGTGCAGATATCGGAAAGGCAGAACGTTTTTTGCAGTACAGGCCAAAAGTATCCATTGAACAAGGTATCCGTTTGTTTGTAGCATGGTATAAAGAACGTAAAATAAATGGCCAGATCTCTTACTTAGGGCAAAACTGACACAACAGATGAAACTCAGTAGTAACAAATAGTTGCCAATAACAGGAATATCGTCAATGAGGTTTTTTCCTATGTTAACCCTCTCTAATAAAATAAGCCTCAGCAGGATATTTTTTATTCCTCCCCTGGTGTTTTGTATAACACAAGTACAGCATAACAATCACTACCGGTATGTCTGTCTCTTTATCATGCTGGTTATCGGCCTAAGCGATATGCTGGACGGCTATCTAGCCAGGAAAAGAAATGAAATAACAAATCTAGGAAGGTATCTGGATCCGGTTGCAGACAAGCTTGTCCTGGTGGTCTCTTGCATCATACTTTCTTCTGATCGTATCTGGCCGGAACCGAGATTTCCCAACTGGATCCCGACAGTCATTGTCTGCAGAGACCTCTTACTCGTGTTTGGCACCGTTGCATTGCTTCTCATTACAGGCAGGATGGATTGTCAGCCAACGATACTGGGTAAGGCAGCGACAGGCCTTCAAATTATTGCCATTATATCCGTGCTAATTGGAAACCATATTCCTTTGCCGGCACTCATCGTTATATGGTGGGTGGCCGTTATTTTCACCTTTATTTCCGGTCTCATGTATATGTACAGGGGGGTAAAGCAACTGTAATGTGTTGCCGTTTCCTTCTCACCGTATTTATACAAAAGGGCTTTACATTACCTGCCTTTTGTAATACTATTTATATAAATTTTTTTGTTAGCAATCAGTAATAAACAGAATGCTGATAGCTGCTAGCAGAAAGCTTACAAATTAACTCATCGAATTTAAAATATGCGAGGTTTTTCCATGCGATTTAACACGATACAAGAGGCTGTAGAAGACCTTAAACAGGGTAAAATGATCATTCTGGTAGACGATGCTAATCGGGAAAACGAGGGGGATATTACCATTGCTGCTGAAAAGATTACACCAGAGGCTATTAACTTCATGCTTACCCATGCACGGGGCATTATATGTCTTGCAATCAATGCAGAACGGGCCGAAGAACTCGACCTCTATCCCATGGTGTCTAATAACACATCAAACTTTCAAACGCCTTTTACCGTTTCCATTGATGCCAGAAACGGCATTACAACAGGAGTTTCTTCAAAGGACCGGGCCACAACGATCTTAACTGCAATTGACGATAAGGCAACTGCAGGCGACCTTGTCAGGCCAGGCCATGTGTTTCCGCTTAAGGCGCAAAGGGGAGGTGTGCTTGTAAGGACAGGGCACACCGAGGGAGCGGTAGACATTATGCGCATTGCGGGCCTTAAACCCGCTGCGGTTATCTGTGAGATTATGACAGAAGACGGGAATATGGCGAAGCTTCCCGATCTCAAAAATTTTGCCGAAAAATATAATCTGAAGATATGTACTATTGCAGATATTATTAAATATCGTCACGAACAGGAGCGGTTAATTGAAAAACGTGTTACCGTAAAACTGCCTACTATCTATGGGAATTTTACGCTTCACCTGTATCGCTCCTTTGTTGATGATTATCTGCACCTTGCACTATGTCTGGGTGTTGGCAGCGAGAGCGGAAATGCCCCTTCCCCCTTGCATAATGAACCTGTGCTGGTAAGGGTGCACGATGAGTGTCTGACAGGTGACATCTTCGGTTCTCTCCGTTGTGATTGTGGCGAACAGCTTCACAGCGCCCTTCAGATAATCCAGAATCACGGGAAGGGCGTACTGCTGTATATGCGACAGGAGGGTAGGGGGATTGGTCTGGAGAACAAACTACATGCCTATTTGTTGCAGGAAAAGGGACTTGATACCGTTGAGGCCAACGAAAGACTTGGTTTTCCCGCCGATAAGCGTGATTACGGCATCGGTGCGCAAATCTTGCGAGACCTGGGTGTAACAAAGATGCGGCTGCTTACCAACAACCCCAAAAAGTTTGCTGCCCTTGCCGGATACGGACTGGAGATCGTGGAACGGGTACCAATCGTTATGGAGCCACAGAATGAAAACAAGCATTATCTGCGGACAAAGAAGGAAAAACTAGGGCACATCATAGAAAAGGTGTAATGAAAAAACTTTTTGCAAAAAAGGCCCTGCGTGACCTTGCCGAAGAATCCAATCACCACCACTTCAAGCGGGTATTGGGTCCGTTTTCGCTGACTGCCTTAGGGATCGGCGCTGTCATTGGCGCCGGGATATTTGTCCTGACAGGTCTGGCTGCAAAAGAGTTTGCTGGCCCTGGCCTAATTCTTTCCTTTGTCCTTTCAGGTCTTGCCTGTATTTTTGTAGCCCTGTGCTATGCCGAGTTTGCATCCATGATTCCTCTGGCAGGAAGTGCTTATACTTACTCATATGCAGCCCTTGGTGAGGTCTTTGCCTGGATCATTGGATGGGACCTTATTCTTGAATATTCCCTTGCGTCAAGCCTTGTTGCTGTTGGATGGTCGCATTATTTTGTAAAATTACTGGGACTCTTCGGCCTGCATATTCCACACTGGCTTACTAACGATTACTGGACATTGTCACACCAGGCACAAGGCCTGTTCACCCAAAGTGTGCCTTTTATTCACGGAATCCCCATCGTATTCAATCTGCCCGCCGCTCTTATTATTATCGCCATTACTACCTTACTGGTCATTGGCATAAAAGAGAGCGCCCGTTTCAATAGTATCATCGTAGGGGTGAAACTTGCTGTAATTCTCCTGGTGATTTTTGTTGGGTGGTTTTATGTAAAGGGTGATAATTGGGGAAATAGTTTTGACACCTTTGCACCATATGGTATAGGTGGTATTGGTACCGGTGCGGCCTACGTATTCTTTGCCTACATTGGTTTTGATGCGGTTTCTACTACCGCCCAGGAGGCGAGAAACCCGAAGAGGGACGTACCCATTGGCATCATTGCATCGTTGATTCTGTGTACCATTTTATACATCGCCGTTACTGCCGTCCTTACCGGCATGGTTTACTATAAAGATATTAATATCGATGCACCCCTAGCAGATGCCTTTACGCGATACGGACTGACAAAGGTATCCTTTTTTATCTCGGTCGGAGCCATCGCTGGACTGACCAGTGTGCTCCTGGTATTACTCTTGAGTCAATCCAGGATATTCTGGGCTATAGCCAGGGACGGACTTCTACCCGAACGAATCTTCGCTACCATCCATCCCCGCTTCGGTACACCCTATATATCTACTATTATTGTCGGCGCCTGTGTCGCCCTTACTGCCAGTTGTTTCCCTATAGAAGAGATTGCGAAACTAGTCAATATCGGGACGCTCCTTGCCTTTTGCCTTGTGAGTGCCGCAGTAATAATTCTTCGTGTGAAAGACCCCAATCATTCCCGCGCCTTTAAGTGCCCCTTTGTCCCTGTAATACCCATCCTGGGCATTCTCTCCTGTGGATACATGATGATACGCCTCGAATTCTCCACCTGGCTCAGACTCCTTGTATGGCTGGCGATAGGTGCCATCATCTATGCCGCCTATGGCAGGCATCACAGCAAACTGGCAAAGAAACACGCCCTGATGGAGAAACAAAACGAGTCGCTGGAGGAGTTGGATAGGAGTTATCTGTAAGGGCATATTGCAATGCGCCTCCGATCTTAACGTTCAGGAATTTCATTATTAAAGAGTGGCACAGAGAAACAAGTTTGCCTGCACCATACTTGATGAAAGATGAAGAGAGAAGACAAATCCCAGAAGTAAGTCTGTCATGAGACGTGCTCTTTGCGGGTTCAAATTTGTAATTTGAATCCGAATATTTTATACTGGTTGAAAATCTGAGGGTTCAGGTCATAAATCTGAACCCGCTTTGGGTAAATTGAGAAACTAGATGGTTGCAGGCTTTGTGAATTTGTTAATGACTGGTAAAAAGTTAGCTTTTATGAGAGGACTCATTGAAGTTTAGCGAACTGGTAAGACTGTAAGAGGAAAATGGATTTAGGATTGTGAAAGAAAAGGGTTCTATAAGATACTATGGGAAACAAGGATATGCTAAGTTGGTTCGAGTGGATTATCATGGATCGAAAGAAGTTCCCACGGGTACCTGCCATGCCATACTCAAGGCAGCTGGTATAAAGAAATAAAGGTGATGGAGGAAACAAAAAATGATCGAATTAGAATATTCATTGGTAATTGAAGCTACGGAAGAGCCAGACTACTTTGGGTTTTATTCTCCTGATTTAGAAGGTTTTACCGGTATTGGACATTCCATTGAGGATTGTCTGTATAAGGCAAAGTGGGGGATGATAGAACATATTAATTTATTGAAAAAAAAAGGACTTCCTATTCCCCCCAAAAACCCGAATCCTACAATTATTATTCAAAATGAGCAAAAGTTCGTGGCTGTTTGAACGATTTTTAAACAACTACAAAATGTTTGGTCTTATAATAGATTTCATATTAGAATTACGACGTATTTTTCTGTAGAAAAGGCGATGGAGAAAAAAGTGAATAGCAGGGTAATTGAAATTTTCGAAGATGAGGTTCTTAGAGAAAGAATCAAAAGTAAATTACCTCATTTATTTAGCATTGCCGAATTAGAAAGTTCAAGGGCTAGAAGGGTAGAGATGGAAGTAGGTTCGTTACGTGAAAAGATTCTGATTGCATTACTTATATAAAAATTTGGAGAGATAAATGTAAATACCGATATTCCAATAACTAAATCAGAAGTTGATGTAGAATTATTCGGATATCCAATTTCAGTCAAAACAATAACGAATACTGGAGGGGTAAAGGTAAGCTGGACAGTAGATGCACAAAGTGCAAAAGAATTTTCCAGGTCTTATGTGCCCTCATGTGAGGTGCTACTTGCTCAGATTAAGTGGGATCTGAAAGAATCTGATATTAAGAAAAGTGTTCATCCAGGGGGTCTTTTTTTGATACCAGTAGAAGTCCAAAAAAGAGTATTAAGTATCATTGGTGTAGAAAAATACTTAAAACTTCCAAAACCTGGAACGAAGCACTGGAAGAATTGTATAAGAGTTATTCGTGGAAAAATAAGTGTAAAAGTTCGATATATTTTTTAATAGGTTATGAAATATGGGTAAAAAGAAAATTTTTAGAAGAAAGCGTTGTAAAAATTGTAAAAAAATTTTGGACGCAATATGGTTTACTGCGGTAATGACAGAAGAATGGGTTTGGACTGGAAAAGAGTACAATGAGTGTAGTGCACATCATAGTCTCATTACAGATCCACAACATGAAGTAATTTGCCCGCACTGTGAAAGCGTTGTTGGTACTGGTTTTGATTTTGGTTTTGGAAAAGGTTACAAACATAAATAGTATCTTTCAAAAATAATTTTGACACATTTAGCAAAAATATTTTGTAGCGCAGGCATCCTGCCTGCTTTTGAATTCAACAATATGCAGGCTGGAAGCCTGCGCTACCATCTCTTCCGACTCGTTCGGGTTATGATTAATAATGCAAGAATCGTCGCAAACAATTAGAGAAAAAAGTGGAATTAATTATAGCTATATAACTATTAAAGTTACACAGAGCCGAATAGACAAGGGATTAATAGCAATTCCTGTCTCATTGACGAAATGGTTTCCCGACCACGCTGAGACAATTCGGGTATATTTGGATGATTCAACGATATTGCATGCAAAAAATATTCTTCTTACGACAGTACTACTCGTGAATGTAGAATTTATGGAATGAGAGAATGGTTTGAGCAGAATAAAGTCAAAAATGGAGACGAAATAGTAATTCAAGTTATAGACAGAGATAATTTTAAATACAGGTTAATAAATGAATCAAATTTTATAATTAAGACACAGCGAATTCAGGAAAAATTTGATAATTCTAAAGATGAGCAGGAAGCGTCTCAAAATTTAATTGCAATAAGTAATTGGACAAAAGCAGAAGAAGAGATAGTTAAATTAAGAGAATTTTACAGACTGATTGAACAAACCAAAATACAGCAAAGGAAAAGACTCGACAAGAAGAAATCATCTGCAAAGGAAAGTGCCCCGCCCAACATAAAGATTTTATTCGGTAAAATTTATTCAGGACATTGTCAGGTTTGTGACTTTTGGTTTTTGAAAAAAGATAAAAAACCTTACTTTGAAACGCATCATATTAATCCAGAAAATGCTAATCATATTCAAAATCTGATAGTGGTTTGTGGAAATTGCCATAACCAATTTCACTATGCGGATGTGAAACAAGAGTTTAAGGAAGGCTGGATTTCAAGAGTATTTTTCAATGATAGAGTTTTTGAAGTTAATCAAATAGCCTTTAAACAAAAATTTGAAGAAGCAACGAAAGAAGTTTTCATTTAAAAAGAAAAAGTCTTAAAATGAACTGAAGTGTTTGGACGTTTCCAGCAGTTTCAGCAAAAACCATTGGACACCCAGCGCCCTTTCCAGAAGAATTGCCTCACAGACTAATTCAACTATATTCATTTAAAGGCGATGTAATTCTCGGTCCATTTTGTGGAAGCGGAACGGCTTGTTTATCGGCTCTAAAGGATGAAAGGCATTATATTGGCTACGATATCAATCAGGAATACGTCGATTTAGCAAACAGAAGGATTCAAGAGGTTATAAATAAACCAAAACAAAAAAAGCTATTTCAAAAAATAAAAATTCCTAAACAGAACGAGTTGGAAGAGCAGGTGTTGATGGGTCCGCGCCCCGATTGACCCATTCTACTTGAACTGCAAAGAGATTAATTAGCAGTGGATTGCTTCACTTCATTAGCAATAACATTTCCATATTGTTTTGTGTATGACGTTTACTGTGGTCATGCATTTTCATAGGTAGAATAAATATTCGGGGAGTAAGTCTCTATGGTCTCCTCACTCTCTCCTCATCTATATGACGTAGCCGTCGTTGGGAGCGGTCCGGCGGGATCATCGGCTGCCTTTTGTTTAGCCAGGCAAGGGGTAAAGGTTATTGTTTTAGAGAAAGAATCGCTGCCACGGTATAAAACCTGCGGCGGGGGTGTAACTCACAGGGCTATCCGACTGCTGCCAGCCGACATCCGAGGGGCCATTGAGTTGGAGTGCTATGCTGCTGAGTTGAATCTGATTGATGCCGGCCTTCATTTCTTTACCAAAAGACAAGAACCGATTATTTCCATGACCACACGGGAGAAGTTTGATTTCTTCCTGGTTTCTGCTGCCAGAGACGCCGGGGCAGATATTTGGTCAGAATGCAATGTAATTGATCCAGTAATTCAGGCCGATAAGATTGAATTAATCACCAGCAAGGGAGTGTTATCTGCCCGATTCGTGGTTGCGGCAGATGGCGCAATGGGCGTTGTTGCCAAAAAAACCGGCTGGCAGGAAACCCGTTACCTTATTCCCGCGTTGGAATGCGAGGTTTTTGTCGCTGATAATGTGCTGAAGCGATTTTGCTGTGCTGCCAGATTTGATTTCGGTATTGTTCCCAATGGATATGCATGGGTTTTCCCCAAGAAGGAACATCTGTCCATCGGCGTATTGAGCATGCGACGTACCCCAATCAATCTGAATGAAATAATTGAACAGTATTTAAAACTCATAGGTATCGATAAAATAACAGAACTAAAGCGACATGGGTTTCTTATTCCTGTGAGTCCGAGGAAGGATAGCTTTGTAAGGGCGCGTGTGCTTTTAACGGGTGATACGGCTGGTTTTGCTGACCCCGTAACGGGAGAAGGGATAACTTTTGCAATCTTGAGTGGCCAAATTGCTGCTCAAGCTTTACTTGACGGAAGGTTTGAAACGGAGCGCGTTGAACAAGTCTATGATTCGCAACTTGCAAAGACCATATTACCAGAACTGCGATTGGGTAGAGTCCTGGCGAAATTAATTTACGATTATCCGAGGGTACGCACGTGGCTATTTCGGTTGTACGGACAGACGTTGAGTGAGGTCGTAACTGACGTATTCTTAGGCGAAAAGACCTATTGTGGAATATTACACAGTGTAGTGCCATTTATCCTTGCCTTCCATCCATCGTTATTACGCTCCTTCAGAGCCTAAAGATATTGTTGTATTTTTACCTGTGGCAATACATGGACTTTTTTATTCAGAATCTTTGGGCTTTTGTCTGAAGGTGAATACCTTTACTTAATTCAAGTGATGATGCCTTCACAGGAGTGATGAATGAGAGGTTTTTTTCCCCCGCTTGATTTAAGTGTTACAGTTTTTTCATATACAATGAACGAAGGGTAACGAGAAACAGATTTATTAAGAGCCTTGGGTGCACACTCTTGAAAAAGATGTCTTTATAGGGGGCGTTTCCTGTTACCGCATTCCATAATACCTCATTCATTTGCCTCGTTTCCCAGGCGTCCGGATGTTCAAGCATGTATTTTATATGGCTGGACACGAGGTGTTTTTCTCCGGATATTATATCATTTACAGTGAGGATTATACTTCCGTAGACATTGTCTCTGCCCAGTAATATTTTTGCGGGATTGAAATATCCCTTTTCAAAATCATTCTCTGATATACCCTTTTCAAATGCGGTTTTTGCAGCCAGTTGTGCTGTGGTCAACGCTGAATCAATACCGTTTTTATAGGTACGGGATATCCCTGCATCCCCGATAATAACTAACCTGTTTGTGTACGGATGCCGGGCATGGTTTACAGGAATCTTCGGGAAACAGATGCATCTTTTTTTTGTATCATTCCAGCATTTCGGGAGCATTTCCTGTATCTTAGATTGATGTAAAAATTCACTGAGCAGCGTCTTATTCATCTCTTTTGTTCCCACAAGGCATATGGTCAGAAAATCACCTTTTGGGATAAATGAGGCGAAGCGTATGAATTTTAGGCCCAGGGAGAACACGTAGATATTATTCCCGTACAGTGCATTATTTACCGTTCGTGTAGGATAAATGTCCATGATACAGGTTTGAACGGTTTTTGGAGGAATGTAGCCAAAACCTAATTTCTGCAATTCATAAATGGCGTCCGAGTTGATCCCAAAAGCGCCCACGACCAGGTCTGCGGTATATTCGGTTTTTGAAGCTTCTTTTGCATAGGTAAGTTTAATCGGGTCTTTTGGATTTTTGGGTATTTGAATATTTGTTACAGGATCAAGAACAACCTGGGCGCCCATTTTTTTTGCATGTTCTAAGAGAAAGTAATCAAAACTTTCACTCACGTCGCGATCGGCAAACCTGGGTCCGCTTCCGCGAAATACCGTAGCAATTCTGGTTTTGTGCGGAGGATGTGGATAGCGTAAAGGTATGCCGTATTCAGGCACCTGGAGAAAATACCCTTCTATTTCTTGCTGGATACATGAGGGTGGAAGGTGAATGTTATGTTCTGTAAGTTTCCTGAGGAGCGCCTCAGAAAGCACACCTGCGCTCATGTTACAGCCTGGGGCGCCTTTCCTGGCAAAATCTTTTTTCTCAAAGATGGTTACCGAAACATTAATGCCTAACTGCTTTGCATATGTCAAGGCGAAATGTGCAAAAAAACTCCCGGCAGGACCACCGCCAATAACTGCTATTTTTGCCCCATTTTTTAGCTGCATATGTATATGAAATCATCATCCCAAATATTTTATTGAGGCGTGTTGTTCACGGTCATTTATGCTCTTCCAGATATTTTCTAACGGCTAATTGTGCAATGGCAAACTCCTCAATCTTTCTTACCCTTTGCAAAACATGATGCCAGTCTTCCGGCGTACCATAGGGGCCTTCTTCCTTGATCTTCTTTTCCAGCTTTTTTAAATCCAATTCTAGTAGATCGAGCCTGTTTTTCAGATCTTTCACGGTATTCTCCAATTTTAAATACGAAAGAAATTTTTTGAATACAGATGAATGCGGATTGTCAGGATTCAAAAAACACTAAAATATAAGAATTATTATAGTTCGACTGAGGGTTCGCGGCAAAGAAGTCTGTGGATATCGGCGAAAATCTGTATCCTAATTTAAAGTTCAAGAATTCAATTTGTTGTAATGTAGCGCAGGCAACTTGCCTGCATGTATCCCTATCCTGGCCTCCCCGTAAACGGGGCAGGTAATAGGGGGCAAAAGACTTTTTACCCTTACCTGTTTCTCGTTGCAGGCTGGAAGCCTGCGCTACTTGAAGGCGCTGCCAAAGGCAGCCTGATTTAATGTTTATGGGATTTTCTTTACGGGTTTATCATGAGCGTGATAAAGTAAAAATTCATCTTTGGCTTTATTCGTCCAACCCTTTGCAGTATAGGCAATACCAAGCTTTTGGTGGATTTCTCTGTCTTTGGGTTTGTAAGCCAGCGCCTTGGTGAATTCATCAATCGCATCATCAATCAGCCCGCTGGAAAAATATGAAAATCCCAGGTTGTAATGAATAGAGGCCTTTTGCTTCGCTTTGTTTTCGGAAAGGAGTTCCAGAGACTTTCGATATTCAGGGATGGCTTCATTATGTAACCCCTTGCATCGATAGGCATAGCCGAGATTGTAGTGAGCTTCTGCTGATTTTGGATTCTGAGTAATAGCCGTCTGAAAGGCGCAGATAGCTTCGTCCAGCAAACCCATGTCCCGGTATAATAAACCTTGATAATAGTAAAGATCGGGATAATTTTTATCTTTTTCTAATATTGTATTAAATGCTGCAAGGGCTTCGGAATAGTTTCCCTGATTTCCGCACGTCAGTGCAAATTGGAACAGGTCGTCGTTGTTCATGGATCTTAGTTTGTCATTTAACTGCTGAATGTCTAATTTCTGGGAACTTTGAGAACTGTTAACAGTTTCACCGCCTGTGCTACCTGATTTATAAATAATCCCTACTCTTGGGGAAGTGGTATTGTCCTTACTACAACCCAGCATGAAAGCCACAGGGAGAAGACCCAGAAGGATCGTAACATAATATTTCATAATAAAAAACCTTTCTAAAAGTACAGAATATGTTCACGTGTTATTTTATCAGGTTAAAAGAATTATCTGAATTTTGCAAGGAAAATAAGATATGCAACAGATTTTGTTGGAAAGTTATTGTTTTTAAAGTAACGGGTAAATATGGTACAATTTTGAAATGATTAACGATACGGTAAAAGACATCATAGTTCCTTGCCTTTGGGGGGCTGAAATCGACTCGCTCGATCTGGAATCCGATAAATTCCTCATTATTGAACGAGCTTTAGAACATGGTGGTGACAGGCAAATTGAGTTTGTTTTGTCAACTTTTAAGCATGACGATATCATCTATGTGGTACAGCAAAGCTCTTATCTGAGTCCCAAGACTGTCAATTATTGGTGTTTGTTTTTTAACCTGAAAAGGGAGGATACAAAGTGCTTCCAGAAGCAATACCGGCATCTGTGGCCACCCTTTTAAAGAATATTCACACCTGGCAATTGCCAGATGGCACCTATATGGCAGGCGGAACTGCTGTTGCCATATACTTGAATCATAGGGTGTCAGTGGATATCGATTTGTTCACAGAAAAGGAGTTCTATTGTAGGCCTATTATAGTTTCTATCGGTCAAAGATATGTCACTACAATAACAAATCCTGCGGAAAAGAATACGCTGACAGCGATAGTCGATAACGTCAGGTTCAGCCTTTTTCATTATCCGTATCCACTTCTTAAACCACTGGTGAGTAAACCGGAGTGTGCTATCAGATTAGCATCGCCAGAGGATATTGCAGCCATGAAGGTTGTGGCTATAACGCAGAGAGGAAGCGCCAAAGATTTTGTTGATCTTTATGCACTAATAAAGGCATTTGGATTGCCGCTGGATTATTTGATAGTGCAGGTTCAGAAAAAATATGGGGTTTCTAAAGATTACGGCTATCAGATAAAGAGGAGTCTGGTATATTTTGATGATGCTATGAGGAGCTTGGGTGATGTAACCGTAATGAGTCAAGTTTTTAAAGGTCTTATAAATTTATAATACAGATTATTGGTTTCTTTTTTCTGTGGAATCTGCGTAATCGTTCGACTGAGCTCACGACGAAGTCTGCGGTTCCAATGTTTTGTAAGGCTGAGGCTTTGCTCTGTCTTACTTGAGAAGCGCAATGGTATGCTTTTTGTTTAACCAGCTAAAGGTACCCACAACGATGAAATTGCGCTTTTCTGGTACAAAAATTTCTGAGATAGCTTTGCGCACGTCTTCCAATTTGATATTGTGAATCTTCTGTGCCTGTTTTTCAGGTGTATCGGGTGTTTTGGGGGCAATCAGAAGTTCCTCGATGCCAAACCAGTTGGCCATGGCAAGCGGGCTGTCCATTATGAGTTGTGTCTGGCTGAATACCCGTTCCTCTGTACGGCTAAGTTCCTGTTCTGTAATTCCTTCATGAAAAAGTTTATTCACCTCATCCATAACGGCCTTTGTTGTTTTTTCAAAATTTTCCTTTTTTGTTGATGTATAGATGTCAATAGAACCCACATCGGAGAACATGGTGGGATAGCACGTGATATCATAAACCAATCCCAATTTTTCACGTACATTTAATGATAGTCTGGAACTAATTCCCCCGCCCAGGACATCTGCGAGGAGAAGCATAATAATGGCCTTTTCGTGTTTATATGGATATGCCTTATGGCAGAGTTTAAAGCTGATAGTTTGAGACGGAGATTTTTTAAATAAATATCTTGGTTCTGTTTGTTCAGTTTTCAATGGTGGTTTCTGTCCGTTGAGCTTTCCATGCGCATTTCCGAATACTTTGTTAACGTAGTGAGCGACAGTACCTTTCTTGAATTTCCCGCTTATGCAGAGAACGATGTTCTCAGGAACAAAGAATTTCTTGTAATGAGTATTCAGGTCTTCGGTACGTAAGGCCGTCATGGTTTTCTCATCCCCGAATAATGGTGTCTTTGCTGAGCCATCCTTCCACATCAGTGAAAATGACATATCGTCAATGCATACATAATCACCTTTTACATTCACAAATTGTTTCATCTCCTCCTGGATGATGCGTCTTTCTATTTCAACATCGTCTGGTCTGAAATTCTGTCCGAGAATAATATCACCCAGGATGTCTATACCCTTCTCGATATGTTTGTTATGAACCTGAATAATTACGGCAGAATATTCCGGAGACGTGTAGGCGTCAATATCTCCTCCGATACCGTCTATGGCCTGTAGTAATTCGAAAGAATTTTTAAAAAGTCTTGTTCCGCGAAAAAGCATATGCTCAAGGAAATGTGAGATACCAAGCTTTTTCTCTTCTTCATATCTGGACCCCACGCCGATATAAGCAGACATAACCACGGAGTGGATATGAGGAATTTCCAGGTAAATTACGCGCAATCCGTTTGGTAATATTTCTTTACTGTATGTGTACATTGGTTAGTTTTAAAAAGATTACAAAAAATATTTTTACTGTAGAATTTATAATTCATGAATTTCTATGAGACAGGTTTTGTAACAGCAACAATTCTTCATTGTAGGACATTTTTATAAGAAAAATCAATATATTGAATATTTAAGTACCGATAATAAAGCAAAGTGTAAAGTATATTTCACATATGAAATGTATTCTATACGCGATATTAAGCAACATTAGTACCATAATGTTGCTTAAATAATACATATTATTGCTAAATATCTGTTATCAGACTAATAAAAGACGCGTTGCGGGATAACAAAATTTTTTTGGAATAGAATTTGTTAATATGGACAGGGGCAATTCGTACCAGAAGCCACAACCTGATGCATGGAAAGTTTTTTACAGTGCATTGCAATAAGTCAAGGGGAATGAAATGGACATTAATCTTATTATAGACAATTTGTTGTTTCCTCCTGTACTCTTTTTTTTCCTTGGGATGATTGCTTCATTCTGCAAATCTGACCTTAAAATCCCCGATCCCCTCCCCAAGCTCTTCTCATTGTACCTGCTTCTTGCCATTGGGTTCCATGGGGGTGTAGAGCTTCGCAAGACAGGGATTAATCAGGAGGTTATCCTCGCCATGTCTATAGCTGTTATCATGTCTCTTATTATACCAGTATATACATTTTTTATTTTGAAACTGAAACTGGCAATTTATGATGCTGCGGCGATTGCCGCAACGTATGGTTCGGTTAGCGCGGTGACGTTTATAACTGCCGTTACATTTCTCCAGAATATGGGACTCGAGCCGGGAGGATATATGGTGGCGGGGTTGGCGATCATGGAATCCCCGGCAATTGTGGTGGGAATCCTTCTGGCAAGAATCTTTGCATCAGAAGATAATAATAAAAAGGGAAAAGGCATTCTTGAAAATGAAGAGCATGCCTTTTCATGGTCTGCGGTCTTCCATGAAGCCTTGTTGAATGGCTCTGTATTGCTTATCAGCGGCAGCCTGGTAATAGGATTGGTTACTGGAGAAGAGGGGTGGGATATTTTAAAGCCCTTTACAAAGGACATATTTAAAGGCATGCTCAGCTTCTTTCTCCTTGATATGGGACTGCTGGCTGCAAAGAAAATCGGAGATTTAAAAAGTGTTGGATTTTTTTTGCCGCCTTTTGCTATACTGGTGCCTGTTTTAAATGCATGCATGGGTATTGTTCTTGCAAGATTTATCGGTTTACAATCTGAAAATGCCCTTATGTTTTCGGTGCTCTGCGCAAGCGCTTCATATATTGCCGTACCGGCTGCAATGAGAATGTCGTTACCTGATGCAAATCCAAGTTTATACGTTCCTATGGCACTTGCCATAACGTTCCCGTTTAATATCACTATTGGCATACCGTTGTATTATCATTTAATTTCTCAGGCAAATGAATTTATTCCTGTACTTTGGAAATAAAAAATTATGAAACCCGTATCAAAAGTGGAAATAATAATTGATTCTATCGAAGTTGAAAATGTCGTTAAGCTCCTCGATGAGGTGGGAGTCTCTGGTTATAGTATCATTAATAATGTGGCCGGAAAAGGAGACAGGGGAGTAAGGACTGGCGATGTATTTACTGATCTGTTTAAGAGCAGTTATATATTGGTAGTATGTGATGAAAAGACGATGCACAAAATAGTTGAGGCGATAAGGCCTATTATTAGGAAATTTGGCGGTATTTGCATCGTTTCCGATGTTATCATGAGAATTCATAGAAAATGAAAAACTAGAGTCATGAGTGTTTATGAACAAGTCAAACAAGCGTCTCCTATGGTTTGAGTATTCTTACCTTTCGGCCCTCGATTTTTAGCCTGCCTGCTGCAAAGAGGCGTATTGCCTCGGGATATGCCTCACATTCCTCCTTAAAGACCCGCTCGGCAAGGGTATCGGGTGTGTCGTCATCAAGGACGGGGACTGCCCTTTGAATAATAATGGGCCCGTTATCGTAGATATTATCAGCAAAATGTACCGTACAACCGGAAACCTTTGCGCCGTAATTGATGACTGCCTCATGCACCTTCCTGCCGTAATAATTGTGACCGCAAAAGGCTGGAATAAGACCCGGATGGATATTCATGACCTTTCCTTTATACTTTTCAGGAATTTTGTAAAAATGAACAAAACCTGCAAGGGTAACAAGGTCTATGGGGTACTTATCCAATTCAGCCGTAATGTCGCTACTGAAGGCGTCCACATTGTTATAATACCTTGAATAAGGAACTACTGACGTGGGAATATTGTATTTCCTCGCCCGCTCCAGGCCAGCCACGTTTGGCTTACTGCTGATTACAATTTGAATGGCAGCATGTAACTTTCCCGATTCTATTTGATCTATGAAATTTTGAAGGGTATTGCCACCGCCGGAAATCAACACCCCTAAGTTTATTTTTTTTGACATAAAAAATAAGCAAGCATATTGACAATGAATTTGTGATTTGCTATTATGTTCGCCTTCGTGGTTTTGAAAAAATTTTACATAGAGAATACATAACATATAAAAGTATGTCAAAGATAATTATCGAGAAATCAAAAAAAGCATTTGCTGAGGCGCAGAGTTTTATTCCGGGCGGTGTTAATAGTCCTGTCAGGGCTTTTGGCGCTGTAGGCGGCACCCCGATTTTTATAAGGTCCGGGTCGGGTTGCTATCTGACCGATATTGACGGCAATAAGTATGTAGATTATGTGGGTTCGTGGGGCCCGCTCATTTTGGGGCATGCTGATCCAAGAGTGGTAAAAAGGATTAATGAGGCAGTTGCCAACGGTACGAGTTACGGCGCGCCAACCGAGTTAGAGATAAAACTGGCGCAACTTATTAAAGAAGCCATGCCTTCGATAGAAAAGGTGAGGATGGTAAACTCCGGCACAGAGGCCACAATGAGCGCCATCCGTTTGGCCAGGGGATTTACCGGGCGAGATGCAGTAGTTAAATTTGAGGGTTGTTACCATGGGCATGTGGATAGCTTGCTAATCCAGGCAGGCTCTGGAGCAACAACGTTAGGAACACCCACCAGCCCTGGTATACCACAGGATTTCGTTAAGCATACAATTTCCCTTCCCTATAACGATATAGATGCAGTAAGTGAAGTTTGTTCAAAACGGGGAAAGGACATTGCTTGCATCATCGTTGAGGCAGTTGCCGGTAATATGGGGGTTGTGCCTCCGAAAAAGGGTTATCTGGAGGGGTTGAGGGAAATAACCCAAAAGCATGGCATTGTACTGATATTTGACGAGGTTATGACCGGTTTCAGGGTTGCGCATGGCGGTGTGCAGTCGCTTTACAAGATTACACCTGACTTAACCACGCTGGGAAAGATTATTGGTGGAGGGCTTCCGGTTGGGGCGTATGGCGGTAAGAAAGAGATTATGGATAGTATCTCTCCGGTGGGCCCTGTATATCAGGCAGGTACGTTATCAGGTAACCCTGTGGCGATGACCGCAGGTATTGCCACACTGGAAATACTCAAAGACAATAAAATTTATAAAAGTCTGGAAGAAAAATCACAGCGGTTGGCATCAGGTATGGAAAAGGCATGCAGGGATGCCAAGATTCCGGCTTATCATACCCGTGTAGGCTCGATGTTATGTACCTTTTTTACCGATCAGCCAGTCACGGATTACGCCACTGCAAAAAAAAGTGACACGAAACGATATGCGAAGTTCTTTCACGGCATGCTGGAAAGAGGGTTCTATTTTGCACCATCACAGTTTGAGGCAGTTTTTGTGTCAATAGTTCATGGTGAAAAAGAAATTGATGCTACCATCGATGCCTTTAAGGACGTCGTAAAAGTGTTTTGAGGCTTATTTGTTCTTTAAACAATCTATCCTCACGGTTTTGTGGCCAGGAAAACGGCAGGAAAATGTTCGCCTGATCTCGCCCTTGTAAAAGGGAAGAAGGGGATAAAGGCTGTCTTTGAGGTATGAATTCATGACAAAGATAAATATGGGTGATGACTTAAAGGATATACTGGAACGTATCCATGGTATGTGTTCCAGGACAGAGTCGATTTTGAGCCTTTGTATGGATGGCTTTATGAAGCACAAGGTTGCGATGATTGATGAGGCGAATAAGGTGAGCCAGGCCATTCACGACGAAGAGAACGAATTAATAAGTCTCCTCAGTAATAAAACCACAAAGTCCAGCGTGAATAATGAGTCGATAAAATCCTTGATAGCAGTCGTGAGCCATATTGAAATGGCAACGAATGGATTGGATAGCATTCTTCAGCATGTGAAGACTAAGGTGAATGAAGGGGTGTTATTCAGCGATAAAGGGGTAAATGAAATATCTCACCTTTTTAGAGATGTCCTTGATATGCTAAAGACAGCTGGTGATATTATCCTGACCAGAAACGAGATACTTAAGAAATACGTCATTGATAAATATGAAAGCATCAATCGTTTGATTGATGCTTATTCGGAAGAGCATGAGGATCGATTGATCAAGGGATTGTGTCAACCCAAAAGTTCTTCATTATATTTGAGTATTGTTGATGCCCTGGCTAAGGTTGCCTGGCACGTCAAGCAGGCAGTTGAAAGGTTTTTTTTGCTAAGCAGGTGAGGATTGGTCTTTGTCAGGAAGGATAAAGACAACAAGGCGTATAATATCGCCGGGCTTATTGGAAGCTTTGGTTTCACCACCGCTGGTGCCATAGCAGGTGGATATTTTCTTGGGAGTTATTTAGATAAAAAACTCGGTACAACCCCATGGTGTATGCTATCGTTGATTTTGCTGGGAATCGTTGGAAGTTTTATTGAATTCTTTAAGCTGGTAAAAAAATTTTTAGAAGAAAATAAAAAAAATGATAAACAATAATGAAAAGGTATCTTTGCTCTTTGATGAGGGTTTCCCTGACAGGGTGCTTAAGATGTCCCTCTATTTATCATTAATAGCAATTACCTATTCATTATCTTATATGTCTTTTACGTTGACGCTAAGCATTGCAATAGGCAGTTTTGCAAGCCTCATTTCATGTAGGGTGCTTTGGTGGACGATACAGCACGGATTGCGGCATGAGAAGACTGAAATAAAAAAATTTTTCTTAAAGGTGAGCATTTTAAAGTACTCTGTTGTAGGTGGGATATTATTTTTTATCTGCGTATTTCTGGAAATTAATACAATTGCTATGGCGGTTGGTTTGGGGATCGTTGTAGCGGTAATTGTTATGAAGGTTGGAAGTAAATTATTGGTGGATTTTATGAATAAGTCGGTTAAAGTGAGCGAGAAAGGAGTGTAGGTAAAGTGTCCGGTGCGGGTGGAGAAACTGGAAGTTCAACTGAATTGCCATCATTTGTGGATTTTGTACCTATTGATGCTCATAGCCAATTTCTTGGTTTAACGAAGCACGAATGGGTACCCATTATTATGTCAGCCACGATAATCATATTCCTGGGTATATTTTTTATCCTTGCTACAAGAAGATTGCGGAAAATACCGGGTAGGCTTCAGGCGTTTTTAGAAATTGTTGTGGAAGGACTAGAAAATTTTACCAAATCACAGATGGGAAGGGCGGCAGGACCGTTTATTCCATTTATTGGAACGTTGTTTATTTATATTTTTGCTATGAACATGCTGGGGCAGATACCCCTGTTCCACTCACCTACGAGTAATTTTAATACGACCATAGCGTTAACACTCATTGTTTTTTTCGTTACACATTATCAGGGAGTTAAAAATAACGGTGTTATGGGTTATTTGAAGCATATGGCAGGTAAACCAATCTGGCTTGCCCCGTTGGTATTTCCCTTACACTTGATGCAGGAGATTCTTTCCCGTCCATTGTCGCTTTCTATGCGTCTCTTTGGAAACATCATGGGTGAAGATACGATTATTGCAATATTTGTTGGCCTTTCACCGTTTCTCCTGGGTCTTATTCCAATCCCGATGCATTTACCGATGGTTTTCCTTGCTTTATTGGGAAGTACCATACAGGCGATGATATTTTCTCTTTTAGCGAGTTTTTATATAGCGGGTGCAATCGGCATCCATGAAGAAGAACATCATTAAATTTTATTAAACTTTTTTAAGAAGGAGGTTATGGCGTGATTTATTTTGCGTTATTGGCGATAGCGGTGGCTTTGATTGCAATTGCGGCATTTGGTTGTGGTATCGGGCAGGGTATTGCGGTTTATGGCGCGGCGAATAGCATGGCCAGGCAACCAGAGATTGCTGGAAAGATACAGCTTGTTATGTTTGTTGGTTTAGCGTTTATCGAATCATTAACGATTTATTCATTGATGATGTCCTTCATATTGATGGGTAAATTGCCAAAGACAGAAGCAGTTCTTGAGTTAATTCAGCACGCTGTTAAATAAGCATAGGAGGAAATTGGATTGGATATTTTAAATACCCTTGGAATTAATTTTAAATCCATAATCATCCAGGGTGTAGGTTTCTTAATCCTGCTTTTTGTTCTCAAGAAGTTCCTTTTCGGTAAGATTTCGGCCATGATAAAGGCCAGAACTGACGAGGTGAAAAATACCTATGAAAAAATCGAAAAGGACAGGACTGAGGCTGAGAGGCTGATGCTGGAATATCAAAAAAAACTTACTGAGGCGGAAGCAGAAGCTGCAAGAAAGGTTCAGGAGGCCATCAACGAAGGAAATCGAATCAGTGAAGAGATTGTTAAACGTGCCAAGGAAGAGGTAGAGCAGATCAGGGTAAAGGCACAGGAAAGTATTGAGCAGGAACGTAAGAAGGCCCTGACTGAAATCAGGAATCAAGTAGTAACTCTTTCTATTTTAGCTTCTTCGAGGATTATTCAGCAATCTATAAATCAAAAGACGGCAGAAAAACTTGTTGACGACTTTATTGAAGAAATAGGGGAATTGAGTGTTAGATAAAAGTGTTGCAATTACATTTATCAATGCCCTTTTAGACGTGGCTTCAAAAAAGGGACAATTCGAGCAGATTGAAAAGGATTTGGAACTGGTTTGTGGGATAATTTCAAAGCATGCAGACCTTAAGAGGGTGTTGTTTCATCCTTCGATTTCACGAAGCAACAAGAAGGAGCTAATTACGAAGGTATTTGGCAAATCAGTTTCTGACCTCATGATGAACTTTTTGAGTTTATTGGTTGATCGCAGGAAAGAAGGGATTCTGGAATTCATTCCCGATGTGTATAAAGCGGTTACCGATGAAAAGAAGGGGGTCATAAAAGCTACGGTACAGACGATAGTACCTCTGGAAGGAGATCGATTGGATAATTTTAAGAAACAGTTGAAAAAGATTACGGGTAAAACGGTAGAGTTAGAGGTTATCCAAAATCCTGACATTCTCGGCGGAATGGTAATCCAAATCGGCAACAAGATGATAGACGGAAGTGTTGCAAATAGGTTAAAAAATCTGAAAACCAGATTGCTGTCATTGCGGACAGCATAGGTTTTGCGTCTTTTCATTAGAGAATTAGTCATGAGACTTAATTTGCATATCTATTATTTATTGTTCTTGTCAGTTTCCAAGTTTGATGAAGTGAGTGGAATAGTGGCAGGAGGTCTTTCTCCTGCCCTACATTTTGGTGATTAGGGATTTTAGATAACTAAAGTCCATTTTGTTCTACATAAATTTTTATCTCAGAATGGTAATGGAATAGCAAAATGTCATTCTGATCAAAATAGAGAATCTTATTTACAAGAGGAGTAGGAGATATGGCATTAGCATCCACTGATATTACTTCAATCATAAAAAAAGAGATTGAAGGATATGAGGAAAAATTAAAATTAGAAAATGTGGGACACGTCATGCAAGTTGGTGATGGGGTTGCCCGTATTTACGGACTTGACGATTGTTTGTCCAGCGAACTGTTAGAATTCCCTGATAATGTATATGGTATCGCCATGAATCTTGAGGAAGATAACGTAGGCGCTATCCTTCTGGGTTCTGATGAAAAAATTAAAGAAGGTGATATCGTAAAGACTACCGGGAAGATCGTCCAGGTTCCTGTCGGTAAGGCTTTATTAGGTCGTGTTGTGAATGCTCTGGGTCAACCAATCGATGGAAAAGGTCCAATTGCAGCCGACCAATTTAGGCCAATCGAAGGCCCTTCTCCCAACGTTGTTGAGAGACAGCCTGTGAAAGAGCCGTTAC
This sequence comes from Candidatus Brocadia sp., assembly GCA_040048245.1. Classification (GTDB taxonomy): domain Bacteria; phylum Planctomycetota; class Brocadiia; order Brocadiales; family Brocadiaceae; genus Brocadia. Next base: position 121,253 of record JABRVT010000014.1, read on the forward strand.
AGACCGGTATCAAGGCAATTGATGCAATGATTCCTATTGGTAGAGGCCAGCGTGAGCTCATTATCGGTGACAGGCAAACTGGTAAAACCGCAATTCTTATCGATACAATAATTAACCAGCGTGAATCAGGAGTCTACTGTATTTACGTGGCCATTGGTCAAAAGATGTCCACGGTTGCCGATGTCGTTAAGACGCTGGAAGACCATAAGGTAATGGACATAAGTATCGTTGTAGTAGCTTCTGCATCAGACCCGGCACCACTTCAGTATATTGCGCCTTATGCTGGTTGCGCCATGGGAGAATACTTCAGGGATAACGGTATGCATGCCGTGGTTATGTATGATGATCTGTATAAACACGCTATTGCTTATCGTCAGATCTCCCTGTTATTAAGGCGTCCGCCTGGTCGCGAGGCATTTCCTGGTGATATCTTCAATCTTCATTCGAGATTGCTGGAAAGGGCTGCTAAACTGAGTAACGAACTTGGCGGAGGATCTTTAACAGCGCTTCCTGTTGTAGAAACGCAGGCTGGTGATTATTCAGCCTATATTCCTACAAACGTTATTTCTATTACGGATGGTCAGATTTACCTGGAAAGCGATTTGTTTAATGCTGGTATACGTCCTGCGATTTCGGTAGGTCTTTCGGTATCACGGGTGGGAGGAAATGCCCAGATTCCTGCAATGAAAAAGGTTGCCGGTACATTGCGTCTGACGCTGGCTCAGTACAGGGAATTGGCCTCCTTTGCCCAGTTTGGTTCAGAACTGGATAAGTTTACCCAGGCACAACTAGCAAAGGGCAGCCGGCTTGTAGAGTTGTTAAAGCAACCACAGTATGCACCGGTGCCGGTAGAAGAGCAGATTATGGCGATTTTTGCCGGTATTAATGGTTATCTGGATGATGTTGCAGTAGACAAGGTCAGGATTTTTGAAAGGGAATTCCTGAAGTTTATGAAGGAAAAGTATGCTTCCATTGGTATTGAGATTAAAGAAAAGAAAAAACTTGACCAGGAAATAACGAATAAGTTAGAAAACGCTATCAAAGAATTCAAACAAATCTTTTCAAAAAAGGGCTAGTGAATGCTGAGTACAAGGGAAATTAAACAGCGTATAAGAAGTATTACGAGCATCAAGCAAATTACCCGGGCAATGGAAATGGTGGCGGCAAGCAGACTCAAAAAGGTAGAGTCAAGGGTTCTTGCCTCACGTATCTTCACAGAAAAGATGCATTCCGTTTTAAGCCACCTGGTTTCTTCATTAGAAAGTACTCATCCATGGTTTGCAGAAAAAGAACAAGAGGCCTCAGCTATAAAAGTCATCTTGATTACAGCGGATAAGGGACTTTGTGGGGCTTACAACAATAATATAATCCAGAAAGTTGTAAAATTCATCAGGGAAAAGACTGACAAAGAGATTAAGCTCACCCTTATCGGAAAAAAGGGATATCTCTATTTTTCCAGAGGAAGATATGCGTCTCTTATAGAAAAGTACATTCCGGAAAGCGTAGAGAAACTTGGATACAGTCATGTGCAGATGTTAGCAGAACAGTTAATAAAGGGATATGAAAGAAACGAGTTCGGAGAATTGCATATATTCTTCACAAAATTCCATACCGTGATGCAGTCTTTCTCTACGAGTATGAGATTATTGCCCATAGAAAAAGGAACGTTTGAATCAAAAGAGAAAAAACCCGGTGGCGAATATATTTTCGAGCCGTCAGCTGAGCAAATTGTCAATCATCTTTTCCCGAAATTTGTTGAAACCCGTCTTTATCAGTGTATTCTGGAATCGCTGACATCCGAGTACGCCGCAAGGCGTGTTGCTATGATTGCTGCAACGGAAAACGCCGGTGAAATGATTGATGAATTGATCAGCTCATACAACAAGGCCCGACAGTCGGCAATCACCAAAGAATTACTGGAAGTTGTCTCCGGCGCTGAGGCCCTTGTGCGAAAATAAAATACATACATATCACAGGGAGCGTGTGAAGAGAGGTTTGCGATTGAGAATGGTTTTTTACCAAAAAGATGAAAATTTGTGAAGTTTTTTCCTGCCGTGCTCTGTGATTGAGTTTTGACGATAATCAAAATGAAGGAAGGAGTAAGAAAGTTGGCTAAAAAAGTTAAAGAAAGCAAAGAGAATAAAGGAACCATTGTGCAGGTAATAGGGCCTGTTGTGGACGTACGGTTTTCTCCGGGTGCGCTTCCGGCCATAAAAAATGCTGTTCATATAAAAGATCCCAAACAGAATATTTCCGTCGTTGCTGAAGTCGCTCAACACCTGGGAAACGATACTGCCCGCTGTATTGCGATGTCTTCAACAGATGGACTTATGAGAGGGATGGATGCTATTGATACCGGTGCGCCAATTACCGTGCCGGTAGGGAAAGAAGTATTAGGAAGGGTCTTTAATTTATTGGGTGAGCCTATCGATAAGCTAGGTGATGTAAAGGCTGTTAACCGTCTTTCTATTCACCGTCCTGCACCTTCTTTTGAAGAGAGGGAGACTGTTACGACGGTATTGGAGACGGGTTTAAAGGTTATTGATCTCCTCGCGCCTTTTGCGCGTGGTGGAAAGATCGGGATGTTCGGGGGCGCCGGGGTAGGAAAGACCGTCTTGATCATGGAACTTATCAGAAGTATTGCTACAGAGCACGGTGGTTATTCGGCATTTGCAGGAGTTGGTGAAAGAACCCGTGAGGGGAACGACCTCTGGCTTGAAATGAAGGAATCGGGGGTTATTGACAAAACAGTGCTGGTTTTTGGGCAGATGAATGAACCGCCGGGAGCCAGACTGAGAGTTGCTTTAACAGGTTTAACTATGGCTGAGTATTTTAGGGATACGGAGGGGCAGGATGTTCTTCTGTTCATTGATAATATTTTCAGATTTGTACAGGCAGGATCCGAGGTGTCTGCGCTTTTAGGTCGTATGCCTTCTGCCGTGGGTTATCAGCCTACGCTGGCAACAGAGATGGGTGATTTACAGGAGCGGATTACCACGACAAAAAAGGGTTCGATTACGTCATTACAGGCTGTTTACGTTCCTGCAGACGATTTTACAGACCCAGCGCCAGTAACGACCTTCCCTCACCTGGATGCCACGATAGCGCTGTCCCGCCAAATTGCTGAATTAGGTATCTATCCCGCGGTCGATCCATTGCGATCTACTTCCAGAATACTTGATCCAAGGATTGTTGGACAGGAACATTACGAGGTTGCCCGTGAGGTACAGAGGATTTTACAGCGTTATAAAGAACTTCAAGACTTTATTGCAATTCTTGGTATGGAAGAACTTTCGGAAGAGGATAAGATATTGGTAGGAAGGGCTAGAAGGCTGCAGCGATTCCTGTCACAACCGTTCTTTGTCGCCGAACAGTTTACAGGGACAAAGGGAAAGTATGTGCCTTTGAAGGAGACGATTAGAGGTTTTAAAGAGGTAGTTGAAGGAAAGCATGATAACCTGCCAGAGCAGGCCTTCTACATGGTTGGCGGCATTGACGAAGTGGTAGAAAAGGCAAAACAGATGGGCGGATAATATGGCAAAAACATTTAAATTTGAAATTATCACACCTGAGAAAGTTGTTTATAGTGATTCGGTTCAAAGTATTTCTGCCGATGGGACTGAGGGTTCCTTTGGCGTCCTTGCAGACCATGCGCCCTTAATTACAGAATTACAGACGAGCATTTTGACGGTCAATGACACACATAATAAAACAATACGGTTTGCATTAGATAGGGGTTTTCTGGAGGTCGTAGCAAACAATGTCGTTGTTTTGTCTGATGCGTGTGTTGCGGAAGGAGATGTGAATGTTGAGAAAGTGCTCTCTGAAAAGAATGCTGCGGAAAAGACCCTATCCATCGGAGGAAGTGCTGAAGAGAAGGAAAAGGCACAGGCTATACTAAGGCGAGCCGATACGTGGCTCAAGCTGGCCAATAAATAAGAATTATTCCATGGAATACAGAACCCCCCCTGATTCCCCACTCATCTGGAATGGGAATGCAGGGGGGATTTTTATTTTGTCTCTAAAAAAGTATAGTATGAACAGTTTCCATTTTGGTATAATAATCGTACGTTACGGTATAACGGTAATCATGAAAAGTTACCTGATACTGAATAAACAGATACAATAGCCTGTTTTTTTGACAAATTTGACCTTGAATCAAATTCAGAGCAAATATCGATATCCGAATTTTAAAGGTGAATAAAGCGGGGATGGGCTACTACGCATAGGTAAACTACTCTATATAATTTTATAAGCAGCATGGTGGTTATATGCAGACAAGCATAAGATACAATTATCAGGACTATCTGCAACTCCCGGAAGACAAGCGATACGAGATTATCGACGGAGACCTGTTTATGGTACCTTCACCTAACGAAAGCCATCAGCGTATCTTGGTAACATTGACATCCATTTTTTTGAACCATGTTAAAAGAAATAAACTGGGATCTATTTATTGTGCCCCCTTTGATGTGCTCTTTTCAGAGGAAGATATAGTTCAGCCCGATATTATTTTTATTTCCCATGAAAATAAGAAAATTATTACAAAGGATAATATCAAAGGTGCGCCTGACTTGATTGTTGAAGTTTTATCACCTTCTACATCTAAGCGAGATATAGGAATTAAAAAGAAATTGTATGCGAGACACGGTGTGCGAGAATACTGGATTGTTGATCCTGAGCATGAAACTGTTGAGGCGTTTCTTTTAAAAGGCAGGGAGTTTGAAGGTAAAAGATACGGCGTAAAAGATTACATAAGTTCGACCGTGATTAAGGGTCTGAATATCGAAGTAAAGGAAATTTTCGTTTAATAAGTATGCAACAAATCAGCCCGCAAAAAAGCGCAAAGAAGAAGGTTCTCAAGGGAGATATTTTAGTGAGCTTTTGCGTATTTCATGGGCTATATATCTGACTGATTGAACAGGTGGTTTATGTCTATACTTATAACAGGTGGTGCGGGATTTATTGGAAGTCACTTTGTGCGCCGGATGATAGATCAAGACAAACGCGTGGTAGTGCTTGATAAATTGACCTATGCGGGGAATCTTGAAAACCTTAAAGATATTATTAAAGACCCAAAGACGTCTCAAAAATTTAAATTTTACAGAGGTGATATCTGTAATCAGGAATTGGTAGAACATATCTTTTCTGAGGAAGGTATTGACACGGTCGTCAACTTTGCCGCCGAATCACATGTCGACCGGAGTATCAGTAGCGCAGGTAACTTCATTGATACCGATATGAAGGGTGTTTTCGTCCTGCTCGAAGCGTCAAGACGTTTCAGTATAAAAAAGTTTATTCAGATATCCACAGACGAGGTTTATGGAACGACCTACCAGGGTGCTTTTAAGGAGACGGATGCCATAAATCCCAGCAATCCTTATTCTGCCAGCAAGGCAGGGGGGGATAGACTGGCTTATGCCTATTGGATAACGTATCGAATACCAATCATCATTACCAGGGCATCCAACAACTACGGACCCAATCAACATCCTGAGAAATTTATCCCACTCTTCATTACAAATGCCCTGGAAGATAAAAAACTTCCCCTTTATGGTGATGGAAGACAAGTAAGGGATTGGATTCATGTTGAAGACCATTGCGCTGGCATTGATTTTATCATAAATCACGGGAAGGACGGTGAGGTGTACAATATCGGTGGAGGAAATGAGCGATACAATATTGACACAGCGCATCTTATCCTCGACGAGCTCAAAAAACCTCACTCACTGATAGAACATGTAAAAGACAGGGAAGGGCACGACAGACGCTATGCCCTGGATTGTACCAAACTCATGTCTCTGGGCTGGAAACCACAGATAACATTTGAAAATGGCCTGAGGGATACAATACAGTGGTACAAGAATAACCAGGCATGGTGGAAACGGATAAAGAATGGTGAATTTATGGAGTATTACAATAAACAATACAGTCATCGGCTTGCTGACGCAGGCGTGCAGCAAATTTTATGAGAGGGACAACTTTGGTAAGAAAGGGATGTGTTATGTCATATACGATAATTTTTAAAAATTCAGGAAGGATTGTGGACTTAGGGGAAAAAGTGATGCAGCTTTTTGCGTCTCTAAATAATTTTAAGGAAACTCACAAATCTTTTTTCATGAAATGCGCCGTTATATTCATGTCGGTAAAGCTAGGTCTCATCCTCCTTGCTACGTTTTCGGCAATGACTTTCTTGCTGGGTTGTGCAGCACCGTATCTTGTCGGAGAGATGTCAAAGACGAAGGCAATACTCTTTGTATTTCCTCTAACAATGATAATTATGCTAAAGTTGTACTTTATAGGTAAGATACTGATGACTTATGACAGGTCTAGTTTGGTAATTAAATCAGTTGTCAATGTACTGTTACTGAAGGGCAGGCAAGGTTTGTGCCGTGTAGGGGAAACGATTACAGCAGATTTATCACCGCTTTTCTTGGAAAAGGCCAAAAATCGATAAAATAAGGTTAAATTAGGCCTTCAGCGACTTTGTTTATGGCCGTCCCCATTACCGGGGGATTATGGAGTGAAAATTCCTCATCATAAATTTGGTACTTTCGGCAACTTCGCCGATTCAATCGAGGACGAAGAACCGAACATTTCGTAAAATTCTGTTCCATAGCACGAGTTCAGGTTATAAGTAGGGTGGATTCAGGCGTTAGTTTTTATGCTGGACCTACCTTCACAAGATTATACAATCTAGTTAATTCGTGGCTTAGATAGTTAATTATTTCTTACCTTCCCGTTTTTCAATAGCCTCAGCCTGTCGTAAATATAGCGGCAATAATTTATTTATATCGCATCGATGGCCGGATTCGAACATCCTTTCTCCAATTAAAGCTACATACTCAGCCTTCGGTATTGCCCACTCTTCTTTGTCTATAAAAATATCCTTTTGATGAAATATATCTTTGTAAGGTAAAACACCGTCCCCGAAGATAATTACCGGCCGTGGAAGAAGAGACAGAAGTTTTTCAGGCTGAATTACCAGAAACTCAGACATCCTTTTCCTCCATATACCTTCCAAGCCCTGCTCATGACTTGCAGGTCCATAGATACATGCATAAACATGGTTTCGTCGTGCATCAAGAACAGGGCATACTGGTATGGAGTTTACTGGGTAATTTTCCATTATAATATAAAATATGGGTACATCAATAACGGGTTTATTTAAGGCGTAGGCCAGTGTCTTTGCACAGGTCACGCCTACCCGCAGTCCTGTATATGAGCCTGGTCCTACATTTACAGCGATGAGGTCTATATCTTTTAGTGTCCAATCAATTTCAGAAAAGGCACTCTTGATGGTTGGAACCAATTCCTTGCCATGTTGCATGCCACCGAAGTCCTTTGCGGTGATAATATGTTTATTTTCACAAACGGCAATTCCGCCAATATTTCCTGATGTTTCGATTCCGAATACTTTCATAGATTATTGGTTGTTGAAATTTTCTAACACAACAGGGCATCAATCAAATCCCCCCATTAGAAAAGGGAGATACAGGGGGTTGTATTTTTATAATTTTTGCAACCACCGCTATCCCTTTAGTTTATTTTTATGGGATTTTTATGCTTCTACCGCCCTAAAAATGCATGAACAAAAAGAAGATTCCTTTAAAAACAATATAAAAAGAATAACAAAAATAATTTGAAAATAAAATAGTGAATTAGTGCAGAGTGACATGCTTTTTAGTTCCTTGGGAAAATGGTTATTGAATTAGCTCAGCAAAATAAATAGCCTGGGAGTTGACACAGAGGGGTTCCCTAGGAGGGATTACTTAAATCTGAGTCATACAAATCTTCTATCGACTCATTCTCCTCTTGATCTCGTATATACTTCCGTCTGTACTCACATAAAATCCTCCTAAAAAGCGTCCCGCCGTAATTATATTATAAGTTCCAACCAGTATAATAGTACTTATCCCGAAAAGCCTTAGTATAATTTTTAGATTTGAGAAAAAGAAATAAAAGGTTTTCTGAAATGGCCTGAACGTGAAATTGGCGCAGTGATTAATAGCCCTGCCAATAAGACGGCCTTAAAGGAATATCACAAACACGATTTTAATCAACTCCTTGAAATCTTCAGGAAGAATTAGAAACAAAAACTTGACAATTTTGTATCACTGCCTTAGTATGCTCTTAAATGCTGGCCAATTTTAATGATGGTTTTTACTGACTTCCCTTAAGAGGATGTTTACTAACTTCTCTATAAATTCGACTTGATTTCCTATTCTCAAGAAATAATTTTCTTTAATAACAATAATTTATGAGAAAATTATTACAAAACGCATTTTCATAAATACATGCTATTATGATTATTAAGGCTTGGTGGATATGGATGGCTTTTGCTGCAATCTTTATTATAACCGAAATATTTACGGCAGGATTTTTTCTGCTCTGGTTCGGTATTGGAGCTGCAATAGCCGGTATCCTTGCAATTTTTGACCTGAATCTCAGCTGGCAATGGGGGACTTTTCTTGTTGTCTCAGGAGGACTTTTTGTCATTTCGCGAAGGTTTGCAGAACGGGTAACCAAAAAACAACCTGAAGGAATCGGTGCAGACCGCTTTATCGGGAAAAGAGGTATCGTACTGGAAGAGATTGACAATATCAGGAATACCGGACGCGTCAGGGTTGAAAAAGAGGACTGGTGGGCGGTAAGCGAGACGGGTGAAGTTATTCCTGCGGAAAAAAAGGTCGAGGTGATCAGGCTGACCGGGACTCGACTGGTAGTCAGGGCTTTAAAGGAGGAAGAATAAGATGATTGCACTAAATCAAATAATCGTATTTGTCATTGTTGCAATTGTTATCTTTGTAATTGCCGCTACAGGAATAAAGATCGTCAGACCCTGGCAAAAGGGATTGGTGGAAAGAATGGGGAAATATCAGCGCACAGCAGACAGCGGGTTATCGGTTATCGTTCCTTTTTTAGAAAAAATGACAAAGGTGGATATGCGGGAGCAGGTGGTGGATGTCCCCCCACAGGGGGTCATTACGAAAGATAACGTAGTTGTTGAGGTGGATGCGGTAATTTACTATATGGTTACCGACCCGGTACAGGTTACCTATAATGTGGCGAATTATTATATGGCTGTTACCAAACTTGCTCAAACCAATTTGAGGAATCTGGTTGGTGATCTGGCACTGGATGAGACGCTTACTTCAAGGGAACTCATCAACGCCAAGCTGCGGGATATCCTTGATAGCGCTACTGACAAGTGGGGCACAAAGGTTACCAGGGTTGAGTTGCAAAGGATAGAACCCCCAAAAGACGTTACTGAGGCCATGCATCGCCAGATGAAGGCAGAACGGGAAAGGCGCGCAATGATCCTTGAGGCCGAAGGACACAAGAAATCAGCGATTCTTAAGGCCGAAGGAGAGGCCGAAGCGATTATGAAGGTTGCCGAAGCGGAAAAATTTAAAAAGTTGACTGTGGCCAAGGGAGAGGCAGAGGCCATACAAACCGTCTTTGACGCTATCCATGCAGGAAGACCGACAAATGACCTAATTGCCATAAAGTATCTTGAAGCACTTCAAAAGATTGCTGATGGACAGGCAACGAAGATATTTCTGCCATATGAGGCTTCGGGGATTCTCGGAAGCATCGCTGGGATTGGTGAACTCCTGAAGGAGAAGCTTTCTGCAGGAAAAAAAGGGGAAAAACAAGCATGATATCATGATATAAGGAAAAAGTATTTATCGAATGAATAGAGAATGTCAAAAGAATATATGGAGACTGTTTTTTGTAAATTTCCCTGATTTTGCCCTTGCTCAGCAATTTATGGACTGATACAGCTCATGGAGATATACAAAAACCTTCGTCGGCCAAAATTGAGTACCCATCCCGGTCAATACCCCTTCTTGATCAGTGCCGCCTCGGTATTACGGAGGATATCGTGAGGCCCCCCCCTTCATCAAGATTGAGTACATAACGAGCCAACTTGCTGGTATAGGTCATGGTCGTCCTGGTACCGAGGAATTTCTCGATGCCGAAATTCTCGTTAAGCCCGTTGGAGATAATTTACAAATCTTGGCCCAAATGCCTTATTGCACAATACTAAAGCATCACCGTTAATCCCTGCGCCATCTTAATTTCCTTTGCGTGATTGATCGTCCATGCCGTACGGTGAGTCACTACATCGATCAGAGTGCTAGCCGATGGTAATCCCGTCCCGCTTTTCTTAACACCACCAAAGGGCAAATGCACTTCAGCACCAATTGTAGGCAGGTTCACGTAGCCAAGGCCATATTCACAATCCTCCCGTATTTTTCTTGCCTTCCGGAAGTCCTCAGTGATTACTGCACAGGCAAGGCCATAGTCCGTATCGTTATGAACTTCAATAGCCTCGTCAATATCTTTTACCGGAATAATTGCGACATGTGGTCCAAATACCTCCTCACGGAGCACACGGCTTTTCGGGTTATTTTCCATACGATACACAAATGGGGACATAAAATAGCCCTTCTTGTATTCGTTACCCGTGAGTCTTCCACCATCCAGCAACACCTTTGCGCCTTCCTTCTTGGCCAGTTCATTATACCGTGCAATCTTTTCCGTTGCCGCCTCGTTAATCACCGGCCCCATAAATACACATTCGTCCAGAGGATCGCCAATTTTTATTCTTTTGGTTGTCTCAACAAACCTCCTTTCAAATTCAGCCAGTACCTTTTCATGTACGATTAATCGGCTTGCAGAGGTACATCTCTGTCCCGATGTTTTAAAAGCACTGATAATGGCTGCGTTTACGGCAATATCCAGGTTGGCATCATCAAGGACAATTAAGGCATTTTTTCCTCCCATTTCACAGGCGCACATCTTATCATGAAATCCGGCAACAATTTTCTTTATTTCTGAACCAACGTCATTGGAGCCCACGAACAATATTACGTGGGTATCTGGATGTTTCACCAGCAAATCACCACACCCTCCGTGAACGACGTTAATAACGCCCGGTGGGAAACCTGCCTTATGCGCATATTCGGCAATCGTATTTGCAGTACATGCCGTCTCCCTGGAAGGCTTGAGGATAACTGTATTTCCTTCCACTACCGAAGGGCAGATCAGCCATAGGGGAATAGCAAAAGGGAAGTTCCATGGCGTAATTGAGGCCACAACCCCTTTCGGTTTTCTGCGCATAAAGGAATCTTTTTCTGGAATTTCCGAATCTACCACATCGCCGTGGGGCATCCTCACCGTACCAAAGGTATACTGTACCATGTGGATACCCTCCGTCACATCTGCACGGCCCTCGATGATTCCCTTTCCACATTCTTTTGTCACTAACCGGGATATTTCTTCCCGGTCTTTCTTTAGCAACTGGACAAATTCATCAAAGTATTCGCCCCGTTTAATACGCGACAAACGCCTCCACCCGTCATAAGCATTTTTTGCTGCTGCAACAGCGTTGTTTACATCCTGTTCCGACGAAAGTGGAAACGTCCCCAATACCTCATTGAAATTGGCTGGATTTCTGCTTTCAAACCGATCTCCAGCAGCGCCATTTACAAATGCTCCATTGATATAATTTTTCCCTTCCATAATTTTTTGCTCCTTTATTAAAATTTCCTAAATTTTGCAAGTAAAGAACCGATAATAACAGTACCCCGACCGGTAATATAAAAACATGTGATGAAAGTTACAAATGAAATAAATTTTACAGTTACATAACTAAAAGAGAAACAATTTTTTCCTGATTATTGTTATGAAAAATATAACTGTTACCGATTATCAAACAGATGCAGATATTAATAGTTCCATTAAAGAAATTCATGACTTTGAAATGTGGATAAAATGTATGAATTATAAACTTTTCCTGGAGCATGCCCATTCGGCTGAATATTACAAACAAAAAAACAGATCTATATTAACCGGGAAGGAGAAAATTCATCATGAAAAAACACTTCAGGAATGATTGTTCACATTGCCGCGAATATCCTTATGGATGCGATGATTGTTATAGCGAGGTAAAGGCATCTATGAGCTTAAAGACCCGTCGTAACAAGAAACGGGACGTCAGTAAGGGCAGCAGTGTAATATACGATAATTGAATGAGTATATACAGGTGTGTTCCCTTAATGCACAAAAGCCCCTCTAACATCCTCTGTTCTGTTAGGATATATTGTGCAACCACTCTTTTCTCAGATGACTTTGTTGACTTTTCTGTAAAAACGTACATATATTTATTAAGGTAACATAAAAGTTTTCGTACTTAAGCACTTGTAGAAGGAAGGTGTGATTATGATTATTAAAGAAAATAAAAATACTATTCAGAATGAGTTTGTATGTCCACATTGCAATGGCAACACCTTCATTTTTATCGGTCTGCAAAAACAGAAAGGTTTATTTGAAAATCACGAACTGTGGTGCTGCAGAAGTTGCCACAGTACGTTTGCCAGAGAAACGATAGACGTAAAAAATTCAATGGAAAACGAGACGTTTAATAAAAGGGCGCTCCAATACTACTGCAAAATCAGATTTGCTAACTAATGAAACTACCTAACTTAATCTTTGAGACGCTAACAGTTGGTCCACTAGCGGTGAACTGTTACATTATCGGCTCAAAAAAGGATAATACTGCGATCGTGATAGATGCCGGCGGTGACCATGAGGAAATCCTCAATATATTAAAAAAACATGACCTCACCTTACAACTCATTATAAATACACATGCCCACTTCGATCACGTGGGCGGGGTAAGACCTTTGCAGGATTTAACCGGTGCAACGTTCCTGCTTCATCAGGCAGATATTCCACTTCTGAATTATCTGAATGAACAAACAGGCGCCTTTGGATTACCATCCATTCCTATCCCAAAGATAGACAGGCCACTTGTTGATAATGAAGAAATTTTTATTGGAAATGAAGTTATACGGGTGATACATACTCCGGGGCATTCTCCTGGTAGTGTATGTTTTTTCATCGATGATGCAGTATTTGTGGGAGATACACTCTTTGCAGGTTCGATCGGGCGGACAGACCTCTACGGAGGTTCTTATACGAAACTCATAAGCTCGATAAAAATTCGCCTGTTTACCTTAGAAGACCATATAATAGTATATCCTGGACATGGGACATTTACCACCATTGGCGAGGAAAAACAACATAATCCGTTTTTTTAATACCTCAGAAAAATAAAACCGTCATTTTGGTAGTGCAAAACCGTATTGATTGACCTATCTCATAAATCCCCTGATCTTGCAATTTAATTTTTACGCGATGGCAAAAAGCCTGCAGTATTAGCAAATTGCCTCTCCTTTATGTCCAATGTTCCGCTATATTTGTTATCAATTAAGAGCTATCTCATTTCCTGTATTACAAGGTCATCAAAATATGTGTAAGAATCTGATTTTGTCCAGAGTCCCACACTACCGTTGCCGAATGTGTCGTCCGATACCTCAAACACCTTTGCATTATTGAAAAAGCATTGAATCTTGTCTGCCCGGCAAACAACCTTTAATAGATGCCACTCATTTGATTTTACCTTTAGATCCTTACCTCCGATCTGCCTTCGGTTTCCATTAATTACTGTATATAACCGTACATTATTTTCCAGGGAATTGGCCCTGAGAACATAGTAGTTATTGTTATCTTTGTATCTGAAGACCAGTCCGCCGGCCTGATCAGTCTTTCCGCTGACAGCCCTGAATTTTACAAAAACCATGAAGTCTTTATACGACGCCCCATCCAGTATTAAAAGTGGAAAACGATAGTCCGTATCATCCAGTTTGGTCTGCACAACCACATTATCGGCCGATGGAGCGTGTTCGATTTTCTTAACTATCCAGCGTCCTGGTTCGCCCTTTCCTGTAAAGGCACTTTGAAATCCGATGGGTACTTCATCTGCTTTATTATCATCAAAGTAATATTCTTTCCTTTCCCCAAGGATTTCTGATGTGGTGATTTTTTGCCCCTGCTGTGCATGTGCATAACCTGAAATTGAAGTACTCATTACACAAACTATACCTGTCAAAAATAATTTTTTCATAGAGAGAACCTCGCTTTAAAGATGTTACATTGGTTTCCGGCAACTTTAATAATGTAGTGGCATGAATCAGCACTACGGAGCCGTTTTGAAAAATTCCTTAACACAAATCTAAATCATGATTGAAATTGATACTTCAACGTCTACATCTGAATATCTAAAATCCTCCTTCCGCTCAATTATTTACTATTACCGGTAAATCTCAGTGTGATTACCGGCAAAACCTAACAATCCCAGTAAAGCTCGTCATCAAGCACTGCAATGGCACAGATGTTATCCTTTGTTCAGAATAAAAGCATAATAACAAATCACCCATAATTACAAACAAATTTTTCATTTCCATGTTGCTGGTGATGATGATAGATAGTCGCTGACCACCTTCTCTGATGCCCCCCGGGAAAACCTCCGCCATACTTCACCCAGTGTATTTTTAGTCTGTACGGTATATTGACCTTCCTGTAGCTATCAGCTTTATTGTAAAACCTAAAGAAATTTGGGCTATTAGGATGCACAATTTTGATCGATTATTTGGCACAAAACTACTATTTTGTTTGACTTGGGTAATCAAATGGGGTTAAATACGAACAAAATTGTATTACTTGTAATTATAGCAGGTAAAAAGTGAAACCTTTAGAATTAATACTTATCATAAACATATCTTATGAAAACTATTTACATTACTCTTTGGAATATTTATACAATGTATAAATGATATGTTACTTTCTTACCGCAGAAAGAAAGCAATTTTTTCTTTAAAAGAAAATGGAAAACTTCAGAAATTTTTCATCGTAAGTTTTTTTATTTTTTGTTTCTCGCCTTGTCTGTGCCGGGCAGGATCAGAACTATCTCTGGAATCATCTCCGATAAGTGAAGAAACGATTCTTTTTCAAGAAATACCCTCCGTTTATAGCGCTTCTAAATACGAGCAAAAGTTGACAGAAGCCCCTTCTTCGGTAACTATTATAACGGCGGATGAAATTAAAAAATGTGGTTATCTGAATTTCGCAGAGATTTTGAGGGGCGTACGGGGATTCCATATTACCTATGATAGGAACTATCATTATCTTGGGGTAAGAGGTTTTGGACTGCCTGGAGATTACAATACCCGTATCCTGCTTCTTATCGATGGACACCGGATTAATGATGCTATCTATGAACAGGCACCCATAGGTACGGATTTTCCTATCGACATTGACCTTATTGAACGTATTGAGATCATCCGTGGCCCGGGTTCTTCCCTCTATGGTACAAATGCATTTTTTGCAGTTATCAATGTAATTACCAGGACGGGAAGGGGGTTCAAGGGTGTCGAAACATCGGGATCGGTTGGCAGTTTTGGGACATATAAGACCCGTGTGAGCTATGGCAATAAATTTTCCAATGGACTGGAGATGTTATTATCTGGTTCTTATTACAGCAGTGAAGGGGATGATCGGCTATTCTTCAAAGAATTCGACAATCCTGAAAATAACAACGGTATTGCAGAGGACATTGACAATGACCGATTTAAAAATTTTTTTAGCAGTATTTCCTTTTATGAATGGACTTTGCAATTCAATTATCATCAAAGGGAAAAGATTGTTCCAACTGCTCCATTTGATACGAGATTTAACGAGCGTTTTTTTACAGCAGACGAGCGGGGCTGGGTGGATCTGAAGTACGAACGCGTGTTTGATGACCAATTAAATTTTCTGGGCCGGTTCAATTACAATTTTTATGATTATGATGATGATTATTTTTCAAATACATTACCTCAAACAGTAAAAACTTCTGATGATATTGATAGCCAATGGTTACAGGGAGAGGTTCAATTAACCAAAGCCCTTCTCGAAAGGCATAAAAGCACCCTCGGTTTTGATTATCGATACAGTATACAGCAGGATCAGAGAACCTTTCATCACATAAGAGAAGGTACATTTCCTGGGATCAGACGCGAGATCCTCGATGATAAACGCGACACACAGTATTGGGCAGTTTATTTTCAGGATGAATATATGATTACAGACTATTTGACTTTAAATGCAGGCGTCCGTTTCGATTATTTTTATACCTTTGGGAGCGCTGTCAGTCCCCGTGCTGCGTTGATCTACAACCAGTATAAGAACACAACGTTTAAGTTTGTGTATGGCCGCGCATTCCGTGCACCAAATGCCTACGAACTTTACTACCATGATGATACTTTCCAGAAGCACAGCCCTCATCTTGACCCGGAGACTATTGATACTTATGAAATCATTTACGAACAGTACTTTGGAAAATGCTTTCGCGGGACAGTTGTCGGTTTTTATAACTCAATTGACGATCTCATTGCCTTAAAGACCGATCCGAGAGATGGGTTCCTCGTGTTTGATAATATAGACGAGGTTCGCGCAAGAGGTATCGAATCTGAATTGGAAGCAAAATGGGAAAGTGGATTGGAGGGAAGGATCAGTCATACCATTCAGGAAACCGAGGATGGCAGGACCGGGGAAACCCTCGTAAATTCTCCCATGCATTTGACCAAATTCAATGTTATTGTCCCGTTGATAAAGCGAAAACTCTTTTTAAGCGGGGAAGAACAATACACAAGCAGACGGAAAACAATTTCTGGCAGATTTGCCGAAGATTTTTTTGTCACAAACGTAACGATATACGGTCGTAATATTTTTAAAACGCTGGAAATTTCAGGAGGAGTTTTTAATTTATTCAACAAGGAATACGAAGACCCTGGAGGAGAAGAACACGTGCAGGATACCATCGAGCAGGATGGCAGGACATTTCGAATTAAGATTACGTATGCATTCTAATCTTACAGGTAATACCCAACATGCACGGATGCAGAATTCATACCATTGTCAAAGCGTACCTTGCCATAATCTCTGTTTTCTCTGTGATCATTCCTGAAGTCCTGGCAACCGAGTTGCAGATTGCCGTGCTTATAAGCCGCAATGAATCACCGTACACAGAGGTACTTGCGGGTTTTCAAAATTATATTGTGGAACAAAAAATACCGGTGAAATATAACACATACGCGCTGGAAGGAGGAAAGGCACATAGAACGCAGATTTTTCAGGAAATAAAAAAAAATACCCCTGGTCTGATATTCACCATCGGAACTATCCCAACGGCAGAAGTTCTCAAGGTATTTGATGTACCGGTTGTTGCTACCCTCATTCTCGACATGAATATGATAAGGCACGCGCGTAATGCTACCGGAGTAATACTTGACTTCCCTGTGGAAACACAGTTTTATTGGCTAAAGAGTTTTCTTCCGGAGGCAAGAAAAATTGGCGTTATGTACAACCCGTTGGAAAATCAGGAAAAGATTGAGTTGGCAGAAGGAATAGCAAGAAGAATGGGACTGGAGCTGAATCCTGTGAAAATTTATACACCAAAAGATATTCCCAATGCACTAAAAGTCTTGGCAAATAATGCAGATGTTTTGTGGGGGATAAATGACACCCTTGTATTTAATCCGCTTACAGCCAAACACATCCTGCTTTTTACATTCAGAAACCGGATGCCATTCTGTGGTCTCTCTTCCACCTGGGTAAAGGCGGGGGCACTTTATGCCCTGGACTATGATTTTTATGATATAGGGGTGCAATGCGGAGAGATGGCTGTTGAAATAATACGGGGTGCAGGGGCGAATTCTGTTCCTCCATCTTTACCCCGAAAGTTACGTTATATCCTGAATCTTAGAACTGCTAGATATATGAAGATAGATTTTCGGGAAGAACAGATTCGAAAAGCATATAAAATTTTTGAAGAATAAGTTATGTCTACCTCAAAAACAAAGAGACGAATAAGCATAGCAACCAAATTTAATCTTTTAACCATTCTTATTATCCTGGTGACTTCGGCAGGAATCAGCTTTTCTCTTATACGAAATGTAACTTCTTACAAATACAACAGGCTTATAAGTCATGGCTTGATTATTGCCAGCGTAGTATCTCAAACGAGCGAATACTGCATCTATACAGGGGATAAAGAATCTATGATGCAGATCGTTGAGAGCCTAAAAGTGGATGAAGATGTTGCTTACGTGTGTCTTAGAGATAAAGAAAAAAATCAACTCATGTCCAAAAGCTTTAAATCCGGATTACAAATTCCCCCTGTAATTAATAATTATTCCGGTTCACCGGTAGAAATGCTTTATGAAGAATTTATCAACGGAGAAGATGGGAATCGGTACATCGACGTTTTATCTCCCGTGATTATCTATACCGATAAGAAACCGACAGATGACTTGGTAAGCAATAAAAAGGGGGCAAATCCGGAGATTGCAGGGTACGTTCAGCTTGGATTGTCCCTTGAAAATCTGCATAAAAGGATAAACCACTTTAAGATAACTGCTTTAGTTTTTACTTCCCTCTTTATCTTTGTAGGGGTTACGATCACCTTATTTCTTACAAAAAGAATTACTGCCCCTCTCAAGAAATTGAATTTAGCAACAAAAAAAATTTCTGAAGGCATACTCGAACATCATGTTAATATCAACACGAATGATGAAATTTCAGATTTTGCAGGTGCTTTCAACCATATGATTGAACGGTTACGGGTATATCGCGATCAACTGAGACACACCGCATTCCACGATCCATTGACAAACCTGCCCAACAGGAATCTTTTTATGGAACGCCTGGAGCGATTAATTGAGCATGCAAAAAGAGATAAAAATTGTGCGTTTTCTGTATTATTTCTTGATCTTGACCGTTTTAAGGTGGTAAATGACAGCCTAGGTCATGTGGTGGGCGATAAACTATTGATCTTCATTGCACAAAAATTAGAAGAGTGTTTGCGAAAGTCAGATACAGTTTCCCGTTTTGGAGGAGATGAGTTTGCAATCCTTCTTGATAACGTTGATGAAGATTTTAATGCAAAATTTGTGGCAGAAAGAATACTGGAAACCCTGAAGGAACCTTTTGTTTTTGATGGCCATAGAATAGTTGCCACGGCGAGTATTGGAATTGTCTTAAAAGGCGAATTTTATAATTGTCCCGAAGATATCCTGAGGGATGCTGATATTACAATGTATCGGGCTAAGATGCTTGGTAAAGCACGGTATGCAATATTTAATACGGAAATGCATGCCAGTGCAATGAATTTTTTACAGTTGGAAGCTGATCTTCGGCATACTATCGAACGCTCGGAATTGGTAATTTATTATCAACCCATTGTGTCGGCGACGGGAGGTAAAATTGTTGGCCTGGAGTCACTCATTCGCTGGCAGCATCCACAACGTGGTTTGATTTTACCGGACGATTTTATTCCGTTGGCAGAAGAAATCAGAATGATTGACAAGATCGGTCATTGGGTTATACAAAATGCATGTGCCCAAAACAAGGCGTGGCATGACATGGGCTTTTCAAATATAATTATTACCGTTAACGTGTCTGTATTGCAGCTTCAACACAAAGAATTGCCTGAACAGGTCAGAACAACAATTAAAAACACCGGGTTACCAGCAGATGCCTTCAAATTGGAAATTACTGAAAGTACGGTCATCGAAGGCAAAGAGCTTGTCCTCGAGATATTTAAAGAATTGAATGATATGAAAATACAGCTCATGATGGATGATTTTGGTATCGGTTTTTCTTCAATACATAATCTGAAAAATCTTCCATTCAGTACATTGAAAATTGATCGGTCTTTGATTTTAGACATTGACACGAATCCGGATGCTTCGGCAATTGTCAGGTCTATTATCGACATGGCGCACTCCCTTAAAATAAAAGTAATTGCAGAGGGAGTGGAAACCCAGAGGCAATTGGAATTGTTGCGGTTATATCGGTGTGATTATATACAGGGTTACCTGTTATACAGTCCTATGAAGGCTGAAGAAATTACAGATCTTTTGAGACAGAGAAATGAACATATACCAAACTATAAAAGCGATACTGCACGTGAGTCCATTCCATTCTCAGGCAAAAATTAGTAAAACATTATATTGAATGTGTGGGGTAAAAGATATGCAAAACAAAAACACGGTAATTATATTATTATTGATCTTGATGGTCTTTCGTTCCAGTTACCTGGCGCATGGTGCTGATGAAAGAACAGCCTTACCGGAATCGTATCTTATCTCCGATGTACCATATCATGAACAAATAACAGGCCTTTCCTGCGGACCTGCCGCCCTTGAAATGCTATATGATTTTTGGGGTGAGGATATTGATCAGAAAGCCATCGCCGATGTTACCCGCTCTTCTTCAGTAGGTACCTATACATGGGATATGGTGCGCGCTGGTTTTTTCAGTCATATGAGCAGTGCACAGGGAAGATTTTTCCCCCGTAATGCATCTAAAGCAGGCTATTCAGAAAGACCCCTGGGTTATGCATCTTTTGCTTATTCTTCAGATACTTTCTGGTGGACAGACCTGAAGGAACTAATTGCACAGGATATTCCGGTTGTCTTATTCATGAGATTTGCTCCTGATGATGATACAGCACACTACCGGGTGATTGTGGGATATAATGAAGAGGAGGGAGTAGTTTACTTCCTAGACCCATGGAGCAGGGACCTCGATAGAATGACAAACCATGATCGTACGATTACGTGGAGCATGGCTGATTTTGAAAGCGCATGGAACTATACCGGATATGGAACTTCTCGTTCTTATTGGGGAACGGTGATGATGCCATGGACAGTTGCCATCCACACAAACGGAGGAACAACCGCAGGTTCCGTACTCGGAGTAACAGCAGAAGTTACGTATCCATGCCCCCAACCATTCGATTGCTCAGCTTCTTATGCTTTGGATACCTTTGTAGAAATTATCCTGCCCCCTAACATGCATTTACTGGAAGGCTCATCCAGAAGCGATATTGGATATTTCCAGGCCGGCGAAAGTGTTACCATTACATGGAAGGTAAAACTCGATACTGATGGAACAGGTTCCTCATTTACCGTAAAAGCAACAGGACTTGTATCTGGTACTGTGCCAGAAATTAATTGGATGGACAAGAACGGTAAAAAAAGTGAAAAGGCGGATAATGCAAAGAAGGGCAATAAGAATTTTTATCCTGCCTATACTTATACAGACGAAATTGGCGTGGAGAAAACAATAGAATTATAGATCATGTTATAAATTTTCTGCAGTTAACCTGGCAATAAGTCCATTTCTCCGGACAATGTGGTAGATATAGAGGAAGAACAAACAGGAAACAATTAAGTATACAAATGCGATACTTATACCGGCAATGAGATGCAAAACTGAAAATTTACCGGAAAACATGGCGTTTCTCATTCCTTCGAATACGTAAGAGGGAGGGAGAATTGCTGATATAGGTTGGAGAACTCTGGGGAGAGCAGAAATGGGATAAAATATCCCGGTAAATGGATCCAGAACAAACGGAATTATCCATGCGACCCACTCTGCAGGAGGGCCAAATCGTAAAACCAACGCGGTGGCAAAAATTCCGAGCGCTAATCCAAACACTAGAATGATCGCAAGAAACGGCACGAGCAAAACACCAAATTGAAAAATATTATATACAAACATCACCCATGCAATAAGAAGCATTACGATTAAGCCTGCTATGCTTGTTGCAAGGCTTGAAATTACCAAACCAGACAGATATTCGCGAATACGCAATGGTGAAGCAAAAAGATTGAGAAGGTTACATGACCACATATCTTCAAAAAAGGATAACATCAAACCTTGCTGTATACGAATAAGAAAATTCCATAAGACCACAGCTCCTAAAACTGTGGTAGTGAAACTAAATCCCGTATGTCCTATACTATCCAGATAATGAGTAATAAATCCCCACAGGATAGTATCAATGCTAATCCACATGAAGATATTAACAAGCCTGGTCTTATTATTCCTGATAAGGAATATTTGCCTTAAAAAAATTGCGTAAACTCTTATAAAATCCATAAACTATATACAGCCAATACCTGTCTCCGTTCTTGTTAATGCCCGTTTCATCCACATTGCAGCACATCTGATTTGGACAGTTCTGCCTTCTGGATCTGGAAAGGGCGCAGTAAATCGCCTCCCTTTCGCGTCCTAAACTACCTCCTCGCAACACTCTGTCACCACCCTTGAAATCTTAATATCAAACACCTCCCTCCTGGCGCTCTTCGTAACCCACCCAATTTTCTTATATTATTTGTTTTTGGTGAAAAATTACTTCTTGAGAATAGGAAATCAAGTCGAATTTATAGAGAAGTTAGTAAATATCCTCTTAAGGGGAGTCAGTAAAAACCATCGTTAAAATTGGCCAGCATTTAAGAGCATACTAAGGCAGTGATACAAAATTGTCAAGTTTTTGTTTCTATTCTTCCTGAGGATTTCAAGGAGTTGATTAAAATCATGTTCGTGATATTCCTTTAAGGCTGTCTTATTGGCAGGGCTATTAATCGCTGCGCCAATTTCGCATTCAAGCCATTTTCAGAAAACCTTTTATTTCATTTTCTCAAATCTAAAAATTATACTGACGCAAGCTTTTTAAAGATGCGAAGTATACCTGCCGGGAATTTGTTATTAATAAGACGGGAAATGCCCATAGAAATATGACAATAGGGCGGATAGTGATAATCTTATTGGGAGACCAGGCGGAAAGGGTTGGCTGCCATTGTGTCGAGTAAGTTTGCAACCAACTATGCGTATTTTCAGTTCGTAATGCTTTCCTCCAATATCTGGCGTTCATCCAGGATGCTTGCGGGACACAGCCAATTGGAACAGATGCGACAAGCAAAAGAAAATAAACTGGAGACTCCATATGCTGCACGAGAAGTAACAGACAGTACGATACGAATTGCCCGTTTAAAGCTTTTGTTTATAGCGACCAGGATTACCGGGCATGCGAATACCTGTGAAGTGAAGTATTCAGAACGTGACGGTAGAGTGTCAGGCCTTTTTCGGTTCATGAAATATCTTGATGAACGTCTCCCTCAGGTAAGACCATGGCTTAATACAAAGAGATGACTTCCAAGACACCTCTCAATGCTGGGAATACAGCAAATTGCATTTTCTTAATAACGTTGGTGCAAGAAATTTCTTGTACGGAGTGCCTGATATAGGCAAGAAGCCTGTTATTAATAAAAAAAGCGCTGGAAATGGACATATAACTTCTTAGAGTGAGTGTTCAATCAGCAATACAGAAGCTGATTTGATAAAATTTCACCGCTCACACAGAAACGGTCTGTTTGGCGCAAGATTAAGTATGGACTAACAGGAAAACTCTTTAAAGCGAAAATATTCTTGACTGAGGCAGTGTCGGTGTTATAATCTTTCAAAACGTATTACTAATAAGTGAGGGAAATTATGTCAAATTTAGTCAGATTCGGTGTCTCTCTCGAAAGAGAGTTACTTCAGAGGTTTGACGACCGCATCAGAGAGAAGAAATATACCAACCGCTCAGAAGCTATTCGTGACCTGATCCGGGATGATCTGGTGAAAAAAGAATGGCAGGAGGGCAAAGAAGTTGCCGGGTCAATCACCCTCGTCTATAATCATCACAAAAGGGAGTTGGTCAATCTCCTTATCGACATTCAGCACGACTATCATGATACAATTCTTTCGACCCAGCATATTCATCTGGATGATGACAATTGTCTGGAAATAATCGTAATAAAAGGCAAGCCGAATGAAATCGAAGAATTATACGGAAAATTAAAGTCTGCAAAAGGGGTAAAACACGGAGGTTTTGCCATGGCTACCACAGGAAAGGAAATAATTTGATTACGAATGAGTTTTATATTGATCTCAGATGAATGATGGATACAGATTAAGAATGGGAAAAAATAAAAATTATCTATGGCTGTATTCGAGAAATCTGGCTTTAAATATTTTTTTCTACAATGATAGCACGATTCATAATGTTGTAATACCACAAAGTTGTTTTAAAATTTGTGGTTTAAGATTGTCTCAGGTATTTTTCCTCTCAAAAGGTTATTCTTATGCATATTAGCGATGGTGTTCTTTCCATATATGTTGTTGGTACAGGATGGGCAATAGCCTTGCCCGCACTGGCAATATCGGTTCGTTGCTTACGGGCCGACCAGGTGGGGGCATATGGAGTACTTGCGGCGGCCTTTTTCGCAGGCTCGACAATTCATGTGCCTGTCGGACCGTTTAGTATGCACCTTGTGCTCAGTGGCATTGCCGGGTTGTTGCTTGGTTGGGAAGCCTTAACCATAGTAACAGTGGGGCTATTGCTGCAGGCATTGTTCATAGGTTTTGGCGGGCTGACAGTTCTAGGGGTTAATATTTCTATCATGGCCTTTCCCGGTGCTATCATGGGGGTGTTGGGGCGTCGATGGATAAAACAGGCTTCTCCAAAAAAACGTCCGTGGATAGGGTCACTTGCCGGTGGAGGTACTATCCTGATTTCGGCCCTTTTGCTCTATGTAACGCTATCCACAACGCATACAGCGCTGATACCTCTTGCCAGATTAGTTTTTTTGGGACATATTCCTGTCGCCATCGTAGAAGGTGTCATCGGTTTTTGGCTGGTACATTTTCTGCAAAAAGTGAAGCCGTCATTATTAGGAATTTCAACGTGAAAATTGTGCTTTTTTGTGTTTTTATTATTCTCTTTTTACTACCTTCTCTGGCAAATGCACATGGACTTTATGTATCCTCTGAAGGAGAGAAGCTACATGCCAGATTCAGTGATTATTCCCCCGCTTCCGGCGCTGTAGTTACTGTTGTAGACAAGGATGGCATTGTAATTGTCAGAGATATCATGGATGAGAAAGGAATATGGACAGTTCCAAAGATTCTTGAGGGAGAACCT
Organism: Candidatus Brocadia sp.; assembly: GCA_040048245.1. Classification (GTDB taxonomy): domain Bacteria; phylum Planctomycetota; class Brocadiia; order Brocadiales; family Brocadiaceae; genus Brocadia. The sequence goes on from JABRVT010000014.1 coordinate 145,959, forward strand.
GAGTTTATTATCGTTGAGGCGCCTGGTGGACATCTTGTACGGATTACCTGGCAGGAAGTTTTACACGGTACTTCAAAAGGATTTTTTGATTTTTTAATTGTGCGTATTGCTATTGGAATTACTGTCCTTGGTTGCGGTGGTTTTTTAATAAAACGCTTTTTAAATCTGAAAACCCAAATCAAAAATCCGAAATGAGCATGTCTTCCCCATCGACACGAACCGGAACAATACTTTTTTTACTCATTCTGACCGGATTTGGGCTACTCAATAATCTTTTTTATCTTCTTGTATGTTTACTGATTATTCATGCTTTGGCACTATTGCTGGTAAGGAAGATATTTATTCGTGTGTGGCGTTGTAAGGGTGTATTGGTCTTCTTCCTGTTAACAGGGGTAACTTTGCTTTGCACGGAAGAGGGACGCTCTCTTGCCCCTGTCCTGCTGACAAAAATGCTGGTAATGTGGTTGTGGGCGGTAGCCTGGATTACCTGGGTTGGTTTTGAAAGAATATTGGCAACCCTCGAAAAATTGCGGGTGCCATCAGTTTTGATACATATAATAGCATTTACTGCGAGGTTTTTGCCGATCTTATCAGAACGGTTGAAGATGATGCTTGCCGCTCAGGCTTCGCGTGGGGCGAAAAGAGGCATACATCCTTTACAATTACGCAATCTTGCGGGGGGGATTGGTTGTTTATTGCTGGCAAGTTTTGAGCAGGCTGAAAATGTGGAGCGTGCCATGCGCTCCCGCGGATTTAGCGGCACACTGCCTCTTTTTGCGGAAGACAATAATGTGACGGCAGCTCCCTATGGCAGTTTGATTATTCTATTTCTCTTTGCCGGTATCGTCTGGTTTGGAGTCTTTTGCGATGTCCTGTGTTATCCGCGCCAGTAATGTTTCGTTCGCTTATCAAAACGGAGAACCAGCTCTATTCGGCTTGTCGTTATCGGTTCATCAGCATGAAAAGGTGGGAGTGATCGGGCCGAGCGGGGCCGGGAAAACCACGTTCTTTTGGCATTTGAACGGCTTGCTGAGACCCGGTTCTGGGTGCATAGAGGTGCTGGACCGTCCTCTTGCCGAGCATAAGAACATTTGTGAAGTTAGACGTCACGTAGCGCTGACCTTTCAGCAGGTAAATGACCAGCTCTTCTGTGCTTCTGTGTGGGATGAAATTGCCTTTGGCCCAAGGAATTTGGGTTGGCCAAAAGAAAAGGTCAGAGAGACTGTTGAAAAGTGGCTGTTATATTTTGAGTTAAAGGAGGTAAGTTACCGGCCTCCTCACCACTTGTCAGGCGGACAAAAAAGAAGCGTTGCGCTGGCTGCTGCGATGGCCATGGAGCCTCAACTGCTAATTCTCGATGAACCGGCAAACGATCTTGACCACAGGAATCGTCGCAGGTTGATTACGTATCTGAAAGGCTTGCCGATAGCCATTATGGTGGCTTCTCATGATTTGTATCTGATTTCGGAGGTTACACAACGCTGTGTGCTTATGAATAAAGGAAGGATCGTAGCCGATAGACCAACCGACGAACTGGTCTATGACAGGAACACCCTGGAAATGTATGGAATGGAGGCGATAGCCAGATAAAAATTTTTTTTGATTACAGTAGCACGAATATTATAATCATAATACTACTGTATGGATATTTATTCAAATGTCCTTTAGTAAAGTCAAGATTTTGGTAACAATTTAGTTTCTTGAAAACATCAGGACTCATAAATGTCTTAGCGATAATTATGTGTGGCAATTCATGAATTGCTACTACAGCACATGTTAACTGCATCATCACTGGAATTTTTTTAAAACTAAACTGTTACAGATTTTGATAGTTGTCATTGCGGGCTAAAAGAGCAACTAAAATACCCCTTTGTAAAGCTCTGACATATCGCGCATGTCGTACCCCGCAATGACACTTTTATCTGTAACTAAATTGCAAAGGAATCTTTGTTTTATTTAAGCGTGCTATGCGATATATGGCATAGAGAGTCCCCCTAAAAAAGAGGGCTAGTGGATTGTAAAATAACTCAGCAAAAAACACAACCCCTCCATTCTCTTTTGTTAAAGGGGACGTAATGAAACTAACTTAAGAACAAGGAGGTACAATGTTAGCAGGAAAAAGACACCGTCGTTATTTTGTATGTCTTATTTTGTTCGTTTTTATCTTTGTAATAAATGCAAATAGTGGTCTTGCTCATCATGGGGGGGTTTCTACGGCATTTGGCCCTGGAGCGCCCATTGAAACGGCTTCTCCTTTAGCCCTGGGCAAAGGGACTTTTTTATTATACGAAAAATTTGAATACGTGCCGTTTGAACGCAAAGGCCATGCAGAACCGGAAAACATCGACACATTTACGTTCTTCAACACCCTTATTGGATACGGCTTTACTAACGCTTTAAGTATCTATGCCACTTTGCCGATAGCTATAAAAGAACAGGATAGACTGGGTACCTCCAGTGGGCTGGGAGATTTGGGATTTGTATTCCAGTATGGTTTTAAGTATGGCGAAAGGGATGGGATACGCGGTTTATACAATTATGGTCCTGAAGATTCATACGGCGCACCGTATACCACAGATGACCTAAAAATGGCCATTCAGGCAGGTTTTACAGTACCAACCGGTACCACATCTAACCGTGATAATAATGGGAATACCTTTGATATGGGCATGCAACCTGGTTTTGGCGCCCCCAGTTTCCAGTTTGGCTTTGCTGCATCGAAAATGATATTCCCTCATTTTACACTGACCGGAGATACATCGCTTACGACATTTACAGAACACAACGATGGCAAACCAGGCAATGAAATCCGTTTTAATGTAGCAGGCGGTTATGAAATATATGAGAGGGAAGGCGGATTTCTCTCCCGGCTAGATATTATCGCAGAATCAAACTTGCTTTACCTCACAAAAGATCAGGACGAAGATAGAGAAAAAGACGATGCAACGGGTGGGACAATTCTTTATCTTTCGCCTGGTTTACGGGCAACGTTTGGAAAACGCGTTAGCATTGGAATGCTGATAAAATTGCCCACATGGAAAGATCTGAACAACGAATCCGAACAACAGGGCGCTGAGGGGTTGGAAGAGTACCGCGCGATCGTTACCTGTTCAATTTCCTTCTAAATTAAATTTATTCTATTAATTGAAAGGAGTTTGTCATGTTTAAAGATGATTGTTTAAAAAAATGTATAGTGTTTTTATTAATCTTTTATGCCTGTTATACCAGTACTGCCTCCGCCCATGAAGGTCATTCCCACGAGGCAGTAATTACCATCGGAAAGAAGACTGTTGTTCATCTTCAAACAATCCTGTCAGCCTATCAGGAAGTGTACGCTCATTTAGTTAAGAAAGATTTGGATGGTATTCCTGATTTGGCCAAGAAATTGTCAGACGCTGCCAGACAGGCTGTTCAAACCGAGTCAAACGGATCCGGTCGGCATATGATGGAACATGTGCTTGCAGGCGCTGAAGACCTGAAGCAAGCAAAGAGCGTCCAGGATGCCCAAAAGTCATTTGCGTCGATAAGTGAAGGCTTGTTGCCATTTTTTAAATCATGGCCTAACCAGCTCAAACGGAATGAATTAAAAATGTGTCAGTGTAAAAACGATGGACACAGTTGGCTTCAGCCTCAGAACTGTACTTCTGCCTGCCCATATACTGCAGACCCTTCAAAAATGTGTTCGGATATCGAAGAGGTAAAGTAATCATCCCAATTTTATGATACATAAAAGTGTGAAAAATGGCGCAATATAGCGGACATCTGGCAATGTCTGACCACCCGAATAAGTGGCAAGGCGCTCATTGCCTCTCCAGTTAACATGAAAGATAAAGATATGGATAGCAGATAAAGCGATGTCTTCTATATTCAAAAACCTCCCGTTTATGGTGGACCCAAAATAATATAATGTTATTCTCGAACAGCTTTGTTTTCCAGTTAAGAGTAGTGTCGACGCCGTCGTTCGCTCTGTGTGATTCACTTTACTGCCTGCAAGGCGATAGTTCTGCCTCATATGAATCCGAATAACCATTAAGAAAAATAAAAATGCTTTTAATTTTATTTGATGGTAGCACGAAAATTAAATATATAGCACTATCTTCGACAAAGAGATAACTATGTCGAGTGTCAGCTTTGTTTTGAAAAATTTAGAACATAAGAAGGAAAACGTAATGAGAAAATATTTATTGGTAATTACCTGTGTTGGCGCATTGTTATTATCGTCTTCTCCTGCATTTTCAGAAACTTATATCGAAGAAGCAGAAATTGGCGAAGAAAAGGCTGAAATGGCAGAAACTGACGAGACAATTGAAGAGATTGTTGTTACTGCATCAAAATTGCCCCAGAGGTCAGAAGAAATTACGCATAAAATAGACATCCTTACACAAGAGGATATCCAGGTTGTGAACTACACAAATAGAAATTTATCGGAGGCATTGCGATATACGCCGGGCACCTTTGTAAACCCTCTCTCAAGAAATGACGCAAACTGGGGTTCTTATGGGGGATTAGGCCCAAAATATAATCTCTATATGCTGGACGGGCTCCCTGTGGATTCGTTTGTTGATACAATGAGCCTCGACAATAAGTATCTCAGTACAATCGAAGTGCACCGTGGTCCTACCGTACTCTATCCAAATTATATGACCATGGATTTTGCGGGTAACCAGTCTCCCCTTTCAGGCGTAACTAACATGATTACCAAGGACAAAATTTTATCACCCAAGACAATCCTGTCAACAGGATACGGCTCATGGAATACCTTTACCGGCAGCGCTTATCATGAGAATAGCAAAGGAAATTTCCATTTCCTGCTTGGCGCAAATTATGAGCAATCGGGTTATACAGACTACGGCACAGATCCTTCGTGGCTTAATATGCAGGATGACCCGGAATACAAGAAAACGAAAACGTTTTTTAAAACCACCTATTTTTTAACGCCTGATTCAAAGATGTCCGTATTTGGTCATCACACAGAGCATACCGGCGATGTGGGAAGACCAAATCGCGATTTTAATCATAATTACGACATCGTCAACGCCGCATATGAAAACCAGATTTCCCATGACATTGCCTTCCATATCAAGGCAGGTTATCGGCGTTATGATAGAACTTGGGAAGAGGATAATTTCCCGCTCAATCTTGACCTGAGGGAAGAAGACAGCGTAATTCAGCATATCTATCCGGTAGATATTTTTGTCCCATTACGAGCACATGGAGAACTTTCTGCTTACGATTGGCTCCGATTTGCAGCATGCAACCTATAAAACGAAGGCTGAGATCAGCGGAATCGACGAGACCGGTAATGATGTGGCTGCAGACGCCTATGGATTCTATGTGCAGGAGAAAGTTATTCTTGATAACTGGGTTTTTCGAGTAGGAGGACGTTATAGTTACACCAAACATGATTACGATGAGATCGGCGGTACGGAGCCATCTGAAGATGGCAAATCATGGAACCGTTTTCTCTGGAGCGCCGGTATACGCTATAATGTATCGAAGAGTATCGGGATATATGCCAATGTCGGTTCAACTTTTCTGGTGCCCTCCGCAAAGTCTGTAGGTGGAACCTTGAAATTGTCAGACCGAGGTGTGCCTGGTAAAAATGGTCAGTTACCGAATCCATCCCTTAAACCAGAAAAAGGCCTGGGATTTGATATCGGGTCTGACGTACGGTTAACCAGTAATCTGCTACTTGGTGTAAGGGGATTTTACAATACAATAGACAATGCCATTGTTGAAAACGTCGTAAGCAATAATCCGTCTCAATCACAGTCAGTCAATGCGGGCAAGAGCCGCGCTTATGGTTTGGAAATTGAAGGAGAATATCAGATAAATAGTGTATTCAAGTGTTTTGCCAATAGCACAATTACCCAGACAGACGTGGAAAACAACGTTGACGCTGATCGGGACAATAGTAATGTGCCATTTGTTCCCGATGTTATTGCAAATCTGGGTATATCGGCGTCCCTACCCTATGAAGTAACTATCAGCCCGTATTTTCAGTATGTGGACAGGTATTATGACAGCAGCTCAAAAAGTGGAAGAAGTACTTTCGGCGAATACGGCGTTGTAAATGTGAAGGCGCGGAAACAATTGTATAACAATCGTGACTTCACGGCCGACCTGGTTGTGGATGTGAATAATATGCTGAATAAAAAATTTGAAATGCCATGGCAATTTCAGGATCCGGGTTTTAATACCTTGGCATCGATTGTGGCTACTTTTTAGCTATATCGTGACACACCATTTTTATTTGCACAAAGCTTGCTAATGAAAATATTGATTTCTTTAATCTTTGCTCTAGGAATATCCTGTTCTCCTTCTACGTTCGCTCAAATGATTGAGGTTGTTGATTTCAGAGACAAAACGGTAAGGCTGGAAAAACCTCCGGAGCGGATAGTCTGTCTGATAGAAAGCGCTTTAAGCGGTATCTATATGCTTCATCAGGAAGATAGGATTGCAGGTATTTCAAAAAATGTATATCGCGATGATGTCTATCGATACTACTCAGTTATAGACAAGCTGGTACAAGATAAATTGCTTCCTGCGCCCGGCAACTGGGATTTTGCAAGTCTTGAAGGAATTATTGCCCTCAGACCTGATCTGGTGATCATATGGGCTCAGCAGACAGAGACTATTGTAGCCCTTGAAAAGGCAGGAATCCCTATTTTTGGTGTGTTTATAAATTCAATTGAAGACGTATATCATGAAATAACAGCATTTGGAGCCATTACAAAAAGTGAAAAAAGGGCGAGCGAGCTTATTGCGTATACACAGCAAGAAATACATTCTCTGGTTGACCGGGTGAAATCAATCGATAGGGATGCGTATCCCTCTGTTTATTATCTGTGGGCTCAAAGTATTTTGAATACTTCATGCAAAGGAAGCATTGTTGATGATCTGATAACGATGGCAGTAGGAGAAAATATCTGCATAGAAACAAAAGAACATACAATAATAACCATGGAAAAACTCATTTCAGCAAACCCTGATGTAATTATTATGTGGCATGAACGTCTCGATGCAAAAGACCTCATACTCAATAAACAATTAAAAAATATTAAAGCTATCAGGGATAGAAAAGTGTATGAACTTCCTGAGGTGTTTCATTGTGACCTCTGGACATTGAAATTTCACTATGCCTTAAAACTGGTGGCTGCGTGGCTTCATCCGGAATTATTCCATGACTTAGATACGAAGCAGGAATTAAATAATATGTTCCGGATGATGTATGGCAAAACTTTTTAGAGAAAAACTTAACTATCGTGACCTTTTATAAGAAAGATATCGTTTTCTATGCAATGCCGTTTATCCTTATGGCATCATCAATGCTGGTTGGCCGGTCTGATTTAGCGATGCCGAAAGAAATAGCGCGTTGGCTTTTGTACAGACATTCATTCTATTCTTCCAATATAAACGCCGATATGTTATACACTATAATTGCAAATATCCGTCTGCCAAGAATCCTGCTCGCCTTTATTGTAGGAGGTTCACTCGCAATTGCAGGCAACTCTACCCAGAATGTCTTTAGAACCCCCCTTGTAGATTCGTTTATTCTCGGCATATCATCAGGAGCAGCTTTCGGCACTGCACTTTCACTGGCATGGTTAAAGGATTTCTCTGTCCAGCCCATGGCTTTTCTTTTTGGCTTGTTTGCTATCGAATTGACCTATTTTCTCTCCATTACCAGGAGAGGGGTTTCAATACTTTCATTGATCCTGGCGGGAATTATTGTTTCTGGTATCTTTAGTTCGCTGCTTGCAATTATCCAGTTTATTACAGATCCTTACAAGCTTCAGAGCATTGTGCACTGGACGATAGGCAATCTTCATCACGCAAACTGGTTACAGATAAAGTCCTGCATACTGCCCATAATAATAGGGATATCATGGCTTTTAATCATGAGGTGGCGCATGAATGTCATTGCGCTTGGAGACGAAGAATCCCTCGCCGTCGGCCTTAATCCAACGGTCGAAAGACTGTTTATCATCATACCCGCCGCATTGATATCGTCTTCAACCGTGGAGGTAGCGGGCATTATACCGATGATCGGTCTTATCATTCCCCATATTATACGGCTTTTTTTGGAGTTGACAATCGCCGCAATCAACCACTGAACCTCGTTATCGGGGGTTCATTTTTGCTTTTTGTTGACACCTTATCCAGAAGTATTGCAGACGTTGAGCTGCCGGTAAGTATATTCACTACCATTATCGGTGGTCCTGTTTTTATCTATTTGCTCAGGAACAACCGGTTGCATGGAGAAAGTGTATGATAGCGATATCCGCCTGTAATATTACTTTTTGGTACGGCCATAACAAGGCGATTCACAATATATCGGTTGATATTTCAGAAGGCGAGTTTGTAGTCGTATTAGGTTGTAATGGGAGCGGTAAAACGACTTTTCTAAAGATATTGGCCTGATTGTTGCCATGCCATGAAGGCGCGGTAACTATTTTTAATCAATCGTTAAACAGCACCTCTATAAAGGAAAGGGCAAAAATCATCGGCTATTTATCACAATTTCACAGCCCGGTTTTTCCCTTTTACTGTAGAAGACGTTATCCTTACCGCCAGGGCATCCCATGTATTTTAGCTGCCATCACAGAAAGACTATGATCGAACAGCAGAGGCGCTAAAACTGACAGGCATTCAGGAAATCAGAAAAAAGCCATATATGGAGCTATCCGGAGGCGAACGCCAATTGACCATGATTGCCCGTATACTGGCGCAGGATCCTAAGGTCGTTATCCTTGACGAACCCATAAGCTATCTGGATATCAGAAATCAACTTGAGATAATGTCCTTGCTCAAAAGAATAACGAGGAATTTGAATCTTACAACCATCCTTGTGCTCCATGATTTGAATGTGGCAATGCGGTATGCCGACAGATTTGTTTTTCTCAAGGATGGACGCCTGTACCTTTCCGGAGGCAGAGAGATGATAAATGCTGAAACTATAAAAAGGTATATTGCATAGATGCTGTGATTAAAGAAATAACGGGAGCTCCCTTCGTGATACCTGTCATGGCTCAGGAAGGCTGAAGAATTTGTTCTCTGTGATGTTATGAATGCGAAAAAGGATCGTTCGCTGCCTGTGATGAAATTTTCACTTATTTTTCATAAGTGTGCATGAGTTACCAGGGTTTCTGGTTGTATATCCTTATTTCGCTTTTTATTCATGCCGCAATCATGACGTCAATAATCCGCATCACGGGAATATACCAGGATTCAATGGTGCTTATGGAACAGGGAACGTCCTGTATTGATATTGAAATACAAAGCGTTATAAACTCCTCTGAAATACAGAGACTCAAGAGTTCAAAAAACGGTAAGCACAGCGCAGGAGGCAGTAAAAAACTTTCTCAGCAAAAGGAGAATGATGTTAAAGCGGTTGCCCATCATGAGACGGTTAAAAATAAGGAAACTAGTGTAAAGGCGGAGGAGCTTGTAAAAAAACAAAGTACAGCGGAAAAGCACTGCATCGAAACGGATGCTGTAGGACGTAAGGCAAAAAAAAAACGGAGGATGCATCCGATACGAACAAGAACAAAGGAATATCAGATATAGGAAGCCTGGTGAGTATACAGAATGGCAAGTAAAAACAGGATAGCAAAACAACTCAGCTATCTTCCGGTTCTTCTGGCAGTGTCGGCGACTTGCGTAAAAAGGGAAGTTTGTCAGCAAAAGTTGTTGACATTGGCAAGCCGGAATATCCTAGAGAGTGTCTTCAAAAGGGACATGAAGGAAAGGTTGTAGTAGAAATTACTATCAAGGCAGACGGGTCGAACGGCGGTACCACTGTTATAGAGTCATCCGGATGTAACTATATGGATGGATCAGCGCTGAATTTTTTAAACAAATGCACCCTGGCGCCAAAAAAGATTATGGGAGTGCCTGTGGATTCAAAAAAGAAAATTGCCTTTCGGTTTAACATTACCATGGCTGATAATGAGAATACACAGGATAATTAGCTCTAAAACTCTTTTATGTTGCGATGATAACTTTTAGATCGGCAAAAATGGTCATCTTGAACTTCAAGATTTTCAAACATTGTATCTCATGACGGCAAGTAAGTCATGCCGTTAAAGAATTGGATACGTATCACATTTTATAAAAGAAAAGGAACTTGGAATGAAATTAGACTTTGATAAACCAGATGTAACAACAAAAGGTATAAAGGCGCAAAAAAACGAGTTTAAAATAGCACAAGGCACCATTTCCCGTTTTATTAGCCACCATTATCAACATTTTAACGCCGCTGCCATGATAGACGCAGCCAGGACATATAAGCAACTTCTTGAAAATGGCGGAAAGATGTTTTTGACCATGGGAGGCGCGATGAGCACTGCGGAGCTTGGGCTCTCCCTTGCAGAGATGATTCGCCAGGATAAGGTGCATGGTATCTGTTGTACGGGTACTAATCTTGAGGAAGACGTCTTTAATTTGGTTGCCCGCGAACATTACGTGCGTATCCCAAACTATCGTGAGCTGACCCCAGCAGATGAGGAAAATTTGTGTAAACGATACCTGAACAGGGTAACCGACACCTGCATCCCCGAGGCGGAAGCATTAAGGTGCGTTGAAAACGCCGTACTTGAGGAATGGATAGCCACAGATTGTGCAAACAAACGCTTTTTTCCACACGAGTTTCTGTTCAAGATCCTGCTGAGTGGTAAACTCATGGATTACTACCAAATCGACCCACGGGATAGTTGGCTGATGGAAGCAACGATAAGAAACTTGCCCATTTTTGTACCGGGTTGGGAAGATTCAACGCTCGGCAACATGTATGCCGCTCACTGTATTGCTGGTAAAATCAAACATATCCACACGATAAAGACGGGAATTGAATACATGGTTTTGCTGGCAGATTGGTACACACAGACCGCCCCGAAGGGATTGGGCTTTTTTCAAATCGGTGGAGGCATTGCAGGAGATTTTCCCATTTACGTGGCGCCTATGCTTCATCAGGACCTGAGACGCCCCGATGTGCCTCTTTGGGCATACTTTTGCCAAATCAGCGATTCAACCACAAGTTACGGTTCATATTCGGGCGCAGCGCCAAATGAAAAAATTACCTGGGGCAAACTCGGTAAAGACTCTCCGAAATTCATCATCGAATCGGACGCCACCATCGTTGCGCCGCTTATTTTCGCCTATGTGCTGGGATGGTAGAGAACAGCCTTCTGGCAATAAGAAATCAAAATGAATCTTGTTTATTCCAGTATTGCATAGTGTATTTCAGTTGAGAAATATTACGTATGAGAGGATTATACGTGAAGTTTAGTCTAAATAATATTTATAGTCTAAATAATAGTAACATTTTACGAATAAAATGAGGGATTATTTTAGAACAGGGTATTGCTTTTGCATATTTTATGTTGAAAAATTTCAATAAAAAAATGATTTGTAGTATAAACTTCTTTTTGTTAGATTTCTTTAAGTTCCCTTTGGCCTCTTTGAGAGGGAGATACTCCATGCGGTGGGTAAGATTGTAACGAATGGTATAATGATGAAAATGAAGGCTACTATGAGTAGAACAAACAAGGTTTTCGCCTGTATCCAAATCCTCATTTTTCTCAGTCTTACATTGTGCAGTAGTGGACTCACCATCAGTTTATCAGGAAAATCCGGTGAATTTCCCTGTAAAGACCATGAATGTGGTTGCAAATCGGAAGCCGATTGCAGAGCACATTGCTGCTGTTCGCCGCAGGGAAATTCTGCAAAGTTTTATCATGGTGCAACAAAGCAGAAAAACGTCTTCCAATCCTTCATAAGCAGCCTCAAGTGTAAATCCGGAAGTGATGCAGTTGCCGTGATAAAGGCGGAACTGAAATACATCCTGGATGATGGTTGTGTAATTCCCCAAATAAGATTTTTGTGTTTTCTTGCCAGCGATACCATGGTTCATCTCTGTGAACCTATGGTATTACCTCCCGAAAAACCCCCGCGCTGTCCCTCATAAAGTCCAACCACAGATAAAGTAAACGCTTAAATAAATATATTCTGAGTTCGCAATTTCCTGATAACTACAGTCGAAAACAAGCGGTTGTCATTCCGAGTTTGACCAAGAATTCGGTTTTTTGAGAATTTTCTACTCTTTCGGGAATGACATATTTGTTCTCATGAAAATGGGGAACGGGAAATTGTGTTCCCCATCAAAACATTAGGGAACAAGTCTGATTAATGACGCTGTGTATTGCATGGACAATTCCCTCTACACGGTTGTTCCGCTGTTCCTGGAAATGCGCTTACATGTCAGTTTATTTTTAAGCGTTTACTCTAAATCAATTTTTTAAACAACCAATGTGTTGAAGAAAAGATAAGGGAGGCGAAGAGACATTTTATTTACACAAGGGGTATTCTACCATTCACGATGGTTACGTCTCCCGTGAGCTGCCTTGTAAATTGGTCGTGAAAACGCGAAATACGATAAACACCATGAATCTCATAACTTTAAAATTGGAGGAAATGAACTTATGCTAAATCGTAAAGTACACCTTGCCATTGTTGCAATGCTAGGAACAATGATTATTTCTGGAAGTACCATGGCCCATACAACGGTCATGTCGAAAAATACTCCCACCAAATTCAGCACGCGCGAAGAGCTTGAAGGAACAACTGCCTTCAATTGGTTTAGTATACCTCATGGATGTGGATCATCTCATGCTCACGGCGCAAAAGTCCAACCCGTGCGGGCACAGAGCGTTGTTTTTCCCAACGGCGCAGACTCCATAGCTGAGCGCACAGACACAAAAGAATCAGTAAATCTTCAGGATCATATAGTAGGCAATCCGGTGATGACTGCAAAGCCTGCCATAAACAGTCTTTTCAAAAAAGTCGGAACGCTGAAAGGACCTGTTCCAACATTTATCTCGCATGGTTCAGAGTTAACAGAGGATGTCAGGGCCTTTGTGTTCACCAACGGCAAACTACAGGACGGTTTGCTGGGAGTTCTTCCATGGAGCGCAACTTTCCCTAAATTCAAATCAGATTCATGCGCAACCGCATTGACGGTGTACATCGCTATCGCTAATTATTGCACTAATTCAAGCAATGAAAACGATGACGACCGGGCTGATATATGGATAGGACGCTTGACGGAAAAATTTAATGACCCAGATGTCGTCTCGGTGGGCTTCTGGCCATATTTGAAAGTCGTAAGAGACCTAGAAAAAAATCCTCTTCCAGAGGGGTGTGGAGAGGGGTTTGAAATCAGTGTGTATCCTTCAGACGAAGCAATTGACGAATTTCTCCCGATTACGGGATATTGGCCTGCAGCAAAAGGCAAAGGTGGTAGCGGAGGCCATGGCAATCATAATCATTAATGATTTGTGATATTTTGTTTTTTTCTAAATTATTTTTGAGAGTGGTTTCAAATAAATAGTTCCTCTCCCCCGATGGGAGAGATTAAGGTATGGGTGAAAGAGGAATAATCACCTGCTCCTAGCCTCTCCCGTCAACTGGGGGATAATCTTTACATGTTACGTTAAGGACTCGAAAATATCGCCAACTGCTTATTATGTTTTAGCTTTGAGGGAGCAAATCTGTAGCGCAGGCTGGAAACCTGCGCTACGTTTTGTATAAAAATTGCTTAACTTAACACGCATTGGAAATAACTCACTTCTGAATCCTCTCCCAAGAAAGGACCTCTCAATTTACTCTCTTGAGGAGGTAGGTCAAGGAGTCTTCGCCTGTCGTCATAATGTCAGGCGGGGATGCTTGTCATATCAAATGAGTGAAACCAAGATCGCTGTCAATGGTAGCTTAACATGAAAAAAGGAAACGTCTGGATATGAGAATTTTTGCCGTAGTACTCTTGTTTTTCTTCTGTGCGCACAAAACTATTTATGCGCACGGTGAGTGTTGTCTTCCAAAATCCCTTGCGGAGGCAACAATATCGGGTGTAACCCTTGCGCCGAATTTCGGGCTTTCCCTCCAATATGAATATACGAATATGAAGACGATACGGGAGGGCAGTCAAAGCAGAAGCCCTGATTCAATATTGGATGATGTTGAGGCAACATGGCCAGAAATGCCAGATAGTGGAAAGAGTTTTTCTGTTCCTACCAGAATGATTATGCAAAAATATACACTGCTGGGCATGTACTCTGCAACGAAGAGACTTCAGTTCCTGATCACGGTTCCCTATGTTGTCAATGACATGGATATGCGGATGATCGTAAGGGGCGAAGGAAGCAACCATCATCATGACGTGCAACGTGGCCAGCTATCGTATCAGAGACCATTAACGAGCGACACGACAGGGAACGATATGAGGATGAACATGGAAATGGATACGGTTGAGGGATTTGGGGATATAACCCTTATGGGACTTTATACCCTTTACGCCAATAAACCTGATTTACCCGCAAAAAAAGTCACACTGGGTTTGGGGGTAAAAACTCCCACAGGTAAAAATAACGAAGAATTTGACTCTGGCGGTCTTGTTCATGCTGCAATGCAAACTGGAACGGGTTCATGGGACCCGCTTTTTCTTGTTAATTATATGCACGCATTTCACCAGGCGATATTCCAAACCAATTTGTTTTATCAGATGACTACAGAAGGCGACGAGGGCTATGAATTTGGAGACAAAATATCATTAGACCTTATCGGCCGGTACCAGGCAACCAGGTATTTGTATCCCGGTCTGGAGCTTAATCTGTTCTATTCAGGGCAGGATACCGATCATGATAACAGATACTCAAGACCAGACGAATCTCTTATAGACAATACCGACAATACCGGCATTACCTCTCTTTCTATTTCGCCTTCCCTTCAGGTAAAGATTCCCGGGACTGGTGCCAGTTTCGATCTGAAATTCCAGCAACCTCTTTATCAGCATGCCAGAGGTATCCAGCAGGTTGTGGACTGGCGGGCAATGGCAGCCATCGTATGGGCTTTTTAAAAGATCAAACTGCAAATAAAGGCGAAGCGCTTGCTATAATTCATAAATTCATATATACACTTTCCGTATCCAAACTGGCAAACGCCTTGCTATTATACAACGCGGCAAATATTACGATTATTGAAATTTTTTAAAAAGGAGCAACCTATCATGAACAGTGTAATGATTCAGCGGTTATTGAAGTACGCCGGTTGCTTTTTATGCACCTTCATTCTTCTTACAAATATAGCACGGATATCATTCCCCGAGGGGAAAAATGAAGAAGCGATAAGTCACAACGCTGGAAAAGATTGCCTGGCCAGCGGCTGTCATGCCTCCGGAGGATGGAAACTTTTTTCAATTGCTGGAACGATTTATACGGATGCTGAAGGCACCGATGCAAGAAGAGGCGCGCAAATAAAAGCGGTGGATGCAAACGGCATCGCCGTCAATCTCACCTCTGATCAAATAGGAAATTTTTACTCAGCTCAGAGTATGACAGCTCCTTTTATGATATCTGTATCTTACAGGGGGCGCAAGGTAAAAATGCCTGGTATCGCCTCCGGCGGCGGCTGCAATGCGGATGGTTGCCATACCGTTGGTTCGGCAGGAAGGGTTTATGTCAGCACTGAAGACCTTGATTTGACTGGTACGGTAACCGGCGTAGATACCGAAGACTCTACGGATGGTATTGCGATAGCGAATGCAAAGATCAGCCTCAGCCGGAAAGGACATATTAAATACAGGACAACCACAGACTCAGCAGGTGCCTTTACCATGAAAAAGGTAAAGGCGAATGACTATACTCTGAAAGTTGCAAGGAAGGGTTACAAGACATATAAGCAACCTTACGAAATGAAGCAAAGGGACGTTTCGCCTCTGAAAATTATGTTGATCAAGAAGTAATACTTCTCCGTGTTGTCAATTCCAGGGGCACAATAACTACGGAAGAACATCTGCTAATGACAAATCCATTATGCGTGGGATTATTTCGCTATAGTGTCGCTTGCGGCATCAACGTACAGGTTCATAGAATATTCAGGAGAATATCATTTTCAAACGGAATAATGGGCGATAGATTGTTTTCAACAAAAATAAAATGCAGTTTATGAAAAATTTGGGTTTGTATTTAACATCTGTACACTTCCATTAAATATTCCACCCTTTTTTACGATTAATTTACGGCAGGTAATTTTACCATGGATTTCACCAGGCTTTAAAATCTCAACAGTCCCCATTGCATAAAGGTTGCCATGAATTTTACCTTTTATAATAGCATTTCCAACCCGAATACTTGAGATTTCTATTACACCTTTTCTTTTTAGGTACAGCGTGCCGTGTGTTTCAATATTTTTTCCCAAAACGGCTTTGACCTTATAATCACTCATGTCATTATGATGATAGCAATAACTACATGTTACTGCCTGGGCCTTCGCGTTTGCAAAAATTTCCTTTCCACACTTGTAACAAAGAACCCGCCTGTTCCCGCCAGAAGGCTTTTTCTTTTCTTCAGGTGGAGAAAGAACCTCTTTGATATCGACATGACGATTACAGTAACGGCATGGTATCGATATGCAATGAATCGATACCGTGAAATTACAATGGCAATGGGGACATACGATGTCTCTGGTTTCAGGAAATTCGTTTGCTTTAGAATGCATAAATCGATTCTATTATGTATAAATTACGTACCCTTGCCTGATAATTATTCCTGGTTCTTTTTCGATTCCTTTTTCCATTCCCTGGAATCTGTATTTTCTGTCTTGAATCCATCCGGATTTACATTGCAATTCCCGACAAAAACAACCCCTTCTTCAATAACCAGGATTTTTGCTTTTAAATCGCCAATGAGTTGTGCCCGTTCCCTGAGTTCAACTTTTTCAGTCGCAATAACGTTCCCATCTATGTGACCTTCGATAACGGCATTTTTTACCTTGACGTTTGCTTTAATACTGCCCGTTTTTCCGACAATGAGTTCACCGTCATTTGTTATCATTTCACCTTCAAACTTTCCGTCGATTTTCATAATATTGCTGAACTTGATTGTGCCTTTGATTTCAACATCCTGTGTCAGATTCGTTACATTTTCTCCGCTCATTTCAGCCTCCTTTCCGGGTTCGATCATTCCTTCTGTTTTACCTCTGGTCTCATCTGATACCGCGCCTTTTCGGAATATATTAATCATTCTCTATACCTTTCTTAACAGCTACACTATCAAGTTTTAATTTAGCCGTACAAATATTTCTTGACGAAAAAATCTGGGAAGTAGTGTATTTTTAAGCGTAACGCGATGCTGAGGCGACCATGCAAAAAGTTTACCATCTGTGCGCTAAAAAATATCTGCAGAGCGAAGAATCTCTTCGCTCTGCAGATGCCCGGAAAAATCCTGCCAAAAATAATGAACTTATTTTAAGGAGAGGTCTGAAGGAAGCGGACATTGAAGTATTGCGTCTTCGGGATCCAAGATGAACAGGACTCACCGGGTCTCTAAGTTTTCTTTTGTGCTAGTTAACGCCTCTCAAAGGCAGAGTAGCTCAGTAGTTTTCCTTGACAACTCTACCATGAACAGGTTGAATCGGCCTTGCATCACGATTGAATAATGCGGTAAATTTGTTCAGTCCTGCTCTCGATACCTCAATTGGCGTCTTTAAGATATACCAATTCACAATCTCACTGCAAGGTGGGGTAGTAAGCGAACCAGTGTAGTTATAATATCCAGTGGTATTCTTTGGAAGGAGCTGACTTGCACATATCTTTATCTCCGGGACAACGTGTTCTTTGCCCACTTCTTTTGGAAAGTTACTCCACAGGGTTTTTATGAATGCATTTTCTTTGCCTTCCTCAATAAGTACGGCAACAACTGCCAATTCACCGTGCTCACCTCTATGCACTAAATGCGCCTCCATATTGTAAGATTTTCCGTGTATTACATGCTCGCTCGGCGTGTGAAAGTGAAATTGTATAAGTTCGAACTTCTTGTGACCTATAGATATTGAACTTCCCTTTCCGTAGTTCACCTGAATGGTATGACCGTTATTTATGATTCTTAAAGGGGTTGGGTAGTAATGAAAGATTATATTTTCCAGTTGGGCCTTTTCCGTTACAGAAATACCAATCGGCGATTGCATATCTCCAGTCTTGCACTTGCAAAATTCACGTTTTATCTCACCCCAATGGTCGGGACCCCGTTCGCCTTCGTAATCCCAATGATCTGAAGGAATGTGATCACCAACGCCAGCAAACGAAGAGGTTGCTGTATTGAAGGAAAGGAATATAAAAGCAGACATTAAAAAAAAATATTGAAAAGTCTTCATATTGCCTCCTTGTTAAAGTATTAGTTAAGTTTATAAAGTTAATGTTACAAGGTGAAAAATATAAGTATATTCGCTGTTTTTTATATCATTTCCGCAAGTATTATGTCAATCAGAAATTACCTGTTAAGGGGCGGTATACTGTTCGAGAAATTCCAGATATGAATATGCTTCTTTAGAACTTTGCCTGCACATTTCTTTCTGCGGTTGAAAATTCAAACACACCACAGGCCTTTCCTTCTTACCGAAAAGGAGACATCGCTCGTCAGAACTGAGTTGTTTGCACCGGACACCAGCGGGTTTACCGGTAGGCATTCCGGGAATGGGAGACGAAATTGATGGCGCAATACAACAAGCACCGCATCCTACTCTACATTTCATAGTATCTCCTCTTAGCGTAAAAAGTAATTTTATGACTCAGTTTATTTTAAATATTTCCGGCAATTTAATACAGGATAAAGTATCAAAGGAAAATCTTGCAAAAATATCGGGTATATGTGCATAGTTCCAAAGTACCGCAATTTATGGGACAATAACTACTTTAAAGTTGTATTTTGAAATAGAAAACTTATAATACTGAACTAAGGCGGATAGATCGGATTCTTTTGCGAGGTAAAACGAATTTGCCTTTCCACGTTTCCAAGGAGAGAGGTTTTATGGGAAAGACTGTTGTGTATTTGAAATTCCTTCGCATCAAAAATAAGGAGGTATACATGAAATGGTTGAATTCTAAATTACCGATTTATTTGACAATTCTTATTTTGTGCGGCTTTGCTTTGACAGCTAATCCTCATGGCGCAATAGCCAAGGAGAAAAAAACCAAAGAGGCGGAGGAAGGTAAGCCAAAGGTAATAACGACTCTTGCCGACCAGGAATTGAAAGTTGAAAGCGCAAAGAATACGGAGACGGCAGGATGTGTGGTGAAAAAAATAACGACCATTCCTGAGCAGGAGTTGACAGTAGAAAGGGGAAAGAATGTTAATATTACTGTAAAGGTGAGATGTAAAGGAGATGTCCCCGCCGCCGGCATTACAGTTGAAGCAGCGGCCCTGAAGGGGAAAAAGGCGATAGATCTTTCTCCTGTAAGCGCTGTTACCGATAAGGATGGCAAGGCAATTTTTACTATCACCGTCACCAGGAAAACAGAAGAGAGCCTTGCTGAGGTTGTATTTACAGCTGGGGGACTCGCTACGCGTCTGCCGGTAAAGGTCAGAAAAACCGAGTGTAAGCCTGGAAGTATAAAAATAGAACCCGAAAAGGAATTGGTGCTTAAACCGGGAGAAAGCGAACAGGTAACAATAAAGGTAAAATGTGAAAATGGCAGTCCTGCCGTGGATGCCAAGGTGGACGCACTTGTCCAGACTGGCAGTGGCAAGGTTAATATTTCATCATCTGCAGAATTAACAGATGCAGGCGGAAAGGCAGTATTTACAGTAACAGGTATTCAGGAAACCAGGAAGGAACCAGCCTCAATCAGATTTACGACCGGAGATATTAAAGCAAAATTGGATGTCATGGTAAGACCGGTGTCAGGAGAAGGTACGGAAACCACAGAATGCATACCAAAAGTTATAACAACTTCTCCTGAGCATGAACTGATGGTCGAAAGAGGAAAACGAGTCAATGTCACAGTAAAAGTGAAATGTAAAGATAATATTCCGGCGGCAGGTGTTACAGTCGAGGCCGTTACTCTGAAAGGTAAAAAAGCCATAGAACTTTTGTCAGGAAGTGCAGTAACAGACGAAGATGGCAAGGCAGTTTTTACTGTCGCAGGCAACAGGAAAACAGAGGAGGACGTTGCTGAAATTAAATTTACGGCAGGGGGGCTAGTAACAAGATTACCAGTGAGGGTCCGGACAACTGAATGTAAGCCAGGAAGAATGAAGATAGAACCGGAACAGAAGTTAGTGCTTGAACAGGGTAATAGTGGACAGGTTACGGTAAAGGTGATATGTGAAAATGGCAGTCCTGCTGTGGATGCCAAGGTGGATGCACTTGTCCAGGCTGGTAGTGGCAAGGTTAATGTTTCATCATCCGCAGAATTAACTGATTCAGGCGGCAGGGCGGTCTTCACGGTAACAGGTATTAAAGAAACCAAAAAAGAGCCGGCTACTATCAGGTTTATGACAGGAGACCTCAAAGCATACATCAATGTAAGAGTTATACCGGTAACCGTCATGGCAACTTCACAGGAAAAAGTAACACCCGAAAAAATAATAACACCGGAAGCAGAGACTACACCGAAAGAAACTGCTATTCCAAAAGAAGAAGCAACGCCGAAAGTACAGATTACACCACAGAGAGAGATAATATCAGAAGAATAAAAGACGTAGCTGAAGGCCTAATTGAGGAAGTTGCCGAAGGCCTCATTAAAGATATTTTTTAAAGAAAAGGGGGAATAATGTCTGCAATATTAAAAGAAGATGTTTTACAAGGGAAAAGTAAAGAAACCTCTGGTAAGGAAAAAGTAGACAAGATAATGAATACCATAGTCGAGTCGGTTGAGGCATCGAATCCTGTAAAAATGGAGGGAACAGAAGGTAAGACTCCGTTGAATACTTTAATACAATATATCTTCAGCAGTGAAATCGTAATAGAAGGCGAAAAAAAATCCGACCTTGATGAGGTAAGAAACAGGATTATAAAAGAATTAAAACCATCAAGTGAAATAGAATCAATTATTGTAGACCGTATCGTTTCTAGTGTTTGGCGATTGAAACGATGTTTGAGAATTGAAAGCTTGGCAATTGAGTATGAAGCGTCTTGTATTCAGGAGTATGAGCAGGGATTTTTCAGAACGAGAAAAAGGACCGAAAAAGAACAGGTACAATTACGGGCAATAAAGATGATCGAAAGCAAAAATAGGATTAGGAGGTTGTCTGAATATGAAATACTGTTAGAAACACAAATATATAAGGCATTGAGGGAATTGGATAAATATCGGCGACGGGAAATGAGGCAGGAAAAGAGGACATTGCGAAAGGCTAAATAATTCACGAATTAATATTACTGGCAATTTAATATTGTAACATAATATATATTATCAGACGTTTTAGATTAATTGCCGAAAAAGGACTTTTTCGGCAATTAATCTCCCTTGTCGATTGCATTAGCTACCGCAAGCGAGAACTTTAGTCAAGATAAAGAATATTATTGACAATATAAACTACGTCTGCTACCATGTTTCGCTGAACTTTAGGCATGATAATAGTTTTATTGTTTTAAGTAGAATATTATAAGAGGAGGATAATTTTGAACGCCGAAGAAATTGAAAAAGGTGTAACTGCAATAGTCGCTGAGGTTACAGAATTAGACGAAAAAGAAATCTGGGAAAAAAGAGATGCGAATTTTTTTAAAGACCTTGAGATAGATTCCCTTTTAGCCCTTGAAATACTTGCGCTTATTGAGAAAAAATTCAAGGTGCAAATCCCTGAAGAAAAGCTCGTTGATATTACATCACTAAGCGCAACAATTGACTTAACAAAATCTGTTCTAGCAGAAAGTGGAAAACTTTCATCATAAAGTATTAATTTGACATTGTGAGGATTTTACATAGACTGTTTTGTGATTAATATGACCATAGGCTACAGAAAATGATGCTTTTTGAGGAAATCCGTTCTCTTCTGCCTCAAAAATATCCCTTTTTATTTATAGATAAAGTTGTTGAGTTTGAAGAGGGAAAAAGAATTGTTTGTGTAAAAAATGTCTCCGGCAACGAACCCGTCTTTGTTGGACACTTCCCTGATTTTGCCATTATGCCTGGCGTTTTAATAATCGAGGCGATGGCTCAGGCCTCTATCATCCTGTTCAGGAAAAGCCTCCCAACCCAAAACAACAGGGATACGGTTTTTTTATTGGCGTCAGTTAGCAATGCCCGGTTCACAAAACCCGTTTTCCCTGGCGACCAGCTTTTTGTAGAAATCATTGTAGAAAAGATTGTGTCTAAGGGAGCTATTATTCAGGCATCAGTAAAGGTTGATGAAAAGGCAGTTGCCAAGGCAACTTTGACTTTTGGAATCGCAGACAAAAGCGCATTAATATCGGGTTAATAAAATTATCTTATGAATAAACGTGTGGTTATAACAGGCGTGGGGATGATCACCCCTATCGGTTCAGGAAAAGACACATTCTGGAATGCCCTTATTGCAGGCGTATCCGGCGTGGACGATGTATCATGCATCGATACTTCAGGATATAAGGTTCATAAAGGATGCGAAGTAAAGAACTTCAAGTATTCTGACTATATAAAAAATGGCGTCCTTAAAAAGATTGGTAAAGGTTCACAGTTTGCCATTGCGGCCACGAAGCTCGCATTGGATGATGCCGGACTCGATCTGAATAGAGTTGACCTGGAAAGGGTTGGGGTTTCTGTAGGGACGACTGCGGGCGAAATACAAATCCTGGAAAAAGTTAATTACATCCGGCACAAAGAGGGTGAAGACAAGGTAGACCCTGATTTGTTTTTAATGCATCCATGCAATAACATTCCGGCTAACGTTGCCATTGAGTTCGGCTTGAAAGGGCCCAATACTATCATCCCTACCGCTTGTGCGGCGGGTAATTATGCAATCGGGTATGCTTACGATTTGATTAAGTTTGGACGGGTGGATATGATGGTCGCCGGCGGTTCCGATCCTTTTTCAAAAGTTGCCTATACGGGATTCGCCAGACTGGGTGCCATTGCCCCTGAGATATGCCAACCCTTTGACAAAAACAGGAAAGGTATGATGGTTGGCGAAGGCGCAGGTATGCTCCTCCTGGAATCACTTGATCATTCGATGAAGAGAAATGCACATATTTATGCTGAAATTATTGGTTACGGCCTTAGCTGTGACGCTTATCATATTACCATTCCTCACCCCGACGGAGAAGGTGTCGTCTCCGCCATGAAAAAAGCCTTAAAAAGTGCGAACCTGAAACCTGAAGATGTCCAGTATATCAGCGCCCATGGAACAGGGACTCCCGCTAATGACAAAGCCGAGACAATCTCAATCAAGAAGGTATTTGGGGAAAAACCCGAGCATCTCGCAATTAGTTCAATAAAATCAATGATTGGCCATACCATGGGCGCTGCCAGTGCCATAGAAGCTATTACCTGTGCCTTGGTTGTCCAAAACGATATTATTCCCCCTACTATTAATTATGAAACTCCGGACCCGGAATGTGATCTGGATTATGTGCCCAATGTAGCAAGAAGACAAAAGGTAAATATCGCACTGAATAATGCCCATGCATTTGGGGGTAATAATAGCTGTCTGGTTGTCAAGAAATTTAACGGAGGAACATAAAAAAACAGTCCTCCGGAACGAATGAGTATCTTATAACAGAGGTTTGTAATGGAAAAAACGAGGATTGTTGTTACAGGTGTTTCGGTTATCTCTCCCATTGGAAGTAACAAGGAAGTCTTTTGGAATAATCTAATCAATGGTATATCGGGTATTAAACCAATTACATTATTTGATGTAAGCAAATTCAATAGTAAGCAGGCTGGTGAGATTTCCGATTTTGACGCAAAAGTCTACCTTGGACAAAAAGGAATTCGTCATATAGACAGAACATCCCTTCTCGTATCATCAGCAACAGTTCTTGCCATCAAAGATGCCAATTTAGAAAATAATACTTACAGCGGTGATGAATTAGGTATTGTTGTCGGCTCTACGTACGGGAGCATTGATAGCATCAGTTCTTTCGATTTCCAGTCCCTGCGCGAAGGCCCGAATTATGTTAATCCCATGGATTTCCCCAACACCGTACTGAATGCCCCCGCAAGCCGTGCCTCCATCTTTTGTAAGGCAACGGGGCTGAATACAACTATCTCAAACGGTGTCACAAGCAGCATCGATGCGATCATTTATGCATCTGATTTCCTTCGGATGGGTCGGGTAAAGGCGGTGGTTGCCGGAGGCGTACATGGACTTACACATGACATCTTTTGGGGAGCGCATAACTCCAGGATATTATCCGGAAGTAAGAATGGGACCCAGGAAATTTGTGCACCCTTTGATAAAAGACGCAATGGGATGATAATTGGCGAAGCATCGGCGCTGGTTATCCTTGAAACCTTGGAAGATGCGCTCAGGAGAAAGGCGCATATCTATGCAGAAATCAAGGGTTACGGAACCGCATTTGACCCTAGAATGGCCATAAGCATGGATTATCAAATAGGCGGCAATAAAAGAGCGATCATGAGTGCTATCGAAGATGCCAATCTGACGCTGAATGATATTTCGTGTATATCTGCCAATGCTTATTCCGGCGTCTATGGTGATGCGATGGAAACCAGGGTTATTAAAGAAGTCTTTGGTATGAGGGCAAATCTTATCCCTGTAACAGCGATTAAATCCATGACAGGTGAATGTTATGATGCCTCAGGTGCATTGCAAACAATAGCTGCAGTGATGTCTATAAATACGCACACAGTGCCACCCACAATTAATTATAAGGAGCGTGACCCGGAGTGTGATTTAGATTACGTAGCCAACACTGCAAGGGCCTTACCAGTCAAAAATGTCCTTATCAACACCTTCTCACGATTGGGAAACAACTCATCCTTAATTATCTCCAAATACAAGCCGTAATTCATGATACCTTCCAATAGATGCATTCAATCCACAAAAAAGTATGCTTTATATCCATATTATGATGCAATTGTGATTGGTGCAGGCATAGCAGGTTTGGTTTGTGGTACATTCCTTGCAAGGTGCGGGAAAAAGGTACTCATAGTGGAGCAGCATTCTATTCCTGGTGGTTATTGCACTTCATTTAAAAGAAAAGGTTTTAATTTTGATGCAGCAGTTCATCACATTGGAGGGTGTGGGAAATGGGGTATTGTTGGTCGCTGTCTTAAGACACTGGGGATAGAGATGGATTTTTTCCCTCTCGATCCAATGGACCATTTGGTTTTCCCAAACTTTACCATAGAAATTCCATCTGATATGGATGAATACATCCACCGTTTACAGAATCGTTACTCATCGGAAAAAAATAACATCAAGCATTTCTTCCATGATTTTATAAAGCTTTATCGTGCCACGTTCAATAATGAGAAAAGCCGAATTATCGACAAATACAAAGACCGAACGTATGGCGAGATGTTGAATGCCTTCTTTAAGAATGAAGAACTCAAGACGATACTCTCCGGGCAATGGGGTTACATAGGGCTCCCCCCTACCAAGGCATCCGCCATTGGCATGTGTCAGATGATGGTCAATTATCTCAAAGACGGTGCCTTTTTTCCGGCTGGCGGTACGCAAGAGTTTGCCAATGCATTTTTTAAGAAATTTATTGATTTTGGCGGGCATGTTATGCTATCATCCAAAGCCGAGAAAATTTTAACTAACGGTAAAACTGCTATTGGTGTTAAAGTTCAGGAAGGAAAAGAGATACCTTCAAACCTGATTATTTCAAACATCGATGCTCGACGGACCTTTCTTGAATTATTAGAAGGAAACCTGGATATATCGTTTCTTCAAAAGATACAGGGAATGAGGGAAAGCAGTTCCTTTTTCCTTCTATATCTGGGCGTAAGCGAAAACGCAGATTTAACGAAATTACAGAGGGGATTTTATCACACTGCCACAGACTCAGCTTGCGTAAATGATGAGTGGATGTATGTTTCGGTTCCGACAAAAATATGTCCAACACTTGCCCCGCCAAACAAACAAATAATCTCTGTAGTTGTTTACCTGAAAAAAGAGGAATATGAGGGTATTACTGACTGGAAATCTTTTAAGGAAGGCATGGAAGTAAGCACAATAAATTGGCTGGAAGAATATGTTCCTGGTCTAAAAAAACATATTGAAGTAAAAGATGCTGCTACCCCAAAAACCTTGGAACGGTACACGTCAAATACCAATGGAGCCGCGTACGGCTGGGAGGTCGGTGTAGATCAGATATGGGATAACAGGCCGCCTCATGAGACGCCAATTGATAACCTGTATCTGGCTGGTCATTGGACAAGGCCTGGTCCTGGAATTTGTGCTGTTGTCTCTTCCGGATGGGGTGTAGCTAATTTAATTATGGATAAGGAGAATTGGAGGTAAATTTATGAAAAGAAAAATGATGTTGATTAACCCGCACAAGCCGGGCAGACATGGTGAAGAGAGTATTACCGTAATTGTCCAGATGCCTTTGAATCTTGCTTATATTGCCGCACTTACACCGGGCGATTGGGAATTTGACGTTATTGACGAAAATCTCGAACTGGCAATAGACGATAACGGTGAAATCACCTTCAAACCGGTCGATCTTGTGTGTATAACGGCGGTTACCTATCAATCTCCCAGGGCTTATAAAATTGCTACTGCCTGTAGGGAAAAGGGTATGACAGTGATTATGGGTGGTATACATGCGTCAGTAATGCCTGAAGAAGCAATAAATTACGTTGATGCAGTTTTTGTGGGTGAGGCGGAAGAAGTGTGGCCACAGGTGATAAAAGATTTTGAAGAGGGAAAGCTCAAGAAGATTTACCAGGGAGGATTACCCCCCCTCAGCCTGATGAAGAAGGTATACCCTAACCGGGAGCTCATGAAGAAAAAATATGACTATAAATTTTCTTCTATCGTCACAACGAAGGGATGTCCGAATTATTGTGATTTCTGCAGCGTACCGACATTCCAGGGTAGAAAATTCAGGGAAAGGCCTTATGAGGATGTGCTCGCAGAGATGGCGGCAACGGATTATAAGGGTTTAATGCTGGCAGAGGACAACTTTTACGGCCATGGGAAAAAGTCAAACGAGAGGGCACGAAACCTTTTCAAGGGGATGGTGGAACGTGGTATCCACAAAGACTGGTTAGGATTTACCGCCTTAAATATTTCTCAGGATGCAGAGACATTGGATTATATGGCAAAGAGTGGCTGCTTTGGTATGCTTATCGGAATAGAATCTACCAATGAGGCTGTTTTGCAGAAGATGAATAAGCGGGTAAATCTTAAGCTGGGTACAGATAGTTATTTTGATTGTATCCAGAAGATACACAATGCCGGCTTAGTCGTTTGGGGATCGGTAGTGTTTGGTGCCGATGGAGATGATAAAGACTCCTTTAAGAGGATGACTGATTTCATATTGGAGAATAATATTGATATCCTTACCTTTGGTATCAACTGTCCATTTCCCAAGACCCAACTCTATGCCAGACTGGATTCAGAAAAGAGGATATTCAGGAAAAATTATCCGGAAGACTGGCAATATTATGATACTGCCCATGTGGTTCATCGACTTGTAGATATGACATTAGAGGATTTTATCGAAGGCATGCAATATGTCTATGATCATATTTATGCAGGTGATAACCTAAGGACACGTTTCAGAAACTCTATTAAGACAACAAAAAATCCAAGAAATGCCATGTTCGCATTCAGGGTTGGTTCTGACTGGAAACAGGTGTTCGAACAGGTCCTGCAGAATTTAAAAGAATTGTATGATTCAGGCGATTATTATAAAGATTGCTACAAATCAAATACGGTAACTGTTTCAAAATCCATGATGGAAGCCGTCACTACATAATACAAATAATCAGCATTCTTGAATGCTAGCTTATAAAAGGCACATCAATGCTTTTCGCGTTTGATGTGCCTTTATATTACCTGTTTTTATGTTCGGTGGAAATCTAATGAAAGATATTCTGTACCGAATTAAAGATTTTATTAAACGAGTTCCACTTTTTTATGTGGCGACTTCCGATCAAAAGGGAGAGACACATCTTGCTGTAGCAAAGGACTTGATTTTTTTGCCTGATAATGAGCATATCGCTTTCAAGTCATGGTTTTGCAATAAAACAATTGAAAATATTCAAAAAAATCCGAATGTATCCATCGCCATTTATGACACAAAGTCTGATACAGGTTATCAAATTATTGGTAAAGCAGTTTCAAAGACGGTAGTTGCTGTTTTGAATGGTTATGCACCTGAGTTAGAAAAGGTTGAAAAAGAATATCCACAAGAGGAATATCAACTAAAAATAAAGATAATAAATATCATGGAATTACACAGAATAGCACATTCTGATAAGTATCTTTTAGGTAAGTGACCGCCGTATGAAGGTTTTATTAGAGAAAAAGGTATATACGTACGATGACATAAATTCTCTGCCCGAAGGTAACTACGAAATTATTGATGGAGAAATGGTATCTGTGATGCCAGCAGGGTTCAGGCACGGAGAGTTTGAATGTATGCTTTCCGAGGTGCTGAGGAAGCATCTTGGTTCGAAGGGCTATGTTGCGGTTGGGGAAGTTGGTATCATAATAACGAAAAAACCTTTTAGACTCAGGGCAGCGGATGTGATATATCTCAGTAAAGAAACTTCACCTCAGAAACCAGTGGGGATGCTTGAGACACCTCCCGACCTGATAATAGAAATAATATCTGAAGAAAATACGGCAAGGGAAATTAACGATAAGGTTAGAGATTATCTGTCAATAGGTGTAAAAAGGGTGATACTTATTGATCCATTTACAGAAATCGTTACAGTCTACCATCATGGCAGAAGGGAAGCAGGATATTATAGCTTTGATGAGGAGTTTGAGTTGGTTGCTGGAGTTTCAGTAAAATTAAAGGACTTATATTAAATTTGCATAACTAAATCTAATTCAAAAAGGAGGTAAAAATCATGATCGGTAAATTATTATCCCTGTCCATGGAAAAATCAGTCATCCCGGATATTAGTCCCAAAGCGATTATGGTTATAACTATCGCACTTATATTCGTTATTCTGTTCACCTGGAAAAAGGAGGGATAATTGCCTGAAGTAAACTCTACCTTTGACCTTGTAATCATTGGTGGCGGGCCTGGTGGTTATGTGGCGGCGATAAAGGCTGCCCAGTTGGGAATAAAAACTGCTCTCATCGAAAAAGATAAGGTTGGCGGTACGTGTTTGCATAAGGGTTGCATTCCAACAAAGGTACTCCTCCATTCCGCAGATCTCTATTCGCAATTGCTCAAGGCAAATGAATTCGGGATCACCGCTGATAAATTGGGGATTAATTATCCACAGTTTCATCGGCGAAAAGAGGCAGTTGTTAAACGGCTATTTCAGGGGACACAATTTCTCCTCAAAAAAAACGGTGTAGAAGTTTTTTCTGGTGAAGGACAGATCACATCATCAATCAGTGTCTTAATCAAAAAAAATGGAACAGATGTTGGTAAAATAACTACAAAAAATATCATTATAGCTTCAGGGTCTGTTCCACTCATTCCGGATACTATCTCATGTGACGGGAAATATATACTTACCAGTGATGATATTTTACTGCTGGAAGATATCCCCGAGTCCATTATCATTGCAGGTGGCGGTGCTGTTGGAGCGGAATTTGCTCATCTGTTCAATACACTTGGAACTAGGGTAACCATCATAGAACTCCTGGATAACATTCTTCCTGCTGAAGACAGAGAAATTAGTGCCTCTTTAAGAAAAATTTTTGATAGGAGAGGTATCAATGTCCTGGCAAATGCCTCTTTAGAAAAGGTTATCATTGATAATGGCGTTAGCGTGGAGATTAACCGGAAAAGTGACGCACCCCATCCCCCTACCGCAGTCACAAGTAAAGAATTTATAAAAGCGGATCGTTTACTTCTTGCTTTGGGTAGAAGTCCGTCCCTGCCGTATATTGAAGCGGAAAAATTGTCATTACAGTTTAAGGGAAAGTATCTGCAAACCAATAATGTTATGGAAACTAGTCAGGATGGACTCTTTGCTATCGGAGATATAACAGGTCCCCCCCTTCTTGCGCATAAGGCTTCACGTGAAGGACTACAGGCTGTTTCTCACATCGTAGGCAAAGAAACTACCCCAATAAATTATCAGAATATACCTAGAGTGACGTATTGCCTTCCGCAGATAGCAAGTATAGGACTTACTCAGGAAGAGGCAGAAAACAAGGGATATAAAATAAAAGTGGGAAAATTTCCACTCATCGCCAACAGCAGGGCTATTATTGATGATGGGCATAACGATGGTTTTGTGAAGGTTATTACAGAGGAAAAATATGGTGAAATATTGGGAGTCCATGCTATAGGTCCAAATGTGGGTGAATTGATGTGGGGTGTGTCGCTCGCCACAATTTTGGAGGGGACGGCCTTTGAATTAACGAATACGATATTTCCCCATCCTACTCTCTCTGAAGCTATTTTAGAAGCCGCCCATGCTGCCGTTGATAAACCTATACACATATAGAAATTACAAAAACTATTAAAATTATGAAAGCTTCGGACTTGCTTGTTAAATGCTTAGAAAATGAAGGTGTCCAATATATCTTCGGAATCCCCGGAGAAGAAAACGTAGATATTCTCGATTCATTATTGGATTCGAAGATACAATTTGTTCCGACTCGCCACGAACAGGGCGCCGCCTTTATGGCTGATGTGTACGGCCGACTAACGGGGAAGGCGGGTGTCTGTCTATCTACACTCGGTCCAGGGGCTACTAATCTTGTAACGGGCGTTGCTGATGCAAATTTAGATCGGGTGCCTCTTGTGGCTATTACTGGCCAGGCCAGTCTCGACCGCATGCACAAAGAATCCCACCAATACATGGATGCCGTTAGCATGTTTAAACCCATCACGAAGTGGAACACCCTGGTTCATACAGCCGATATTATCCCGGAAGTCGTCAGAAAGGCATTCAAGCTGGCACAGATGGAAAAGCCAGGTGCAACTCATATCGATTTTCCTGAGGACATAGCAAAAGCAGATCTCCTGGCGCAGCCGATCTCTCTGAAAGAAGAGACACACATCCCATATCCTACTGAAGAAATATTAAGGATTGCAGCAAAGTTAATTTCGGATGCGAGCTATCCTGTTATCCTTGCGGGAAATGGGGTACTGAGAACACGAGCATCTGAATCCTTAACTAACTTTGCGGTGAAATTGAATATCCCTGTAGCCACTACCTTCATGGGCAAAGGAGCCATTCCCGATAATTGTCTTCTATCCTTACTTACAATTGGTTTACAGGCAGACGACTACATTTCCTGTGGTTTTGATCAGGCAGACCTGATTATTGCCATCGGATATGACCTTGTAGAATACCACCCTTACAAATGGAATCCACACAAAGACAAAATGATACTCCATATTGATGCCACCCCGAGTGAGGTAGATGCCTATTACAATGCGGAAATAGAAGTAATCGGCAAAATCTCAGAAACCTTAGATCGTCTATCAGGTATGGTCAGGATAAAAGAGAAAAGACATATTATTAGCGCTTTACGAAATACTATCATAGAAGAATGTAAAAGCATGTGCAATGATAAGTCCTTTCCCATGAAACCACAAAAGATAATATGTGATGTGCGCGCTGTATTAAGACCGGATGATATCCTGATTAGCGATGTAGGTGCCCATAAATTATGGATTTCTCGTATTTATCCTGTATACAAACCCAATACCTGCATTATCTCAAATGGTTTTGCTTCCATGGGTATCGCCCTGCCAGGCGCCATCGCTGCAAAACTTGTATATCCCGAACGGCATGTCTTCGCCATGGTAGGTGATGGCGGTTTTCTCATGAATTCGCAGGAGTTAGAAACTGCCAGCAGATTGGGTATATCCTTTGTATCATTAATTTTTAACGATAACGGTTACGGTGTCATTAAAACAAAACAATTGAATGCCTTTGGACGGTCAGCCTTTGTAGAGTTTTCCAACCCTGACTTTGTTAAATACGCAGAGAGTTTTGGAGCAAAAGGCTACCGGGTAGAATCTGCAAACGAGTTAAAACCTATTTTAGAGGATGCTCTCAACCGGAAAGGTATCAGCGTTATTGACTGCCCTGTAGATTATTCTGAAAATATTGTCCTTACTCAGAGGTTAGATAAATTAACGTGTCCTGTTTCACATGAATAGTGATGCAAAAATCGCCTATTTTTCCATGGAGATTGGTCTCTCAAACGACATACCAACCTATAGTGGGGGTCTGGGTGTTCTTGCAGGAGATACCATAAAATCAAGTGCTGATCTCAAGATACCACTTGTTGCCGTTACCCTAATCTCAAAAAAGGGCTACTTCCGCCAGGATATTACCGGAGACGGAGAGCAAATTGAATATCCTATAAACTGGGACCCCGCCAGGTTTATGATACGCTTATCAAAAAAGGTCAAGGTTCAAATTGAAAAACGCGACGTTTATATTCAGGCCTGGTCCTATCAGGTGCGAAGCGTTACCGGCGGAGAAGTGGATGTCCTCTATCTCGATACGGACGTCGAAGAAAACACAAAAGAGGATAGGGAGATTACTGCTTTTTTATACGGTGGCGATGTGAATTATCGGCTAAAGCAGGAGATCGTACTGGGCATTGGCGGGGTACGCATGCTTCATGCCCTAGGATTCCATATCAAGAAATATCATATGAATGAAGGACACGCCAGCTTACTGGTGCTAGAATTGCTCCGTATGTATAAGAAAGACGTGGAAAGTGTCTGGGATGAACAATGGGTCTGGGATACTGATGCAGTAAAAGACTTGTGTGTATTTACGACCCATACTCCAGTTGAGGCGGGACATGACCGATTTTCATATGATCTAATCAAAAATGTCCTGGGTGAGGTTGTTCCACTGGAATTATTAAAAAAGCTTGGCGGTGAACATTATCTCAATATGACACTTCTTGCACTAAACCTGAGCAAATACGTCAACGGTGTTGCGAAAAAGCATGGGGAGGTCTCTAAAAACTTATTTCCCGGCTATGAAATCAACGCCATTACCAATGGTATTCATTCTTTTACGTGGACATGTGAGAGTTTTAAGCAATTGTATGACAAATACATCCCCGGATGGGCTAACGAACCTGAGTTGTTTGTACGCGCGGAAATTATACCGGATGAGGAGTTGTGGGAGGCACATCTTCGTGCAAAAAGTGATCTGATTAATTACGTAAAGAAAAGTGCGGGTACAGAGATGAATCCGGATGTATTAACTATTGGATTTGCGAGAAGATTTACTTCTTACAAGAGGGCCGATTTGATATTTTCCAATCTGGAACGGCTTTTAAAGGTAAGTGAAAAGGGAAATTTCCAGATTATTTTTGCAGGAAAGGCACACCCAAAAGATATTTCTGGCAAAAACCTCATAAAAAAGATCATCAGTCTTGCAAAAGTAATCAACAATCGAATCAAAATTGTATTCTTAAAAGATTATAATATGGAAATGGCCCTGAAACTGGTTTCAGGAGTAGATATCTGGCTCAATACACCATTACGTCCACGTGAGGCATCCGGTACCAGCGGTATGAAAGCTTCCCACAATGGTGTGATAAATTTTAGTATTCTGGATGGATGGTGGATAGAAGGGCATATCGAAGGAATTACAGGCTGGTCTATTGGTCCAAAACCTTTAGAATCTACACTGGTACATACTGACGACATGACGGACGCCGGGGATTTGTACAATAAATTGGAAAATATCATAATCCCGATGTATTATCATGATAGAAACCAGTGGATAAAAATTATGAAAAATTCTATTGGAAAGATTGCTTATTATTTTAACAGCCACCGCATGATGCGCCGATATGTGACAGAAGCTTATATAAGATGATAAAATAAATAAATGTATTTTGCCATTTATTGTCTGCATTCAGTTTTACCATTCCATTCCTGAACAATTGCAGATAAAAGGATATGCTGAAAAATCGTCGGAAAATTAAAGCTATCATTTTTGATCTGGATGATACCCTTTATGATTGCAGCGGTACACTCGTGTTGCAGGAACGAAGACAGATTGCCAGGACAATTGCCAGGATAACCCATTGTCCAGAAGAAGAAGCCTATCTCCTTCAACTGGAAACGGAAGAAGAGTATGGAATAAAAGCAAATATTTACAAAAAAATTGTATCGTTTTACAATCTTTCGGATACCTATATTAAGAAACTATCAGATGAATTTATTAATGTAGACATCTCCAATATCACCCTATTTCCGGATGTAACGGATACCCTTGTACAATTAAAGGCACGGGGTAATAATCTGATACTTGTTACCTCCGGGGAAAAACAGATACAGAAAAAGAAAATTAAAGTGCTGGGTCTGCATGATAATTACTTTGATGAGATTCTTGTTCCAGACAGGAAAAATGGGCAGACAAAAAAGGCTTGTTTTCAGGAGATTATGCAGCGACATACTTTAAAACCTGAAGAAATTCTTTGTGTTGGAGATAAAATAGATGATGAATTAACTGCAGGCAAATCTCTGGGAATGATAACGGTATTGTTTAGACACGGAAGACATTTTAATCGATATCTTAAAGACAAGGCTAAATACATGAAACCTGATTATTCGATTAAACACATTAAAAACCTTTTAAGATTAAAAATTATGGAATATTCACAAATCAGCCAATATTAGGAAATTTATAGACTAGACTACCATTCCAATAATAATTCCTTCAAACACGAGCTTCCCATTCACCACACCCTGGGTATCAAAGATAGCCCTACGCGAACGCAATTCATTGTTTTTTGCAATGAGGATAAGCTTATCGCCTGGTATAACTTTTCCCCGGAATTTGACTTTATCAATACCGCCAAAGCCAAGAAACCGCTCGTCCTGCATAGTTTTTTTATAATAATAGGTGCATAACTGGGCAGCTGCTTCGAGCATAAGAACCCCTGGCATCAGGGGACGACCAGGAATGTGTCCTCTCACCCAAAATTCACTATTGGAAACGTCTTTATATCCTATTATAATCTTGTTTTCTGGATCGAATTTTACGATACCACTCAGTTGTTCCATCTCGTACCGATGCGGTATAACGGTTCTAATGGTTTCAATATCCACTATCGGTTTATTGAAATCTAAATTGCCTAAATCGGCTAATAAGTCTTGTGGCATAGTGATACACGAGAAATTTTATTTTGTTAAAACCATATTATTAATAGCGATTCGTTATTATGTCAAATAAAATCTGATATAACAAAAAATATGTAATAAGAAAAATACAATTGACAACCATAATATATTTTGATATAAATTTTGTCTGATTTATTCTAAAAGAGAATTCGAAATAGCCTTATAGGTAGCAATTAGATTCTCAGTGTATTACCTAATAACAAGGAGGTGATGTATTGATGAAAAAAATATATATTTCATTTGTGATATTTTGTACATTCATATTCGGAATTGGCTTTGTAAATGTGTCAACTCTTGTAAAATCAGCGATTGCTGGCGCATGCCAGTGCCCGGAAGGCTGTCCGTGCAGTCATTGTTCAGGAGGAAAAGGTAGGGATTGTAGCTGCAAGAAATAAGCATGAGCATCAGAAACCTTTAACAATCCGAAAGGAGATAAAAAATGTTGAAGAGAATTGGTATTATGATGGCTTTTGTTGGTGCCTTAATGATCAGTGCGTGTGTCTCCAATATTTATGCTGCGCCTTGCGGTTGCCCGAAAGATGTGAAATGCAAAGAGGGTTGTGAAAAAGGAAAGACAGACCCTTGTATTTGTAAACACTAATAATCATAAAGCTCTTAATTTAGTGGTTTTATAAATCAAAAGCGCCTTATATTGATAAGGCGCTTTTGATTTTCATAGTTTGAGGATTACAATACAATGAATACTTTTATGGCAAAAAAAGAGAATGTTAAAAGGAATTGGTATATAGTTGACGCCAAGGATAAGATCCTGGGACGTATGTTAACTACAGTCTCCAGGGTTCTCCAGGGTAAGCACAAACCTGAATATACTCCTCACGTTGACGTAGGGGATTTTGTTATTATCACCAATGCGGGTAAGGTAAAACTTACAGGGAAAAAGATGCAAGAGAAGGTTCACTATTATGTAACTGGCTTTCAAAGTGGTTTGCGAAAGCGAATGGTTGGAAAGACCTTGGAAACTGCACCTGAGAAGGTACTTATCCGATCAGTAAGAAGAATGTTGCCCAGATCGAGGCTGGGAAAAGCTATGTTGAAGAAATTAAAGATTTATGCAGGTGCAGAGCACCCGCATCAGGCACAACAACCTAAAGAATTAGTCATTCGTAATTAATTTAAGGAGGTAAAAGTGACAGAAGAACAATATGTATGGGGTACAGGCAGGCGAAAAACGTCTATTGCAAGAGTAAGAATAAAAAAGGGAAACGGGAGGATCCTAGTTAATGATAAGGATATGGATAGTTATTTTCCCATAGATCGGGAGAGGGGCATGGTGCGATCCCCTTTGAAAGCCACGAAAACCTTAGGAGAATTTGACGTACTGGCAAATGTCCGGGGCGGGGGTTTAACTGGCCAGGCTGGTGCAATATCCCTTGGCATAGCGCGTGCGCTCGCCAAATCAAACCCGTCTATTGTGGATAGTTTGCGTGATGGTGGTTTCTTAACAAGAGACAGCAG
This sequence comes from Candidatus Brocadia sp., assembly GCA_040048245.1. GTDB lineage: Bacteria > Planctomycetota > Brocadiia > Brocadiales > Brocadiaceae > Brocadia. The sequence continues at coordinate 182,481 of JABRVT010000014.1, forward strand.
GATGAAAGAACGGAAAAAATATGGCAAAAAGGGAGCAAGAAAGAGTTTCCAGTGGACTAAGCGATAAATTTCTATATTTTTAATTTCTGATAATATTGTGTTGCGAGCATAACGCCTTCCTCAAAGGGAATCTTTGGTTCCCATTTTAGTTCTCTTCGTGCCTTTGAGCTATCCAGGCTTATATGATCGATTTCGCCGGGTCGTTTCTGACCAAAAATAGGTTCTATATCAGATGTTAGCGCCCTTTTCACGGCCAGAAAGACCTCTAAGTCTGAAATTTCTTTCCCCCACCCAAGGTTATAAATTTCCCCGTCTCCTGCATTACCAAGGACAATGAGGTTTGCAGCTATAATATCATCCACATAGACGTAATCCCTGGTCTTAGAACCGTCGCCAAAAATTGTAGGGCGTATATTTTGAAGTATCAATTCACTGAAAATTGCCACTACCCCAGCTTCACCATGCGGGGATTGCCTTGGGCCATATACATTTGGATACCTCAGAACGGTAAAATTCAAGCCGTATAATTTATAAAAAATGGACAAGTAATGTTCTACCGTATGCTTGCTTACGCCATATTGTGAAAGAGGCTCAACAGGACACGTTTCCCGAACGGGTAAGTCCGTGGGCTCTCCATAAACAGCCCCCCCGGTCGAAATATATATAAACTTTTTGACCTTATATTTTTTTGACAATTCACAGAGGTTCAGGGAACCAAGAATGTTAATACTTGCATCATAAACAGGCATCTCTACTGATTTCCGCACATTAACATGCGCAGCATGATGGTTTACCACTTCAGGCCTTTCCTTTTTAAATACCTCTTCCATGTCCGTGGCATTACAAATATCTGCCTGATAAAATACCGCCTTTGGATTAACATTTTCCCTTCTTCCGGCAGAAAGGTTATCGACTACAACCACATGGTGACCTTTTGCGACTAAATGGTCTACTAAATGAGAAGCGATAAAGCCTGCCCCCCCCGTCACAAGTATTTTCATAAATTATCCATTCCTTTCAAATTCGCATTCATTAATTATGAATGACCTATTCTAACTAATGAGATTTTGATTTGCCACCAAAAATTAATTTACATTAATAATTATAATAGTAAACGACGGCAATAAATCGTCATTTTTGTGATGACAATCGCATGTCAATTCCTGCAAGACGTTCATGATAGTGTCAACAACAATTTCCAGGTTCGCTGCACGCAGAGGTGTCTTCACTTGTTGTGCTATATCCCTCCCCTTTTGTTTCATGCGGAGCTCTGACCAGCATTTCCTTTGTACATGGAAAGGGTTGCGCCAGTTCTTCCTGGATATCCTTCACCGGTCTTACAAATTCGAAGTAATTTGCGTATGGCTCCCGTTCCAGGATACTGAATGTCTTCCGGCAGACAGATATACGCATTCCTCGGTGATACCTGTGACCATCATCGTCTGTAACATCACGAAAAGGCCCTTTATATATAACCGCCTCTTTATGGTCCCGGCACGGTCCTTCTTTTCCCTTGTATGCCAGTATTGTGATGCTTCGAAACTCGATTCCCTTAACCGTACGCCATGGTTTTTCATCACGTTTGGCAATCATAATCCCATAAAACCCGGCATCTTCAAATGCCCTGAGAAATTCGTATTCCTGAAGTGCACCTGAGATGCACCCACTCCACAGGTGTTGATCCTGTTGAAGCTCCAGTGGAACAGCTTCGTCCGATACAATGTCACTGATGGCGGCACGTCCGCCCTGCTTAAGGACCCGGTAAATTTCTTGAAAAAGCATGGTTTTGTCTTTGTTGCTCACCAGATTAAGCACACAATTACTGATCACAACATCGATTGACCTATCAGGGATCATAGGAGATATTTCACTGATCTGTTTTACATAGGATTCAAAAGCAGTAAGGTCAGATTCACTTTTTACAGGATTCCTTTTCAGCCATTTATCAAGCATGTCTCTATCGATGCGCAAATCCTGTATCTTCCCCTTACGAAATTCTACGTTGGCATATCCCAGACGTTTCGAGACCTCAACATTTGCCCTGCGGGCGAGTGCAAGCATCTCATCGTTCATGTCAACCCCAATTACCCGCCCGGATGGACCGACCACCTGGCTCGCAATAAAACAAATTTTTCCGCTACCAAACCCAAGATCGAGGACTGTTTCCCCCTCGCGTAAATACTGTGAAGGGTCACCACAGCCATAATCACGATCAAGAATTTCTTTGGGAATTATTTCCAGATACTTTGGATTATACATAACGGGACAACAAAGTGATTCATCCCTTTGTATTGCTGCCATACTATACCGATTCAGAACGGCTTGTTCTATCGCCATAATTTCAATCTCTTTTTCTCAATATCTTATAGAGACGTTAGTTTTTTTTGTTTCTTCTTAAAATTTTTCCATAACATACAAACATCAGGACAATAATGATTCCCCAGAAAAAGATTAAAAAGATCCATCCTGAAAGACTCATAAACGCCAGTCTCTTTTCTTCCACGCCCTGTGAATGAGGAACCCGGCTATGATAAAAGTTACCAGCAAATAAATACGGGCAATCCATTTCTGAGAAGATGTTTCCAGAATTTCCTGCCAACCATACTGAATCATCCATCCAATGAAAATAATAATAAGAATTGCCGGCGTTACATATCTGCAAAGAAAGAAAAATATCCCGGGAATGGGAAACTCCGCTCCCCTGTGCATTTCCTCCCAGGCCTTATTTGAGCCAAATATCCAGAAGAATAGAATAATTTCCGAGGCGGCAAAGAAAGTAATAAAAAATGTTCCTGCCCAGAAGTCCAGTTCATCAAGGGTTCCTTTCATAAAGATGGGGATATGACCTGAGATAAAGAGAAAACTCCCGACATAACAGACAGCCTTTTTCTTTCCCAAGCAGAACTCCTCTTCCAGAAAGGCAATGGCAGGCTGGGTAAGCGCAACTATGGAAGTAATTCCAGCAAAGAAGAGAAGCATAAACCACAAAAATCCGAAAAGAGTACCCATCGGAATAAACGAAAAAACCGCTGGCATGGAGACAAATCCAAGGTGATAAGCACCTTCCCTGGCTATTGTCCCGGTATTGGCAACACCAAAAAACACCACGGCAGTGGGTATTGCAATGGACGATCCCAGGACAATCTCTGCAAATTCGTTTGTCGTGGCAGTTGTAAGACCCGAAAGTACGATATCATCACGTTCCTGGAGATAGCTGGCGTAGGTAAGCAATGCACCCATACCGAGGCTTAACGTAAAAAACATCTGTCCGGCTGCAGCAAGCCAGATATTTAAATCAAAAAGTTTTGAAAATTTTGGTTCCCAGATAAAGGCGAGTCCTTTTAAAGGATTACAATCAGGGTGCACAGGAGACCCCAGTGTAAGCACCCTTATTACAAGGAATATGGCAAAGAGAAACAGCAAAGGCATTGCAATTTTTGCCAATAGTTCAATGCCTCCGGCAATTCCGCGGGCAAGGATTAACATGCTCAGAAAGAGGGTAAAAACATAGATGCCATATGCATACACGGATGGGGTGAGAAAGAAATCGCCGGTCCCTGTATATTTCTGAAGAAAATGAGAGAACGGTCTTAATGTTTCTTCAAGTGTTCCTATAGAATCAACTTTGGGCAAATGATTAAACAATGAAAAGACGGCATATCCAACAGTCCACGAAGTAATGTAAGAGTAATAAACTATGATTACAAGGGGACACACAACGCCAATAATTCCAAGATACTTGGCGCTTCTGCTCTTCCAGAGAAGCTGGAATGTGCCTGGACTTGTTCCGTGACCGCGAATGCCTCCATACCTGCCGATAGCCCATTCCACCCACATGAGAGGAACACCAAGGAGCAAGAATGAGAGGAAATATGGGATCATGAATGCACCGCCATCGTGTTTTGCGGCCTGAACAGGAAATCTCAGAAAGTTTCCTAGACCAACCGCATTCCCCGATGCTGCAAGAATTAGTCCTATTCTTGTTCCCCATCGTTCTCGCTCAGACATAATATTTCATGAAAAATTGAATTGGATTTTTGCGCATTACCCTTCTATAAGAAACCCATCTTCTCATCAAAACTATACATTACGTTCATATTTTGTACTGCCTGGCCGGAGGCGCCTTTGATGAGATTGTCTATAGCGGAAAGAATGACGATGCGGTTTTCTGTGACCTTTGTTGCGATATCACAAAAGTTGGTGTAGATTACGTCTTTTGTCTTAGGCGTTTCGTTACCCTCTTTGAGGCGAATAAATGGTTCATTGCTATAAAATTCTTTGTAAAGTTTGTGTACCTCATTGTCACTCAGGGACGAATGGATATTAGCCCCAACGTTCTTTCCGTGTTTTGGCTTGGCATAGATGGTACACAGGATGCCGCGATTCATAGGAACAAGGTGAGGAACAAACTGGATAGATACCTTCTGGTTTGTCCTGATGGATAGGATATGTTCAATCTCCGGGCTGTGGCGATGTCCTCCAACGCTATAGGCCTCGATATTTTCATTACACTCGCAATAGTGGGTATCCTCCTTGGGTTCACGTCCACGCCCCGATACACCTGACTTTGCATCTACAATAATATCTTCCGGGAAGACAAGCCCTTTCATAAGTAATGGGGCCAGGGCTAATATGGTTGCAGTGGTATAACAACCCGGGTTGCCTACGAGGTTGGTCTTCTTGATTTCCTTCCTGAAAAGCTCCGGAAGGCCATATACCGCTGTTTCCATTCCCTTACTGTCCGTATGCTGCGTTTTATACCACCTTTCGTAAAGTGATTTGTCACGGAAACGGTAATCGGCGCTGAAATCTATTACCTTTATTCCCCTTTGTATAAAGAGAGGGACGTATTGCATAGAAATAGTCGGTGGTAGTGTGATAAATGCCAGGTCAATGTTTTCGGGAACTTCTTTCTGTTCTATGGTTTCGCACGGCAAATCAAGCAGATTCTTTAAGGCAGGAAATATGTCTGATATCCTGGGGCGGTCAGTTCGGCGCACGCCGAGATAGGTAATCTTTACCTCCGGATGGCGCAGGAGAATCTTTATGAGTTCAAGGCTTGTATAAGCTGTGGCACCGATGATTCCAACTTTTAACACAGTTGTGTCTCCCGATCCGGATGCAGATAGATTAAAAAAACCAAGCTTTGCAGCAACCTATATTGCGTATATCATTCTTTTAAAGAAAGTCAATTGCACTAGTTTCTTTAAACTTAGGTGATTTTCTTGCCAAATAAGTCGAGATTGATGCTGAAAATCCTGCTAATTCCACCTCGTCAAAACTGGTTTTTTTCCTTCTTGTAAGTGTCTCCATTGCTCAGACTAAAAACCCCAGATTTTCTCAATTACTGTGCCTAAAGGTGCAAGAACAATTTCACGGTTTTTTAAATTAACTCTTAGGGTGGCAGTTTTTTGTTCCCTTTTATTTCCACTCTTTCGGACCACTTCGACTACCACCTAAAACAACGCAAGCAACTTGGCTGATCGAATTAAAAACATAATCTTCGTTAAATTGTCTGTTTGAGTTAATGATTCCTGATTTCTCAAGTTCTTTTCTTCGTTTATAACCGCCGTCTGCTGCTCCTTTCCCAAATGAATCATCGGTGCTAATTGATACAGTCGAGCCTTTCAATACTTTAAATCTTTTAGAATCGTAAAATTGTCCGTATGCCTTTACACCTTCTTTTGGGCTATCAATTGTATAAGTCTTTCCATCAGTTGGAATTGGTTGAATAATTGGTAACTGGAGTGTAGTTGGTATTATCACCGGCTGAACCTCACTCGTCATCGGAACGAAGTGTTTATTGTAAAGTTCTTCCTTTTCTGGCTGCTGTTTACTTTTAATTTGTTCAATTTCCTGTTGTTTAAGTCTAATTTCGCTATTGAGTTTTTCGATCTCACTTTCAAGTTGAGAAATATCAGTCTTGATTTTCTGAATGTCTTCAGATTTTCTTTTGTCAAAATCGCTGAGAAACTCTTTTATTTGTTTTAGTTCTTTTTCTCTTTCCTCAATGAATGTGATATAAGTCTCATTTTTGAAGTTTTCAATGCCAATTATTTTGTTGATTCTTTCAACCACTTCGTCTTTTGCAAAGTCTTTTATAGAAAGCTCATAAATCAAAGTATCCGCGAAATCTCTGACACGCATTAATGGTGAATAGAATCGGAATTGCCTCCCATTTGTTAAAATAGCTAAAAAAGGCCTTTCAGTATCGCAATATTCTTTTAATTGGAGAACATAATTGTCTAGATTTTTATCAAACGCTTTGGTCTCAACAATTATTTTGTTACCAATGTTTATATCGACTCTACTTCCTTGCGCGGCATGTTCGAGGTCAAGTTTGTCATAACCGAAAGCATTAAGCAATTTAAGAACGATATTATACTTCACATTTTGCTCGTTCCCGTCAAAATGCAAATAATCCGCATTTGCAATCTTATTTAATAATTCCCTATCCATAATCTCCTGCCAAAGTTGGTTACATTAGCAGTGGCATCCTATCCGCAACTCGTTTCTAAACTCTGCTTGGAAACACAATGATAGAGAAACTCCGTTTCGAGCATTCAGATTCGTGGAGTTCTGCTTCGACCAATCCCACATTCATCTAATAGGACATTCCTCTATCCGTAATTATTTCTATACAAGCAATTTCTCATTTTTCATTTACAGAATATACAATTCTTAAATTTCCCAACCCGTATCTATAGTTTCAAACTCTCCCTGCAGTTTCTTTATGTTTGTATGATAAAAAGGTTCTTTTGCGATAGTTTCAAGGCATCTTTTGACCTGATGGCCAGGACTCTTGCGCTAAACCTTGCTAAAAATTCTTTTCTTCTTCACTGCCGGTTCTTTTGTTCCAAAGACGACTGGCAACATCTCATCCACTTTTTCCACGAACACAAAATTCATCTCCTTCTTTGCGTTTTCAGGTACTTCGACCAGGTCTTTTTCATTTCGCTTTGGCAAGATAACGGTAGTGATCCCTGCCCGCTTGGCCGCAAGGACCTTCTCCTTGATACCGCCTACCGGCAGAACACGTCCGCGCAGTGTAATCTCCCCCGTCATGGCTACGTTGGAAAGAATTGGAGCTTCCTTCAGCAGTGAGATCAGTGCCATGGCCATCGTTACACCGGCAGAAGGCCCATCCTTAGGAATAGCACCTGCAGGGATATGGATGTGAAAATCGTATTTATTAAAATCCTTAAAGGTAATCCCCAGTTTTGTTAATTTAGCCCGAATGTAACTCATCGCTGCCTGCGCCGATTCCTTCATGACGTCACCCAACTGCCCTGTCAGCAGGAGTTTCCCTGTGCCAGGCATGAGGGTGGCCTCAATAAAGAGGATGTCTCCACCGGCCTGTGTCCAGGCAAGACCCGTGGCTACTCCGGCTTCAGAAGTCCGTTCTGCAACCTCTGAGAAAAATTTGACAGGTCCCAACAGATTGTGTAATTGATCGGCTGTTATGGTCACAGACTTTTTTTCTCCTGACGCAATTTCCTTGGCTACCTTCCGGCAAATATGGGCAATTTCACGTTCGAGATTACGGATACCGGCCTCACGGGTGTAATCGCTGATGATTGCCCTGATAGCGTCGTCCTCAATGGTAATTTGTTCTTTTGTGAGACCATGTTCCTTTAATTGCTTGGGTATCGTAAACTGTTTTGCGATAAATACCTTTTCATCTGCTGTATATCCAGGAAGTTCCAGCACCTCCATTCGATCCTTAAGCGCTGGAGGAATGGGGTCCAATAGATTCGCTGTAGTAATGAACATTACCTTGGAGAGGTCGAATGGTACGTCCAGGTAATGGTCTGCGAATGCATAATTTTGCTCCGGATCCAACACCTCAAGCAATGCCGCCGAAGGATCTCCTCGAAAATCGGCGCCCAGTTTGTCAATCTCATCAAGCATAAATACCGGATTATTGGATCCAGCCTTTCTCAACCCCTGGATAATGCGCCCGGGCAAGGCGCCTATATATGTACGCCTGTGCCCCCTTATTTCGGCCTCATCACGTACTCCGCCAAGCGACATGCGCACGAACTTTCGGCCAATGGCACGGGCAATAGACATCCCTACAGAAGTCTTTCCGGTGCCGGGTGGTCCAACAAAACACAATATGGGACCTTTCATGTCCTGCTTTAATTTTCGAACTGCAAGATATTCCAGAATCCTCTCTTTGACCTTTTCTAAGTCGTAATGGTCTTCATCCAATACCTTACGGGCCGCTTGAATATCCAGGTTATCAGTTGTAGTAACTGCCCACGGAAGAGAGACCAGCAGGTCGAGATACGTTCTGGAAACGGTATATTCCGCCGAGGCAGAGGGCATTTTTGCAAGCCGGTTTAATTCCCGCTCAGCCTCTTTTTTTGCCTCAGGAGGCATTTTCGCCTCTTCGATTTTTTTGGTCAGTTCTTTGACCTCAATGGCACGCTCGTCTCCCTCACCCAATTCTTCCTGGATCGCCTTAAGTTGTTGTCTCAGGTAATATTCCCTTTGTCCCTTTTCCATCTCGCTTTTTACCTGTGACTGTATCTTTGTAGCCATTTCCAGCACTTCCATTTCACTGGTGATTAAAGCTGTTACCTTCTGTAATCGTGCCTTTACATTGATGGCTTCAAGTACTTGTTGCTTCTCGGCTACACCGATATTCAGGTGGGATGCAATCATATCCGCCAAACGGCTTGGGCTATCAATATTGACAATTGCTATTTTTAGCTCTTCCGGCAATGATGGCGCCATAGATATCATACGAATAAACTGGTCCGCTGCATTTCTCGCCAGGGCTTCTGTTTCCATATCACTTTCGATAATATCTTCGAGGACAGTAACCTTGGCCTTGTAATAAGGTTCCGTTTGGGTGTATTCATCGATCCTGATCCTGCTAACACCCTGCACCAACATCTTTGCCGAGTTATCAGGCATGCGAAGCATCTGGAGCACAACGGCTGCTGTGGCACATTCATACAAATCCGATGGCTTTACAACCTTGATATCTTTTTCCCTTTGGGCTACCAGCGCAAGAAATCGGTTTGCTGCAAGGACGTGGTTTAAAAGTTTAATATCTCTTTCCGTAACAACGCTTAAGGCAGCTACCATGCCGGGGAAAACCACTGTGTCCCTGACCGGAAGGATGGGCATCTCTTTGGGTACCTTCAGCTTATCCTCCTTGCTCTCACCCTCTGCATTTGGTTCCGGATTTGATATATCAATGTCTTCTAATGAGTATTTGTCCACATTATCCGTCATAATCTCTCACATTATTTACTGATGAAAGTTGATTTTTATTGAAAGCTTTTTTGATGATTGCTGCTTTGTTTTAGGCAAAACAACCTGGAGAAAGCCATCCTTATACGTTGCCTGTATACTGCCCGTGTCAACAGGTTTGGGAATAAATATATTTCGTTCAAAGTACCCGTAGCGGATTTCTACCTGATAAAAGCATATCTTTTCATGTACCGAGGTGTCCGCTGCAAATCCGCTGATAGTGAGCACTTCGTCTGAAAAGGAAACACGGATTTCTTCTGATTTTGTACCTGGTAAGGACATCTTTACCACTATTTCATCCGGAGTTTCATAAACGTCTGTGGGAGGCTGCCATGGAGTTGATGAATTGACAGGAATATTTTTGTTAAAGGCAAAAAATTCTGCAAAGAGTTTTTCCAGTTTACTCTCTTTGGCGTCAGCCTTGTAGTTAATACTGCTATAATTTGCCGACATTTAAACGTGTTCTCCTCCATATTTTTTCATGTTTTTTAGTGTTAAGACGTGATTACTATAACAATTTTTATTTCCAAGTGCAAGAGGGTTTAAAGGTATCAGACTTTTAACTAGTGCAAGAAGATACTGAGGATTGTAGACCTGTCAAAAAAAAACCCCGTACATATACGGGGTTTTTTATTAAAAAACTGCAAAATTTAGGAATATTCAAATTTTCTGTTAATACATATCTCCGTACCCGCCATATCCACCTCCGGGTGGCATGGGAGGCATCTTCTTTTTTTCCGGTATCTTGCCCACAATAGCATCCGTGGTGAGAAGTAAAGTGGATATGCTGGCGGCATTTTGCAACGCCGTCCTGACCACCTTCGTAGGATCAATAATACCTTCACTGACCATATCACAATACCGGTCTGCACTGGCATCATAGCCTTCGTTTCCTTTTGCGGTTTCCACCTTTTGCACAACGATGGCGGCATTTACCCCTGCATTTGCGGCAATTTGCCTCAAGGGTGCCCTTAATGCCCGGCGAACAATATCAACGCCCACGGCCTCATCACCGGTAAGCTTAAGTGCATCCAGTGCCGGAAGACACCTTAAAAGTGCCACACCTCCACCCGGCAGGATACCTTCTTCAACAGCGGCACGGGTTGCATGCAGGGCATCTTCCACACGCGCCTTCTTTTCCTTCATCTCACTTTCAGTAGCAGCGCCCACATTAATTTGCACCACACCTCCGGCCATCTTTGCCAGCCTTTCCTGGAGCTTTTCACGGTCATAGTCTGAAGTAGTAAGGGAAATCTCTTTTTTAATCTGTTCAATACGGGCCTTTATCTTTTTGCTATCTCCCGCGCCTTCAATTATAATCGTATTTTCCTTATCGATCTCAACCTTCTTCGCCCGACCCAGATCTTTAAGCTGGATAGATTCCATATTGATACCAAGATCCTCGAATACCGCCTGGCCTCCTGTAAGAATAGCAATGTCTTCCAGCATAGCCTTGCGTTTATCTCCAAATCCGGGTGCCTTTACAGCAGCGCATTTCAGTGCCCCGCGCAGTTTATTTACAACCAGGAGTGTCAGTGCCTCCCCTTCTATATCTTCGGCGATAATCAGGAGAGGTTTTCCCGTTTGAGAAACCTTTTCTAATATAGGCACCAACATCTTGGCTGTAGTAATTTTCTTCTCGTGAATTAAAATATAGGGGTCTTCCAGCACGCATTGCATGGTATTTGGATTCGTAACAAAATAAGGCGACAGATAACCTTTATCAAACTGCAAACCTTCAATCCATTTCGCCTCGGTTTGCAGGCTTTTCCCCTCTTCCACTGTTATAACACCATCCTTCCCTACCTTTTCCATGGCATCGGCAATAATTTTTCCAACTTCAGCATCATAATTCGAGGCAACTGTGGCTACCTGTTCAATCTCTCTTCGCCCTTTTGTAGGAATACTCATTTCCTTTAACTTTTTTACTACAGCTTCGACAGCTTTATCTACACCGCGTTTGAGCGCCATTGCATTCGCGCCGGCCGTTACATTTTTCAATCCTTCCACAAATATGGCTTCCGCAAGTACGGTAGCAGTTGTAGTACCATCGCCCGCAACGTCGCTGGTCTTCGATGCTACGGATTTTACCATCTGTGCGCCAATATTTTGCATATGGTCAGAAAGTTCAATCTCCTTCGCCACGGTAACTCCATCCTTTGTGATGGTTGGCGAACCAAAACTTTTCTGGATAACGACATTGCGCCCCCTTGGCCCCAAGGTAATCTTTACCGCATCCGCCAGTTGCTTTACGCCAAGCTTTACGGTTTCCAACGCGTCATGATCAAATATAATCTTTTTTGCCGACATATCTCCGTATCCTCCAAAATTTCTTATCCCCTAATAAAAACTACTGCACGCTCAGCCTTTTAGCAAAATAGATGCCGATACGCCACAATTGTATCGCTCTGACACAGTTATTATACTGACGCTAACTTCTTGCGCATCAATAGATAAAAAACAAATACAGAAAAGACGAAAAACAGGTAAAACTTCTACCGGCACAGGTATGTCATTATGACAGCGACTTTATTAAGACAATTATTAATTATGTGTCAATTTGACAGCTTGCCAAAGGAAATCAATTTTGCTATACTTCCAGCATACATATTAAAAAATAGAAACTTCGTTTAAAAGTAAAAAGATTTTGCTCTGTCTTGTATCTTTACAATTTTCTTTTCGTCGAAACATGAGGGGTAAATTGATTCTTAAAATAGAAAATCTCATAAAAAAATTTGACAAGACAAAGGGCATTTCTTGTCTATCATTTTCTGTAATGAGGGGTGAGATTGTAGGACTCCTTGGGCCAAATGGGGCAGGCAAAACGACTACTATTCACATAATACTCGGTGTACTTGAATCTGATGCAGGATTTATTTCTATTCTGGGGAAAGATCTGAAGCAGCACCGGAAAAGTGTCATGAAAGAAGTAAGTTTTTCCGCTGGCTATGCCCAATTACCTGGGAATCTTACGGTATGGCAAAACCTTTATGTTTTCGGACTCCTTTACGGAATAAAAAAGCTTAAGAATAGGATTGGTTTCCTGCTTAAAGAGTTTAATCTTGAAGAACTCGCCAATACAAAGTCAGGTGTTCTTTCTGCTGGAGAACAAACGCGCCTGCATCTCGCAAAAGCATTAATTAATTCCCCTCAACTTCTCCTGCTTGACGAACCTACGGCATCACTTGATCCAAATACAGCTCAAATAATCCGGCAAAAAATTAAGAATTATGTTTTGTCAAGCGGTGCAGGTGTTCTCTGGACTTCTCATAATATGCATGAAGTGGAAGCTGTGTGTAACCGGATTCTTCTTATTTCGCACGGGAAAATCTTGCTTGAAGGAGATCCGAAAAAGCTGCCCGTTGAATATGAAAAGAAAAACCTCGAAGAACTTTTTATTTCTGTCTCAAACGAACCGGGTTTCTTTTGAGAGGATAACTCGTATGTAACTATTCAGCGAATTTTAAAATTTGTTTGGCAGGAAATTTGGGCTAAAGAGGCATTTTGGATTAGTTTGTGATGTATACGGCCCGTAGAGATGCTTGGCACAGTTTATATGCGGAGATAGCATAGATATGGAAGAGGACTTATCAGCAAAGGTATATACTGAGACCATAAATAATGGGAACAGGTAAGAGGATAATTTAGTTTTTTTGAAAATATTGATAGTTGTAAATGTCTTAGCGGTAATTATGTAGATGCAATTCATGAATTGCATCTATAGCGCATTTCCCCCCTGTGTCCCTTCCCCGTTTACGGGGGGATTATGGGGGTACTGGAATTTTTCGAAAAACTAAATTGTTACGGTAAGAGGGAGAAAAATAAGGGTAAATATTTTGATTGGACCATCGAATGTTATCCTGGAAAAGACAAAGAGCTTGAACCGCTTGTCTTTTTTGTACACAAATCCTCGCTGATGAAGCCACTGAGCATAGTCAGAATTTGACCTGTACAGGAAACCGTAGATAATGGCCTGCATTTGATGCTGATAGTTGAAGATGCCGGATCTATCTGCTGAGAGGGTTATTTTTATCCTCATTTTACTTTTCTTCCGACATTTAGCATTTAGCTGATAAATTAGTGCAGCAAGCGTAATCTCATCATTTCATGCGGTTGGCTGAAGTGGTATCAAAAAATCGAAATTCCATCTGCGTTATTTTGCTTCCGGTCTTCAGTCTTGTTTCCTCCAACAATATCAGATTAGAAGATGATGTCAACCGTTTTTTTTCAAGAATCTGTTTGACAAGTTCCCGTAAATTTACTATAAAGCAGATACTTTTTGTTTTGTAACCTACCCAATACCATAAACATACATTAATATATCAGGAGCTACCATTGACTACCATATGTTGTATCAAAGCACGAGAGATTCTTGATTCCAGAGGAAGTCCTACTGTGGAAGTTGACGTGACATTAAAGGACGGCACGACGGGTCGCGCCGCCGTGCCATCCGGTGCGTCCACGGGAAAGCGGGAGGCGCTGGAACTCAGGGATGGCGATAAGCCGTCACGCTATATGGGTAAAGGTGTTCAAACTGCCGTTAAAAACGTAAATGAAATTATTGCATACAAACTCGAGGGGATGGATGCCACCGGACAGGTTGAGATTGACAATCTCCTGCTCTCTTTAGATGGAACAAAGAATAAGGAAAAACTGGGGGCTAATGCAATTCTGGGTGTTTCCCTGGCCGTGGCCAAGGCGGCAGCAAATGCCCTGTGTCTTCCACTCTATCGATATATTGGAGGAACGAATGCCAGGGTTTTGCCTGTACCCATGATGAATATCTTAAACGGAGGCAAGCATGCGGATAATAATCTGGATATTCAGGAGTTTATGATTATGCCTATTCATGCGGATAGTTTTGCTGAGGCATTACGCATGGGAGCAGAGGTCTTTCATAACCTCCGTTCTGTATTGAAATCGAGGGGATACAGCACCAACGTAGGCGATGAGGGCGGCTTTGCCCCGAACCTCAAGACCAATGAGGAGGCCTTCGATCTGATTCTTGAGGCAATTAAAAAAGCTGGCTACACAGCTGGTAAGGATATCTATCTGGCATTGGATCCGGCAGCCAGTGAATTTTATAAGGATGGTAAATATGTGCTGCGGGCGGAAGGCGGTGCAAAAAAGACCAGCGATGAGATGATCGACCTTTATGTGAAATTTTTAAGTAAATATCCTGTTTGCAGTATAGAAGACGGTCTTGCTGAAGAAGACTGGGATGGATGGAAGAGATTAACAGAAAAGCTGGGAGGCAAAGTCCAGCTTGTTGGCGACGATATTTTTGTAACAAATACGGAAATCCTGGCAAAGGGGATTGAACAAAAGGTCGCCAATTCCATCCTGATTAAGGTCAATCAGATCGGCACCCTCACGGAGACACTCAATGCTATAGAACTTGCCAAAAAGAATGGGTACTCCACCGTTATTTCACACCGTTCAGGGGAGACAGAAGACACAACGATTGCCGACATTGCCGTTGCAACGAATGCAGGTCAGATTAAAACAGGTTCTCTCTGCAGAACCGATCGGATATGTAAATATAATCAACTCTTACGTATTGAAGAAGGTCTCTCTGACAATGCAATTTACGGAGGTAAATTATGCAAGATGTGAACGTAGATATCCACGGCAGCAACAATCATCACGTACCTTCTCTTGGTTTGTTGGCATTACCTCCGGCTAAGACTATTTGTGGGAAATTACCAGGGAAAGGTTCGTACTGGGGTAAATTTATTCTGATGGTGTCTATAACGTCCTGCGTGGTAATTCTGTTTTCCTCAATAATCAGTAAGGCCAGACAGGAGAGATTTCGGATGCTGGAAACAAAAAAGGTACTTGATAAACATGTGGCACAGCTTGAGGCGGTGAATTCTGGGCTTGAAAAAGAATACTCTGCTCTGAAGAGTGATCCCGTCCGTATTGAAAAAGAAGCGCGGGAGATTCTGGGGTATATTGGGATTGATGAGGTTTTTTACGAAAAATATAATTTCCGCATCAGAAGCACCTCAAAGAAGGAACCTGTAGAAATAGTACCGCAGAATAAGTGGAAAACTTTTCTGTTTGATGGCCCATTCCCATGGCAGTTCCCGGCTTTGATTATTCTTATTGCGGCTGCCTATTATTTGATTTCCTATCACTATGAATATAGAAAGCTACGTCAATCAAATTGTTAAAAATGCAAAGGAGGCCTCACGTGTCATTGCCTCTGCAAATACTGAAATTAAAAACACTGCTCTTCATTACGTTACAGAAGGTATCGTCTCTTCAACTGCTGCACTTAAAACAGAAAACGAAAAGGATATTATAGCGGCGCAAAAAGCCGGGCTATCTGAGGCCATTATAGACCGTCTCCGTCTTACCGACAGCCGTATCAGTGGGATGGCAGAGGGCGTCAGGCAAATCATTAATCTTGCGGATCCTATCGGAGAAATTATTTACGGGCACACCAGGCCCAATGGTTTACAAATTCAAAAGATGCGAGTACCCATTGGTGTTATCGTTATCATTTATGAATCCCGTCCCAATGTCACTGCAGATGCGGCTGCATTGTGTCTAAAAGCCGGCAATGCGGTTATCTTGCGCGGCGGGAAGGAATCAATCCACTCCAATATTGCTATTTACAAAATCCTCACATCCGCCTTGGAAAAGGCAGGTTTGGACAGCAGATGTATTCAACTCATAGAGATTATCGAACGTGAAGCCATTGACTATTTACTCAAGGCAGACCAATATGTAGACGTCGTTATCCCCCGCGGGGGTGAGGCACTTATCCGCACCGTAGTGGAAAAATCAACCATCCCTGTCATCAAGCATTACAAAGGCGTGTGCCACACCTATGTAGACGAATTTGCCAATCTCAAAATGGCCGAGGAGATTTGTTTCAATGCCAAGGTGCAACGTCCAGCTACCTGTAATGCTATGGAAACGATGCTGGTGCATGAAAAGGTTGCACCGGTTTTTTTACCAGATATGGCAAAAAAATTACAAAATGCAGGAGTAGAAATCAGGGGTTGTAACAAAACATGTAATATTTTGGATAATATAAAAAATGCCACTGAAGATGATTTTTACAATGAGTATCTTGACCTGATCCTGAACGTAAAAATCGTCCATACGATAGATGACGCTATTAACCATATTGTCAAATATGGATCAAATCATTCCGATGCAATTGTTACTGACAATGTCAATAACGCCTTGAAATTTACCAAAGAGGTTGACTCGGCAGCTGTGTACGTCAATGCCTCTACCCGTTTTACTGACGGCTTCGAATTTGGTATGGGTGCGGAGATCGGCATCAGCACAGACAAACTCCACGCCCGCGGTCCCATGGGTCTTGAGGAACTCACGTCTTACAAATTCGTGGTCTTTGGGAACGGACAGTTGAGGAAGTAAGAATGGCGCCTGTGAAAAACAACTTTACCAATCGCAGGGATTTTCTTAAAGGTACTTTCGCCATTGCCTTTGGCGCGGGATTTACGAAGAATTTACCTAAAAATTTTCCTTTAGTCTTTATCTCTTCTCCTGCATCACATGATAATGAGGAAGGTATGCCGAAACGTCGTCTGGGTAAAACCAATATGATGGTTTCCATACTTTGTGCAGGCGGTTATCACATCGGTCGGATGCGAGACGAACGTTACGCCATCAGGACGATTCATACCGCCCTTGACGAAGGGATTAATTTTTTCGATTCGGCCTGGAGCTATAATAATGGCGACAGCGAGAGACGACTTGGGAAGGCATTAAAAGACCGGCGAAACAAGGCATTTATTATGACCAAAAGTCGCGGGCGGGATAAGATCACCGCGACGAATGAATTGCACGAAAGCCTCAAACGGCTACAAACCGATTACCTAGATTTATGGCAGTTCCATGACGTGCAAACGATGGAGGATGTAAATGCCATTTTCGGAAAAGGTGGCGCCTTGGAGGCAGCCCTTCAGGCAAAGAAAGAAGGAAAGATTCTGCATGTGGGGGCTACAGGGCATCGGAACCCGGAAGCGCTTGTAAAAACTATTCAAAAGTATCGCCACATCATTGAAACAGTGCAGATGCCCGTGAATCCTGTAGATCCGCATTATCTGAGTTTTATTCGGCAGGTCATTCCGGAAGCTGTGAAATATGATATCGGGATTCTCGCAATGAAAACAACGGCAAATGGAATACTGCTGGAAGATAAAGTAGCTACTGTAAAAGAATGCTTATATTTTGCCTGGAGTCAGCCCGTCAGTACTTTAGTTTCAGGTATGGATAGTATTGAACAACTTAAAGAAAATGTAACTCTTGCGCGCCAGTTTAAGAATCTCCCAGAAAAAGACCAATCCCAACTGCTTGTCCGAACAGAACCTTTCGGCGGAATCGGGAGAGAGTTTTACAAACATCCCTCTGACAATTGGCGTATTTATCCCCCACAGCCATTGCATTGATGCCAGTATCTCCTGGGAGCACCACGATTTTTTGTTAACTAATTGCACATTATAACACAAGCATGCTGCTTATGCTATTTTACCCCTCAAGCTGGAAGCCTGAGTTACTATTCTCCCTCTATTAATGTTTTTTTACGTAACAGTTTAGTTTTTGAAAAAAATTCCACTAATGATGTGATTATCATGCACTGTTGTGGTAATTCATGAATTGTCACTACATAATTACATTACCGCACCAATAAGACATTTACAATTCTCAATGTTTTCAAAAAACCAAATTGTTATTAAAAAATCTGGGATACTCCCATTTCTCCTTATCATTCAGAGAACTTTGTGGTAAAATACATCCATTAAATTTTGTTTTCTCAAAAAACTTAATTACATTCCGTGCTGTAAATTAATTCTCGTTCGGTAAGGAAAGCCTTAGAAATAAGACAAGATAGATAATTTTTTTCAAGCAAAGAATAATCAAAAATCTGATTAAGTAATATATTAGTAATGGAAGAACACATCACGCCTGTTGGTGAACTAAGTCTCAGCGAACAGGAACGTCAGACCCGCAAGGATTTTTTGGATTTTACTGAGCGGGACGTAACCTTGCTAAAGGAATTAAAAGGACTTATTCATCAGCACGCCGACGACATAATAAATAAGTTCTATGCACATCTCCTCCGGTTTAAAGAAACGAAGGCATTTCTATCTGATGAAGAGATAATCAAGAGGGTCAAACGCACCCAAAAAGAGTATCTTCTAATGTTAACCGAAGGGAATTATGACGAGAAATACTTTGAGCATCGTTTAAATGTAGGCAAGACCCACGACCGCATAGATTTACATCCCAATTGGTATATTGGAGCATATTGCCTGTATCATCGACTTCTTTATCCGCTTATTATCGAAACATACAAAGATCAACCTGACAAGATAACTGACTATATCCTGGTTCTGGATAAGATCATGAATCTGGATATGCAATTGGCCATAGACACCTATATCCATAGCTACCATGCCGCACTGGAGGAAAAGGTACGGCTTACCGGGATACAAAACAAGAAGATTGAGGCTGTCAGCAGGGCAAAGAGCGAGTTTCTTGCCAATATGTCACACGAACTGCGTACCCCATTAAATGCAATTATCGGTTTTTCGGAAGTGCTGAGGGACAAGTTGTGCGGCGATTTAAATGATGAGCAGATGGGTTTTGTCATGGATATCCACAGCAGCGGCAATCATCTCCTACAGATGATTAATGATATTCTGGATCTTTCAAAGATGGAATCCGGCAAATTAGAATTAAAATACGAAGCCTTTGAGATTGGAGAGGCTATAGATGCCGTCTTAACAACACTAAAGGACCTTGCTAATAAGAAATCTCTATCAATTGAAACGATCTTTCACAATCCAGTTGACCGTCTCTGTGCAGACCAGGTTAAGTTCAAACAGATGTTGTATAACCTGCTTTCCAATGCCATTAAATTTACTCCGGAAAACGGGAAAATTACCATCCGTACGAAATCATTTAAAAGCGAAAAGGATTTTATCGAAGTTAGTGTTACCGATACCGGTATCGGCATAGCTCCCGAAGATTATTCAAAGATATTTGAGGAATTTAAACAGGTTGACAGCTCTTATTCCCGTAAATATGAAGGAACAGGGCTGGGACTGGCCCTCACCAAAAAATTAGTAAAACTGCACGGTGGCAGGATTGGATTTGAAAGCAAAGTGGGAATTGGCAGCACCTTTTATTTTAGTTTACCAGTAGAATCACCCGCACGGCTGAAAAGGAGTAAAGAAAAAACTGTTTTACTAGAAAAACTGCCGGGTCACGAAACTGTTCTAGTGGTAGAAGATGACCCTAAAACCAGTGAATTACTCTGCGTTTTTTTAAATAAATCCGGATATAAAACCATTTCCGCATTTGATGGTGAAGAGGCGCTTCAAAAGGCCAGGGCATTCAAGCCTTTTGCTATCACCCTGGATGTAATGCTCCCGAAAAAAGACGGCTGGGAGGTATTGAAAGAGCTGAAAGAGGATAAAGATGTTAAAGATATTCCCGTCCTTGTTGTATCAATTATCGATAATAAGGATATTGGCTTTGGGCTCGGTGCAACTGATTATCTCTGTAAACCTGTGAGCAGGAATGAACTTTTATCTAAACTTGCATCGTACAAATTACCGCCTATTGTCAATAGTGCGCATACCAGGGTATTGATTATCGACGACGAACCTAAATCGGTCGAATTGTTAAGCACCTTACTGACTTCTGAAGGATACAAGGTCCTCAAGGCTTACGGAGGAAAAGAAGGGATTGACAAGGCATTTCAATATAAACCCGACTTAATCTTTCTGGACTTGATGATGCCTGAGATTAGTGGATTTGATGTGGTTGATAAATTAAAAACCTCTCCCGAAACAGATACTATCCCCATTATTGTGATTACAGCTAAGGATTTGACACAGTCGGACAAGAAGAAGCTGAATCATAGCGTCTCGCTGGTAATGAAGAAGGGAACATATTCCAAAGAACGTCTTCTGAGCGACATAGCTAGTTTAAAGAAGCGCTGAAGACATAAACACAGTCATTTCCAGGGAAGGTTATCAATGGTTAAAAACAATTGTTGTTTACGTAAGAAATAATAATATGGAAATCAAGGTAAAAAGCACAGCCTTCGAAAAAGACGGTATGATACCAAAGAAGTACACCTGTGACGGTCCAAATACCTCTTCTCCCCTTTCATGGACTTTTGTCCCCGAGGGCACAAAGAGTCTTGCCCTTATCTGCGATAACTCTGCGATAACCCTGATGCACCTACGGGTACACTTGGGTACATTGGATTCTCTTCAATTTACCGGCAGACATCCTGGAGTTATCTGATAATATACCCCCCCCTCAGAAACCACTTGCAAATGGTGCTAAACAAGAAATAACTGATTTTCGCAAAATCGGTTACGGCGAATTGTGTTCACCGAGTGGCACGCATAGATATTATTTCAAACTCTATGCCCTGGACACAGAAATTAATCTTGAGGCAGGCATTACGAAAAAAACAATTGTTAAAGGCAATGGAAGGACACATCCTTGCTGATGAGCAATCAATGTGGGAGATATAAAAGATAATTTCTAATATATGCGGGAGTCATGGCTGACCATATTTGAGGATGCACCAATCTTTTGATTATTACGCTGAAGGTGTTCCTATAACCTCTGGCCTGGAGTTGACAACACTACCGGTACTTATGGTATTCAAAGGCAGGCTGATATAAAAATTTGTTCCAATACCTTCTTTACTTTCTACGTAGATGCCTCCCTCATGGTCCTTTACAATTCTGTATACAACGGCAAGACCAAGTCCGGTACCTTTTTCCTTACTTGTAAAGAACGGTTCGAAGATGTGAGAGAGCCTTTCTGCAGGAATTCCTGCGCCGTTATCGGAGATTTTTATAACGAAATACTGCCTTTTCAGATTATTCAAGAGGGGTGGAGCGAATGAAAAAAACACCCTGCCGGATTGCTCCTTTGCCATTTTTTTAAACTCAGAAAGATTATCAATTACACATGTACTCACATTAATATGACCATCTTTTGACAATGCATCAAGGCTGTTTTGTATAATATTTATGAGTACCTGTTTTATCTTGTCTTCATCTGCAATGAGCTGACATCCTTTCCCTTCTAGCATCGTGGTTATTTCAACATCTTTATTTGCGGCATCGTTACTGAGCAAACTAATTGTATCCATTATCACACAATTTGGGTCGATATGCTGTATGACGAGCTTGGAAGGTTTTGCCAGATTCAGCATGTCTTCGATAATTCTGTTAATCCTCCCTATTTCCTTTAATGCAATCTCACGGAAGTTACTGTGGAATTCCGGATCGTCTTTCTTGTAGGGGAGTAGCTGAAAATAGGTGTTTATGGCCACCAGTGGATTTTTTATTTCGTGGGCAATACTGGAAGCAAGGGCGCCAAGATGGGCAAGACGGTCGGCATGTTGCTTTTCCACCTGGAGTAATTTTAATTCAGTTTGGTCTGTCAGGATCATCAACGCTCCAAGCTTTTCTCCGGATTCGGTTTTGAGCTGTGTTATGGTCACACTGCACGGGACCCTGGTAGCGCCTCTTCCAATAAAAGTTTCAATGTCATTAATGTCTTTATTACTCCTGAGTGTATGTTTCAGCAATTTGTAAGTATCTTTGTCAAAAATATCAAGTATCATTTTACTTGAGTTTACATTTTCCAGCCCTAGGATACTTTTTGCCTCATTATTAATAAGGGTAACCTCCTCATTAATATCCACAGCAATAACTCCGCACTTTAGACTCTGAAGAATGTTGTCCCTGTAAGTCTTGGCCTCTTCCAACCCTAAATAAAGACGGGCATTATGAGCCGCCATAGCCAACTGACCTGAGAACGCAAGAAACATCTGAACATCTTCCTGTGTAAAAGCCTTTTTGTTAGCCTTCCTTCCCAACAAAATTATGCCAAAGAGATCGTTTCCCTGAAGTACCGGAACACAACATTCTACGTCGAGAGATGCCAATGTTTCTTCCAACAAATGGTCAAACTTTCCGTGCTTAAACCGATTCAGTTGCTCCCTCGAAAGGGCTGTCCTGTTTTGACAAAGCCAGGTAACGACGGCATCATGACTGAGCAGACAGAGATTATTCTTGGGTGTATAATTTATCGCCGCGTTCATGGCGTAATGCCGGGTTTTCTTATCCTTTATCAGTATTCCTATCTTTTCAATACCGACGGAATCATAGAGATATTGAATGGCATAACGAAGAAGTCTATTCAAATCATGAATAGATGAAAACATCACCATAGAGCTGCTGAGTATCTTTGGATGGCTGTAACTGGTACGGAAAAAAGTCTTCTCTGCGACATGCTGAATTGATTCTCGGGCGAATACAAAGGTAAAGACCATGATCATGGTAGAAACGATGGTAGTGATTGTCTCTTTATATTCTGATACAGGAAGTATATTCCCCAGGATTAATCCAACAGTAAAATAGATTACGCTAAGGGCAAAGGACAGAGTGCTGTAAACAACGCTCCGCTTGATTACTACACTGATATCCATAAGATGATACTTTACAATAGCATAAGCCACGGCTATCGGGATGGGGGCGGTAACTAAGGGGACAAATCTCTCGACGTGCCACACGTTGATCACTGGTAAGATAAAGTTCGTTATGGTCCCCAGAAATAAAGATAGGGCTACTCCAAAATAAAAGTATTGAATCTGCAATTTCTTTATTCCGTAAAAGTGCATACTTTTTTTATAAAGGATATAGATGGAATATGCCGTACAAATTACAAAGTAAGAACAAAATATGGTGAATAACGGACCGTACCTAGCACGGGGTAAGCGCTTCTCAAATGATACAGACTCAACAATAAGGGAGGGAAAAAATGACAGAAGGACGCTTATGGCAAAGAAAGCTATACTAAAGTATCGATCACTAGATCTTTCCACTCTGTCTGGAAAGACGGAAGCAAAATAGAAAAGGGTAGAAGGAATAAAAGCCGCAGCACAAAAGACCGATCTAAGCCTGAAGGTGGCCACCCCCGGATCGGTGCTCATGTGGGTAAAAAAAATAAGAGATGCCCACACAAAAAAAGTATTTGCAATGATACAAAATCTCTTGTTAATGACGTTAAGCGGGTCTCTTAAGAGTACAAAGAATCCAAGCCCGGCATACATCAAGGATATTAAGATGCTCAATATATTGGTTGCAAGCATTACCCACTTTGCCTAAAAGAATTTTTTTAACAGAAGGACTGCATGTGTCCCACCCACACTATGGCTATTTATCAGCGCTGTGTCCATGGAGAAACGCCTGGCACGATGGGGAACATAATCAAGATCGCAGAGGGGATCGGGCTCATCCAGATTAATTGTGGGAGGAATAATTCCGTTCTTTAGACTAAGGCTCGTTGCCACTACTTGAAAGCCACCACCAGCTGCATAGGCCTGGCCTGTCATGGACTTAATTGAACTTATGGGGATTTTGTATGCATGATCTTTGAAGAATGCTTTAAATGCATTTGTTTCTGCTATGTCATAACTAGGAATGGCGTTTCCGTGGGCGCAAATGTAGTCTATCTCTTCTCTCCCAACTTTACCAGTAATTAATGCCTGTTTCATTGCAGAGACTAACGTCTGTCCACTCATTTCAACATGGTAAACGTCCTGTGCCTCGCATGCAGTGGAATAAGATACCACCTCCGCATATATATTTGCATCTCTCTGTAAGGCATGGTTTAGTTCTTCAATCACTATTGCGGCCCCACCTTCACTAATCACCATGCCATCATGATCCTTATCATACGGCCTCGACGCCTTCTCCGGCTCTTCGTTTCTTTTTGAAAGGATTCCCAGAGCACAAAAGGAAGACATGGCAAAGGGGAAAATGGGAGCATCCGAACTCGCCACAATAGCCACATCTATCTCTCCTTGTTTTATCATCTTAAAGCCCCAGTTCACAACATCGAGTCCGGTTGAGCATCCAGATGTCAGCGTTGAATTGGGTCCGGTAATTTTTAGCCCTGAACATATGTAAGCTGTTGTCACATGAGGTGTAAACTCAGTGGAGGTAAATCGATTAGCTGCTTTAGGGCCTGACTCTAAGAACCTTCTATGCTGGCCTTCATATATGTCATTTTCAGCTCCAATTGTTGTTCCAAAACATACACCACATCTATCCCTATTCTCTCTGCTTAGGTCAATTCCAGAATCTGCTATCGCCATCTTTGATGCCGCAACACCAAAATGGGTAAACCGGCCGCTTCTTTTTACTAATTTGGGGTCAATGAAATCACGTGGATCAAAGTCTTTCACTTCACCCGCAATCTGGGTAGTGAAAGGCGAGGGATCAAAGGAGGTAATTTTTTTTATACCTGACCGTCCGTTGATAAGAGCATCCCAATATGCATCTTTTCCGTTGCCATTGGGTGCCAGTATTCCCAAACCCGTGATAACTACACGCCTTGTCATTATAATACGTCCTTTTTTCTCGTAAAAAACAATGTAACAATTTAGTTTTTTGAAAACATTGAGAGTTGTAAATGTCTTAGCGTCAATTGTGTAGTGGCAATCCATGAATTGCCACTACAGCATATTCCCCCCCTGTGTCCACCCGTTTACAAGGGGATTAAAGGGTTATTGGAATTTTTCAAAAAACTAAATTGTTACAGAATAACTTTATGTGACGAAGAAAAGTTTTTTTCCGCCAGTTTACGGCTGTGTGTGTTTATTTTCTGATAAACATCGTTAAGAAAACTGTAGTCGGTTGTCAATAGAGCCAAATCACTCTTCATCTTGAATTCCTCTAATCCGCTCTGTCCAACAAATCCTGCACTCCTTGCTGCCAGGCAATGTTCATCAGAGACATTTACCGTGTAACCTATTTCCCTGACCTTTTTTTCCATAAGTCCGGACATCCTTAGTATGTCCAGGAATTTTATCCCGTGTAAGGAAATATCCAGTTCAGGCCATGTACTTGGGTCCTTCGTCAGTTCATACTCGTAACGTATAACTGTTTGAAAATAATCTTCGGGCAGATCAAATCCGAATCTTTCAGGTTCTATTTGCCATGCTGTGCCAGGAAGAGGCGCTGCCGGGGTTATAAGGACAGAATCCGGTTTATAACCCTCATTTTTTAATTTCCTGAGTAAATGCAGGTTTTCTTCTAAAATTTGCTCATGGGTTATATTACTACCTGAAGGTATCGGGCAAGGATAAATAAAACTTATACCCACGTCAAGATGTTTTCCTTGATTATAAGATGCCTGTTTGAGGGCCTTAACAGTAAAATAAATGTCCTCTACGGAATTACCTTTATCCATAATCTGAGAAAGGATGTTATCATTCGCTGACTCGGCTCCCAGGAAAACAGCCTTAAGTCCCGAGCGTATTATTTTTTCATAGGCCTCAATAAGCTCATCCATCCGTTCCTTTGCCATGGTTTCTGCCCGGACGAACATTGAATACTCAATCTGTAATCCTTCTTTCAACAGGGCATCTGCAATCCGGCTACTGAGTGAAACGGGTGTTGTAGAACCTGCAAATCTGAAGAGTCCAATACCCATTTCTTTAATTGTTTCCCTAATTTCCTTAATGGTTATACTAATATCTCGGGTCCGGTATTTGCCGGTAATATTGGGATGCGTACAGAAACTACACTTCCCATAATAGCATCCCGAAGATTCGTTTATTACTGCTATATTTACCTTTCCATCTTCCTTTTGGTATAGGGGGAAAGGCTTGGAATTTAAAGGAAGCCTTTTGATTGGTGTTTCTTTTACCTCGCCGTTGTTGCTTCTATATATTATGTTAAAAATTTTACCTGCTTCTGCAAGATCAATGATTTTTTTTATAACATCAGATTTCAGCCCTCCCTGGGAATATATTTCTTTTACGGCATTAACAATTTGTACTAGAGTTATTTCTCCTTCTGCATCAATACAAAAATCAAAGGGACTTTTTTCCAATGCGTGTGTCTTAAATTGATTGACCTGTGGGCCGCCCGCAATTATTAAAGTATTTGGACTCAATTCTTTGACCCTTTGTGCGAGCTTTTCGGAATATGCAAATCGGTCCCCAAGCCAGGTCTTGATTCCAAGGACTTTTACCTGATTCTTGCACACCTTTCTGGCCAGATCGTCAATATATCTCTCCATCTTCCCTTTGATAACACGCGTGAGATCATCCTGGAGAAGATTCCACTCCTTTCTTAATGAGATAATATCTTCCCTGTTTCTGAAGTCAAAGACACGCCTTGAGAGTTCGGATAATTTCGCTATCAGATCATTTTTGGTGAAGGTTGTGTAAAATTCGATTCTTGCCGGATCTTCAATGGCAATGTTAAAACCCGCATCCTTACATACCCTGGCCAGTATTCCAATACCATTTTCCTTAAAACAATCGCTGACGGAATAGGCCTTCCCCATAAATGAATTCCATAAGAGAAGGTCTATGCTGCGAGAGTCACTCATAGAAAGTCCCCTAAAAACAAAAAGTTGGTTTGATACAGCAAATCATTGAATTTCTCACAAATTTTATGTTGCAGATTTTATGCTCATTTTTTCCTTTACCAAATTAGCCATCTTTTGTATTGTCAAATTTTTATCAGCCTCTTCATTAGAAATTTCTATATTAAATTCATTTTCAATATTATACAAAAGATTAATCATGTCGGCAGATTCCGCACCGATGTCATTTACAATATGTGAATCATCGGTAATATCTTCAGGTTCTATCTTGAGTTCATTTGCCAGTATTTTTTTAAGACCTTCTTTAATTATGTCTTCTGTCAAAGTTTCCATTTTCCATTCCCTCCTGAAATTTGTGTGATGGAGATATTCACGGTTACTATTTAAGGGTGTCATTAAACTTTTTTATTACTATGGTTGAGTTATTACCTCCAAAGCCAAAGGAGTTTGAAAGGGCAGTAGTAATTTCTTTTTTCCTTGCTCTATTTGCTATATAATCCAGGTCACATTCAGGGTCTGGATGTTCTAAATTAATGGTGGGTGGGAGCATGCCGTTTTTTATTGCTAAAATACATGTGATGAGTTCAACCGCACTGGCAGCGCCCATTAAATGTCCTGTCATGGACTTTGTTGAGCTTATCGGTATGTTGTAAGCGTTGTCTCCAAAAACCGTTTTTATTGCCTTCGTTTCTCCCCTGTCGTTTGCCAGTGTTGATGTCCCATGTGCGTTAATATAATCAATCTCGTTAATATTCAGCCCGGCATCCTCAATTGCCAGGCGCATTGCCTGGCATATTTGCATCCTGTCCTGTGATGGCATGGTCATATGAAAGGCGTCACTGGTAGCTCCATAGCCGGCTATTTCAGCATAAATGTATGCCCCCCTTTCGCATGCCCTGTCTTCTCTTTCAAGTATCAATATACCAGCGCCCTCACCCATTACAAAACCATCCCTGTCCTTATCAAAAGGCCTGCTGGCCTTTGCAGGTTGGTCATTTCGTTTTGACATTATTCTCAGGGAACAAAAAGCCGCCAGGATAAGTGGGAAGATCGGGGCCTCAACTCCACCTGTCAAAACGAGGTCGGCCTGACCTGATTTAATCATGTCTCTTGCAATTCCAATAGCTTGATTTCCACTTGAACAAGCTGTTGCAACAATTAAGCTTTGACCTGAGAAACCGAAAAAATCCGAGATTATGTTTGATGTATTCCTGTTATCCGTGGGAGGTTTGGTCCGCAGGATATAGTTGTTGTTTTCAATCGCAGTTTTTTCGTCGTAGTATGACAGGATTTCGTCGCCCAATCCGATTGATACCCCAATTTTGCTTTTATCTATACCAGAAAAATCCAACTTTGCGTCCTTTACTGCCATTTGGGCTGCTGTCAAGCCCAATTGAGAATATCTGCTCAGATTGTTAGCCAACTCCTCGGGCATGTGTTTATAAGGACTAAAATCCTTTACCTCACCAGCAATTTTCGTTGGATAACCCTCTGCATTAAATCTCGAAATTAGCGATACGCCTGATTTTCCACCTATTGCAGATTCCCAATACTCATCCATTCCAATTCCGATCGGTGTAATGATTCCTATGCCTGTCACCACTACTCTGTTTTTCCCAATGTGTTTGTCCATTTTATCTTAGTACCTGTGAGTTTATTTAAAACCATTTTCACCGCAAGGTCAGCAAAAGAAAATTACCTTCTACCTCATCTCTGCCCACCTCTTGCCTGTACTTATGAAAACCTCTTAAATAGTATCGATACATTATTGCCGGTATAATCAAAGTTGTTTGATAGTATTGTGTCTACAGACTTGCAATCGGGTTTTTTAAGAATAAAAATTGAACTGCATTTTGGATCAATATTCTCAAGGTTATTTGTTTGCGGCAAAACCTGTTTTTTAAAAGACAATAATGAAAAGATTGCATCAATTGGACCAGATGCACCAATTGAGAATCCCAGACTACCTTTGGTTGAACTTACGGAAATCTTCTGAATATTTTCGCCAAAGACTGCCTTTATTGCTTCAGTTTCTTCAATGTCTTCTCTTACTCCCGATATGCCACTTGCACTGATATAATCAACATCCGAAGGGTCAATGGAAGAAGACTCCAATGCCTGTTTTATACAGGAAACTTTCGAATAAAAGCCAGGATTTTTCTGATTTGTATCATCGTTGTTACAATAAGAGGCCCCGAATCCAACGAGTTCACCATATATCTCAGCACCTCTCTTCTCTGCACTACTCAGTGTCTCTAAAACAATAATACCGGCTCCCTCACTCAAAACAAAGCCCTTTCTGTCAATGTCAAATGGGCAGCTAGTCCGAGTTAAACCTGTATTATTTGAGTGAAACAGCCCTTTATGTCTTAATTCATCAAAAACTCCATGACATAGAGGCGCTTCAGTACCCCCGGCAACCATTGCGTCGATATCATGCCGTTGTAGTGTATTGAATGCGTGAACTATTGCATAATTCCCGGAACATGCCCCGCTTGAAAAACCTATATTAGGACCTTTCAGAGTATATTCTATTGCAATTTCACCAGAAGGGGCATTTGTAAGATTATTCTGCATTAAAAGGGGATGGACTCTTCTTGGACCATCGACATAAAGGATTTTGATTTGCTTTTCAATGATATTAAGTCCACTAAAAGCGCTACCGATAAAAACCCCTATCTTTTGCCTATCAAATCTTTCATCAATTTTTGCATCATGTAATGCAATCTTTGCTGCAACCAGGGCAAAACTGGTAAATCTATCTATTTTATCTTTTTTTGCTTCAGGAATAAATGTTTCGAGTTCGTTGTCAGATACTTTGCCGGCATATGTTTTTGTATCCATACCCACTGTTTCAAATTCTTTAATTCCTGATATACCAGATAAATACCTTTCCCAGTTTTCATTTGCGCCAATGCCAAGTGGGCTCACAATACCTATGCCGGTTATTACTATTCGTTTTTTCACAATAATCTAATCCCCGGAGTCTCTAATTC
Organism: Candidatus Brocadia sp.; assembly: GCA_040048245.1. Taxonomy (GTDB): domain Bacteria; phylum Planctomycetota; class Brocadiia; order Brocadiales; family Brocadiaceae; genus Brocadia. Next base: position 212,171 of record JABRVT010000014.1, read on the forward strand.
CATACTTCTGCATCTTATAATTAATAATGCGACGTGTGGTTCCAAGAAGCTTCGCTGCCTTCGATTTAACCCCACCGGACTCCTGAAGCGCCTGTTCAATGAGCTGCTTTTCAACCCGCGCTACTTCGTCTTCCAGGGAAATCCGCCACGGTGTATTAAGTTGTATTCTTTGAAAATTATGGGAAATTCCCGTAATTTCTACAGGCAGGTGTTCAGGTAAAAGAGTAGGTTCACTGCCGTAAAGCGCAATCGTTCTTTCCATAATGTTCTTCAGTTCTCTTACATTTCCCGGCCAATGATACTTCAATAATGCATCCATGGCCTCTTTGGAAACAAATTCTGTTTTTGCATGACATTCCTTCCGAAAGATATTGAAAAAGTGTTCGACCAACTGGGGTATATCCTCACGTCTTTCACGGAGCGGAGGCAAATAAATGGGAACAACGTTTATGCGATAGTACAGGTCTTCACGAAAACGGCCATCTTTAATCATTGCTTCTAAATCTTTATTCGTTGCCGCAATGATACGCACATCCGTCTTTATTACCGTATGACTGCCCAAACGGGAAAATTCCTTCTCCTGCAAAACGCGTAAAAGCTTTGCCTGCAGAGGAAGATTTATCTCGCTGATTTCATCTAGAAAAATAGTGCCTCCTTCTGCTATCTCAAACTTGCCCAGTCTTCTTTCATACGCACCGGTAAATGACCCCTTTTCGTGACCGAAGAGCTCGGTCTCGAGCAAATCACCAGCCAGATTCGGACAACTTACAACAACAAACGGATTTTCTCTCCGATTGCTGTCAAAATGGATTGCGCGCGCCACCAGTTCCTTGCCAGTTCCACTCTCTCCTCTCAGAAGAACCGTTGAATCTACCCTTGATACCCGGGAAACTACATCAATGATATCCTTCATCATACGGCTGTAGCCATGGATTAACCTGTCCATGGAATGATATCTATATTCTGAGCGAAGATAACGAACTTCTCTCGTTAAATTTTTAAACTCTAGCGCCTTTTCAATAGTGATCCTGATTTCTTCAACTTCGAACGGCTTGACGATGTAATCCAGGGCGCCGAGTTTAACAGCCTCAACAATCGATTTAACATCGTTTACCGCTGTCAGCACCACAGCTGCCGTTTCCTGATAATAGGGTTGCAGCCTTCTAAGCAGTTCTATTCCGCCCATTTCATGCATTTTTAAGTCAAGCAGCACGAGATCCACACGCTCTTTATCCAGTATCTTTAAGGCCTCTTTTCCACTGGTAGTACCTATAACTTTGTAAGTGTCTTTTAAGATAAGCCGAAGGGACTCTATTACGCTGGACTCATCATCTATTAATAATATAGTTTTCATAGTACCTTTGGAGTAATCAGTACAACCCGGAGGTTATCACCTTTTTATCCTCATTGAAATCTGTCCAAATCCCCATTTTTAAATACGAAATTATATATCTTCTACTCTCTGCTTGGAAGTGCAATGTTCGCGTACGGATTGTCAGTATTTCAGGTCTTATCTATCAGGCTGGCTGTGTAACTAGCTTATTACTCAGCATGCCCGAAATACCTGGTGAGAATGTTCGAGTTTCCAAGTCTTTTATCTTTGCTTCCAACTCCCCGACCCTACTTAACCCCAGTTGCAATTCCTTCATCTCGCTTATATCTGAAAATATCATAATTGCGCCTGATTCCCCCTCGCTATCCACTAAAGAAGTGCTCACGGCATAAGTAGAACGGGTAATCGGATGTACAATCTCGGTCATCTCACATATTTTTTTGTCTTTTAAGGTCCTCAGGATAATATCGGCAAAAAAGGAACCGATGTGCTTGACATCCTTTCCTATTACATCACCCGGAGAAATATTGAGCATCTTTGAGGCGCTTTTATTAAAAGTATTAATCTTACCGTTGTTGTTTATGGCAATTACACCGCATGGGATATTTTCCAGGATATTCTCATTTCTGATCTTCCTGACGTTTACCTCGCGATAAAGAAATGCATTCTCCACTGCCATACCTATATATCCTGCCAGCATAGATAGCAATTCGATATCCTCATCAAAAAACGCTTTTCCGGTAATCTTGTTACCCAAAGCGATTACGCAACTAAGATTTCCATGAGCAAAGATGGGAATGCACAGTTGCGATTGCAAAAGGTTTATTTCTCTCTGCATATTTATCGCATCACGCATCGTTAATCTGTTAGCAGCAACTTCCCTCTCGATAACTTCTTTATTTAATATCTGATGATTTCTGGCTAACCATAGCATGGTCCCGTGATTAATATCGAAGCAAATATTTTTAGCGGATTCTTCATCGAAGCCCAGACAGCGATATAAACGGCTCACGCCCTCTTTTTTATATATCAACATAAAGCCAACCCTGCCTACCCCAAAAATTTCAGCCATTGCCTCAACCGTCATATCGACAAGTTTCCCCAGATCGTGAACACGGGTTAACACCTTCGAGAACTTCTGGAAGACCTCCTTGTATGTAAGATGCATGTCGCCGGCGTTTGTTTGTTTATTACCAGCCGTTTCGGACAACCCGTTGTCTTTACTAACCGGTATTAAATTTTTTATTTGAGACTGAATAAAACCCAACTCTCTTCTTATTTCATGCCTTTCCAGAGCCCTCTGCGAGACGTGCTGAATATCCTCTCTCCTGAGGGGTTTTTCAAGGATTTCGCAGGCACCCGACCTCAGGGCATCTTCGGACAACATCGGCTGCGATTCAGGGACTAACATAACGACTGGCAGGTCAATATTTGTTCGTCTCAGTCTCTCCAGGAGTTTATTTGCTCCGTCATTATGCAACAAGATATCTAAAAAAATCACATCAATATCTCTCCTGAGGCATATTTGTAATGCTTCGTCAGGTGTCTTAGCAGTATAAACAATATTAACCCCATTTAAAGACTTCTTAAATAAACCGCATGCCGAATTATCATTTGAGACCACCAAAAAAGAGTGCATATCAATCTCCCTCCTTTCAAATCAAGAGTGAGGTCTTTTAAAATATGTCAATTCTCTCTGAACAATTATGAGCAAGATGCAATTATAGTGCCAATTGATCGCAAAAATTATTTAACAACATAAAGTTCTTTATATAAAATATTTACAACTTCAATTGTTCTGAAGAATCGCTTTACACGAGGATATTGCTAGAAATATTGTACAGTCTTGCAACAAGTTTTGTTGAAATATTTTTCCTCTTTTGTGTACGATGACAAAATTGGTCGTTTATAATTGATTAAGGTATATTGCCACCATAAAGCAATTAAAAATGGATATTATTGTAAGATTCTCCCCACTAATCCAGAGAGTAATGGAGGAAAATTAACAATTATGAACAAAAAATGGCTTGATTGTCTTAAATATTTCCATAAACTAACAATAATGTAAAACAATACGTATTTTACGTATATCTATGGATTTTATAAAATAATCATTAGTCTTAAAAATTTAATGAGTTACGGTTTTTGTTTGAATTTTTTCTACAGATTTGGTACAAAAAGTGACAGATGATAATTTAAGGAGCTTAAGCTATGGGTCAAACAGAAAAACCGGCAAACGTGCTTGTGATCGACGACGACCTTGGGGTAAGGGAATCATTGAAGATGATTCTAAAAGATAAATTTTGTGTTTCCACGATGTCGGGTATTGATGAAGCCATCGATGGCATAAATCTTATAAAACCGGAGATAATTTTCCTTGATATAAAAATGCCCAGGGCAAATGGTCTGGATTTTCTTAAACAGATACGTTCGTTAAATTCCACCATTCCGATAATTATGATTACAGCCTTTCCTTCCACACAGACTACCATTACCGCTTTACGGAACGGTGCATTTGATTATATAATCAAACCATTCCAACCTTCAGAAATACTTAACGTGGCAGAAAAGGCGTTGCACTACCGTATCGAATTATCTGAAAAAGACAGGTTAGTGGAGAATCTCAGAATGGCTGTTCAACAAAACTTCTTTTCAACCGCAGAGGCCCTTCTGCTTGCCATAGATGCGAAGGATTCTTATACAGCTGGCCACTCGAAGAGGGTGTCTCAGTTGTTTACCTATGTCGCTGAAGAGCTGGGTATAGATAAGTCGCGAATTGAAGTTTTACGATACGGCGCATTCCTCCACGACATAGGTAAAATTGGGGTTGGCGACGTTGTACTGGCGAAACCAAGCTTCCTTACAGACGAGGAATACCTTATCATGAAACGCCATTCAGAGATGGGTTATAAAATTCTTGAACCCATAGATTTTTTAAAAGCATGCTTGCCCATCGTACGACACCATCATGAGTGGTATAACGGTAACGGCTATCCTGATCGCCTGAAAGGCGATGAAATTCCCTTTGAAGCAAGTATTCTCTCCATAGTAGATGCCTACGATGCGCTAACCACCGATAGACACTACCATAAAAAATATTCACATCAGAAGGCCTGTGAAATTATTAAACAAGGAATTAGTATCCAATTCGTTCCTGCCCTGGCAGAAAAGATCATTACCATTATCACCAAATACCACAAATTAAACGCAGGAGAAGAACAGGAAGAAGAATTCTGAAGTTTTTCCATAACCTGTTCAACAAGCATTGTTTCCATAATATCAGAAATAATTTTTGCATTTTTTATTTTCTATTTTACACTTCCGACTGGTTTGGGTTAGGAGATGACCATGAAACGACTCGCCGTAGTTTGCTTCATTTTTCTTTTGTTCTCTACCACCAGGCATTCATCCACCTTTGCACAGATTGCTTCAGGGTTTCATAATCCCGTCTTTGGCGCTCTGGCGCTTGCGCAGGGAAATGCCTTCGTTGCCCGTGCGGACGATGTGTCTGCAATTGCATTTAACCCAGCCGGTCTGACACAATTGGAAAGACCTCAGATTTCTTCAGGGGCTAGCTTTATCCTCCCTTCAGTAGAATACCACGGCAATAGTATTAGTGAAGATATGGATACCGGCGTAAATGTCATACCAAACTTATTTTTTGCAAGTCCTGTCATAGGAGATGCATTAGCTGCTGGTATAGGCGTAACAGTTCCTTATGGCCTCCAAGGGAAATGGGATGAAGATGGATTCTCACGGTTTGTAATCACAGATTTCGATTTGAATATTATCTGCATCAACCCGACCATTACCTTCAAACCCTTTTCTTTTCTTTCAATCGGCGCCGGACTTAATTACTATTATGCAGATTCCAATCAGGAAGGTCGCATACCTCCTTTAGTATCAGGCACTCCTGAGGGATTTCGTGATCTTGAAATGCATGGCGACGCCTTTGGATATAATGCCGGAATACTCTGTAATATCACCCCGCAACATAGTATTGGTATTTCTTTCCGGAGCAAGGCGGATATAAACTTTGATGGCAAGATGAAACTAAGCGGTCTGGACGCCACTGTAACCGGTTTCTACCGTTTTGATTCAGATGCCAGCACAACTGCCACCATACCGGAGATGCTCTCTTTTGGATATGCGTACAGACATGGAGGCCTCTGGAGTATAGAAGCCGACGTCCAGTGGACCAACTGGTCACGTTTTGACGTCCTCGGAATTGACCTTGATCCGCCCAACCCCCTGATAGGAGCAGAAATTGAGGATGTCCGGGAATGGCATAACACCTGGGGATTTGCGATGGGCGGGGAATATAAGCTATATGAAGCGTTGAAGGTAAGAGGAGGCTATGCCTTCCATGAGTCTCCTGTTCCGAGCGAAACCTTCGAGCCCTCTGTCCCACAGAGCAGCCGGCACGCGTTATTTACGGGACTTGGGTACGGTTGGGGAAGAAATTTAAACAAATGGATAGACCTTGCTTATGGTGTGGTATTTTATGAAAATAGGAAGATAGATAATACCGTCGGCGACGCCTTAGGAGGCCCCATAGATGGACGCTACGACCTTATTACCCACCTGATTGCAATAAACTTTAACTACAGATTTTAACGGACATTCATCAGTTGGAGACGTATCATATTCAATGCCGTATTTGCTGAAAAATTTTTAATATCTATCCTGGAACCGTTAAACCGACATTCTTTTACCTCATCAAAACTATCACCTGCTATGGCAATATAGACCAAACCCACAGGTTTTTCCTTTGTAGCGCCAGTAGGTCCCGCAATCCCTGTGATACCAACACCAATGTTTGTAGATGCCCGTTTTTTAATACCTTCCGCCATGGCCTGAGCTACCTGAGAACTTACCGCACCGTGCTTCAAGATAAGCTCCTCTGGGACCCTCAATAAATCAATCTTCGCCCCATTACTATAAGCAACAACGCCTTCCAAAAAAAACTCAGAAATCCCCGGGACATTTGTGAGTTTGTCTGAAACCAATCCTCCCGTACATGATTCGGCAACGGCAATTGTCTTGTCACATTTTTTCAGAAGTATGGCAACTGCATGTTCAAGTGTCTCGTCACCGGCTCCAAATATTGCATGACCAAGTTTCTTCCGAATATCCTGCTCTGCCCTGTCTAATATTTTCTCGGCATTTTCTTTATCCCTTGCAGTTGCAAGGATATTTATTGTCACAATGCCATCGTGTACCAATGTCATTGCCTTAATTTGTCCTTTGTCTTTAAGATATTCCCTTAATATATCCTCCTCAAATCGTTCGGAAACGCCAAAGGTATGCAAATTCTTTATAACTGCATATCCTTCGTCCGGCTTGCGGTGCAAATCGTACTCTTGTAAATACTTATTTAACATAGACTGCATTTCTCTCGGAACACCAGGCAAACAAACGATTACTTTATTATTATGCTGAAGGACAAACCCGGTTGCTGTTCCATTGTCATTACAGATCACAAATGCACCTTCAGGAATTAAGGCCTGTTTCATATAGCTATCCTGTATATTTCTATGTTGATCCCCCAGATATTTCTGAATACGAATACAGGCTTCTTCATCGTACACCAGTGAAACGCCAAAAAGTTCTGATACGGCTTCGCGGGTTATGTCATTTGCCGTGGGGCCTAATCCTCCGGTCGTAACAATCATGTCCACCCGATTTTTAGCAATTTTCAAGACAGATTTCAATAGTTCTTTATCGTCGCTAACGGATGTCTGGAAGAGTACCTGAATTCCTTTTTCGGTTAAACTTTTTGCAACATACGGGGCGTTTGTATCCTCAATCTGCCCTGTTATGATTTCAGTTCCAATGGTAATAATTTCTGCTGTGGTCATATAAGCATTTCTTATATTTCACTGGGAAGTAGCAGTTTCAGATTTGCGGAAGTAATTAAATATCTCATGGGCCTGCCTTGATGGTATTTTACTGATTTCAATTAATTGTTCGACTGTTGCATTTCGTATACCTTCAATGCTGCCAAAGCACTTCATGAGTTTCTTTTTACGCGCAATCCCGATTCCGGGAATTTCATCAAGGGGCGATCTGTAATACTCCTTATCACGGAGCTTTCTATGATACGTAATAGCAAATCGATGGGCCTCATCCCGTACCCTGTCGAGGAATAAGAGTTCCGGCGAAGATAGAGCCAGTACGATAGGCTCTGACATATGCGGCACAAATATCTGTTCTCCTGTCTTTTCTCTCAACTCATCGCCTTCCTTCCTGCCTTTTGCCAGGGCAATCAGGTCAACATTCCCTATCGCTAACTCCTCAAACACTTTTAAGGCCACACCCAGCTGACCTTTGCCGCCATCCACCATAATCAAATCCGGCAAATCACCCTCTTCCACAGCCCGTTTGTATCTTCTCGTTAGCACCTCGTGCATCATGGCATAATCATCGATTTGTCCTACGGTTTTAATCCTGAATCGTTTGTATCCGGATTTGTCGGGCCTCCCCTGCTCAAACGTGACCATGGAGCCCACGGCCTGTTTACCAAAGATATTTGATATGTCAAAACATTCTATACGTTCGGGTACTTGTCTTAGCATCAGGGTTTCTTTCAAGGTCTTTAATGTCCTTGTAAAATCTTCTTCGTGGCTCCGGGACACCTGATAGGCGTTCTCAGCATTCTTTTGTGCCATCTCAATAAGCCTCAGCTTATCACCGCGTTGGGGATGTATTATTTCGACCTTCTTGCCTTTCTTTTCCGTGAGCCATGCCTCAAGCAACTTCGCATCAGCGGATTCCACAGGAATAATTACCTCGGAGGGTATAAATCGTGTCTGACTGTAAAACTGGTTTAAAAAAGACCTGAACACCTCTTCGATAGTAGTATGGTTTGTAGAAAAATGATAGGAAGCTACATCTTCCATATTGCCCGATCGGATAAACATGACCTCAATATACACCTCATTCCTTGTCATATAATAACCAAAGACATCGCGGTCTACAAAGGTCATGGAATGAATTCTCTGCTTTTCCACCGTTTCTTCAATAGCCCGGATCCGATCGCGGATCTTTGCAGCCTTTTCGTACCTCATTGCCTTTGATTCCTCATACATCTGCTGTTTTAGCATCCCGATAAGATCTTCATGTTTGCCTTTTAAGATCAGAATCACCTGGTCTATCAGTCCCTGGTACGTGACTTCATCGACAAGGCCGCAACATGGCCCAAGGCACTTATGGATTTGATAATAGAGGCAAGGTTTTACCCTCGTTTTAAATACGTTATCCGGACATTTACGAATGGGAATGGTGTCGTGAATGTAGCGTAATGTCTCCCTTACAGCCCTGGCCGAGGCATAAGGACCGAAATACATGGCGCCGTCATCATCGATCTGTCGCACCACCTTTGGGTAAGGAAATTTCTTGTTGATTTCAAGTTTGATGCTGATAAAGGTCTTATCATCACGGAGGTTAATGTTAAATTTGGGTTTAAATTGTTTGATCAGATTATTTTCGAGAATGAGGGCTTCTTTCTCCGTTTCGGTGAGTACAAAGTCAATGTCTGCAACATGCCGGATCAGATATTCCTTATAGAGCCTGTCGTCCACGCTCGTTTGGAAATAGCTCTTCACACGGTTTTTCAAATTTTTCGCCTTACCCACATAGATTACCTTGTGTTTGGCATCTTTCATAAGGTAGACGCCTGGCGAAGTGGGAAGATTTTTTAGTTTATTTTCTAAGTTCATAAAGTAATTTATAACACGCCCCCCTTCTTTTGTAAATATTCTTTGACAATCTTCCGCATCAATGATAGTATTCGGATATTATGGAAATTAAAGACCGTTCTCAATTGCTAACCGAACAGCGCAATCCGCGCACCATCAATATTGATTGCAAGACAACCCTGGAGATTATTGACATTATTAATGCTGAGGATGCGAGGGTTTTTCCTGCTGTTCATAAAGAACGCGAATCTATAGCAAAGGCGGTTGACCTGATCGTTGATGCTTTTAAGGAAGGCGGCCGGCTTATTTATGTTGGTGCAGGAACCAGTGGAAGGCTGGGCATACTGGATGCTGCAGAATGCCCCCCTACTTTTGGCACTGATCCTCATATGATCGTGGGAATTATTGCAGGTGGTGAGAAGGCGATGTTTCAATCGGTAGAGGGTGCCGAAGACTTTCCAGAGGATGGCGCAAGGGACATCCAACAAAAAGAGGTAAATCATCGGGATGTCGTTGTGGGTATTACGACTGGTGGCACAACCCCATATGTTATGGGCGCCCTCTTTGAAGCAAAAAGGCGTAATGCAAGGACAGTATTTTTGTGCTGTAATTTAGAGACCACTCCGAGTTTTGCTGTTGATGTTATCATCCGACCAATCGTAGGGCCAGAGGTCATAACCGGGTCTACCCGTATGAAGGCTGGCACAGCTACAAAACTTATACTAAACATGTTAACCACAACAGCAATGATCAAGATAGGAAAGGTTTACGAAAATCTTATGGTAGACCTGCGCGCCGTGAATGCAAAACTCGCCGATCGCGCCGAACGCATTATTATGGCAGTTACAGGTATTAGCCGGGAAGATGCTAGGAAGTTGTTAGCATCTGCCTTTGGTAATGCGAAGGTTGCCATCGTTATGCAAAAACTGGGTCTTGATTATGCAGAAGCAAAAAAAAGGCTTGATGCACATGACGGATTTGTACGAAGGATTTTGTCGTAATATTCAACGTTATTGCGATAGATTGTACAAAATTTAAACAATATCGTGGGTATTTATGGGAATCTCAAGGTCGGCATGCACAAAGTTAGATAAAAATACGGTTAAAAAGTTTGAATTTTTATGAACAAATTACAAAAAATATAAGGAAACAGTCTGATATTTTACTTTTAATGGTCAAATTTGTTCGAATCTGCAGTCGTCTTCTTTCCAATAAAACACATCAAAAATTGTTACATTTTTGAGTATTACAGCGATATTTGTTCTTTTTTTGCACTGTATATTTACAAAATGTACTGTTTTGTAAGTTAATATCTTAATATCTGAAGTTGTTGTTTCTACTCAAAAAAACCTCCATAAAATATATGCCAGGAAAATACAGTTCACGAGCAATACTATATGTTGTATTAAAATCTAATGTTAATACAAAATATGGCAATACAAGATATCTGCTGTGAAATACAGGCCGAACTATTTCGTCAAGTAATTCGACAATAATAAGTAATTCGCGTTTTGATTGGCATGTTTTGTGCTAATCAGTCTAACGTGAGTCGGTATTGAGTATCTGAGAAACCCATAACCCGACCACGATTCATATCCTCCTTCTCATCTTCCTTCTTATGGGGGTGTCGTCACAAAATGACGACACCCCCGTAAAAGGGGGCACAATCAATCTCTTGATTTTTTTATTAGAGTACCTCTGTTATTGTTTTTTCTTTCGCATCACGGGTCTAATTTCTTTTTCCTTGCCTTCTTCAAGTTCAACTGTCTGTCTTGATTTTATAGGTATCCTTCTCTAATCCTTCAAATGCAAAATATCAGTAAGCATCGGAAGAGGTCTCTTTTTTAATCTTTGTCTGTTTTCCTTTTAGTTTTACTCGCACGTCCTGGAGGGGATTGCCCTTTTTATTTACTACCGTAGAGCCAAATATCATGCCAGGAAAGAGGGCTGTGGCGTATTTAAGGTAACCATTTGATATAATCATAATAACTTGATGTGGACTTTATCTCTTGCGTCCAGTGCTATGGAGGTATAAGCACTTACTGCGCCTTTCCCATCTACCGTTTCGATTGTCCACGTGTCAGTTGTGTTGGTGACATATTTCGGTAAACCATTATTTATAGAAATCAGAATAACTGATATGTACTTTATTTTTTGAGTCCACCGCTATGGGGATGTACCCACCATACTCACTTCCCGCTACTTGCTCTGTTACCCAAGGTACCAGTGGCATTGGTAGCATACTTGATAGTGTGGGGATCCTATAATCAAGATGACTGGCTCAATTCTGGCTGGGCCTCAATGCATGGGTGGATATAAAGAAAAAAGAATATAGTAGTGATGTTCAGACAGCCAATCCTTTGCCTTTTGATGCTTATGGACACTGAAATTGTCCGCAATCAACGGGGTCTAGTTTCCATGTAAACACATATTGGTATTGGCAAGTTCTTGCGTGCCCCAGTGAGTAAAATTTCCGTTGGTGTTTTACATGCCTCTGTTGCTACCCTGGAGTCACGTTTCTGCATAATGAATTCTTTGTTTTCCAGGCCTTTGTTAGTTCTGAAGACTATTAAGCTGACAAGGTTCAGGTGATAATATCTACTTCTTTACAGATACGCATTCAACTAGATAATAGGAACCTGGGAAAAGTGTCCAGGGCGTGTAAGATTTCGGAAGCTCCGTAAAGAGATCAGAAGTAAAGTAGTCCAAGAGTTCATAATGGTTCTTAGATTGCTTTGGAAGGTTGCAAAACCGCGTTATCAATTCTTCATTGCTTAAATGAGATTCTGTTCTAAAGGCAGAATTGGAATCACTAAAATTAAAATCCTTAAAAGGGAATGGGCCGGATAATCGGTCATGAAAGCTAGCCCAGGGGACAGATGACAAAATAAGGGGAAGTGTTTTCTTCCAGATTAAAAATGAAGTATCTTTCGCCGCCATAGGGTAAATGAATCGAAGTTGTCCCAAGATGTTGCAAAATAAAATAGCGGAGTCAAGATGGGAATCAATGAGATTTTTAAGAATGTCTGGATCAAATTTTCCACGATCCGGACAAAGATAATCCTCTTTCGACCAAGAGATTTTAGTATTTTTTAACTTCCTAAATCGCCACCTGAAAATGTATTTTGCTAATGGGTCAGGGTCAATGACTAAAACCGATTCAAATTTTTCAAGAAAGGAGAATGGGAGGGCGTAACCCCCGCTGGCACCAATTAAAATAATTTTTCGATGGGTCTGAGAAGGATTCCATGCGTGCAAAAAAACCTTAATATATGAATGAAAGGGTTTCCAGATGGAATTTTGATATTTCAGTGCTAAGTAATGATACTGGACCGCATCGAAGTTGAGGTTCATGCATTATCTTAATAAAAAAAATGCGTATGAGTAAAATTTTGTTGATTATAAGTTGACTTCAATACAACATCATGCTAATATAGTTTATCCCATAAGTCAAGACGTTTTGAGGTAAAAAAATGAGAATCAAAATTATCAAAATCCCAATTATTTATTCCTTAATAAGGGGTTTTATGGCATGCGAAATAATATACCTGTTATTGGTAACCCACTGGTAAACAGTATACAAAAGTAGCCTGCTTATGGGCAATTTAAAGAATAGGTACAACCACCGGAAACCCCTCAACCGCCTGATTATTTCGGGCAATACCTGATCGCCCGAAAGAAATTGATTATTTGAAAGCACTAAGTGAAGGGACTGTAAACAGGCTTCATCTGTTATATCCGGGAATCGGCTTTTGCGCTCATCTGATTGACAGGGAATAAACTCAAAGGCGTCTTTCTGAATAGCGTGAAGTTCAATCCATCTCATGCATCCGCGACATAAACTGCACCTGGCATCATAAATAAGTATTGCAGTTTCCATCTCATTCATAATCTGTCGAAAATGAGGATATTTCAATGATTTTTAAAATTTAATTAACGAATCTCAACCTCGCAGAGTTCAATTCCTGACAGATTTGAGATGTCTTTTACGGGCAAATTACCGTCGTATCTGCTTTCCAGAACGGCATTGCCATTATTGTAAACGGTAATGGGTACGTTATTGATATTTCTCTGAAGGATAAATTTATAATGAAACCGGGTACGGTTTCCAGCGTTCCGCGTAATGACCGACACAACCCTATTTTTCCCCGGTAATAGTTTGTCCCCTGCATCGCAAAATCCCTTCCACTTCAGTTTTTCAGCTTTTTGAGTTTCTATAAAAATCAAGGCTACCTCGTCCCCTTCCGTTAATTCTATAAGATCGAATCCCAACCCATCCAGTCCATCCGGAATGATGACCTTTATCGGCGTCTTGTGGATAATTTTCTTTGTATCATCCCAGGCATTCGGGTTTTTTAAGAAATAATCTACAATATTTCCATGAGCAAGGCTGACATTATGTATTGTAAAAAGAAGAAATATTACCAATGCATAGTGAATATATTTCATTTTACTACCCCGTGTATAAATTATGAGTCCTGATATAATTTTCCACACAGCGTGGGACCAGGTATCTTATGCTTCGCCCGCTCTTTAATCTTGCCCTGATTTCCGTTGAAGATATACCGATGGGTGGAATGATAACTTTTAATCGTTCGATCTCCGCTTTTTTTTCATCTGAAAATACCTTTATTCCCCCAGCATCCCCTTTTGAAAAAAGAGATTCATGAAGGTTGCCACTGGTTGAAACCGGAATACGATTGACAACGATAAAGTGACATATCGTGGAAAGTGTTTCAATATCTTTCCAGGTGCTTATTTCATTAATCATATCAGTTCCGACGATCAAAAACAAACGGTGATCCTCTCCATACATCTTTTTTAAAATACCAATGGTGTCTATGGTATATGATTTTCCAGACCGTTTTATTTCTATATCAGAAACCTCGAAATGTTCATTGTCACTTATTGCATCTTTTACCATCTGATACCTATGAGAAGAATCTATCAGATCCTTTACTTCTTTATGAGGAGATATTCCTGTCGGCATAAATATCACCTTTGCTAATGCCCGCTGCTGATAAACCTCTTCGGCAGCAATGAGATGACCTATATGAATTGGGTTAAATGACCCGCCAAGTATACCAATATCCATTCTGTTTTTGTAAATCATTTCAGCCACTAAGGCTCAAAAATACACTGTGCTTAGTTACGTTTTTTTTGAAAAGTTGAATTATATAAATGAATAGGTATAAGTCAATGAAAATGGAATCGTTTTTCATTGACTCGGTATAAAACGTGTGTTAACATTTGGAATGTTTTAGATGGTAGTTAGAAGATTTTTCAATACAGATAGAAAGAATTTAATTGAAAATAGCGTATTTTGACTGTTTTTCTGGTATCAGCGGAGACATGACCCTTGGGGCCCTTGTAGATGCTGGACTCAATTTTGACCTTTTAAAGGAACAACTTGCCCAACTCCGCCTCCATGGGTATGAAATATTTGCAGAAAAGGTAAAACGTGCCGGGATAAGTGGTACAAAGGTTCATGTAAAAATCTCCCCGAAGGATAATCATGCCCACGGATTCCATCATGGTCACCTTCATAATTCGCATCTAAAATTTTCTGACATACAAGCCATCATAGAAAAAAGTACGCTCCGCAGCGACATCAAGGCTGACAGTGTCAAGGTTTTTCAAAGACTCGCAATAGTCGAGGCAAAAGTCCACGATACCTCAATAGAGAAAGTCCATTTTCACGAAGTTGGTGCAATCGACTCAATAATCGATATTGTTGGTTCTGTAATTGCCATTAGGCACTTAGGAATTGAAAAAATATATTTTTCTCCTGTTCCCGTGGGATGCGGGTACGCAACATGTGAACATGGCACGTTTCCAGTTCCAGCCCCTGCAACGGCGGAACTTCTTAAGAATCAATTGCTAAAATCTGTCAATGTGGAAAAGGAATTAACCACACCCACTGGTGCTGCTATAATAACCACGCTGGGCGAAGGTCTGCGTACAAATCCAGAAATGAAAATCCTCCAGATTGGTTATGGCGCTGGCAGTAATGATAATCCCAACATCCCTAATTTGTTACGTATATTCATTGGGGAAACAACCTCTGGCACTGAATCGGACGAGATGTGGATTGTCGAAACAAATATAGACAATATGACGGGTGAAATCCTGGGCTACATCATGGATAAATTATTTGAGGCGGGCGCTGTAGATGTCTATTTCACATCAATTCAGATGAAAAAAGGACGGCCTGGAATAATCATTAGCATTATCGTGTCTGAATTAAATCTGCCCTCGGTTGAATCAGTCCTGTTCAATCAAACAACCACCTTTGGTATAAGGAAATATAAAGTAATCCGTAAGGTACTCACACGGGAATTTAAAGAATTGGATAGCCCGTTGGGGAAAATCAAAGTTAAGATCGGAAAATTTAATAGTGATATCAAAAGCATTTCTCCTGAGTACGAAGATTGTAAGAAAATTGCCGAGGAAAAGGGCATCCCTCTCAAACAAGTCTATAGTATCATTTCAAAAGAATTCGACAAAATATGATTTTTTGAAACAATATCCCGCCTGTTCTACCTATCCTAATTATTTGGTAACTACTCAGCCACCAAACCATACACCGACACAAAGTAATAGCATATGGAAACAATGAAAAAACTAAATCTCTGGTGTCCCATTTTGATCATCGTAGCTACGTCACAGCTCGTTTATTTAAATTCATTATCGAATCAGTTTACGTATGATGACGAGTTCACAATTGTAAATAATTATTTTATAAAGACATGGAGTAATTTACCGTTACTTTTTAGCAAGGAATATTTCAAGTTTTCCGGAGAATTGAGTTATCGTCCTGTAGTCACCCTGGCATATTTTATCGATTATGCCTTGTGGAAACTGAACCCTTGGGGGTTCCATCTCATCAATTCACTTTTACATACCCTCAATTCTGTTTTAGTTTTTTTCTTGCTCACACAACTTTTTAACCACAGAGTTGTTGCTTTTATAGCTACTCTTATATTTTCATGTCATCCTGTCCTTTCAGAAGCGGTTAATGCCGTTAGTTATCGTGAAGACCTCCTCGGAGCCGCATTTTTTCTAGCTGCTTTCTTACTTTATCTTAAAACAACTAAGGCGGAAGGACGGTTTACCCCCCTTTATTTTGCCTCTCTCATATGCTATCTATTCGGTGTATTCTCCAAGGAAATGGCGGTTACATTGCCTCTCCTTGTTTTTTTATATGACATCACATTTACGAAAAAACCAAACCTCGGCTACAAACTTATCCATTATTATCCAGGCTTTATTTTTGTGACTGCTTTTTATCTCACGATAAGATTTGTAATCTTGCACAATCCGGTGGAATCCCATATCTCATACCCTGGCAATAGTATCTTTGTTAACTTTATGACTATGTCCAGGGTACTTGCCTCTTATATTAAGCTCTTTTTTTTCCCTTTTAATCTTTGTGCTGATTATGTCGTACCTTATGCTTGCTCTCCCTCAGATGCTTCATTCATCCTGTCGTTCGTGATCCTTTCCACTGTTGCTGTTATTACCTATAGAATGTTTTTTCACTCAAAAGGAGCATTCTTTTCCCTAGTATGGTTTTTTATCAGTTTATTACCCGTATTAAACATTGTACCCATTGAGAACATTATGGCAGAGAGATATCTCTATCTACCAATTCTGGGATTTTGTATGCTAGGTGGAACCCTCATAGTGCATCAGAATAATAGATTTGGATTATTTGATAAAAAAAACAGATTTTTATTATGGAACATTGTCACTATTACCATACTAATCATTGTGTTAATAATTTTCTCTGTCACAACGATAAGAAGAAACTTTATCTGGTTGGATCAAACAGTTTTATGGTCAGATACTGCGAAAAGATCCCCTGATAGTTTTAAGGCACACAATAATCTTGGGAATATTTATCGGGATGCTGGAAAATTAGATGAGGCAATAGCCGAGTTTAAACATGCATTAACATTGTATGATTATATCGATGCACACAATAATCTCGGAGTTACTTATCGGAAAAAGGGTATGCTTGATGAGGCCATGCTTGAATATCAAAAGGCGTTGGGGTTAAATCCACGGTATCCCTATGCCCATAACAATCTCGGTGTCCTGTATGCAAAATCCAATCTCTTAGATTTGGCCATCACTGAATTTCATAATGCGGTTTCAAGCAAGCCGGATTATTCCGATGCCCATAACAACCTTGGAGCCACTTATATCAGGAAAGGACTTTATGAAAAGGGAATACAGGAATGCCTTGAAGCAATTAAATATAATGATCTTTATAAGGACGCTTATTACAACTTAAGCGCTGCGTACTTTAACAGCAAACAGTTTGACAGAGCACTCGAGACATGCGGAATAGTTTTATCAATAGACCCAAACCACCGCGATGCACGTGAAATATTTAATTTAATATACGAACAAAATGGATTTATGAGGGAAAAGTAGATGTCTATTTTTGCAACAATCTGGATTCTTTGAGGAATTCTGTGTAGGTGAAAGTGTAATTTAATGCATAAAAAAGTTATAAGCCCATATGTATATGGTGGGCGATATAGGACTCGAACCTATGGCCTCTTGCTTGTCGAGCAAGCGCTCTAGCCAGCTGAGCTAATCGCCCTATGTATTTTTAATCCACTAGAATGACACGCGGCTCCTGAAATCTCCAACTATAGTACACTTATGCTATCAAGTGGATTTTTTATTGTCAAGGAAAAACGGTTTTAGGCGTAGAACCTTTACAGAATTTCAAAAAAGTATTTAAAAACAATTTATGCTTTGTTATGATTAGCTTACTATAAATAGTTAATTGGCATGCCAGATTCAAAATCGACAAAGGTCACTAAGACACTAGCTTTTTCTTCATGGCTTGGTGCCTTGTGGTATAAAAAGTCGCCGAAGACCTAATTTAATGGTAGAAAATTTTAAACTTTTGTGAAAGTGAACAAAATTATTCTCTGTGCCTACATTAATAGATAAAATTCATGAGCTGAAGAAAAAAAGGAATGCCGTAATTCTTGCACATAACTATCAAAGAGGTGATGTGCAGGATATTGCAGACTTTACTGGCGATTCGCTGGGACTTTCCCAGAAGGCAGCAAAGACAAAGGCCAATATAATTGTATTCTGTGGTGTGCACTTTATGGCAGAGACAGCATCGATTCTCTGCCCTGATAAAATGGTTCTACTGCCCGATGAGCATGCGGGTTGTCCCATGGCTAATATGATCACCATTAGAGAACTCAGGATAAAGAAGAAGGAACACCCCAACGCTAAAGTAGTCTGTTACGTAAATAGCACGGCTGCTATAAAGGCTGAGAGTGACATATGTTGCACTTCTTCCAATGCAATGAAAATTGTGTCGTCCATTCCAAAAGACCAAGAAATCCTCTTTGTACCGGACAAGAGTCTCGGGGGCTATGTATCGTCCAAACTGAATCGACCTATGATACTATGGGAAGGATACTGCCCTACCCATCACAGGATATTGGCGGAATATATTATTAAATTAAAGGTAGAGCATCCGAACGCAAAGGTCGTGGTTCACCCTGAATGCACGCCGGATGTAATTGCACTTGCAGACCATGTTGCCAGCACAACGGGTATTGCCAGATACTGCAAAGAAACGGATGCCGGGGAATTTATTATCGGCACCGAAACAGGGATTCTTCATCGTTTAAGAAAGGAGAATCCACAAAAAAGTTTTTACGCTATTACACAGCTTGCGGATTGTTCCAATATGAAGCTTATTAATCTGGAAAAGGTATTGTGGTCCCTTGAGGACCTCGTTTATCAGATAAAGGTACCTGATGATATTGCGGCGAAGGCTCGGGTAGCTATCCAAAAAATGCTTGATTTGTCGTAGAAATTTACCGCAGAGACGCAAAGGACGCAAAGAAAACTCTATGGACACAGAAGAAAAACTGAAAAAATTAAAAGATACTATAAAAACCTTGGAAAGCGTTGTGGTGGCATTTTCAGGGGGGGTGGATAGCTCCCTTGTAGCAAAGGTTTGCTATGATGTCCTTGGAGACAATGCCCTTGCTGTTACTGCACGGTCAGAGACATATCCCGAGTATGAATACGAAGAGGCAAAGAAGATTGCGAAAGAAATTGGCATATCCCATATGACCATCGATACCAGCGAGCTGGGCATCGAGGGATTTGCCCAAAATCCCCCCAACCGATGTTATTTCTGTAAATCAGAATTATTTGGAAAACTCAGGGAAATTGCCAAGGAAAAGGGTTACAAAAACGTTGCAGATGGCGCAAATCTTGACGATGCGGGTGAGCACAGGCCCGGACTCGATGCAGCGAAAGAACTTGACGTACGGAGCCCTTTAAAAGAAAGTGGATTAAGGAAATCAGATATACGTGAGATATCAAAATATCTCAAGCTTTCCAATTGGGATAAACCTTCATATGCATGTATGTCTTCCAGGTTTCCCTATGGAAACTCAATAACTGAGGAGAAATTGGCCATCGTTTCCGCAGCTGAAAATTATCTGAGGAGTATTGGACTGCGACAATTCCGTGTCAGACACCACGACACCATTGCACGAATTGAGGTACTGCCAGAAGACATCCCGGCACTTTTGCAGAATGGCAGGCGCAAAGAGCTCGTCAGGAAATTCAAGGAAATTGGTTATAAATACGTAACAATCGATATGGAAGGTTATCGGAGCGGCAGTATGAATGAGGTGCTTGTACAACGAAAATAAAAAAGGGCAATATTCTTTTTGAATATTACCCTTTTCAAATCAGAAAAAGAGAACTCTATTATTGTAATATTGCTGTGTCAGTTCCAACTACACTGGAGTTGCGACCACCTGCAGTATTTTGCCATATATTATCATAACCAGCAGTGTTTGTATCGTAGTAACCACATGTCGCTGTGCCCTTCCATTCAACGTGACCATCGATATAGAGTACATTTTGCCCCTTTCTATTATGGTTATTTGAAAGCCAGAGGGATGTATCGGTTCCTAGCCTATCAGCTGCAATAGCCACTCCCGGATCGTCTGCCGCAGTATGGTTATCATCATATCCATAGCTGCATGTAGATGCCGTAAAGGAAGTATTTGGCGTGGAACCATCATATGGTGTTAAAGTTAAAACGCTTGCTTCAGAAACACCGCTATCGCTCGGACATCTAAAGACTTTCCTATCGGTAATATACGCATCAAAAAGTTTTCCCAGAGATCTTAATTCTCCTGCTGCATCGGAGCTGCCACTTGTCGTAGGAAATGCCTCATTATTATCATTGGCATACATGTTAAGCGCCAGACCGATCTGTTTCAGGTTAGAGGCGCACTGCGTTCTGCGTGCCGATTCGCGTGCCCTGGTTAATGTTGGTAACAAGATACCTGCAAGGATACCAATTATAGCGATTACCACCAGCAACTCTATTAATGTAAAACCCGCACTTCCCCTTTTCTTCTTCATAACAATGCCCTCCAAAAATGGTTAATACTTTTCTTTTACTTACTATAAAAAGTATACTTACCCTTCTTTTATCATAATTTAATATATCGGAACAATTAAAAAATACTTTAGGAAAAATATAGCGTAGCAAAGCCTCAACCAAAGATACCCCCCTATTCCCATATGCGTTAAATTAGGCAATGTCTGCTTAAAAAGTAGCGCAGGCTTCCAGCCTGCATGAAGCAAAACAAAAGAAAGCTGGCTCTACAGATTTGCTCCCTCAGGATTATATTAAAGCAGTTAGTGATATTTTTTAGAGTCCCTAACTTAACACTTATGCCCCTCTTACCCCGCCCTCGCAAAAAAGGAAAAGAGAGGAAGGTAAAAAACTTGCCAGAAGAAACAAAAAACGGTAATATAAAACACTATGAAAGAAGCAATGTTTTTTGAAAAACTTAAGGATAGCAAGGTAAAGTGCTATCTTTGCCGTCATCACTGTATTATTGATGACGGCAAAAAGGGTATTTGCCGGGTCAGGGAAAATCATGGCGGTACGCTATACTCTCTTGTCTATAGAAAACTTATTTCCGAGAATATCGACCCTGTTGAAAAGAAACCTCTTTTCCATTTTTATCCGGGCAGTACCGCCTTTTCCGTTGCAACGGTGGGATGTAACTTCAGGTGTCTGAACTGTCAGAACTATGAGATCTCGCAACTGCCAAAGGATTCTAGTCAGATCATCGGCAAAAACATCGCGCCAGAACAGATCGTTGAGGATGCCCTGGGTTATCATTGCAAGAGTATTGCCTATACTTACACAGAACCTACTATTTTCTTTGAATACGCATATGAAATTGCAAAAATAGCCACCGAGAAAGCCATTAAAAATATATTCGTAACAAATGGATATATAACGCGTGAAGCCCTGACAACGATAAAACCATATCTTCACGCTGCCAATATAGATTTAAAGAGTTTTTCTAACCAAACTTACAAAAAGGTATGCGGCGCACGGCTGGAACACGTGCTCGATTGCATCCGTTCTTACAAAGAAATGGACATCTGGATAGAAATTACCACATTGATCATTCCTGAAATTAACGATACGGAGTCTGAATTGAGGCAGATTGCAGAATTTATAAAGAGTGTTGGTACTGAAATTCCCTGGCATGTGAGCCGCTTTTATCCAAGATACAGATTGATAGAAAAACCGCCGACTCCGGTGGACACGCTCAGGATGGCCAGAGAAATTGGTCTTGAGGTG
Organism: Candidatus Brocadia sp.; assembly: GCA_040048245.1. GTDB lineage: Bacteria > Planctomycetota > Brocadiia > Brocadiales > Brocadiaceae > Brocadia. Next base: position 233,886 of record JABRVT010000014.1, read on the forward strand.
GGCCTGCGCTATGTTTATGAAGGTAACGTGCCCGGCGAAGGCGGCGAAAATACCTATTGCTACAATTGCAAAAAAGTCCTTATCGGGAGATATGGATACCAGATCATGGAAAACAATATCATTAATTCAAGATGCCCTGCGTGTAATACAATAATTGACGGTATTGGCATGTAATACAAGATTAATAGGAGATTTCATGATTGTATTAAAAAAAATACTATGCCCTGTAGATCACTCAGAATGTTCGTATCTCGCCTTAAAATATGCCATTTCTTTGGCACTAAAAGACGAAGCAAAATTATATCTCATGCACGTAATAGACACCCGCTTGTATGATACGGAAATATACAAATTCAGCCCTTATAAAATCAATGAGGTTGATATATCTAAAATCCGTGAAGATTTGATGAAAAGTCTACCAGAAGGTACAACAGATGTCCTAGATGTAGAAACGATTGTGGTAAAAGGTGTACCGTTTCATGAGATTGTTAATGCGGCGTCGGAAATTGGTGCAGATATTATAGTGATTGGTACTCATGGCAGAACTGGACTTTCCCATGTTGTCATGGGCAGTGTAGCGGAAAAAGTGGTGCGAAAGGCCCCTTGTCCTGTGCTTACCGTCAGAATGCCTCCTCGGGCATAAGTTAAATACCCTATCTCTTCCAGTCTTAATGAAATCTATAAAAACCTAAAATCTTTTAAATTAAAGATTACAAATTTCCTTTTATTAAATCCAAAAAATTTCTCATCATTATGTTGTAATTTTGAAATTCCTTAACATGAACAGAGCCATTGCAGGGGTTTTACCTTGCAATGGCTCTTTTTTACAAAGGGGTCATTGGGAGAAATCTACCTTTGTTTATATTTATCGTACTGAATATTTACCCATATGCCTGTCGTGTAGTTCACCAATTTTAGACTTGTTCCAGTTAGATACCCGACTATAATAGCCTACAATACGGGTAACCCCGTACAAACGGGTGGTGATTCCCGTTTCAAGAGCGTGGATAACCGAATCTAAATCCTGCCTTATAATTGAATCCACATCTATGGCAAATGCACATTCCAACTTATGGTTGATAATCTTCAGGCTATCCTCTTTTGGCGTATCTCCAAGAATATCTCCGTCTATCTCTAAATACGCATGTCCTTCAATTGCAGCGTCAAAGGCACTCAACTTTTGCTCAATAAACAACTGTATGTCTTCCTCGCTGCCAATCCTCTTCCCTACTATAGGATTTTCCAATATTACTGTTGTCATTTCTCCATATCTCCTTTATACATTTTAGTAATTCGCTCATTGCTTTACGATACTGCTTTTTTAATGAGTACCATCGGTTCTGCCCTATAAAGTCCTGTTAATAATTTACACCGTCTTAAATGCACATTTTCCCCCTCACCCCCCCCTTTCTCTAAAATATTAATGCTCTTACTATATATTGTATATCAATACGACTTCGCATTTATACCATAAAAAAAAACTTTGTCAAGAATAAAATACAATATTTTGTATATCTTTCAAAAACAGATACAATATATCGGTATATAACTGCCTTCTTCAAGGATACTTACAGTTTCCAATAAATATCCGCAATTAATCAACCTGTTGTATGTGAAATGCATTATTACCTTATATAGATTTTTATTGAAAGAGATACCTGTACTTAGTAGAATCCAGCATTATGAAAAAGGCAGCTATATTTGATATTGACGGCACAATAATAAAAGATATCTCTTCGGAGCGGGTATTTTTCCGTTTTCTTATTGAAAAAGGAATCATTACTTCCAGTGATTTATTACGATTTGCAAAAGTGTTTTTGAATAACCTTTTGCGTTTCAAAGGGTTATATATCAGAAAAAATAAATATTATTTGAAGAATAAAGAATACGGAAGGATTGTTTCTGATATAAATGAATGTTTTAAAAAACTTATTTCCCCGCATATTTCAGCAGTTGCTTTAGAAGAAATAAATAGATTAAAAGATGCCGGATATATGATTATATTGTTATCAGGAACGTTAAGTCCTTTCGTGGATTGTTTCATGGAATACTGTAATGCCGATATAGGTGTGGGAACCAAACTTGCTATCGATGATGAAGGCATAATTACCGGTGAAATAGATGGTATACATTCTTACAGCGGCGGAAAAGCAAAGATTGTAAATCACCTAGTTGCAGAACACAATATTGACCTCTCATCTTCTTATGCCTATGCCAATCAGTATGTTGATGTGAAATTTATGCGTATGGTAGGGTATCCGGTAGCTGTTAATGCAAGTCCCATGCTTCGGGTGTATGCAAGGTTTAATCGTTGGAAGATCATAGAATTTTGAGAGGAAAGATACATGGATATCTATGAAATCATAAAGAAAAGGCGGAGCGTTCGTTCGTACAAATCAGAACGCGTTGAAGAGGAAAAGCTTAAACGCATATTAGAGGCGGCACTGTCTGCCCCCAGTGCTGCTAACAGGCAACCTGTATGCTTTTTCGTTATTAAGAATGAGAAAGTAAAGCAACAATTAAGAAAGGCCTATAATGAAGAATGGTTTTATACAGCGCCCATAATCATCTGCGCCTGCAGCATACCGGAAAAGGCATGGAAGCGGGGTGATGGGAAAAACTACGCAGATATTGATGCCACAATTGCAATGGATCATCTCATCCTTGCTGCAACGGCTGAGGGATTGGCCACATGCTGGATTGCTGCATTTAAGGTACCCTTTGTAAAATCCATACTGAATTTGCCTCCGGGAATTGAACCTGTGGCGCTGACACCGGTTGGTTATCCGTCGCATATTCCGGAACCGACCTATCGAAAACCTTTGGAGGAAATGGTTTATACCATCTAGCGGGCAACTGGTACCTTTAACCGTTCCCTTAATTCTTTGGCATTTTGAATGACCATTTCCTGATGTTCCCGCCTGGGTAATGGCTTTAAGGGATCTAACTGATAGTTGAAGTAATGTTCGTCCTTTAGTTTCATGGGTATTACTATTTCAGAAAAAAAGTCTAATGGTAAAATCTGATAAAAAGGCGGTTTGATCTTTTCGTAGACAATCTTTCTTTCATATAGAAGCCTCCCCTCTGTATCAACTTTTTCCAAAGTAATCTTTCGTGTTCCGTAATAAGTAAAAGTTGTTGTTACAGGAGTTTCTCCAATCGGCTCATCGTCCAGATAGACCATGGCACCTGGCGGTTCAGAATCAATCGTAAGGGTCCGTAACACACACCCGCAGAGTATGGTACCGCTAAGCACACATACTATAGGGGCAACAATAACTCGCTTTAAAAATTGTCCGAGCATCTTTAACCTTTATCCAGAGACACTGCTGAAAGATCAATAATCTCGGCGCGGGATGTTTCAATGTTCAGCACTGCAACAGTACTCCTTCCATATAACCATGCACTGCACTCACCGGGATTGATATACAGGGGACTCCCCTCTTTAATCTCAGGGATATGCGTATGGGCACTGATAATGATATCCGTATTTTCCTTTGATCTTTTTAAAAGGCTCTCCATCATATGAGTAACCATGATATGTTTGCCACCCAAAAGGAGATTATAAGGCGGCTCATGGATGTTCCTGCAAATATTCTTCAATCCCTTCCGTTCACCATCATTGTTCCCGAATACCCCGATAAATTTTGCCTTTAGCTTCATTAATTCTTTTAAGGAAAATGGGGCAACATAGTCTCCGGCGTGAATGACATACTTTAAATCCTGTGCGTTAAAAAAACAAACGGCCTTTTGGATAGCAGTAATATTATCGTGTGTGTCAGCGAGGATTCCGATCTTCATTAAGATGGCACAGAGTGGTCATTGCGATATTTGGTACTTGCAACTATATTTTTGTAGCAGAAGCCCATGTCATGTATTGTACAATAAATGGCGGTGTGTATTTGAAAAAATCCGAACCGATTTTATTAACGGGCTCGGCGGGCGGAATTCCCCCCGAACCCCCTTTCCGCCCGCCTCGCCCTGAAGCG
>JABRVT010000015.1:0-169598 GCA_040048245.1 Candidatus Brocadia sp.
TTGCCCTTCACACTATCCAAAATAGAGGTGTCGCCATCGGTTATCAAAAGAAACTGCAAAAATCTCTTGAATACCTCTCTACTCTTGCGAAAAAGCTTATTGCTATGTTAATGATCCCAAAATGACTTATTAGCCTTGGAATATTTGAGTCTAATACCCAGCCATTACCCAGCAAATGATTTAATAAATCTTATCCAGCTATCCCGCCATCCCCGTTTTCACGAGGGCATGCTTGCATAGTCAACCGTTTGGAGGCGGCTGAGATTTTTCGGCTCACTCAAAAATACCCTCCCCAATGCCTTTGACCTCATCAGACAAGCATCAGCCGACTCCTGGGTCTTTTGCCAAATATCTCCCGTCCATCCCAGGAAGTATCAAAGCAATGAACGAAAAACCCTTCTCCAGCATGCCCTTCGGTTATTTACCGTTGAGGTGGCATATCACCGGTTTTTTGGTTTTTCATTTTTCCCCGACCTGGCAACAAAACACTCCTGGTCTTAAGCTACAACACATCCACACTCAACAACGGAGGTGAAAGGTTAAAACCAAAAGACGAAAAATGGGCTTTATTCTGGTTCGAAAATAAGTCCACAAAAACGGCACAAGTAACTGTGTCACAATATGATATGAATAAATAGTTCTACTTTCATCGTTTCTGGGTGTTGCCTTCACTAACATGACGACTAACCCGAACGAGTCGGAAGAGTTTTTTATTTTAAGAATAGCAATGATGACCAACAAATTTTTCTGAGCATTGTTCGTGGTGAATATATAGCATTCGAGGCTTTCAGAACAAAGACCTCCGAACATCGCCTGTACAAAAATCCACCGGTCAAATATGCTGTATCTTAAAACGACTGCGAGTTCATGGATTAATCAAAAAAGTTGTTCATTCGTACAAACACCACTTAACTTCTCTCGGCCGTCGAGTTGTTGCCCCCTGGTCTTAAACCCAAAGAGCTTGTTATTATTCCTGAGCTTGCTGTTCAAAGATAATTATTTTCTTTGCTAAAAGCGTTAAAATATTTTTGGGAATATACTAAAATCCTATCTTGGGTTTTGGGATTATCATCCCTTCGGTGTACCAGTTCCACCAGTTTATGCATATGCCAGGCCGCAAGGGCTGCCATACATGCCCATGGTGTTTATCTGATCCTCTTTGCCACCAAATGCGCCTCCTAAAGTTTACACCCACCTCGATGGAAGAAGCAGGTACTCCCGGGATTTTTGCTGCATGCCTCTGCACAGTATTTGGACCCTGCGTTGCTGAATAAATACGGATACCATTCTCCCTTCCACTGAGATTGCACGTGCCCGCTGAGTTTCACGTTAAATATGCTCCTGGCCACAGGCATCAGTACGTTCCATAGAAATCCCTCACTTTCACCCTTTCCAGTGTGAGCTTAACTTTAAAAAGATTTTTTATTAAAGCTTCAGTATGTTTAATCCTGATACGGTGTCAAACTCCCTTACCGCATTGATCCCGCTGAGTTCGATAATCACAGCCTCGAGGACGAGAAAGGTGCTGGAATTTTCTCTCAGGCATCCGACTTTTACAGCATCCTTTTTGCCGAATGCAGCATGTAAATGGACCTTTGGCTCATTGTTCTGGTGAAATATGGTACCGAAACCGACGACTTCGTGACTTTCGCCAAGTTCTTTCCATACAGGAGTTGGAGGGAGTTCGTCTTTCTCTGGCCCGACAACGATCTTCCCCTCACGCATACCGCCTACGAGATAAAATGCTGCTGCGCTAATGCCCTCTTTTTTTGCTATGCTGGTGAGATTCCCGAGGACGTCTTCTTTGTCTTCAAATCTTGCGACAACCACCCTTCCGATCTTTCCTACCTGATATTTCATCCAAAACCCTCCTTGTTTAAATTGTTCATCTACTCCTGAGTTGGCTTATCTGCTTCCTACAGCTAGCTTAAGTAAATAAAGTTATCATGTCAATAACTAAAGTTCGTTTCCTTAGCCCAAAACGAGTCTGACGGGTGCTTGTTATGTTGGAGATTCCGAATCAAGTTCAGAGTGACAGGCAGGCAAATAAAAATGTCACGCTGAATTCACTGCAGGCATCTCATCAAAATACTCTTCTGGCTTGTTCGGATTAGTCTCATGCGAATTTTCTTGAAAGCCTTGGAAATGCAGTTAAAATCAAAGACAAAAATAAAACTAGCACCTGAAAGGTATGGAATGTGTTGTTGCTACTTAGGAGGTATAACTATGAAAACAAATGATTTTAAAGACGCAGTATCCTGCTGGAAGTTTATACTTTCAGATGTAAAACAGAACGCAGGACTTCTCAAAGAAATTAAAAGGTTTGCGATAGAAAATATTTCACCGACCGAGATCGTTTTTGGGACATCGGGCTGGAGGGGTGAAACGGGTACGGATTTTACCTTTAACAATGTGCGCATAGTAACTACTGCGATTATCGAAATGTTCAAGACTGGCGAACAAAAGGTAATGGAATCGCTTGGTGTAAAGGATTTTGGCGAGGTTAAAAAGAGAGGTGTGATCGTAGGACACGACAACCGGTTTTTAGGGCCTGAATTTGCTGCATCTGTAATGGGATTACTTGCGAAAGAAGGGATAAAGGTCTACTATGCAGGTGAGGCTACTACACCTGAATTTTCCGCAGCCATTGACATGCTCCATGCGGCATGCTCGATAAATCTTACCCCTTCGCACAATCCAGCAAATTATTCTGGATTCAAGTTTAACCCATCTGATGGTGGTCCTGCCGGACCAGAGATTACCAGGGTCATTGAAAAAAATGCAAATAAAATGATGGCCAGGAAGGCGATTATACACGAGGAAAAGCCAGAGGGATTCCACAAGATAGATACGATAAAACTCTATGAGGAGTTTCTCAAAAAACGCGGCACCTTAGACCTTGAGAGGATAAGACATTTTATAAAAGAGGAAAACTGTTTCGTCTGTATCGACCACATCCACGGCGCTACGAGGAGAAGGCCTAACACACTCCTCGGTGAAAGTTCAAAAATAAGATATCTAAGGACGGAGGATGACTATCTATTTGGCGGCATACCACCAGAACCTTCGGCAAAGAATATGAAGTCGGTGAAGGAGGTATTGGGAAAGAGTAAGAGCGTATTTAAGTTGGGTGCCATAATGGACCCCGATGGTGACAGGATAAGGTTCACGGATGGAGAAGCAGATATTACGATGAACCACTTTGGAGCTATGGCACTCCACTTTTTGTATAAATACAAGCATATTTCGGGTGTCCTGGTAAAGTCTGTAGCCACGAGCAATTTCGGAAACGCTATTGCTGAGAAGCTCGGCATCCCTGTAAAAGAGACGGCAGTTGGTTTTAAAAATTTTAGACCATATATGCTTCAGGACGCAAAAGAGAGGGCTATAGTTTCCTACGAAGAAAGCGATGGTATTTCAGGTTATAACAACACGCTCGAAAAGGATGCGATGTTTGGACTTTTGCTTGCGATTGAGATGATGGCAGTTACCGGGAAGAATATTGGTGCATACCTCAGGGAACTTGAGGGAGAATTTGGGGCTTATTTTCCGGAGAGGGCCGGGGTGGAGGTTGACCGCTCTCTGGCAGGACTACCACTTCTGGAAAAACTTTCATATCTCAAAAACAAACTTACTGCAGGAAGCAAAATAACGATTGGCAAAAATACCAGGAATATCAAGACGATAATAAGCGTAGACGGGATAAAGGTGGTACTTGATGATGATTCGTGGTTTCTGATAAGACCGTCCGGTACAGAGCCAAAGGTAAGGTTCTATGTGGAGACACGGTCGTCAGAGGATCTGAAAGGTATGATTGAAACAGCTGAAAGGCTGACGAGAGAGGCACTTGCATAAGAAGTTTTTATACAATGCGCTGTACCTCAGCATTTCTTCAGCCTATCCCCTTTAACACATAGGCAGGTGATTGTGCTGTTGTATCAAGTTAAATATTACGAAATACAAAAATAAGGTTAAGGGAAATGTTTATTCAAGGCGTCTTTGGAATACTGGCTTTGGTCGCTATTGCCTGGGTCATGAGTGAAAATAGATGGAAGGTTAAGTTGCGTGACATACTGGTAAGGCTGGCGATGCAATTTATACTGGCTGCGGTTATGCTTAAACTCCCTGTGTTCAAAGAAATATTTCAACTGATGAGTAAAGTTGCCATGTCTCTGGAAGAAGCGACTAAGGCCGGGACTTCTTTTGTGTTCGGCTATCTTGGTGGAGGCACTCTTCCTTTTGATGAAAAATTTCCTGGTTCGAGTTTTGTTCTTGCGTTACAGGCACTTCCTCTTGTGCTTGTGGTAAGCGCATTGTCCTCTCTTTTATTTTACTGGCGGATTTTGCCAATCGTGGTAAAGTCCCTTTCGTGGATCCTTCAAAAAACCATGGACATAGGGGGTGCGGTAGGGGTAAGTGCGGCAGCAAATGTTTTTCTCGGCATGATCGAATCACCCCTCTTTATCCGTCCTTACCTGAAAAAGATGTCCAGAAGCGAACTTTTTATAACCATGACCTGCGGGATGGCGGGGATTGCAGGTACGGTAATGGTCCTTTATGCAAATATCCTGAAGACGATTGTACCGGATGCCATGGGGCATATCCTGACTGCTTCCATAATTAGTATACCAGCCGCCATTATGATTTCACAAATAATAATACCTGAAACGGGAAAAATGATCGCTGGTGAACTGACCCCGTCTCAGCTTGCAACAAACTCAATGGATGCCATTACAAAAGGGACATTAGAGGGTATAAATCTTCTGATAAACATTATTTCGATGCTCATTGTCCTTATAGCCCTCGTATACCTCACCAATAAAGCACTGGGCCTGTTACCGTCTTTCGGTAACCAGCCTGTTACACTGCAAAGGATTCTCGGTTATATCATGTCCCCGGTCGCTTGGCTAATTGGCATACCCTGGCCGGAGGCATTAACCGCAGGGTCACTTATGGGGACAAAAACGATACTGAATGAGTTCATAGCATACATTGATCTGTCAAAACTCCCGGATGGTGCATTAAGCGCACGGAGTAGGTTGATAATGACCTATGCACTGTGTGGATTTGCCAACTTTGGGAGCGTGGGAATGATGATCGGGGGCATGGGAAGTATGGTCCCGGAAAGGAGAGATGAAATAGTCTCTTTAGGGATTAAATCCATTATAGCTGGAACCCTTGCTACCTGCATGACAGGTGCAATCGTGGGAATTTTTACGAACAATGTTTAAGTTTATTTTGTGAAAACGCAGGTTCATTTCGTTATTGGAAAGGAAACCATCTGCAGGGCTAAGCTGCGTTATTTATGCCCTTGTGCAGGTTATGTTCCCAAACGGTTACCCGAATTAAATATTTGACATATGGAATATTTTTTTTATAATAGCCTCTCTTTTGTTTCTTTCCGGTAAATTTTGGTACATGTTCCTCAGTTTATGGTCAATTTAAACCAATAATTTTTCTTTAAATATTTCGTTTGTATTGTGTTTGATGTAATAAATCATTGTTTCAGAACAGGTTGTCTCTTTTGTTTGCTTTGGTATAATATGTGCGATATTAGTAAGGGTATAAATTTAGTTCATTGATGGAGGTTAAAGACGTTGGCGCGAAAGAGTTTTTTGGCAGGATTGGTTGTTGGCATATGTATTATAGTAACTCAAGGATTTGCCGAGGAGGCACCTAAGAGTGAAAAAGAGAAAAGTGAATTAGCCAAGATTATGGGTGAAATCGATAAGAACTATAAGGCTGTTGAACAAATATCAGGATATTACAAATATACAGATAAGGACTGGGAGGTTATATCAGGGGCAAGTACAAGTATTATACAACTGACTAAGACAGTCATCAGTAAGTTTCCGCGGCCTGATGATAAAAAATACCAGGATCTGAATAAGACGATGCTGTCAGAGGCAGAAAAGATGTTAGAAGTTGTAAGTCGCAAGGATGAGAAAGGTGCGCTGGAAGATGCACAATGGCAGGTGAGACGACTGAGGCAAACGTGTGCTCTATGTCATAAACATTTAGGAATTCATATTTATCCACAATTGTATCCTGGCAAGAAGGAGGAATTGCTACCTGGCCAGGAAGAAATACCCGCGCCAAAGGAAGCAAGTATTCCAAAAGATTGGTAGGAATTTTAGCAGATATCTGAGATATCAAATTACAGTAAGCAATTAAGTTTTTACAGTTTTTTGTATATATGCTTCGGAAATTTTTCCTTGACTCATTTTGCCTTCGATGTTATATTGCCAAGGATTGGGGTTTTAAAATTAATCTTACAGAAATCCCATCTGATTTTTTGGTAACAGCCAATTGTAAAAATTGGTTACTACCCGCAGTATCTCATATTTCCAAATACTTCTTTCTGCTTCAAAGGCATATGAATCTTGGTTCCTGAATAATCTCGATCTCCCTTGGATGATTTCTTCTTGGAGAAGAAATCAAGGAATATAGTTAAGGTCTATTACTGTTTGCACTTTGGATGCTGTGGGGAAATGTAGGTGCAGTTTTGTTTTTTGATGCTTCAGTGGTTTTTGAATTACGCTATTTGCTCTGTGCAATTCAACGTTTTTTCAGTTATGAAGGGAGGTGAAGTGAAAGTCCGAAGCCAGGGGCTAGCTACTGGATTCAGAGGTTCGGATTAAAGAGTTAAAGCCCTTTTATGTTAAGTGGTTTTTCTTAATTTTAACAAGGAATATGTATTTTGTAATTCGATTAAACAGTATGTCCGCTTATATAAGGTATTTTGAAAAAAAGGAAAGTGAGGAGGGGAAAATGAGGCTAAAAAAGGGTATTTTTGCCGGAACAATTGCATTGTTCATTGCTGCGGTGTCATCAGTAAGTTATGGCCAGGCAAGCCAGGGTGATTTGTGCAAAAAGATGTGGGACAATTTCCAGGGGATGAGGGCTATGACCGGACTTTCGGCTGCTGATGCCAGTCAATTTGCAAAATTTTCGGAATGTGCAAAGGCAATTAGTGCCGATACCGAAACTTCCAAGAGCAAATTTGCAACCGATAAGAACTATAATGTCTTAAATGATGAGGTTCTTTATCATGCATCGGAAATTGATAAAGCAGCATCCAATAAGGATCTGGAAGAAATTCAGGTACAATTCAGAAGGCTAACCATTGCCTGCAGAAATTGTCATAAGATTTATAGATCGGAGCTAAAGCTGGTTCCGTAATAAAAAATATAAAATCAGAATATCTTACATAATCATAAACGAGGAGGAATTGAATCATGAAATTACTGCGTTTACCATACATTATACCTGCCGTTGTAGGTTTGGGGTTGACCATAACCAGTTCTGCATGGGCTTTAACAAAGCATACCCCTGGCGATACGACAAAGAGTCCGTATACGATTTTTGCCGGTCTTGGTTTTGCTGTACAAGAGAGCTGTTATTATTGCCATGGGAATGGTGGTAAAGGTACAGCAAAAGGCCATGAATATGGAGTGCCTGATTTTACCGATCCAGCATTTCAGTCTTCTAAAACAGACGAACAACTTATAAAGCACATAAATACCGGAAAAGGAAAATGTCCTGGTTATCAGGGAAAGATGTCCCCAGAAATGATCGAAAAAATGGTTGAAATTGTAAGAAATTTTGGCTCAAAATAACCATACCGGTTCTATTTGCAATTTCAGGACACGTCTCTGAAAATAGAAAAAGGGGGTATATAAAATACTAATTTTTATATACCCCTTTTGCGTTTATGTGCGGTATTATGAGTTTTTTATCGTATCTCTGCATGAAAAAGTTGTTTCATTTGTTGTAAGGCAAATTGATGTTCACTTTCAGTAAGTGCTGCAACGCAGTTCTGAGGTATAATAATTCTATAACCTCTCATATATGCATCCGATGCCGTATACAAAACACAGATATTAGTTACAACACCGGTAATTATTATATGTGTAATCCTCAATCTTTTTAACAATTTATCAAGAGAGGTTTTGTAAAAACAAGAATAGCTTGTTTTTGCTACAATGTAATCTTCTTTATGAGGTTTGAGCTGTTTGATAACTTCAGCGCCTTTGGTTCCTTTTACGGCATGCCTTGGCCACAGCTTAAATTCAGGGTCTTTATCTTTGTGTGCATCGCAGCAATAAATAATGGGAATACGCCCCTTTCTTGCCGCTTTTATTTCTTTCTTGATATTGTTAATTATCGTTCTTGCCGCGGGAACTTCGAGAGAAGCTCCTTTATTGACAAAATCGTTTAACATATCTGCAACGAGAAGGGCATACTTTTCGTCATCAGGTTGTTTTACATTTTTCATATTTTAACCTGTAGTAGAAGTATAGTGAGATAGACGTATTCCAGTTATGATTATAACCCAAACCTTTAGGTTTGACCCCAGCATTCTCAAGACAAAGCCTTGAGTTACATAAGATACCTAAAAACCGCATAAATAAAATGAAAATTCTTATACAATCCGGTTAAATGGTAAACTTTGCAAAATCCTCAGCAAAAATGACCTCACCGTTATAAATATTTTTAAGTTCCCTTGGCAAGTACCTGTTATTTCTTATACTAACATCGCAGACCGGATAAAAGTGCGACAATAGTAATTTGTCACATTGGGACTCATTAGCAATTTGTGCACAGAGACTAGGCGTAAGATGTCCTTCAACCTTTTGACCATCCGGAAAAGAGCATTCGAGAATCAGGGTATTGACTTTTTTTGCTAAACGAAGAATACCGTCACAATAATCCGTATCGCCGGAGTATGCCAAAGTTTTACCAGATCGTGATTCAATGCGAAAGCCGATGCTGTGCATCGAATGGCATAATGGCTCTACAATAATTTTCCAGCCATCGTAAGTCAATTCCCCTTTGTCGATTTCCTGCAGATGCAGTTCAAAGGTTTTGGGTTTTATCGTTTCTCCGAAAACCGATACCAAACCTTCATAAAATGCTTTTAAACCCGTAGGGCCTGTGATATAAAGAGGTTTGGTTCTTTTCGGTTCATTATATCGCATTGCAAAAAGGATCGAAACGAGGTCCAGCGAATGGTCGGGATGGAAATGGGAATAGTAAATGTGATCGATATCCAGATAGGTAACACCTGCAATAAACAGTTGCCGTAGAGAACCAGGGCCGGTATCAAAAACCAGGTATTTGTCTTTTATCTTTAGCAGGGTACATGGATACGCCCTTGTCTTCGACGGCATTCCTGTACCAGATCCGATAATCATTAGTTCCATTTCACAAAATTTGTACCGTCCATATCTCCGGGTACCGGAATATTCAGTGAATGCAGGATGGTTGCGGTGACATCAGTAATTTCCAGAGTAGGTTTAGTAATAGTTTTGTGATTAATATACACAAAGGCGTCATCATAAGTATGCATACCGCTGAAAACACCCTTACCCATGAGCTCTTCTTTACAGATAGCCCCTTTTAAATCGTACCCACGCTTGGGTTCTATAACAAGGTCAGGAGCCCTATCGAAATATTTTCCGTCATATATTTCTTCCCGTTTGTGGATTTTGTCAATTATGGTAGTTTTTGTGGCAGGGTCTTTCAGCCCTGTAAGCCTGGATATGATGGCGTTCCTCAATTGCTCATAATCGTTGCCTGGCTCTACACATCCATTTGGTTCCCGTCCTTTCAAATTGATATAAATTCTTCCTGGGTCTAGGCAGTAGGCCATTGATCCCGCCCCTATATCAGCTAAAGATTTTGGAGGGGTCGTTTTGAAAGTTAAAAAACCCTCCTCTCTTAACCAGTAATTAATATATACCTCTTGTTGTAACGCACAAAATCCGTGGTCAGACAGAAGAATGATGGTTGTATCATTGTCCAGATTTTCCGTAATTTTGCAGATGGCTGTATCTATTTTTTTATAATAATCCAGGAATAACTGCCTGTACCTGGGATCATTCCTTTCCATAAATTCCCAGAAGAAATGATGAAGTCTGTCGGTCTCGGTGAATATTCCAATAAAAAGGTCCCAGACCTCATTCTTCATAAAGTGAAGGATTGCCCGGGTTCTCTTCTCCAGTGTCAGAAATAAGTCGTCAAACAACTTATCCTTTGATTCATGAATGAGTTGTGTTTCAACATCAATTTTATATCCCATTTCCTTTAAGGTGGGTACAATTGAAGCCGGAAACGATGCTCGAGCAAGATCTATGGCCACAAATCCTGCTATAAGGATACCATTCATTTCTGAGGCAGGGTACGTCGACGGTACATTAATCACAACGGACCGTTTATTATACTGGCTGAGGATGTCCCAGATTGGTTTAGCCTGTATGTGTTTGAAATTAGGATAGTATATATCATAGGTATGGGGAATTCTGTCCATAAAGCCAAAAATACCGTGTTTTGCCGGATTTTTACCTGTCATAAAAGACGTCCATGCCACAGAAGATACAGCAGGGTGCGTGGACTTCATCTCCAAAAGTGAACCTGCTGCTAATAATCTGGACACATTTGGACATACATCCTGTTGCGTTAACTTATGAATAAGGCTGTAAGGTGTCCCATCAAGACCAATGACAACCGTTTTTTTACCCATGTGACTCCCCGTTTCTTTATATTTTCATTCCGATCTCCACACCTTCAGCGATGGCTTCAAGCGCTGTACGGCCTTTCACGGCATCACCCGCGGTATAGACCTCAGGAACAAAGGACTGAATCGACTCCGCAAGCGCGCTGTTGGGCTGATGGAGTGTAGGAATAACGATCGTATCAAATCCCTCAAGCTTTTGATCTGCCTCCCTTCGGCGACTGATGACAATGTAATTATGGCCAATCTCGGTGACCTTTGTGTTGACGTGTAACTGAGTGCCCATCTTCTTAAGACGTTCGCAGACATGATAACGGGGATGTGCTACCAGTCCCAGTCCAAGAACACGTCGCATTTCTATCAGGGTAATTTTCTTGCCCCGGGATGCGAGAAAATCGGCAAGTTCACAACCTTCTGCCCCTCCACCAACAATAGCAACTGTATTTCCAATGGAATCCGCAGACATAAAGGCTTTCGTGACATTAAGAACACCATTGCTTTGTGCTCCGTTGATTTCAACAGGAACGTTTCTGGCACCATGCGCAAGAACCACTACATCGGCTGCAAATTGCCTGATAGATTCAGCAGTTGCTTCTTTGCTGAGATGAATCGTGGTATTTGTCTTTTTTACCTGGTTTATTAAATATGTAAGAAATTTTCCCAAAGGCTCCTTCCCTGGCGCAAGGGATGCGTAACGGAAACTTCCGCCGAGATGAGACTCCTTTTCCCACAGGGTAACGTTATGTCCACGGTCAGACAACACCTGGGCAGCTGATAACCCCGCGGGTCCTCCCCCAACAATAAGTATTTTTTTTGGCCTTGCGGTTTTTTGTATGTGGGCAACACCTTCTTTACCAATATAAGGATTAACCGTGCATACAAGCTTTTTATCGGAGATGCTTTCAATACAGCGGTTACAGCTTATGCAGACTCTTATGTTATCGAGTCGGCCATCTTTCACCTTGTTGGGAAAGTGCGGATCTGCAATAAGGGCACGTCCTAATGCAATGAGGTCAGCCTTATTTTCCTGCAGTACATTTTCAGCCATCACGGGATTAACAATCCTGCCAACGGCCAACACCGGAATTTTTACAACAGACTTGATGCCTTCTGCCAGGTGGATAAAACAACCTTCTTCTAAATAATAACATGGTATATTAAAAAAGGCAGATGCGTAGTTGCATGCAGAAACGTGAATGGCGCTTGCGCCAACCTCTTCAAGGATTTTGGCGATTTCCCTGCTTTCCTCCAGTTTCAGTCCCGCATCGGTATATTCGTCTGCACTGATACGGCATATTACCGGATAGTCTTCTGGCGCATGCCTTCTGATACTTTCGACAATTTCCCTGGCAAACCGTGAGCGACGGATAGTATCTCCCCCGTAATCGTCTGCTCGCACATTAGATTCCGGGGAAAGGAATTGATTTACCAGATAACCATGTGCCATGTGGATTTCCACACCATCAAATCCTGCCTCTATAGCACGGAAGGCACCATCGGCGAATTTGCCGATTATGAATCTGATTTCTTCAACAGATAACTCCCTGGGTACCTGTCTGGTTAAAGGGCTAGGAATGGCAGAAGGGGCCACAGGTTCCAAACCAGTAAAATAGGGTAATGCCTCTTTCCCAGCATGACTTAATTGTATAACAATCTTTCCACCCACCGCATGGATGGAATCCGTTAGTTTTTTTAACCCCGGGACGAACTTATCATCATATATACAAAGCATACCGTCGTTGACCCTGCCAACAGGGTCTATGGCGGTATTTTCTACGGTAATGTATCCCACCCCTCCCAAAGCACGCTCTCGATAATAGGCAATGATCTCATCCGTCACAAAACCCTCTTTATCGCATAAATGGGTTTCCATAGGGGACATCACCATGCGGTTCCGTATACTCAGAGAACCTATCTTAAACGGACTAAAGAGTTTTGGGAATGCAGTCATTAATTATAAAAAACCTCCTAATTCGGTGAAGTTTAACCAAACAAATTCTATGATTCAGATCACAATGCTTTAATATCAATTAAATTACAAATGACAAATTCCAAATTTCAAATAAACTCTAAATTTCAATGTATCAACAGTTCAAAACGTCCTGGTAACTAGAATTTCATTATTGGAATTTATTTGTTATTTAACGTTTAAAATTTGATGCTACTTCTGCGCCCTCTGCGGTTATAGTGCCTGAGCTATTATCCTTTTTCTTCTTACCGGATTGTAAAGCGTATCCCGCTCAACAGGTTCACGGCCAGCTTCTTTGATCAGCTTGATGATTTCGTGAACGGTCAAGGCCTCTGGCGTTTCAGCACCTGCAGCATGGGTGATTTTTTCTTCCTGCACCGTGCCATCAATATCGTCCACACCAAAGTTGAGAGATATCTGGGACAGCTTGATTCCCAGCATAATCCAGAACGCCTTAATATGGTCGAAATTGTCCAGCATCAGACGGCTTATGGAGATGACCTTCAAATCAAGTATGGCCGTTGTACCGGAACGGTTTGATAGTTCGGTATTTTTCGGATGAAATGCCAGCGGGATAAACGACATAAATCCACCTGTTTCATCCTGAAGTTCTCTCAACTTTATGAGATGATTGACTCTATCCTCCGGAGTCTCCACATGACCGTAAAGCATCGTTGCGTTGCTCCGTAATCCCAGGGTATGGGCATCTCGCATCACCTGCAACCACCCATCGCCGCTGAGTTTTTCAGGACATAATTGCTCCCGGATTTTTGGGGAAAACACCTCGGCACCGCCTCCAGGCAAGGAACCTAGTCCAGCCTCTTTGAGTTCTTTTAACGTTTGACGTACTGAAAGCCTTGCTGTTTGAGACAGATGTTCAATTTCTACTGCGGTAAATGCCTGGATATGTACGTCTGGACAGCTTTCGTGAATTTCACGAATCATCTTTATATAAAAATCGAAAGGAAGATCCGGGTGCAATCCACCGACGATATGGAGTTCCGTTGCACCTTCTTCTGCGGCAGCTATGGCCTTTTCCAGGATTTCCTCCATATCCATCTCGTACGAACCCGCCTCTTCTTTATCCCTGCTAAAGGCGCAGAATTTACACCGATTCTTGCAGATGTTGGAGTAGTTGATGTGGCGATTGGTAATATAGTACGCCTTATTGCCGTTTTTCCGCTCACGGACTATATTCGCTGCATAACCAATAGGAAGGATATCGTTAGACCTGAAAAGCCGTACACCGTCATCAGAGTTTAAACGTTCACCATGCTCCGCCTTTTGAAGTATGTCATATATGGATGATAGTTTTAGAAACTTATTCATCGTTTAAAAAATATCAGAATTTAAAGTCAAAATCAAGGAATATGTCCCATTGGGTGACGGTACCTGCATTCTGCAACAGGACGCTGATGAATGCAGATAAATACCAAAAAGAATAAAAGGCGATATTTCTCACAATAGTCCAGTATAGGTTGAGTATCTCAGGCCAAAAGGGTCTGTAACAATCAGAATGCCTAATTGATTTTGTCTATTAACTCCTCAAAATAGTCCTCGAAAAGATGAAGCAATCCTTTCTGATCCATATTTTTATGCTGGGCCGTCAGAAGAGAGCATACATGCCTTTTCATACTCCTTAAAAAAATCTTACAATCATAAATCAATCGTGCCACATCCTGAATTTCTGAATACATTTCAAGGATGTTTCCATCAGGACTGCTCACAATACAACGTTCGTCCCACCCAAGCCAGTCCCACCGGCATGATAAATTTAATTTCTTTTGGACAAATTTATGAAATATCGTCTGGAACCAGGTGCGATGATACCTGCCGTCAAAGACAATATACGCAGGCTTACCCCAATGGCCTTCGCAGGATGACCACGTGGATATACCAATGGTGGAAATTGATTTCACAAGGCGGGCTATGAAAGGCTCCAGATCATATACCCGTATTGCAGGGAGTTGCTCGCATCTTTTAAATTGTTCAAACCTGCCATAGCGGTCTCTTTCCCAATTCAGACGAAAAAGGTCAACTGGAATTTCATGTGTAAAGAGTTCGTTCAGGTACTGATTGTTGTTTATATCAAACAATTGTGTACCGATATAGTCAAAATATGAATGCCTGTTACAGTGATTACCTCTGTTATCGCATTCATCAATAGCGTCCTGATGCGGTTTATTGTACTTCTTTTTATAATTAGTATCCTGCAGTGCTTCCAGGAATTCGCCGTCCTCTCTGTGGGAATCGTTACTTAACCATACTTTGCCGGAATTACTGTCTAGTTCCAGGGAAAATCCCCGCGCTGAAAAAATTTCGTAAAAGCGCTCAAAATGGCCTTTTTTGCCCTGTGTTATTTCTTCAATAAACTTTTCTATAATGGCCGCTCTCATATGTTTGCTGGAAGTATAAATGCACGTGATAAAAAAATGGAGGTTTACTATCCGAATAACACTACGATATTCACCTGGTCAGGCATGGAAAGAACTGGATGAGGAAATAAAAAGATCAGCACAGAAGACAAAGAAAAAAATATAAAATTTATAGGCATAGCTTTGGAATTTTCATAAAAATACTTTACTATTCATTCGCCGTCTATATGCATTTTTATATTACGGCTGTCGTGAAAATTTATAATGTAAATGTATAAAGAATAGTTAACCTGCCAACAAGCATCTACAATCCATAGTTTTTTGTTTTACTTCAAATGTTTCATATTCCATCTCACTTATTGCAAACAGGCAATGTTTTTATTTGCTTATTATCCATTCCCCCGTAAACACCTCCGTTGCCGGACCTGTCATGTAAACGTTGTCATCCTCTGCCCATTCCAGTTCTAAGTCCCCGCCGGGGAGATGGGCAAGGATGCTACGTTCGGTCTTTTTATTGAGGACACCTGCAACGCACGCCGCAGAGGCACCAGTCCCGCAGGCCATAGTTATCCCCGAACCACGCTCCCATGTCTTCATGGTAACTTCTCTGGGGTTATGAATCCGGACAAAGTGGACATTTGTTCTTTCTGGAAATACACGATGACGTTCAATTTCCGGGCCGTATTTTTGTATATCGATTTTATCAAGATCATCAACAAAGATAATACAATGAGGATTTCCTATAG
Organism: Candidatus Brocadia sp.; assembly: GCA_040048245.1. GTDB lineage: Bacteria > Planctomycetota > Brocadiia > Brocadiales > Brocadiaceae > Brocadia. The sequence continues at coordinate 15,607 of JABRVT010000015.1, forward strand.
AAACACACGTAATCCGGAACACCGCCTCTTTATCGATCGCCAGGACTTCATCAATCACCTGGGTTTCTTTACCGAGCATAGGGATTTCAGATCGCATGAGCCCGGGTTTTCCCATATTTACTTTAGCTTTTGATACTTTCCCATTTTCGGTGAAAACTTGAATTGTCTTAGTACCCGCAAGAGTCTCTATGGTAAGTGGATTCTTACGGGTGATTTTGTGATCATATACGTACTTTGCAACGCAGCGGATGCCGTTCCCGCACATCTGCGCCTCGCTGCCGTCGGCATTAAAGATACGCATTCTGCAGTCCGCCACCTTTGATGGCAAAATAAGGATAAGCCCGTCAGACCCCACTCCAAAATGCCTGTCGCTTATGATTGCTGCTAATTTTGCCGGATCTTTAACTTCCTCTTCAAAGCAGTTTACATAAACATAGTCATTGCCAATACCGTGCATTTTTATAAATTTCATAGGAGTATCCAAAAGGTTTGTCAGGTGATTTTTAGAAATTTTTATGTTCTTTATTATTGCGTATTTTACCTGTAATTTCAAACGATTTAAGTCAATGTTATTATTATTTCGCTTTTCTGTATTAGCATAGTCTCTTATAATATCTGAAAGGTTTTACAAATTAGAAAAGGTAAAAAGAAAAAAAACAGAATAACCTTCTCAGGTTATAATATTTTTAAATGCCAAAGATATCCGTCATTATTCCTAACTATAATGGCAGGCGGTTTTTGGAAGCCTGCCTGTTTTCTCTCAAGAAACAGACCTATACCGATTTTGAAACGATACTCGTGGACGACGCGTCTGGCGATGATTCCCTGTCCTTTGTCCAAACACGTTATCCCGACACAAGGATAATTGCACTGAAAAAGAACGTTGGTTTTGCATCGGCCGTAAATGAGGGCATCCGGCAGGCAAAGGGACAATACATCGCCCTACTCAACAACGATACGGAGACCGAAAAAAATTGGCTCATGGAATTAAATCAGGCGCTTGATATGCATAAAGATGCCGGCTTTTGTGCCTCTCTCATGATTAATTACAACAACCGAAACCTTGTCGATTGTGCTGGGATTGGTTTTTCATCCTGGGGCAGGGCTTATAAGAGGGGTGAAGGAGAGACTATCGACCACTACCAACAACCATCATTTATATTTGGCGCATCGGGCGGTGCTGCTATCTATCGCAAAATACTGTTTGAGAGAATCGGACTCTTTGACAAAGACTTCTGGGCATTCTTTGAGGACGTTGACCTGAGTTTTCGGGCTCAACTGGCAGGCTTTCAGTGCCTTTATGTCCCAACTGCCATTGTCTATCATATAGGAACGGCCAGCCATAGCAAGAAAAGTTTAAAACTTCGTTACACAGGTTATCGCAACAAACAATGGGTGATATACAAAAATTACCCAGCATATTACCTGTTCAAATACTATTTCAAATACGGCCTCAGTGAAATCAAAACCGTTCTGACAGACTTTAAAGACGGTTTTTTCTTGTCCCCCTTCATTGCAAATTGGCTCATCTATAAGGATATTCCCAAGCTGTTCAGGAAACGAATGGAGGTACAGAGATTGAGGGCAGTGAATCTTCAGTATCTTGATAATATTATTGATAAGTCTTATGATAAGCTAAATAAAAAAAATTGCTTATTGAGTTTAATCCGAAAATCAAAATAGCGATGCTTTATACGGTAAATATCAACGTCCCCCCTGCAATATATTGTACTTTTCGGTGGGAACTCAATAAGCATTTAAAAAAATTTTACAACCACAAAGAAAAATTTTAAAGGCTAAAAAAATACGGTGATTCGAGACATACTGTTGCAACGAGGTTCATGTGGCATGGAATTGATTTTTGCACCGTGCAAATGCCTGACGAACGAAATAACGTACAACATAATTATGGATATGTACATTACCATACTATTACTGTGCAGAAAGTTTGCGGTTTTGCAATGTGGAATAGTGGCGTTGGACAGGGCGACAGAGAAAATCAGCACAGATTTAGCACGAGCACACGAAGAGCGAGCTACGGCATAACCGCAAATCCTTGATTTTATTGGTAGCGGGGGTGGGATTCGAACCCACGGCCTCCGGGTTATGAGCCCGACGAGCTACCAGACTGCTCTACCCCGCGTTATTGCACAAATAATCAGATAGTTGTATATCCCAAGAATCGGTATCTATATTTCGGTATCTATATTATAGATCAGTATATCAGCCCGTACTGAACTGTCAAGGACAAAAAAACTTTCCCTTTTTCCCACCTGTTCTGATACAATAGTTATTATCCAGACAAAAACATAAAGAATTTTCTTTCCCATATTCGAAATTCGGAGCTGATCATTGTAATGCTGGTCTCTCTGAGGATGAAAGTCCCTGGCTGGATTCTTTCATCCTTTTGGGACTCGTTACTAATTTTTCAAAAAAGACGCCTTTGTGCCCTATTCACATTTGACAATTTTAAAAAATCAGGATAATTAAGACAAACAAGGTGGAAATGCCTATGAAAATATTGATTATTGGAAGCGGGGGGCGAGAACATGCCCTGGCATGGAAGATTGCACAATCACCTATGGTAAAAAAGATATTCTGCGCACCTGGAAATCCTGGAATTGCAGAAGTTGCTGAATGTATTGATATAGGGGCAGAAAATATCGAAGGCCTTTATACCTTTGCGATGAAACAAAAAATTGATTTGACCGTAGTCGGTCCGGAAGATGTTTTAATAGCTGGCATTGTTGATAGATTCATGGATGGCCATCTGCATATTTTCGGGCCAAGCAAGAGGGCAGCGCTTATCGAAGGAAGCAAGGTCTTCGCAAAAACCCTTATGAGAAAACACGGCATTCCCACCGCAGATTTCAAGGTCTTTGAGGATTTAAAGCTGGCGAAAAAACATCTGACAACATGTGAGTTCCCCTTAGTTATTAAGGCCGATGGATTAGCCAGGGGAAAAGGTGTGTTTATCTGCAAGACACAGGAAGAGGCAAACAAACACATCGATGATATAATGAAGGAAAAAGTCTTCGGACATGCCGGCGACAGGGTTGTCATCGAAGAATTTCTTTCAGGAGAAGAAGTCTCCATCCTTGCAATTACCGATGGGAACACCATCCTGCCGCTCCCTTCTGTACAAGATCATAAAGCCATTTATGATGGTGACAAGGGACCAAATACAGGCGGTATGGGAGCATACTCACCTGTGCCTTCAATTACGGAGGACATGCAGCTTTCCATAGAGGAAAACATCCTGGTCCCTGTCATTCATGCCATGAAGAGAGAGAACCGACCCTACAGAGGGGTCATTTATGCAGGATTAATCATCACAAGCACTGGTCCAAAAGTGCTTGAATTTAACGCCCGGTTTGGCGATCCGGAGACGCAGGTCCTGCTCATGAGGATGAAGAGTGACTTAGTTCCGCTCCTTGTATCAACGATAAATAATACTTTGGAGAATACAGAAATTGCATGGAATGACGGCGCCTCAATCTGCGTAGTGATGGCCTCCAGGGGCTACCCTGATAAATATGAAAAAGGATTTCCCATTTCAGGACTAGAAACGATACGTGGATTGAATAACGTCCAGGTCTTTCACGCCGGAACTTCCATGAAAGACAGAAAGGTTATCACTAATGGCGGACGTGTCCTGGGTGTCACTGCATTGGGGAAAAATATATTAGAGGCGCAGCAGGCTGTTTATAGCGCAGTTCAAAAAATATCTTTCGAGGGGGCACATTACCGAAGAGACATCGGCGCAAAGGCTATTTATCGAAATAATAACAAAATGAAATAATTATGAAAAAATATATTCCTTCTTTCAGCATTTTTTTGTATATAATATTTTCTCCTATTTTTACCCGTAACGCTGCATCGTTATTGTTTGCAAATAATCAGGACAAATTATTCTGGGACAAGAAATATGAAGTGGAGGCCTATATCTTTGGTAAAGAACCGGTTGAATTCCTGAAGGAGCATATTGACATCCTGCCCAGGGGAAGGGCGCTGGATATTGCCATGGGTGAGGGACGCAACGCCGTATTCCTGGCGAAAAACGGGTTTGATGTGGATGGCTGTGATATTTCGGAAATAGCTGTCAGAAAAGCTGAGGCGCTGGCAAAGGAACATAATGTAACGATCCATGCCTTTGTCGCTGATCTGGAAACCTATCAGTTACCCAAAGATACCTACGATGTGATAGCCTGCTTTTATTATCTGCAACGCAATCTCATCCCTCAGATGAAAGAGGCACTGAAACAGGGTGGTATGATTATCTATGAGACCTACACCATAGAAAACTGGGAACGGGGGTTCGATGGTCCTAAAAACAAGGATTACTTATTGAAACCGAATGAACTTTTAGACTTTTTCAAAGACCTGAAAATTATTTATTACCGGGAACTTATTTTGAACGATAAAAAGGCCGTTGCGAGTCTGATAGCAAAGAAATAAAATACGTTTGGAACCGCAGATTTCATGGATTGCATGGATTTTGGATTATTAAATTCAACAGATTTTGTGATGTCAGGAGATAACAAGTTGTCCAATAAATACGAGAGACTTCTTTTTGTCATTCTGAATTTATTTCAGAATCCCCTAATTTAGGGGCCACCCGAAAGCCTGAGATTCCGAACCTGATTCGAGATGGCAATTCTCGGACAACCTGATAACTCCTGACACCGCGCCAAGTCACAACAAGAATATCTGCTATCCTTAAAAAAGTAAAACAATGAAGCGTCTTAAACTTTGAATTTCCTGAACCTTAATATAAAAATATATGTCACTATTAGAAGACGTTACCGACAAACAACGCGAGGCTATTACCCATATCGAAGGTCCTCTTTTGGTCGTGGCAGGGGCTGGAAGCGGGAAAACACGGGTAATTACACGGCGCATTGGCTATCTGATGTCGCAGGGCATAAAGCCTTACAACATCCTGGCTATTACTTTTACCAACAAGGCTGCCGATGAGATGTGTGACCGCGTAAAACAGTTTTCCTCACACAAAGGGCTCTGGGTCTCTACGTTTCATAAGATGTGCTCGCGGATACTGAGAAGCACCATCGACCGGCTGGGGTATTCCAGGGATTTCAGCATTTACGACACGACTGACCAGCTGAACCGCATCAAGTCCATTATGGCTGAGCTTAAGATGGATACCACGCAGTGGAAACCCCGCAACATTGTAAGCTCCATCAGCAATGCCAAAAACAGACTCATTGACCCTGAAACCTTTGCTGCAAAGACTTCGGGCTATTTCAATCACAACGTGGCCAGGATTTATAAAAAATACCAGGCCATTCTAAAGGCCAGCAATGCCCTGGATTTTGATGATCTCCTGATAAAAACCATAGAACTACTCAAGAACCATCCCGATATTTTAGAGATGTATCAGGATAAATTCAGGTTTATCCTCATCGACGAATATCAGGACACCAATTACTCCCAGTATACCATTACGCGGCTCCTGGCAAGCAGATACAGAAATATCTGCGTAACGGGGGATCCCGATCAGTCCATCTATGGCTGGCGCGGAGCGGATATCCGGAATATTATGGATTTTGAGAAGGACTATCCCGATGCCAGGGTGGTGCTGCTGGAACAAAATTACCGCTCCACAAAACATATCCTCCATGCAGCTTCCAGTATAATTCAGCAGAACAAATACCGGAGACGGAAGGGCCTGTGGACAGAAAACCCCCTGGGAGAAAAGATCAGGGTTATTTTCTGTGAAGACGAGTACGGAGAAGCAGACGAAATCACCCGGTTAATCAAAGGGCTGAACGACAAGGGTACCAGATATTCCGATATTGCATTGTTCTATCGTACCAATGCCCAGTCCCGTGTACTGGAAATCTCTTTGAGAAACTCCGGTATCCCTTATACGATCATTGGGGGCGTCGAATTTTATCAAAGAAAGGAGATAAAAGACATCCTCTCCTATCTCAGATTGTGTATCAATCCATGCGACGAAGTTGCCCTGGAACGAACCATCAATACACCCACACGTGGCATAGGAAATACCACCGTAAAAAAACTGAAAGACTGGGCTGCTGCACACGACACAGGTCTTTTTGATGCCATACAACACATTGACTTAATACCCGAAATTACCGGAAAATCGGCTTTATTAATAAAGAGGTTTTCAGAACTCATCTCCGATTTGCAGCAACTGCCCAGATCGCCCGTAGAAAACGTTATCAAACAGGCAATAGAAAAGACGCACTATTTCGCATTCCTCCGTGAATCCGGGGGAAAGGAATCGAAGGACCGTATTGCCAACGTTGAAGAACTGGTCAATGCCGCTCATGAATACGACATAAACCATGAAGGGGGGACCCTGCAGGGATTTTTAGAGGAAGTCGCTCTCGTTTCCGACGTGGATGAACTGGAAGATACTGCTGAAGCGGTAACCCTCATGACGCTCCATACGGCCAAGGGGCTGGAATTCCCTGTTGTCTTTCTTGCCGGCATGGAGGAGGGGTTATTGCCCCATTCTGAATCAAACGATGTGGATGAAGAAATTGAAGAGGAAAGAAGGCTTTGTTATGTAGGTATTACACGGGCAATGAAGGAACTTTTCCTTACCCATGCAAAGCGCAGGATGCGGTACGGACAGATGGGGGTATGCAGGCCTTCCCGATTTTTAGATGAGATACCGGATGAAATTTTGATGAAAATTGACAGAACAAACCATGATTACTCCTACAACACGCACTACACCAAAAACCCATATTTCTCCAGAAACAGTCACCAGCCTCATCAGGAAATACCATACTCATACGACCTTGCAACGGACACCACTGACGTCGCAACCATCCCTTCCGGAGGGAATTTCCCTTTGTTCTCAAGCGGAGAAGTGGTCAGACACCCCCTTTTTGGCATCGGAAGGATACTGGAAATCTCAGGGAGCAATGAAAAGGCAAGCGCCAAGGTGAGTTTTAACGCCAGCGGAATAAAACACCTCATGCTGGCATATGCAAAACTGGAACGGGTAAAATAAAAACCAATGATAAAATCTTGCCAAGTAAGGTTTTGCAATATGTATGGCTGTGTGGTGAAATAAACTCAATGAATTTTATATTAGATAAACTTATTAAAAACCACAAAATTTTTGCTGTCTCAACTGTTATTAGGTTAGAGAGCATGATTTGATTTTTTGTAGTTGCACGCTTTTTGTGCATATTTCTGTTTTTAAAATCTGGTTGATCGCCATGTTACCAAAGATAACACCCAGAAACGATGAAAATGGATTTTATAGCTGTATTACATTGATATATTTATACTTACATTTTTTCATTGCATCTTATTTTCGAACCGGGATTTAGGAATGAAGACATGCGTAATTTTTGTTTTCTTTTTGTTTGTAATTCTGTCATATGGTTGCGCAACTTATAAAACCTCGGCCTTGCAAAGGCCACTCTGGGAAGATCCTTCGGCTATCCTGAGAAATATTCGGGGGGATGCACAAAATCTCTCATTACAACAAATACGAGACACCATAATTTCCAACAGCTCCAAACTTGCCACCTTCCGTGCAAATGTAGAAATGACGCTTGCCATGCCAGACGTCAAAGGTCCCATCCGTTGTACTGGATTGATATTGTACCAGAGTCCCAGGAGTTTGAGGGCGATAGGCTCTAAGTTTGCCACAACATTATTCGATATGTCCTCAGATGGCAATCAATTCTGGTTACATGTTCCCTTAGAAAACACGGTTTACACAGGCATGACCAATACCTTTCACAGGATTGAGGCGCTTGGTATCAATATCTTTCCGGCTGATATGGCGAACCTGTTCAATTACCGGGAAATCCTCGAAGAGAAAAAGCCCATGCTGGAAACCTGGCCTGCCTACTGGCTTATTCATATGCTCGAAGTGGATAAGGGAGATGTTAACCTGAAAGGCAATCTGTTGATTGACAGGGTTAATGCAGAGGTCTTTCGGTGTGAATTGTTTAATTCGGATGGTTCTGTCCGGCTGCAGGCAATATTTACCGATTATACCACTCAGAGTGGGTGCAGGATACCGCAAAGGATTCACGTTCGCTGGCCAGCCTATAATATCACCCTGAGCATAGCTTTCTCAAATATTACGGTGAACGGCGTACTAGACCCGAAACTATTTACCCTCTCGATACCGAAGGGGACAGAAATAATTACACTGAATTAAATTCCGCCTCCGTTTTCGACTTCCATGATCTTTTCCACACGGCGGGCGTGTCTTCCGCCCTCAAAGGGGGTTTCCAGCCATAATTTGACCTTCTGTTCCAGAAGCTCTTCATCTATGACATCGGCTCCAATACATAATACATTGGAATCATTATGCCTCCGGCTCATCTCAACTGTATAAAGATTATGGCAGCATGCAGCTCGCACACCCCTTACTTTGTTTGCTACCACTGACATCCCGATTCCGGTACCGCAGATCAGAATTGCCCGATCGCATTCCCCCGATCCCACGGCACGGGCTGCCTGTAATCCATAGTCAGGATAGTCCACAGATTCATTATTTTTGTCCGTACCAAAATCCTTTACTGTATGTCCCATTTGTACAAGCATTGTTGCTATACGCTTTTTAAAATCAAAACCTCTGTGATCCGACGCTAATGCTATTTTCATTCTGTTTCTTTTGATATCTTTTATAAAAATTTTATGAGAATTAAAAAACAAAAAACACAACCGGAAAGAGGGGGGCAGGAGTCGCTCGGCCAGAGACAGCCATATTTCCCTGCATAACCATTACGCTTTTATCAAACTCTTTTCAAGGCAGCTTCTTATCATAGCCTCTGAAATAATACCATGACGAAGAATTTCGAAGGTATCGTCTTTCAACCTGAGTACAGTAGAAGGGGAGCGAAACCGCGTTGAACCACCGTCAAGTATTATGGGTATCTTCCCCCGAAAGTCCATCAGCACCTGTTGTGCATCTGTAGAGGGGGGGTATCCGGAAATGTTTGCACTTGTAGTAACAACAGGCACTTTTGCGGCACGGATCAAATCTCTGGCCGCTGTGTTATCGGGAAACCGTATACTAATGTCTGAACCGTCCATTAAAGGAAAAATAATGGCCAGTGCGCCCGGCCAGAAAGATTCCATCAGTCTCTGTGCAGTGTTCGAAAAGTGGTCAACATACTTTTTTGCGTCATCGAGGTCTGCAATCATCAGGGTGAGTTTCTTTTCTTCGATTCTTCTCTTTATTTGATAGATACGTTCTACAGCTTTTAGGTCGTCTCTGTTAGCCCCGAGTCCATACACTGTTTCTGTAGGAAAGGCAACCAGTTGACCTGCCCGTAATGCCCGAGCGGCTGTTTCTATGTGCTTTGAATAAAGATTTTGGTCTCTTAAATTAAGCAATATTGTTTCCATTACCACGGCTACAGGAACTATCCGTCACGATAAGCGTATTAACAACGTTTATATTATTCAAGGTGTAAATCAAAATTTATATCTTATATCCAGCTGAAATTCTAAAAAGTTATTTTATACAGAATAGTTTAATTTTTAAATATAAATATTTCAACTCTTTTATACCTTGACAATAAATTGCCAAATTTGGTAGAGTTTGCTGCATGGAACTAAAGAGGCATAAATTGTCTTATTTTTTTGTGATACTGGGTATTGTTTCTGCCTTTATTTCGCAGGACAGGTCTGCACTTTGTGCCGCAGAAGATACCATGAATGTTGACGAAATTGTGCCCGGTATGAAGGGATATGGTAAAACCGTTTTCACCAGCGACCGGATAGGAATATTTAATGTTGAGGTTCTGGGCATATTAAGAAACTGGGAGGCAAAGAGCAATATGATCCTGGTCAGGATGTCTGGTGGTCCTCTGGAGAAATCCGGTATTATCGCCGGCATGAGTGGCAGCCCTGTTTATATTGGCAATCGGCTTATTGGTGCCGTTGCTTATGGATGGAGCTTTGCAAAGGACGCTATTGCGGGCATTACACCGATTAACGAAATGAAAAGCACATTACTTAATATACCAGCACAGGAAAAGGGGCTTTCACTGGTTTCTACTGATTGGGAAATTCTATCCCCGTTACAGAATGAACCGGTAACAGGCACACCGACACCTTCCCTGATTCCACAATCGCATGATGTAACGGGCCATGATTTAGGCACCATAAAGCTTACCCCAATCCTCTCCCCGTTAATAGTCTCCGGTGTGGATTCCGAAGCCCTGCAAAGGATATCCCCCGTTTTTCAGTCCTATGGATTATATCCTGTGCAGGGGGGAAATTATGTTTCTCACCAGGAAGCCGCAGGAAGACCCAAACTTGTTCCGGGTGCATCGGTAGCTGCCATTCTGATCAGGGGAGACCTCAGCGCTGCCGTCGTTGGTACGGTAACTTATGTAGAGGGAGACAATGTCCTTGCCTTTGGACATCCGTTCTTACAGACAGGAAGTACAGACCTTCCTATGGCGTCCGCCTATGTTTATACCGTTCTCAGCAGCGTGTCAAATTCCGTAAAGATGGCTTCACCGGTAGAAATAATTGGCAGAATAAACCAGGACAGGAGAGCCGGGATTGGTGGTATTCTTGGAGAATCGTCCCGTATGATACCCTGCCGTATCAAGGTGGATGGTTCGCAAAAACTCGAATACAATTTTGAGATCGTGGATAATAAGCTGCTGACGCCCAGTCTCATTCTAATGGCTGCTCAGAGTGCCGTGTTATCCACTGAGAGGAAGTTAGGGGAAAAATCGGTAAAGATACGGCTTTCAGCCCAGATCGAAGGATACGAAAAACCCGTTGTGGTCGAAAACGTCTTTTACGAACTCGACCAGTCGTGGTTTTCCCTTAACAACATTGTCCAGCCTTTTACCATGATTATCAACAACCAATTCCAGACGATTCGCGTAAACCGGATCGATATGGAAATTACGGTATCGGATACCAGACAAACGGCATATATTGAGTCCATTAAGGTAGATAAAAAACAGGTCAGGCCTGGCGACACCCTTCATGTGGAGGTATGCCTGAAACCATTTACTGGAGAAAGTTTCTGTCGGACGGTAATGGTGCGTATACCAGAAGATACCCTTCCGGGAAGTATGCTGAATGTTACAGCCTGTGATGCTACATTCGGGCAGGCTTTGAATCTGGGACGGTCTGCGGGAAAGTACCTACCAACAAATTTTGAGCAGCTCCTGCGGTATGTCGAAAATATGGAGCGAAATAATAATCTCATGGTACGCGTTCTGTTAACCAAAAAAGGTCTTACTTATAAGGGAGAAGGGTTTCCATCGCTTCCTACATCCATGCTTTCCATTATGAGTTTTTCCAATCAAAGCGGAATCGGCCCCCTTTTCGATGAAGTGGTATTGCGCATTCCAACGTCATATGTCCTGAACGGGAATCAATCCATCCCCGTATCAGTTAAATTTTAAAGGAATGATCATGAAATACACTTCACTGCTAAAAACACTTATGGCATTACATAGTAAGAGCTTCTTTTTTGGGCTGCAGTTCTACTGCGCTACGGCATTTTTTTTCATCCTCTTGCCTTCTCATGTCTATGCTACGACAACGAATACATGGATACAATCAACAGAATCTGACTTCAGTAAAGGTATTACTCAGAATGTATCCATTAACAATAGGGGTGAACTGCTGCTTTCTCCAAAAATAGAGTCAATTTCGGGAATCAGAAGTACCTTTGTATGGTCGATTGTCGAAGATTTGCAAAATCGGGTATTTGTGGGGACTGGCGATCCGGGAACGGTTTATCTTATAAAAGATGGTTCAGAAGCCGTGGAATTCTTTAGATCATCTGAATTATATGTCCAAAGCCTTACATTTGATAAACACGGCAATATCTACGCAGGAACCGCGCCCAAAGGTATTATTTATAAGATAAACACCAAGGGTGAAATCATGATATTTTGCAGCCTGCCGGCATCTTACATATGGGATATGTTTGTAGATAATGATTCTAACCTTATTGCTGCAACAGGAAATGAAGGTATCCTGTTTAAGGTCTCTCCGGATGGCATTCCTGCTGTGTTTTTTGATTCTCCTGAGACAAATCTTCTGGATATAGAACCTGACCGGTACGGTAATATCTATATTGGAACTGAACCAAACGGGCTCGTATATAAAATCACTCCGTCGGGACAAGCTGAAGTACTTTATGATGCAGATGAGGGGGAAATTCATTGTCTCGCAATAGATTCCATGTGTAATATCTATGCCGGAACGGCATCTGGTGCCCCGGTTCAGGTGCCTGTGGCTCCATCTCCCCAACCTCCTGTACAAACGGGAATCGTTACTTCGGTTTTAAAGGAAGAAAAATCCTGGGATATGAATCTTCCGGAAGAACTACCTATGATACAAGCTTCGTCTGTCCCGCAGACAAGAATGGCAGCAAAAGGGACTGAGGGGGCACCGAAAACTACCACAGGTTTTCCAACCGCCTCGAACTGCGTGTACAAAATCACACAGGAAGGGCTTGCCCAAAAAATATTTGAAATTAATCAGGCTTTTATCCTTGGTTTGTCTTTAGACGCACAAAACAATCTCTACGTAGTTACCGGAAATTCGACAGGGGTATATAGAGTTTCGACTGATGAAATTTCAAGCAATCTGGCGAAGCTGGAAGAGATGCAGGCACTTTGTTGTCTCAGTACAAGGAACAACGAACTCTATTTTGGCACCGGCAATCTTGGAAGTGTTTATAAAATCTCTCCTTCCTTCACGGAAGAAGGCACTTTTATCTCTAATGTACTTGACACTACGGCGCCATCTAACTGGGGCAATATTTACTGGACAGCCATACAGCCGAAGGGTACGAGGGTAACGCTGGCGACACGTTCAGGAAACTGCGAGAGACCCGACTCTACATGGAGTGGCTGGTCTGTGCTGTATACAGAAAGCGGGGAAAGAATAACAAGCCCGCCTGCGCGTTTCATACAATATAAAGCCACCTTGCAGACAATGAACAGTGATTCAACTCCAGCTATAAGCGCAGTATCATTATCATATCTCCCGAGAAACCGTCCCCCCAGAATAGTTAATTTTTCAGTGGAAAAGGAATCATCGCCTCCGTCACAAAAGCCACCGGAGGGAAAAATGGACAGTAAGGTAGAATCCAGACCACAGATGGTTGTCAGTCAGAAACCGCATCATCAGATGGCGCAAAAAAATATCCAATGGGAGGTAGAAGATCCTAACAATGATACCGTACAGGTAATTATTTGTTACAAAGGCGTAGAGGAAAAGGCATGGAAAGTTATAGACAGGAATACACAGAAAAAGGGTTCTTATACATGGGATACGTTAAGGTTGCCCGACGGGAAATATCAGGTAAAACTGACAGCAACTGATGAACCAGACAATCCGCCAGAAACTGCCCTCAGTACCGAAGACACAATACAACCCATAATGATTGATAATTCAAGGCCGGACGTCAGGCCTCTGAATGTTGAAGCTGGCACCGAGGGAAGATATATCATTTCAGGCATCGCAAAGGATAAACACAGCAACATTGTAAAGGTTCAATACACCCTCGATGGACAGGAGTGGATCTCTGCTTATCCTGTAGACGGCATCTTTGATAGTCCCGAGGAATCTTTTCAGATTACCACAAAACACCTTACGGCCGGTGATTATACCCTCGTTGTCAATGCATTTGATAGTGAGGGAAATATTGGAATCGAAAAGGTGATAATTGAGGCGAAATGAATCCAGACACAGATTTCCCTGCTTGCATAGATAAAGAATTTCTTTACTCCTTTAGATTTTTCTTTGTGCCCTTTGTGTCTCTATGGTATAAAGTATTATAGAAAAATTCGGGGCGTGGCTCAGTTTGGCTAGAGCGCGACGTTCGGGACGTCGAGGTCGCTGGTTCGAATCCAGTCGCCCCGACCAATTTTATAAATTCATCGGCAGGCGTAATTTCATGAAAATTTCAATGCTGTTGTTAGATTTTATTTTGCCTTCGCCCTGTGCGGTGTCATTCAGGCTTTAATTTATAAGAAACAGGGCGGAGAAACCACGGGTTATGAGTGCTTCTGCGCCCAGCGTAAATGCAGGGTATCGCGCTTGTAGTGATGCAATGCCTGCGCTTTGTGGTCTGGATAGCCGAGGAAGTTGCTGAAGTAAAACAGAAAGACCAAAACGGTATTCAATTTCAGGATGAAAAAACCCTTCACAACCGTATGAGGGGCGATGGTTGCGACATAATGTACAAGTTGTTCCCAACCCACAAAGGTGCCCAGCCCTGGCACACCTACGATGGCAAGGCCGAGAAGGAATAACAGTGCGTTTGACAGTGGGGTGCGATAGAGTTGCGCCGTAAAGCTTGTCCGTTTCTCGTTACCATGCGAGGAAGCGTATGCCGTGTAGCAGGCAAGTCCCACAAAGACAACGGCAAGGGTAATCACAGATACACAAGACCACAGGCGCTTCGCTTCCAGATTTTTTATCAGTTCTAGCCCCTGGACAAGACCTACCGACCATGCAGAACATGCAAGGGTTACAAGATACATGACTATCCTGTGGATATTATAAAAAGAGAGCACGCAGAAACCTACTGCAAGAACAAGTATTAGTTCTTCGCTTACATTGAAATAATTCCAGTTGATAATAAATGACATGACAGCATTTCCGCTACCATCGCTGGTATATTCAACGTTGAAAAGTCTCTTGTTTAGAATAAACATCACAATGCTAAAGCCTACCCATACCACGGACACTGCAATGGTAAAGCGTCTTGCCGCTTTTTTGTCAAAACTCATGTATTTTAGGCCAAGAAACTGATCAATAAGGTCAAATGACCTTGACAAAAAACCGAACTCGTTGATCGTAAGTGAATAAAGCCACTTTCTGAACCGTTCGGGTAGTATAGATTCAAAATGCTTTCCGGTACTCGTTACTCTGGGCCGTCGCGTCTCCATAGTGTGGTATAGATGGAACAACGACGGGGTGCGCATATACTCATAGGTACGATATATCCCGTGTGATATTACATGAATTAAAGCAAGTGTGTAAAATCCCAGGAATATTTCGATGTATATAATGGCTAACTGCGTCGTGGCGGCATATGCAACAGTATTTTTGGCGTCGGAATGCTGCCTGCTCATATGGGTTGTGACAAAGGCGGAAAAAACACAAATGGCAATCGCAAGGACAATAGCATTTGCCGGATGCGAAATAGTCCACACTTCAGGCCAGTAGGCGGGAAGTGCCCATTCACGCGGCCACATGCGGAGAAGAAGCAAGATAGGCATGTGGGTTGACAGCGAGCCGTAGAAAACTGCGCTTGAAGGCGTAGGCCCTTCCATTGCCCGCGGTACCCATATCCATGGAAAAATACCTGACTTGAAGAAACACGCCACAATTAATAAAAACTTCGCCCACTCGCAGCCATGTTCCTGAATCAATGCCATGTTGTTGATATCATCAATATGAAAATAAAGCAATAACACTGTCAGGGCAAAAAGGAATATGTCTCCAAACTCATAAATAAACATCACCCGCATACCGTTTTTAAGCGGATTGAGGCGATGCTCGTAGAACGCAATTAGAAGTACGGATGAAAGCCCCAAAAGTTCCCATCCCATGAACAGATAGGTGGTACTAGAACTGAGAACAACAAGCGCCAAAGATAACTGAAAGATAAAATAGAGGGAAAAAAACTTGTGATAATAGGCATCCCGGTGCAGATAAAAGATAGAAAACCGGCCTACGATGGTAACAATTACTGTTGTGAAGGCCAAAAACATAGCCGTATAAAGGCCCCAGTCCACTATGAAGGGCCAGCCAATCAGACAGAAGGCCTCTATGCGGACTGTAGTTGTTTTAAATCCCAGGATACACAAAGCAACCGCAACGTGTACAATATCGCTAACGCCTCCCCATGTGACCAGTTTGCGGATCATATGCTCTTCGATTTCCCGCTTGGTGGAAAAATACTGGATGTTGATTGAAATCACCTTTAGGATAGGGAATAGTACAAAGTAATGCGCAAGATAAGTAATTAGAGAGTGCTCCACCATATGCTCCTATGTAATCTTTCCAAATAAAAGATGATTCTGCTCAAGAAAAAACCGCGGATCATCACCCCTGTATTCCGGCACATCCATCGTTTCTTCGAATAGTACAAAACGCCCTTCCGACCCGCCTTTCCACAAAAACAGTTTTTCCTGTTCCTGATCATGGACTGCGAGGGTAATCCAGCTATGTTTTACCAGACACTGAAAATGACCGGGTTGACCGGCATAACCGAATGCCTCGCCAAGGATGGTCTCTATCGTCCCGACATTGCAACATACAAGCAGAATCAATCGGGTAGGCTCGTGGATCTCGACCATCTGCCATGGCAATCCCAATTGCAGATCGCTGTAATGTCCGTTCATTACCCCTATCAGTGATGTAACGTTGTGTGGTAATTTGGTACCGCAACCGTAATGCTCGTTGTCGATAAAGCTAAAATAGTACTCCAGGTTGATTCCCGAACATACAGGTCCGATTGCGCCGAGGATGTTTCTCAGTAATTTACCTTCCGGATCAACCTTATAATTATAGGAAATCAAAAACGAACGCCTGTCTAAGAAAAGGTTCCTAGTCAGGTATCGCGGTCCCACAATGGCCATTGCATTGGTGCAGTGACCATATTCTGGTCGCGGCTGGGTAATATCCATCGAGCGTCCTTGTGCATAATCGGCGAATGCCTTTTCGGACATATCTGTCCTGACTTCTTCGAAGCGCCTGCAGCGTTCCTTTGCATTCAATGCTGCCGCACGGCGTATCGTATCGAGATGCTTTTGCAGACGCGGTTCGATAGGGTCGGGGAGGTCAAAAAATAGGACCTCGTCGCTGCAGGTGTTATGATATCCTCCGATAAAACGGGTTGAATCCGGAATGATCACTCCGTTTTTAGCTAGTCCCGCACGCACCTCAGGTTCATTGCAAATGGCTGCGAAAAGACGCGCGTTGGGCGCGCCACGTCCACCGGCACACGCCCCGCAGTCATGAGCGGCTTCATGAGGGTTATTAAGGCTGCTTGAACCATGACCTAATATGAATACATAAGGTGAAAAATTGTCTGAAAGCCCCGCTCCCTTCAGTATAGCCGTGGCACGAGCAATTCGACCCTGCAGATCCCACCCCTTTTCATTTTCTTTATTTTCTTTCTTGTAAACCAGTCGTGTCCTGGATTTATGTGCCGCAAGATACCGTCGCAATCTGGAGCTGTATTTTGGGGAGAGCACGTCCAGGATAAACGGCGGAAAATCCAAAATTCCACTGAAAATCGTGTGGGCGAAGCCTCCCAAAAGGGTTTTGGATGCCTGAGTAATTGCCCACTGTACCTCTCCGTAAAGCTGCAGTTTTTTAGGCATTGCATCCTCAAGCTTCTCTGCTTCTTCGTAAATTTGTACCGACGGTGTTACCAATGGATGCGGGCACATCTTGCGGTAATGTTTATCCGGCACTGCCTTGAATTTCATATCAAGACCGAAATGTCCGGCAGCCCCAAGTGTCTCTGCGCCAGAATCTATCTGCTCCAAATGCCTGCGGAAAGATTCCTCTCGCTCGTCTATACAGCAAAAGACTTGATAATTTGGAAGGTTGTATTCCGGTTTTTTCTCGATAACGCCCTTACGATATGTTGTAAGAAATTGATCGTAAAAAGTGTCTTCATAAGCGCGCTGCCATATCTCCAGGAGATTTTCACAGGTAAATTGAGTGACTTCTTTAGGGAATGTGTCGTCATGTTTGATACCCAGTGCGTTTACAAGAGAAGCGACAAAATAAGGGTCATACAATGGTATCGGTTTATAGACAGGAATCCTCAGGCTGATAAGCTCACAAATGGATTCAATCGCTGCAAGCTCAACAACGAGAATTACTGGAACTATCTCTTTAAATGACGCCTTAATATCGTGCCTCGGAATCCAATCAGGCACCTCCTCGAGTGATTTAACGATACCGGTCCATCCCCTGTAACGATACAGTACACTAAACAGGTAATCGTCCAAGTATTCATCGGGAATGGCCAGGCGTTTCAGCAAGAGCGCGGTAGCCACATCGTAAGGATATTGTTTAGCCTCGGAAACGATACGGTTCAGCGTCCTGAGAAATTTCGGCCTGAAGAAACCGCTCTTTGAATAAATTTCACAAAAGCAATGCCACAACCCCTTCTCCCGACCTGGCATTGGCCAATAGGCAAGGCCAAAGTCGAAATAAGAGGGGAAAAACCGGAAGAGAACCGGTTCCATCAGTTCATCGATGTTCTGATTGTGCGTAATTTGAACCGCCTCTTTGTAATAACCGGGGCGCTGATATGCAGCATCATTTACAAATTGCAGAATCCTGGTGTCCGGTTCTATCCTGACACGAGACATTTCCGTCATGAGATCAAAAAGTATATCCGGCTGAATATTAAGGTTATGATGTCTTATGTATTCTTTAATCTTTCTGTAAAGAACGGATGCCGTAATACGTCCTAATTTAAACGCCAGTCGGAACTCCTCTTCGGACATAAACGCTCTGGCACCATAAACACGTGAGGCTCGTTTAACTCCTTCAAAGAAGTCATATCTTTCGAAGTGGTGGATGGTATTGTGATGAACAAAGAATGGCAAAGGCCCTTGATCGGGCATCAAATGTTTGGCGTGTTCGATAGCGTGTTCAATCTTGTCAGACATTATTTCCCTGATAAGAAAAAATATACTAAAACCATTGATGGGTTATAACCGAAGAGAAGACAGTAAAGCGCGCCGGATATTGCTAAACCCTTTTGCCTTGTGTATAGGGGAGACGATCGCTCCCGGGAAAAACAAGATATGATCCTGTTAAAAAGCTGCTTTTCCAACAGATCATCGACAAGGAAACAAAACGCGTGTGCACTGGTGAAATGAAATTTTTACTGTTTGCCTTTTAACCATCAATGAACTATTAATCACGGTAAACTAATCGATCAATATTACAAAAAAATTCCTGAAATTCAAGTATTTTTCTAAAAATCACCAGTTTGTTCAATTTATGGAGTTTTGAGGGGTAACAATATAAAGCCATAAATCCGTGAAACTTGACAAGCTATAATGCAATTTGCTATTATCTGTACGTGTTATTTCCTAACACTGCGTTACAGCGCAACCAGGATAGTTATCCTTCTTTCCCCCATCCAATTGGATGGGGGATAAGGGACTTAAAAAAGAAATTTTTACACAATAAACTTAAAAGCATCCGCTTCTTTTTTGCACGATACCTTTATGTTACATATTTTTACCATTCGATACGGCGTTCTCAAGAATACGTCCGATTTCTACGCAACGTTTAATTCGCTAAAAAAAGGCGATCCGGTTATCATTCGTTCCAATCGGGGTATAGAGTTTGGTAATGTTGTCACAAAAGTTAATGAAATTGCAGATGATGCTCCGGTTGAAAGTCTCGGGGAAATTTTGCGAAAAGCCACCCCCGATGATAAAGAAAAACAAAGGGAAATCCATGAGGAATTAATCCCAGTCGAGTTTAGATTTTGCCAGAAGAAGATAAAAGAACACAAGCTCCTTATGAAACTAGCTAGCGTAGAACACCTATTTGGAACAAAAAAAATCATCTTTTATTATCTCGCCAATGGCCGCGTAGATTTCAGGGAACTGGTAAAAGATCTGGCAAAAGAATATCAGGCACGCATAGAGATGAAACAGATTGGCGTGCGTGACGAGGCGAGACTTCTAGCTGATTACGAACACTGCGGAAGGGAGTTGTGCTGCAGGTCATTTCTCAAAAATCTCGAACCTGTTACTATGAAAATGGCAAAAAACCAGAAGGCAACCCTGGATCCATCCAAAATTTCAGGAAGATGCGGCCGGCTCATGTGTTGTTTGCGCTACGAGGACAGAGTCTACGAAGACTTAAAACATAATCTTCCAAGAAAAGGCTCTGTTGTCAGAACTGCAAAAGGAACCGGGGAAGTTGTTACTTACGATGTATTGCAACAGCAGGTTACCATTGAACTGGAAAATGGTAGTAAAGTACACGCCTCAGTCCGTGATATTATAGACAGAGTAAGGGAACCTTTGAGGCAAAAAGAACCGATTTGCGATCGTTCCTGTGAAAAGGATTGTGATCTTGAGTAAGCGTCCCTTTTATATTACGACACCCATTTACTATGTTAATGATGTGCCACACATAGGGCATTCTTACACTACCATTGCTGCAGACGTGCTGGCCCGATATAAAAGAACAGAAAATTTCGATGTGTTTTTTCTGACCGGAACTGACGAGCACGGACAAAAGATACAAAAGGCAGCACAGGCCTGTAATAAATCACCCATGGAATTTGTTGATGAAGTGGTGTATAAATTCAAGACCTTGTGGAAAAGTCTTGACATCTCCAACGACGATTTTATACGGACGACCGACGAACGGCATTGCCGCCGTGTTAAAAAGATATTTCAGCAAATTTTTGAGAGCGGGGATATCTATCCAGGAGAATATGAAGGATGGTATTGTATCCCTTGTGAAAGTTTCTGGATTGAGTCACAACTCAGGGAAAGGAAATGTCCTGAATGCAACCGGTTGGTTGAAAAGGTAAAGGAAAAAAATTATTTTTTCAGGTTATCAAAATACAGGAACCTCCTTCTTGAATATTACGAAAAGCATCCACACTTCATACAGCCTGAGTCGAGAAGAAACGAATTACTGCAGAGGATTAAGTCTCCGATAGATGATATCAGCATTAGTCGCTCTGCCGTAGAGTGGGGTATCCAGGTACCCATGGATCAAACACACACTATTTACGTCTGGGTTGATGCGCTCCTTAATTATATTACTGCATTAGGCTATGATGATGATATGCAAAAATTCCAAAGATACTGGCCTGCAAGAGTTCACATTATCGGAAAAGAAATTCTGTGGTTTCACGGCGTTATCTGGCCTGCAATACTTATGTCCCTGAAAATAGACTTGCCGTTGAAAATCTTCGCACATGGCTGGTGGACAATTGAAGGTCAGAAGATATCGAAATCGCTTGGAAACGCAATAGATCCTATTACGATCATCCAATCGTATGGCACAGATGCCTACAGATACTTTCTGCTCAGGGAAGTCCCTTTTGGGCTGGACGGAAATTTTTCTTACCATGCCATGGTCCACCGGATAAACTCTGACCTCGGTAACGATCTTGGCAATTTATTGCAACGCACGTTAACCATGATCGAAAAATACTTTCAGGGAATTATACCTGTGGTTCCTTTTGCAGATGACGAACTAAGAATGGCATCACAGGACACCCGTGACAGGATGAATTGTGAAATGGATGGGCTTCAGTTTAGCAGAGCGCTTGAGATTATCTGGGAATTCATAGGTCGTGCCAATAAATTTATAGAAGAAAAGAAACCCTGGGTCCTGGCAAAAACAAGCACTGCAAGGCCACAACTTGCAACAGTCATCGGAACTTTAGCCAGAGCTATCAAGGATATTTCTGTATTTATTTACCCCTTTATGCCAAAAACTGCTGCGGAAATTCAACGTCAGCTCGGCATTCTTGAGGACAATCATCCGCTTTGCCTGGAGTTTTACCAGGTAATTAAGGAAGGTACCGTCTCACGAAAAGGAAAACCTTTATTTCCGAGAATTGAACATTCCTTACCCAATGATAACAAATTGGAGAAATTTCTATGACAAAAACATGGAACAAGATAAAAGAAATTATAAAAAAAGACCCCCGATACCCAATACAGGCATATCAATTTGTATTTGAGGCTCTTGACTTCACCACAAACATGCTCGGTAAAAACCAGCAGAAAACAACCGATGCAGACCGGCATGTAACGGGAAAACAACTAATGGATGGTATCAGAAAATTTGCATTGAAACAGTTTGGTTTTATGGCATTGACCGTGTTTGAACAGTGGGGCATACACCAGGATGAAGATTTCGGAAATATCGTTTTTAACCTGGTGGAAAGCGGTCTTATGGGTAAAACAGAAACCGACTCCCGTGACGATTTTAAAAATACCTATGACCTCAAAAAGGTATTTGATGAGGGATTTAAGTTTGACGGAAAATATGATATACGGCTATCACTTAATGCACTGGGCATCAAGAAATAATAAAAATTATTTTGGCTCCTTTACACAGCGAAAACCGACATTATTATCTTTGCCATCGGGATAACTGCAACTCCGGTAGGCACTTCTCAGAATATAATGATGGTTTACCCATGATCCACCTCTGACTACGCGGAACTTTCCTTCCTCATACCAGTCTTCACACCATTCCCAGACATTTCCAGCCATGTCAAAACAACCAAAAGGACTTGCCCCCTCTTTCCTATTGCCCACCGGCGCCGGGGCGCCGGTATTCGGGTCAAGATTGTAAACAGCCTTTGAATTATCCGGTTGTGTATTTCCCCAGGGATATTCTCTCCCGTCGATTCCCCGCGCCGCTTTTTCCCATTCCACTTCCCTGGGTAGTCGTTTACCTGCCCATTTTGCATAGTCAACGGCATCTTTCCAGCTAACACCCACTACCGGTTGTGATGGCTTATTAAACCGTTCATTGTTCCAGAACAAAGGTTCCTGCGCTCCTGTCTCATCAATATACTTTTTATATTGAGAATTTGTCACCGGAAATATGTCAATATAAAAAGCATCGACATACACAACTTTTCTTTCCTCGCCCATAATAAATTCACCCGGCGGAACAAGAACCATTTCAGAACCGTCTTTCTCATTAATAATGCTAACCACCCCTGTTTTTGTCATATTACCTGTCTTCAATGTTAGGAATTTCAGCCATCAAATGGAAGGCGTATTACTATACATCCCCTTGTGTAAAAAAGATCAGGATTATTTGTTTTTTTTCTCTGTCTTTTTCATATTTTGATCTTTGCCGGAGCCTTTGCCCCCCTTCTTCATGATCTGTTTTAAGAGCTTTTGCGAATCCCTGTCCTTCGGGTTGCCCTTAAGCGCCTTTTCTAACTCAGCTATAGCGGGATTCAATTGCCCCATGTCATAGTAGGCAACGCCAAGATTGTAGTGAAGAATGCTGTCTTGGGGGTTGTCCCTGAGCAGCGTTTTCCACATTTCTATTGCATCATCGATTTTTTTACAATCGTAATATGCATCCCCCAGGCTATATGCCGCATCTTCATGCTTTGGGTCTATCTCCAGAACTTTTTTCAACTCCGTAATTCCCTTTTCACATGATCCCTCGTCTACAAGGATAAGACCCAAATTATAATGTGCCTCTATATGATCAGGAACTATTTCAATAACCTTTTTATACATTCCTATTGCATCATGTATCATCTCCTCATCGTAATAAACAGATGCGAGTTTGTAATATACCTCAGCATCAGCAGTATTATCAGCAATTGCTTTTTTAAATTCTTCAATAGCCTCTAAACTTTTCCCTTTTTCATAAAGCTCTAAACCAAGTTCTTTATGCCCTTTTTGTATTATTTCACGCTCTGATATTTCAGACCTCTTATCACCTGCCGGTGGTGATTCTTTATTACACCCTTGCAAACCAGACAAAGTAGCGTATATGAAAAATAAACCACTTATGCTAAGCATTCTTAATTGCTTTATATTCACGGGATATGCCCCTTTTCATAAAAGAAGTATCATTAATTCATTTTTCAAATTCGTCCGCTGCTTTCCTCAATGGCCGTTCGGTATTATTACTATATCACCCTCTTTTACCTTATGCGCTTTAAACCATCCCTCTTTCATCTCTAGTGCATACTTGACTTTTTCCCTTGAAACATGAGTATCCAGACTGTATGGCTTCATTGATTCTATTTGTACGATTCGGCCATTGGCCTTAATAAAGGCTATGGAAAGAGGAATACGGGTATCCTTCATCCAAAAAGAGAGAATTCTCTCCTGCGGAAAGACGAACAACATGCCCCCGTTATCTTCCAGTGTATCTCGATGCATCAAGCCCAGCATATGCTCTTCAGGCGTTATTGCCAATTCTACTTCCAGTTCGATTCCTGCCACATTTATCGGTAATACACCATTTCTTTCCGGTTCACTGCGGCATACCGTATTTAAACTATTATATACAGTCCCGATATAAATGAAAAGCACTATGAGGAAAAGGCGATTCCGTTTTTTATTCACAGCCATATTGCTATTTTTTAAGAAAATTATGACCAGCGGATATTTTACGAACCCAAAAACTAAAGTCAATCTATTTCTAAACTTGACTTACCCAGGCCAACCAGATATAGTTCCTGATTATGCGTCTGGATAAATTTCCCTTTCGGGTCTTCAGTACCATAAACAAATACCGTCTCATTAAACCACACGATTCCATCATCGTTGCAGTATCCGGAGGGCCCGATTCCGTAGCCCTCCTCAAAACACTCTGCACGATTAATTCGACCAAAAACCTGCATCTCTACTTACTTGTCGCCCACCTCAACCATAAACTTCGCGGGCTCTCTTCAGAAGAAGACGAACAATTTGTCAGGAATTTATCAAAAGACCTTTCTCTGCCCTTTATTATAAAAACAGCAGATATTCAAAAGATTGCAAACCAGACGAAACGTTCGGTTGAAGAAACAGCCCGCATGGAAAGATATAAATTTTTTATGGAATCTGCACAGAAATATACCGCCTCTACCGTAGCTATCGGACATACTGCAGATGACAATGCAGAAACCATCCTTCATCGCATAATCAGGGGTACTGGTATACTTGGGCTGGAGGGGATACCTGTCAAACGCCCTTTAGCCCATGGCTCAGCGATACAACTCGTCCGTCCATTACTCTTCTCCTGGAGAAGGGAAATTATTGAGTACTTAGGGAAAGAGCGCTGTAACTACAGAACAGACGATTCCAATTACGAACCTACATACCTTCGAAACAAGATACGACTCGAACTGGTCCCGTTATTAGAAAACCAGTACAATCCCAATATCAAAAACACGCTTATACAACTCTGTCAAATCCTTAATATGAACAATGAGTATTTAGTTTCAGAAGCAAAAAAGATTGTAAAAGACTTTGCTGCCGGGAGAAGAGATGGCTTATATACCATCAATACCCATTTTTTAGCAAAACAGCCGAAGATATTGCAGTACCTGGCATTGAGAGAAATATTAATGAACTTGCAAATACCTTTAAAAGAAATTACCTATGATCACTATACAAAGATACTTGAAGAAATAACCAGAAAGGGGAAAGGAAGGCTTTTCCAATTGCCTGGGAAATTTTATTTATGGCATGAACACGGCATGCTTCAGTTTCAAAAAGAGCCCCCCGGCAAACCATATATTCCATTCTCCAAAGTTGTTCTTCAAATACCTGGAACAACGACTGTTTACCCTTTTGGACAAATAACATCTGAAATCTTAGAAATTCAGGACTTTTCACTGGAAACATACAAAAAAACCAAGACACAACACGAAGAAGTCTTTGACCTGCAAAGGATAACAATGCCCATTTCTGTGAGGAGACGCAAAAATGGGGATGCGATTTCACCATTAGGAACCAACGGACACAAGAAACTGAAAGATCTCTTTATCGATAAAAAAATCCCCCGAGAAGAACGTGAATTTATCCCGGTCGTCGTGATGAACGATCATCCCATTTGGGTTATTGGAATATGTATGGATAACAATGTAAAAGTTACCCCCGAAACAAAAAAAGTTTTAAAACTCACTTTTTATAAAAATATATCCTGATCATAGGCGGCAACGCGCAGGCTGGATATACCTGATAACGCGTACAACACCTTCTTAACTGTTTATTCGCCTACAATCTTCTTGAAATCAGCATCTTCCCTTAATGTCGCAAAATCTGGATTAGTCTTCGCCAGACTTTTATACCGGGGGTTTAACCTGATGGCTTTCTTTAAAGAATCCAAGCCTCCGGACTTATCGGCTGACAGAATTTGTGCACAGGCCTTGTTGAACCATGCAGCATCAAATTCGGGCTCTATTTGCAAGGCCGCATCATAAGACTCGATTGCTTCTTTATGATTTCCCATTGCATCTAACAGAAGACCCTTGTTGTTGAAAGCCACAAAGAAATCCGGCTTGAGCTCGATGGCCTTATTATATGCATCCAGCGCCTCTTGTTTTTTACCCATTTCCTCGAACACGTATCCCTGGTAATTCCATGCCTCATGCACGCTGCCATCAAGGGTTGTTGCCTTGTTAAGGGCATTCAACGCCTCCTGATATTTATTTAACTGCAAAAAGGAAAGTCCCTTGTTGACCCACATGGCGAAGTCGTCGGGCTTTATCTTCAACGCCCTGTCAAATACCTTTATAGCCTCTTCGTAATTCTGAAGTTGCACAAGCGCCAGACCTTTGCTGCTGAGGGCTTCATATTTAATCTTCGCCTGGCGTGGAATGCTTGCTGCTTCCTCATCAGTAACTATCTGTGTTACCCTGTCAAAAGATTTTATCGCCTCCATAAACCTTCCTAATCGCAAAAGGGCATTTCCCTTGTTATTCCATACCTGTGGGTAGTCGGGTTTTAGCTTTATGGCACTGTCAAAAACCTTGATCGCATCTTCGTATTTTCCCAGATGAAACAACTCACATCCTTTGTTTGTCATAGTTTCATACGAATCCGGTTGTATCTGGAGCGCTTTTTCATAAGCTACAACAGCATCTTTATGCTTCCCAAGCCGGGACAAAGCCAGTCCTTTATTTGTCCACGCCCCGTAGGAATCGGGTTGGATTTCAATCGTCTTCTCGTACGCTGCAAGGGCATCTTCATACCGGCCCAAAGCATCAAGGGCAAGACCTTTCCCGTTCCAGGCTGCGTATGAATCAGGTTTCAATTCGATAGCCTTATTAAAGGCGTGCACGGCCTCCTCATGTTTCCCAAGGTCAGCAAGGGTAAATCCCTTATCGGCCCACGATGCATGTTCGGTAGGTTTTATTTCAATCGCCCTGTCATAGGACTCGATAGCCTCTTTATATCTTCGGAGTCTGACAAAACAATTCCCCTTGTTAACCCACGCTTCATAATATTGAGGATTAATCGAAATTGCCTTATCGTACGCCTCCAGTGCCTCATTTCGTTTCTCAGGCACCCTTGCCAGTGCCAGCCCTTTATTATTCCATGCCTCATACGCATCGGGTTTTATCTGTATAATACGATCATAGGTCTTCACAGCAGCATCAATATCCCCAATATGGTCCAGTACATTCCCCTTGTTGTATAAGACCTCGAGAGAATCAGGTTTGATCTCCAATGCTTTATCGAATGCCTTAACCGCTGCGTCGTACTTCCCGGCATGGTCCAGCGCCCGTCCCTTCATATACCACGCTTCATAATAATCCGGTTTGCACTGTATGGCCCTTTCAAACGACTCAACGGATTCCACATATTTACCTAAATAATCAAGCACAACTGCTTTATTGTACCAGGCCTCAACGGCATCGGGTTTCAACTGAATAGCGTTCTCGTAAGCGCTGAGCGCTTCCTTATACATCTGTTTCCTGACAAGGACGTTTCCTTCATGAACGGCCTTTTCATAATTTTCTTCAGCAATTATTTCCCATTTAGAGACAGCGGTCACAACAAGGATAATAATCAGTATAATTGCCAATTTTTTTACCATGTCAGCCTCCTTTCGCTTTAAACGAAATATGGCCTCTATAATAATTTATTTATATGGTATCACATGCCACTCAACCCTGTATTCGACTCTTTCATCGTTATGATATCGCCATCGTCTAAAACATAAGGCGAAAGGCTTCCGCATCTCTCTACCAGTTTACCTGTATAGAGTATGGTTTCACCATCCTGAAATTTCAACACCATCTCTTTCTTTGCCAGTCCAAACTTTAACTCAACGTCACATCTCTCCTTCTGCATCATCATCACCCGTAAGCCAGAAGCTACGTTTAGATTTTTATGGACGATCTGTCCCATCCAGCTTACATATTTCCCCTTGTATTTTTCCCATGCCTTATCCTTTTGTGCATCGGATAAATTACTTTCCTTACCGAAAATCTTGTCCAGATCTTCAAAGGATTCAATTAAGAATATCTTTTTTGGTCCCTGGGAAACAGGTACTACGTCGGGATACTCAAATAATTCATCAGTGTTTTTTATAGATGCAGAAGTGCCGTTCTGAATATTATATATATCACCATCCACAAGTTTATAAGGAAATATTTTTGTTACCCGCGAATCGAGTTTTCCAGTATAGGTCACTGTATTGCCATATTTCACGAGAGAAAAACGGTCTTTATGGAGCGGGTTTAACTTAATTTCAACACTGGTGTCACCATGGGATACACTCATCATCCATCCCGTTGTCAATCCCCATCCAATGTAAGTTACTTTTCCGCTCCACCTGACCTTTCTACCCATACACTGGCTCCATAAATGCTCCTTTTGGTCGTCCGACAACTCACTTGTCATTCCGAAGATATTATTAAACTCTTCAAAACCCATGTTGATATAACCATTAGGAGTTTCTGTAATAATAATTCCAAAATTTGACGCTATAACCCGGGTTCCAGTGACCGGGGCTTCTGTGGTAGTTGACGGTGGTTTACCCGCTTCCGTTGCATCTTCTTTTTCTTTTACACCAGTAGCTATCCCCTCGTGAAACAAACGGTCAAATTCCCTCTGATACTTTACAAGCAATCGCGTTTCATCGGTAAAGATGGTGTTATACCGGTTAAATCTGCCTGCATCACCACTCCAGCAGTACGACCCGGTTGCCAGCAATTTAGAATCAAAGATGGCAAAATTGCTATACATCTGTCCTTTTTGAACCAACGTCTTAATTGCAAAATCCTTATTTTTGTAAAGTCTCGATAACGGCCCTTTCGTTAAAGATCGTTTTCTGTCAATAACAATCCTGATGTGAACTCCGCGTTCCCCTGCCTTAACAAGGGCATTTATTATATCCCGTGAAGTTATATCCCGGACGGCAATATCAAGGGATTCCCTGCACCCTTCAATTGCATG
Source organism: Candidatus Brocadia sp. (assembly GCA_040048245.1). Lineage (GTDB taxonomy): Bacteria > Planctomycetota > Brocadiia > Brocadiales > Brocadiaceae > Brocadia. The sequence continues at coordinate 44,532 of JABRVT010000015.1, forward strand.
CAAAATTTGCCCCTTAATCTCCTGTGGCGTAAAATAAACATCTGATGAAAAGGCCTCGTTTTGCATAGAAAAAAACGAAGTTACGATTGCAACTATCAGCGGTATGCATATCTTTTTCCAATACATAGTTTTCCTCTTCGCAATGTTTCTTTGGAACAAACACATGTTTGATTCCTGTTATAACAAGATGTCTATTTTAGATAATTTAAATATTATGATTGTTTTTTATTCTGCAGACGGGGGCTGATAATAAAAGGAACAAAAAGGAGAATGCAATTAATTCTGTCTTCTTTTTCCCCCTGACACAACCTCCCATTGTACATCGGACTGGTACAAAATATACCTGGTCGAAATATTTTATCACTGCTAAAGAGGGAATGCAAGTATTATAGAAGTGTTGCGCAACTTTTGGTTTGACAAAAAGTTATATCTGGAATAAAATCCAATAAAGCCGTTCAAGGATCGAAACTTTATTGAAGGAGGTTTATTATGCTTCGCAAAGGGGGAAATTTTTGTATTCGTCTTCTTTTGGTTTTTAGCTTTTGTGCTGGCATCGGCATTTGTTTACCTCGTGAAACAACGCTTTATGCCGCGAACAAGCAGGCGGATGAATCCGATAAAGATGCATTAGCCACGGCACGGCATTTTGAACATGTGTTTGAGCAGGTAGTTGAGCAGGTTAAACCTGCCGTGGTATCTATTACGTCAGTAAAGGTTTTTAAACATGCCCAGCCAAGAAAGAAGATGCCGGAAGATCGATTCCATCGCCCCAGCCCAAGACCAGGTCCCGACGAAGAATTTGATCCATTCAGGGACTTTAGAGATTTCTTTGGAGACGAATTTTTTGACCGGTTTTTCAGACCAAGATTTCCCGAAGGTGAGTATAAAATACAAGGGCTTGGTTCCGGTGTAATCGTTGATGGCGAAAAAGGATATATTATAACGAACAATCACGTGGTAGAAGGTGCCGATGAACTCAAGATTAATTTGGGAGATAAACGGGAATTTGATGGAAAGGTAGTTGGTACTGATCCCCAAACAGACATTGCTATAGTAAAAATAGACGGGAAAAATTTACCTTCCGCAAAACTGGGCGACTCTGACACCATTCGGGTTGGGCAGTGGGCAATCGCCATAGGGAGCCCATTTGGTTTAACGCAAACAGTTTCCGTTGGTATTATTAGCGCTACGGGCAGGGCCAATGTGGGCGTTGCGGCGTATGAAGACATGATTCAAACAGATGCTGCCATCAACCCAGGCAACAGTGGCGGTCCCCTTGTGAATATCAGAGGGGAAATTATTGGCATCAATACTGCTATATTTACAAGAAGCGGTGGGTATCAAGGCATCGGATTCGCCATACCCATAAACATGGTAAAAATTATCATGAAAGATCTTATCGAAAAAGGCAAGGTTACACGCGGCTGGCTTGGTGTCGTCATCCAGGATATCGATCCTGCTCTCGCAAAGTCATTTAACGTCACGGTTACAGAAGGCGTCCTGGTGAGCGATGTTCAGGAGAACTCTCCGGCAAAAGAAGCCGGCTTTGAACGTGGTGATATTGTAATTGAATACGATGGAAAATCCATCAGAGACGTGAATCACCTGCGTAATACCGTTGCACAGACGGAGGTCGGTAAAAAGGTAAAGGTCAAAGTCCTGAGAGACGGGAAAGAAAAGGAATTAATCGTGAAGATTGGTGAACAACCACCAGAATTATTCGCCACCGCACGAGGCGCAGAGCCAACAGGGAAAGACCTTGGAATGACCGTACAAAACCTCACAAAAGAACTCGCCAAGAGCTTTGGTATTGAAGAAGATAGCGGAGTAATAGTCTCTGAAGTTCAGCCAGGAAGCCCTGCTGCCATGGCAGACATACGGGAGGGTGATCTCATTAAGGAGGTTAACAGGAAGAAAATAACGAACGTAACCGAGTTCAAAAAGGCATTGGGAGAGGCAGACAGTGAAAAGGGTGTCCTTCTCTTAGTAAAACGGGGTGAGTTTTCCCGATATGTTATTATCAAGGCAAAGTAAAAGTAACCGCTATTTTTAAGAAATTTTCGTCTTTGCGAAAAACATAAATCCCCCTTTTCCCCCTTCAAAAGGAGAAATATAGGGGGATTTTTTATCGCCCTGTGAAACCAAAAAACATATGAGCATTTTGCTTCTTTTCTATGCCCCCGCCGATATTCTGAATGATTGCTCCTTCAACCTTGTTTCCCTGCCGTAGGGTGATATTTCCCTCAGCCTCTTGATAATTGGCGGGAGATGTTCGATAATGAAGTCAACGTCTTCCATTGTATTATACCGGCTCAAACTTAACCTTACAGAACCATGTACCGCTGTAAAGGGTACGCCCATGGCCCTCAGTACATGCGACGGCTCCAGAGAGCCAGAAGTACAAGCTGAGCCAGATGAAGCACAGATTCCCTTTTCATTCAGGAGCAGCAAAATAGCCTCTCCTTCCACAAATTCAAAGCTCAAATTGGTGGTATTGGGAAGACGGTGTGTCTTGTGTCCATTCACCCTGGCATCTGGCGCCTTTCTTAATATTTCATTCTCCAGCTTATCCCTTAATTGCTTTACGCGGGTCTGTTCCTCAGCCATATATTTTTTCGCCAATTCGCATGCCTTGCCAAGACCAATAATCGACGGAACATTTTCCGTACCACCGCGACGATTCCTTTCCTGATGTCCCCCGATGATAAAAGGTGTAAAGGTAATTCCCTTTCGAATAAACAGGGCACCCACTCCTTTGGGTGCATGTAATTTATGTCCCGAGAGGGTTAATAAGTCTATCGTACTTTTCGAAAGGTTTAATGGTATCTTTCCTACGGCTTGTACGGCATCGGTATGGAGTATAGAACCTTTCTCCTTCACAATGTGCCCAATCTCCTCAATGGGGAAAATCACGCCGGTTTCGTTGTTTGCATACATAATTGACACAATTGCCGTGTCTTCTCTTACGGCATCTGCCAATTCATTTAAATTAAGCATCCCATTACTATCCACACCCAGTTCCGTTACATGATAACCACTTTGAGCTAGGTACTTGCACAAATTATAAACAGCGGGATGCTCCACCCTGGAAGTCACAATGTGCCGCTTGTGTGGGTTTGCCCGAAGTATCCCCCAAATCGCCGCATTGTCACTTTCCGTACCGCAACTGGTAAATACGATCTCTACGGGATCTGAACCTATGAGATCTGCCACCTGCTGTCTTGCCATATCGATCTTTTTGGCAACCTGCCCCCCAAAGGTATGCATACTCGAGGGATTCCCATAGTACTCAGTAAAATAAGGCATCATCGCCTCTAGCACTTCAGGCGCAACCTTTGTCGTTGCATTATTATCAGCGTATACAACCTTCATGAAGCCACCTCCTCAACGATAAGCGTATCCGTTACAAATTCCCGTAGTTTTGCCTCCACCGTAGATTTCAAGGTAACCTTTGAACTGGGACACTCCGCACAACTCCCGCGAAATGAGACCATAACACGGTCGCCATCGATGTCAATCAGTTCAATATCGCCCCCGTCTGATTGAAGGGTGGGTCGAATATCTCTTTCTATGGTCTCTTGTACCAGCTTCATTTTTTGAATGTTTGTCAATTTCCTAACCGGTTTCCTAACCCTTTCTATCATTGCCTTCTCTTTTTCTTTTTGCCATACCTCGTCTATAATGGCCTGAATCTGGGGATGACATGAACGGCACCCGCCACCTGCCTTACAGTAATTGGTCACCTGCTCAATAGTAGTTAATTTATGCTCTCTGACTTCGTGGGCGATCTTATTATCCGTCACACCAAAGCACTTGCAAACGATCGTTCCCTCATCAACGGGTTTCTCTATCTTTATCCCACGGTAATTTGCAATAGCCGCTTCTAGGGCCTCACGGCCCATCACAGAACAATGCATCTTCTGCTCAGGCAATCCATCAAGGTACGCTGCGATGTCATTATCTGTAATCTTACCAGCCTCGTCCAGCGTCTTTCCTTTGATCATCTCCGTTAAGGCACTCGCTGAAGCAATGGCGCTTCCACACCCAAATGTCTTAAATTTTACATCCACAATACGGCCTGACTGATCCAGTTTCAGCATGAGCTTCAACGCGTCTCCACAGGCCAAACTGCCCACTTCACCTACAGCATCCGGGTTTTCAATTTCACCTACATTCCTTGGATGAAAGAAATGGTCTTTAACCTTTTCAGAATAATCCCACACCCTATATCCCTTTCCTAAATAAACGTTTAGGACTTAAATGCCTCACTTCTTCCAGAATCTCAACCAGTATTATCCAGCGTAAATAATATAGTCAGCATATTACCAATATATTCTTTTATCTCTGGAATGTCAAGATTACGTACGTAGCAGCCTGTAGTTAAGTTAAACACGGACAAATAAAGTTTGTACGGCTGTCCTGTAACCTGCCCAGACCTTCGGCAACTTTTTTGTGATACTAAGATAGGAACCGTCTCCTGACGGCGACTGGCAATTCATGACGGCGTGCATACGCTTGATCGCCAACGGGAGTTGGATACTACCTGCTACATTGAAATTCCTAAAGGAGGACTTTTTTTAAAAACTTCCCCGTATAGGATCGTTCACTTTTTGCGATTTGTTCAGGGGTGCCTGCGGCGACAATTTCACCGCCTTTTACGCCACCTTCCGGGCCTAAGTCAATGATGTAATCTGCCGTTTTGACGACCTCTAGGTTGTGTTCTATGACCAGTACCGTATTGCCCAGATCGACTAACCTGTGCAACATCCTTAATAATTGCTGTATGTCCGCAAAGTGCAGTCCTGTGGTAGGTTCATCCAGGATATACAATGTTTTTCCCGTCGCCTGTCTGGAGAGTTCCGCGGCAAGTTTGATCCGTTGCGATTCTCCGCCGGAGAGGGTGGTGCTGGACTGCCCCAATTTGATATATCCCAGCCCAACATCGTTGAGTGTGCTTAAAATACGTTCGAGTTTTGGAATATTTTTGAAAAACTGGTGAGCCTCTTCAATGCGCATGTCAAGTACATCCGAGATGCTTTTCTCCTTATAGGTGATCTCCAGTGTCACTTTGTTATATCTTTTTCCCTTGCATTCTTCACAAACGACATACATATCAGGTAAAAAATGCATTTCTACCTTCTTGGTACCCTGCCCCTTGCATACTTCACACCGTCCGCCGCTGATATTGAAACTATACCTTCCCGCAGTGTAACCCCGAACCTTTGCCTCCGGCGTCTGCGCAAAGAGGGAACGGATCAGATCAAACGCCTTGGTGTATGTCGCAGGATTCGAGCGTGGGGTACGGCCAATGGGCGATTGATCGATCTCTATAACTTTATCGATATATTCCGTGCCCAGGATTTTTGTATGTTCACCGGGCGCCTCATAACTGCCATAAAACAACTTTGCAAGGGCGCGATGCAGGATATCGTTCACGAGCGTGCTCTTCCCGGAGCCAGAGACACCGGTGACACAGCAGAAGGTTTTTAAAGGAATTTTCACGTCGATGGATTTCAGGTTATGGGCACGGGCACCCCGTATTTCAAGAGAGTTCTTCAGATTAATATCTCTTCTCCTGGCGGGAAGTTCAATTTTCAGGGTTTGATTGATGTATTGCCCGGTTAGTGAATCAGGATTATCCATGATTTCTTTCAGCGTGCCGTGGGCAACAATACTGCCGCCACGTTCACCAGCCCCGGGGCCAAGATCAATGATATAATCAGCATTACGAATGGTATGTTCGTCATGCTCCACGAGAATGACCGTGTTTCCATTGTCACGAAGCGTCTTTAAAGTACGCAGGAGACGTTCGTTATCCCTTGGGTGAAGCCCTATGGTGGGTTCGTCCAGCACATAACAGACCCCGACGAGGCCCGACCCGACCTGCGTGGCAAGCCGGGTTCTTTGCGCCTCGCCACCGGAGAGGGTGTCGCTGCTGCGCCCCAAAGTTAAATAGTGTAGCCCGACATCTATCATGAAACGAAGCCTGTTCTGAATTTCTTTCAGGATTTGTCTGGAAATGATCGCCTGTTGTCCTCCCAATTTCAGCGTTGTAAAAAATCCGAGGGCTTCTTCTATGGTAACGTCCATGATCTCATGAATTGATTTATGATTAATTTTTACCGAAAGGGCTTCTGGTCGCAGTCTGGCTCCGTTGCAAACAGTGCAGGCACGGTAACTCATGTATCCAGAAAGGCGTTTCAGGATGCGCTCGCTGGCCGTTTTTTCATAGATGCGCTTAAGGTTGGGAATCACGCCTTCAAAGTCCTTTGTACCAAAGAGCAGGGCATCCGTAGTCTCTTTCGGTAATTTCATAAAAGGCGTACTTAGAGAGATGGAAAAGGTTTTTGAAAACATCTTAATTTGATTATCATAATGCGCCTGGGTCAATGATCCCCACCCCCGCCAGGCATCGATAGCCCCATCCCTGATGCTGATGTGTTTATCAGGGACAATCAGATCCGGATCAAAATCAAGGGTGTTTCCCAGTCCATTACAACCAGGACATGCGCCATACGGACTGTTAAATGAAAACATGCGCGGCGTCAATTCTTCATAGCCACTCCCGCATTCCGGGCAGGCATACCGTTCACTAAGGATATGGTCAGTCCAGCCCTTTTCGAGTTCCTGACTTACCAGCATGACGCCTTCCCCTAATTTGAGACAGGTTTCTATGGAATTGTACAGACGCGTTTGAATATCCTCTTTTATGACCAGCCGATCCACAATCACATCGATCTCATGGGTCTTATATCGTGCCAGTTTGGGAATAGTTTTGAGGTCCGTAATAACATTGTCAACACGGGCGCGGACAAAACCATTTTGGATTATCGACTGAAATATCTCCCGGTGTTCGCCCTTTTTCCCTTTAACAAGCGGCGCAAGAAGCATAATCCTGGTTCCCTGCGGTATTTCCATGACTCTTTGTATCATCTGGTCGACGGTTTGACGGGAAATGATGCATTTACACCGGTAACAATATGGAGTACCTATCTTTGCATACAACAAGCGTAAATAGTCATATATCTCTGTAACGGTTGCCACGGTAGAACGGGGACTCGGCGGACAGGTGCGTTGTTCAATGGCAATCGTGGGAGGGAGACCCTCGATAAGTTCTACATCCGGTTTTTGTATCTGATCTAGAAATTGTCGCGCGTACGAAGAAAGACTTTCAATATAGCGGCGTTGTCCTTCTGCATAGACCGTATCAAATGCAAGGGATGACTTTCCTGAACCACTGATACCCGTAATTACGGTAATCCGATCGCGTGGAATATTGACATTGATCCCCTTGAGATTATGTTCCCTGGCTCCGCGAATGGCGATGACGTCATTATTCATGAATTCCATAAAACCACAAAGACACAAAGTGCATGGAAAAAGAAATTTACGATTCAAGATTTACTATGTTCGATTTAATTTCGCATTCTCAAATCATAAATTGCAATTTGCAAATCCCTTTTTCTTTGTACTCTCATTGTGTCTTTGTGGTTTATTATTTCCCACTTATGAAAACCGGGTCCAGCTCTGAATTAATTGTACAAGCAATCTAACCCCAACGCCTGACGCCCCTTTCTGGGTATATGCGCTGTTTTTATCACACCAGGAAGTGCCTGCAATATCCAGATGTACCCAGGGATACTTTTCCGTAAACTTGCTTAAAAAGCAGGCGGCTGTTATAGCCCCCGCATACGGCCCCCCAACATTTTTAATATCTGCAATATCACTCTTAATCTGTTCCTGATATTCTTCCCAGAGTGGAAGCTCCCAGACCCTTTCCCATGATTTTTCGCCGGCAATTTTAACCCTTTTTTTCAACTCCTCGTTGTTTCCCATCATTCCTGTAACGACAGTCCCCAGGGCTACCACACAAGACCCTGTCAGTGTAGCGAGATCAATTACGGCACCTGGTTTGTATTTCTCCGCATACGCCAGGGCGTCCGCCAGAATTAAACGTCCTTCTGCATCTGTATTTGCGACCTCAGCGGTCTTGCCGGAATAAAATTTAATGATATCGCCGGGTTTGATTGCCGAACCACTGGGCATATTTTCGGCGCACGGGATGAGGCCAACAACATGCTGGGGAAGTTTCATCCGGGATATCGCCTTTATAGCTCCCATCACGGCAGCACCGCCTGACATATCACTCTTCATTTGATCCATGTCTTTGGCCTGTTTCAGACAGATTCCGCCTGAGTCAAAGGTAATCCCCTTTCCAACAAATACAACCGTATCCTGGCTCTTAGCATGAGCATCGTATTCAAGGATGATAAATTTCGGTGGCTGGGCGCTCCCCTGTGCAACGCCAAGTAGCCCCCCCATACCGAGTTTTTTCAGTTCCGGCAAGGATAATATCTTACACTGAATACCAAGCTCCCTGCTTAATTTCTTAGCAGTATCGGCCAGAACAGCAGGGGTCTTATCCTGAGATGGAGTGTTGATAAGGTCACGGGTAAAATAGACGGCATCCGCTATAATTTGTCCGTGTTTAACAGCCTCACTGGCAAGAATCAGTTCCTCTTTGTCAGATAAAAGAAGCGTAAGCGCTTCAAGTTCATGCTGCTCTTCGGGTGGAACGGTTTTGTATTTTTGGTACTGGTAAAGGGCAAGTATGGCGCCCTCAGTATAAGCCTGATACCATTCGCCTACTGGCTGCGGAATATCAATCGAATCCATCACACCAATACACTCGCTAATACCCATATCACGGAGAGTACTGGTGGTAGTGCCTGCCGCCTGTCGTATTTTGTCTGGCACCACGTCTTTTTTCTTTCCCAGACCCACCAGCATGATGCGTTTTGCCGGAATTTTTCCGTATGTAGGCAGGATAATTGTTTTGTTAAGTTTGGCAATAAATTCCTTTTTCTTTAATAATTCCGAGATAATATTGTTCAGTGCCTTGTTGCAATAAGCTAATGGCTCATTGAGGGTTTTGACGTCTTCATATAAGTAAAAGACCATTACCTCTGCTGGTTCTTTTTCAACAGTCCCAATTTTGATGTTAATGTTCATAAGTATCCTTTTAGAATTAAACCTTTGGCATCTTTTCAACGTAGAGCGAAGAGTCACGTCGCTCTACAAACCGCATAAATAAAAAATTCCTATACAGTTAAAATTAAGCTAAACTGTTACAAATTCTTTTATAGCCCTGAAAACCGTCTCCTTTTCATCATCAAACATCATCAGGTGGTGGCTTTGCTCCAGCCATACCAATCGTTTGCTGACAGAACCGATGTGATGCATCACGTATTGTGCACTTGCAGGGGCAGCAATGAGGTCTTTTTTGGAATGAATAACAAGAGCAGGAGACCTTACATCCATGAGTCTGGAATTAACAGCCGTAATGATCTCTGTGAGTCCATATAATGCCTGGATTGAAAAATGGTTATCTACCGGCTGGTGCAGGTAGCCGGTGTATTCTTCCGATTCCATATAACACCTTCGCTTCCAGGTTTTTATCTTTTTTATAAAATTCCTGCATATCCTTATTAAGCTATGTATGGGCAGATATTCCCAGATTATAAACAGAGGGGTACCCATGAGTATAATCCGTTCTGTCTGGTATTTTATGGCTAATTGAAGAGTCAAAAGTGCACCCAGGGAAAATCCTATAATAACGACATTCCGGTATCCTGTCTTTAATTGACAGTATTCAGACTCCACTTTTTTTTCCCAGGCATAATGCACATTTGGAGAAAGTCCACCCTCATTCCCGCAATGTCCCGGTAAAAGGATGCCCCTTGCAGTAAAACCCCACCTGCATAAATTCTCCCCAAGTTCCCGCATCTGGATCGGCCCGCAGCCAAAACCATGGATGAGAAGGCACGCCGTATCGCCGTGGCCAAGGATAAATTCCCTGCTGTAAAGAGATAAATCGTTCAGTATAGAATTACGTTGCATAGTTGTTACAAAAACTCCGGAAATTCACTTCGTCTGTTTATCAGAAAAAGAAAGTTTTTCAATGTGCTCCATAATTGACCTCGTGATCTCCACAATTCCCCTTTTGTTTTCCTTGTTTTCGATATTATCAAATATCAGTGGTTTACCAAATGTTACTTTAATTCTGGAGATTTTTGGTATTTTGGCACCCTTTGGCAATGCCTCATAAGTGCCGGAGATAAATGCCGGGATGACGGGTGCGCCGCTCTTTGCAGCAAGGAATCCGACACCCGGATCTCCCGCCCGAAGGCAGCCTTCTTTGCTTACACCCCCTTCCGGAAAAATGCCCAGAACAAAATTTTTTTTCAGCACTTCAAGACCTTCCCGCAGTGCCGCTATGTTGGAACCCTTCTCTTTGACACAGATGCAATGCAATAGTTGAAAAAACCATTTCCCGCGGCCCTCATAGTAGATTTCCGTCATCATAAAAAAAATACGTCTTGGAAACACTACCTGAAGTACAATGGGGTCCATGTAACTGAAATGGTTGGCAGCAACAATAAGCGGCCCCTGAAGGGGTATCAGTCTTCTGTTTTCAATCCGGACAGGGTAAAATACCCTCAGCAAAATAACACCTGTTGCCTTGAGTACAAAGAAGAAACAATCGTTCAAAAAACCAAGGAACCTGCGGTAAATGCCAGAAATACAGGTACCTGTTGAGTGATTAATCCCCCCTGATCCCCCTTTAAGAGAGGGGGATTTCGCCAGGTTTGTCTGTTGGTTATACATTTTTGTATGGTATTTAGCCTGATACTACACCATGCCACGAGAATGCCGGCCGAAAAAATTCCCGCACCCAGACACAACATCAGTTTTTGGCTGGAAATTACGGTTGTCAGTCTTTCCACGATCAGTATTGACGCCACCATTGCGTCATTTACAAAGATATCCTTGCAAGCAGAGGTTCTTCCCCTTTACCCGTCAGGAGTAATCTTCCAAACCGGAAATCGTACCAAAAAAAATGCGTATTATCAACCTTACATCGTGAAAAATATATTTCATACCCTCCTGAATATCAGTTAATACAGCAGCCATGCTTTTGATTTTTGTATGAAATTACACGATATTCAAGTCATTGCATATGCAGTATACAAAACGAATAAAAGGCCGCTAGGTTTGTCTTTGAAGGGAAAATACACATCCCAATTAATCAGGGGCTTTTTGAGACAAATACTTAACCTCTTCTCTTCCCTTCTCTTCATGTACAAAATAGAATAGAGTTCCCCCTGCTGCGAAGAAGAACGAAACCGATATGATACCTGCTCGTGATGCAATATTACTACTGTATCCCATAGATTTTACTAATAAACCGACTCCCCCAATGAGGACAGGGCCTATAACAACTGAAAATTTGCCGAGCATATTATAGAAGCCAAAGTACTCAGCTGATTTGTCGGCAGGAATTATTTTTGCATAATATGAGCGACTTAGCGCCTGAATACCTCCTTGGACCAGACCAACGATGACGGCAAGGATAAAAAACTCTTTTTTGCTTTGAATAAAGGCACCCCAGATGGAAACAAACAGATAAACTCCAATGGCGATAAAAATGGAACGCCTGGCGCCTATTTTAACCCCAAGATAACCAAATGCTATGGCGGCTGGAAAACCAACGAACTGGGTAATGAGCAATGCAACGATTAAGTCGCTGGATTCGAAGCCAATGGAAATTCCATAATCCACCGCCATGTGTACAATTGTATTCACACCATCAATATAGAGCCAGTAGGCAACAAGGAATAAAAAAATGGTTTTCAAATGTCGGATCTTATGAAAAGTCTCTTTTAATTGAGCAAAACCCGCCTTTACCATGCTTATATTTGCGCCCGTATTAGCTTTTTCATTTCTTGACTCTTTCACAAAAAGGAATAGCGGAACTGAAAAGACTGCCCACCAGATACCTACGGAGAGGAATGAGAATTTTATAGTTTCTCCGGCATCTGCAAATCCGAATGTTTCAGGACTGCGAGTCATCCATACATTGAGAGTGAAAAGTATACCGCCCCCCAGATAGCCCAGAGAAAAACCCAATGCAGAAACAAAATCTATCTTTTTCTCAGATGCAACACCCGTGATCAATGCATCATAGAAAATATTACCTCCGGAGAAACCAATGGTTGCCAGCACATACAGCATGGCAGCCATAGGCCAATTACCCTTTGGAACCGTATATAGGGAAGAGGTCATCACCACCCCCATGTAAGCGAAAAAAAGGAGAAATTTCTTTTTTGATCTTCCTTTATCAGCAATGGCACCCAATACAGGAGCTGACAGACCCACAGTGATGCCGGCAATAGAATTTGCAAGTCCCAATCTTGCAGTACTTACGGTAGCATCAGCGCCGTCGCTCCAGAATTGTTTAAAAAAAATCGGGAAAAATCCAGCCATAATCGTTGTGGCAAAGGCCGAATTGGCCCAATCATACATGCTCCATCCGAAGATCGCTTTCTTGTCATCGAGCTGCATTGGCTATTTCCACTGCTTCCTTATAAAAAGGTGTGTTTTGTGTAATTACGAATAGTAAAACACAATTTAACGAGAGATCAAAGGAATTTGGGTGACAATTCTGCGGGCAATGTGATTCATAAAAAAGGAACATTATGGCATGTAAAATACAACCTGGTGGACGGTCAGAGCAAGAAATTTTTTAATCCTTAATCCAGCGCAATTTTCAATAATTCTTCTCCTGCATTCCTTTTTTATAATTAATCCCAGGGGTGCCATATTATGATGAAGCCTGCCGCCAAGGACGGAGACAATCTGTCCAATCAACAGTTTAGTAAAATTTTTATTTTTGAGGATTTCGGTTAACGTAATTGCACATTCCACAAATTTTTACAAAGACAGCGTCAGTTACCCATTTCCATGGCAGAAGACAGTATTTATTAATGCTTTACCGTATCACATTCCTGGCCGGTTTCATATAATTTTGATAGTTTTTATACTTGATTTATTCCCCCACTCTTGTTATTAGTTGTACTTACAGATGCTTGATATGGACAACAAGAGTTGAAACCGCAGATTACATAGATTTCACAGATGGAAACATTCTTCAATCCTTCATCGGTTGCCGTTGTTGGTGCCACGGAAAAATCAGGTAGTTTACCGGGCATTATCTTGAAAAACCTCATCGGTATGGGTTTTCAGGGTAAGATATATCCGGTGAATCCCAAATATGAGACGGTCTTTGGCCTACAATGTTTTCCTTCGATACTGGATATCCCGGATGAAATTGCATTGACAGTGATAGCTATTCCTGCAGCATTGGTACTGGATGTAGTAAAACAACAGGCACGCAAACGAATTCACCATGCCATAATAATTAGCGCCGGTTTCCGGGAAATGGGGGCTGAAGGTGTTGAGATGGAAGATAGAATTAAGCAGGTTGCAATCGAAAATGACATCAGAATTCTCGGTCCTAATTGTTTGGGTGTGTTGGATAATTACACCAATTTTACTACCTCGTTCCTGTCCAGGGAAAGGGTCAGTAAGCCGAAAAAAGGTTCTCTGTCGATCCTCTCTCAGAGTGGCGCCTTTGCCATTGCCCTGCTGGACCTGGCTACACAGGAGGGATTAGGCATAGCCAGGATGGTGAACTACGGAAACAGGATCGATGTGGGGGAATCCGCTCTCCTGCCATTTTTTAGAGACGATAACCATACAAAGGTAATTGCTATCTATATGGAGTCTGTCGACCATGGAAGGAGGTTTATCGAGGCTGCCAGGTCATGTTCAGGGGAAAAGCCTATTGTGGCGCTTAAGGTGGGAAAGGGCGTGGCCGGCATTGCCGCTGCCAAATCCCATACAGGCGCAATTGCAGGAAACTATGAAGTATACAAAGCCGCGTTCCTGAAATCCGGAATTATTGAAGCAAATGGACTGGAGGAATTTATTGATGGTGTCAAGGCGCTTTCCATGCAAAATCCACCAAAAGGAAACAGAATCCTCATTGTTACCAATGGCGGAGGCTTTGGGGTCATTGTAGCCGACTACTGTTCTGAAAATGGACTGGAAGTCCCGTCCCCTTCTCCCTGGTTAAAAGAAAAGCTGAGAAGTAAATTCTCATCGTTCTATGTGTTAAACAATCCTGTTGATCTGACCGGAAGCGCTTGCGATAAAGACTATTATGCCGCTTTACACACATGCATGATTGAAAGTGACGAATACGATGCTGCCATTGTCATACCACTCATGGCGCCTCAGGGCATGACTGAGAAGGTGGTCGATATTGTTACGGATACCATGAAACGATCGGGGAAGCCAGCTGTTATATGCACGGTGGGCGGCGCATTTACCACAAAGGTCAAACAATTATTTGAAGAACGTGAGTTTCCTGTTTATCCCTCTCCTGAGCGGAGTGTAAGGGCTATGTCAATGCTCCTGAAAAGGAGGATATTACAGGAAGGCGTCGCACATTACTCAATATAAAGATTTCGCGCATTTATTAAAAATACCGTAACATGGGAATCGCCTTTATGTAGATAACAACCTTGATAATTTTGAGCACAAACACTTACAAAAGACGAAGACAGGACAATACATTTGACAATTGAAGTCTAGTATTTATTTGGAATTTGTCATTTGGAATTTTCCGCTTTTTACAATCCCCTTCCACATTTTTAGTGGAATTTGGTCAGGCTACATCGCCCTATGGTATTCGCATCCAGACATTCTCTATAAAAACAGAAAGCAAAAGAAGAAACAGACCTGCAAGGGTGGGAAAGAGGTAAAGGTCTTTTTTCCTGAGAACAGTTTCTACGATAATCTTGCCCTTTTCTATTTTGTCTATCTCTTTATAGAATTTAGCAACCTCATCAAAATTCTCTGCATGGTAATATTTACCCCCGGTTGACTCGGCGGCTTGCTTTAATTCCTCAATACGTTGGGCTGCAAGTTCAGGATCTACCCCCGCAACATCTGATGCCAGGACCACCACGACATATGCCTTTATTCCCATCCTTTTCATCAGTCGCAGGGGCCGTGTGGGTGAGATACCAACGTTGTATATCCCGTCTGTAAAAAGGATGACGAGTTTGTTTTTAATCACTCCTCTCTGTTCCATTTCTTTGGCAAAAGAAATGGCGTAGTCGGAGAGATATTCTTTATTAATGCTATTTCTTAATTCTTTTATAGTAAATTTATTTCCCATTTCTTTTTCAAACAGGGCTGCAATGGAAGTAAAGAGGCCTTCGCCAATAGCGGTCTGATAACCCACCTGAGACGCCTGTATCCGTTCAAGTGATTTTTCCAGTAACTGAGTTTCCATTGTGGGCATTACAATAAGTGCTGCATCTGTGCCAAATATCGTAATGCCTATAAGGTCGTTAGTCCGCTTTTTTATAAAATCGCCAACAATCTTTTTTATTGTTTCGATGGCCGTACCTGTCATACTAAAGGATGTATCTATGGAAAGCATGATTTCTCGACCATGATGGACGGTCTCTTCATGTGAATATCTTGTCTGCGGACGTGCAATGGCCACAATCGTAAAAAACACAGCGCCAAAAAAGACAGGTTTATTGAGACGGGCAATAATCCGTCTGGCCCCTTCCGGCGTTCTGACATAGCAGAGGCTGGAATATCCAAGGAACTTCTTTTCCCTCCAGAAGAAACAGAGTAAACCAAAAGGAATAAGAAGCAGAAGAAACAAGGGGTCGGCAAAGACCATTTATCAGTACCTAATACGATATTGAGCAAGCAAAACAAAAAATTTTCAAGGTAGAAAGTCCTGCATAATAGATTTACGGTCTCAGATTAAAGGATAAAAGCTATTTAGTGCCAGTCCGTACTATAATTTCTTCTACCCCCTGCAGCATTTTATCAAACGCTTCTTTCTGGACGTGTTTTCCAAAGACAAGGCTGTCGAGTTGTTTTAGTGTAGTCAGAATAACAGCAGAAGTTTCGCCGGTAAATTGTTTTTTCGTATCATAGTTAAGGAAGCCCGACGTTACGACGGCTTGCGCTGTCTCGTTTGAAATGCCAATACGTGTACCGAGGTATGCCCTTAATTTTTTGTTGATATTATGTATGTTTTCCCGGTTTAGTGAGTCGTCGTTTGTATATTGTGAAGAAGAAATAGCATTTTTTAATTTTTCCAAGGCAATTTGGGGGGTTTCACTCGCCGGTTTTGCTGAAATATGTGATACTCTTTCTTTGACAGAACGTAACGTTATAACGCCCAAAAAGAGAAACAAAATAATGCCCAGACCTGCAGGTAAATACCCATTCAAAAACAGAGATTTTTTTGAATAAGGCAGAGGGCCTTTGATACCTTCCAGAGGAACATCCACGGCCTTTAAAAGGCTGTTTACAATGATAGGAACGGGAGCTGTTTTGATTTCTTTTGTTTCTATCTGTAAAGAGGCAGATTTCGTATCGGATTCTACGTAATACAGAAGCGTTAGTTCAGGAATTTCCGGGGTCTTTTTTTTCCCTCCCAGTTCATATAAAGAAAGGGTATAATGTATTAAAATTTTTTCAATATTTCCTTCTCTAAATTTTTCTGTATCCTTTTTCAAAACCTCAAATGGAGAAAAATTGAGTTTTTCTATGTTTTCCCATAATACCTTTACGTTTTTTTCATGACGTATTGTAAGGGTATAATGAATAAGGTCGCCAAGGGTGATAACGTCCTTGTCTACCTTTCCCTCAACAAGAATGGGTACCTTTTTAATGGCAACAGGGGATGAAGCAGCTACACCTTCGCTCTTATCGACCTCATCTCTGTAAGAAAGGGAAAAGGAAGGGATAGAATAGATACCGTCTTTCATATCCGAAGGCAATGAAAGCGCATAGGTGATTACCAGATAATCGTGTTCATTATCAAATATCTGGCGTTCTCCTATTATTACACCTTCAACCTTAAACGGGGAAAGATCGATTTTGTCCACGCCTTCCAGATTTACGGTCACCCCTAACTTCCATAGAACCTGGACGGTGAGGTGCAGCGTCTTGCCGGTGATTATCCGGTAATCATCAATAAATGTCCAGATTTCAAGCGGTTTATCCGTCAGTACCGGCTCCTGTCCCATTTCCGGAAACTCCTGTGTTTGAGGCTGTTCCTGCGCACTGATATGAAGAAAGCTATTTCCCCAAAATACAATGCTGATACAGATGAATATGCTGATAAAAAAATACTTCATCGTCTCCTTCTCCCCCCCCTTCTGATACGCCTGTCGAAAAATTCAGAGATTTTTTTAATCTGCATTTCCTCGTTATCCTCTGTAGATATTGCCAGATGGTCTATATTTAATTTTCTAAATAACCTCAGGTGTGGCAAAGACTCTTCCAGCGCTGTCGAGATATCCAGCAATTTTATCGTACCTGTCTCTATGTCCTGGGCTGTCAAAAATCCCTTCGCATACGGCATGGCTGTTTCCGTTCTGTCTGAAATAACAATAGGAATTACCTCATGCAAATACGATAGTGTTTTAAATGACTGCTCATAATTATAGGATGCCAGAAAATCAGATAATATGAATATCAGGGCGGGAGAAGAAATTTTTTCATGTAAAAATTTAAATGCGCTATTCAGGTCAGTACGGGTACTTGCAGGTGTTTCACGTAAAATGTTTTTTACATTTAGTAATGCTTCCTTTTCACCGGCTTTGGGCCGGATATAATTTTCTACCTTATTGGTAAATGCAACAAAGCCTATTTCATTGCCTGTTTCCGATGCAGCATGAACAAGGATGGAGAGAACACTCGATTGAATATCTTCTTTTGTATTGAAAAAAGAACCAAATTTTTCCGAACGGCTTTTGTCAACAAGAAATACGATAGTCACCCGTTTATCCACCAGTTTCATGCGTACATGGAGTTTTCCGGTTTTTACCGTTGCCTTCCAGTCGATGGCCTTACAGTCGTCTCCCGGCTGGTATTGCCGGAGCTCGTCAAGTTCCAGACCATGCAAGGCATTTATGTAGCTGGAAAATACTCCTTCAAAGAGGTTTCCAATCAATCGCTGTAACGAAAGCCTTATTCTCCTCTTCATCCCGTTTATTCCAGAATAGGGACATGATGAAGGATTTTTTCAATAATACTGTCAGAATCCATACCCTGAGATTCTGCTTCATGGGTAAGGATAATTCGGTGTCGCAGGACGGGATAAGCCATTTTTTGGACATGTTCCGGCAATACCATATCATCCCCATGAATAAATGCATAAACACGGGCAGCTTTTGCTAATGCAATGGTGGCCCTGGGCGATGCCCCATACATTACAAGATTCTTCAATTCATCATTACCCTCTTCTGGTCTGGTGGCCCTGACCAGCCGCGTTATATATTTTACAATGGCCGAGGTTTCTTCCAGAGGCAGCCACCCGGAAATTGCATGTCGGATAGAAATTACTTCTTTCGTGTCCAAAACAACGTCTAATTCAGCATCCACATCCCGAATTTGTCTTTCTGTGATTTCCCTTTCATCGCCATATGTAGGGTAACGTACTTTTAGTTTAAACATGAAGCGGTCTATTTCAGCCTCAGGTAACAAGTATGTTCCTGATATCTCGATTGGGTTCTGTGTTGCCAGCACAAGAAATAATTCCTCTAAAGGATAGGTTTCCCGTCCAATAGTTACCTGCTTTTCCTGCATTGCCTCAAGCAGGGCGCTTTGAACCTTTGCTGGGGCGCGGTTAATTTCGTCAGCGAGTAATAAGTTTGTAAACACAGGCCCCTTCTGTATCCTGCTTTTCCTTGCTTCAGGATCCCACATTTCAAATCCTGTAATATCGCCTGGTATAAGGTCTGGTGTAAACTGCACTCTTTTAAATTTTGCATCCATCACACGGGCAACGGTTTTTACCGTGATGGTCTTTCCAAGCCCTGGATACCCTTCCAGGAGGATATGGCCGTCCGAAAGGAATGCAATAATAATACTCTCAATCATTTCTTCCTGGCCGACAATGACCTTTCCCACTTCCCTTTTAATCTTTTCAACCTTCTCTTTTACAAAATTCCTGTCATTTATTATAGCTTTTGTCCGTGTCTTCACAGCTTCATAATCCCCCATCTTGCCGCAGCTAAATTATCTTCCATAACTTATTATTTTCGCCTGTAATTATCATTTCGGCTCCCTCGCTGCTTGCCATTTCGAGAAACGAAGTAACGAGGATATCTTTCGCTATCCGTTGCCACCTAGTGGGAATAAACCGCCATATTACAGGTTATTTTCAGCCAGCATATTTTATTTATACATGATTATATAGTTTGCCTGCTTTGTTTACAACCAAAAATATAATTCTTTTTATTGCAACTAAATGCAATTTCATCCACATATAGCATTGCTACGATAAATTTTTGTGAACAGGAAAACCTGTGTTCATGCATTGGCATGTTATGTGCTATCATAGTTGTTGTTTGCTCCTTTGTAGAAATATATTGACAGTAAATTTAAAAATGTGTATATATCAGGACTTAATTTGCAAATTACGGAAACTAAATTCAATTACCATTAGTTTGATACATTTAATTCATGGAAAGGGGTTTGAAAATGTCATTTTCAAAACCAAATGCGTCTGCTGCAACACGTACAAAAAACAGAACACCTAATGACCGAACACACGCCAGCGGCATGTGTTCGGTTTGCGTGGATGAGTGTCCGGGCCTATGCGAGATCGGGAAATCCGCCTTCAGGGCATCGGAAAATTTATATCCACAGCCCTTCGGAACCATCACGGCTGGGGCAGATAAGGACTATCCTGTAGACTTTTCTCATTTAAATATTATGGGAACTGCCGTTGGGGCGGTAGGAATAGAGGCCGATAGTGACAAGGCAATCTTTGAAAATGTAAACACAGAGACAAGATTAGGCAGAGACAAGGGGATTAAATTAAAGTTGCCCATTATGATTCCGGGGTTGGGATCGACAAAAGTTGCAAAAACACACTGGGACGGGATAGCAGTCGGTTCTGCAATTTCTGGTACAGCGTTAACGATTGGTGAAAATGTGGGTGGTATGGACGTAAACTCCAAGTTTGAAAACGGGAAGATAACTTACTGTCCCGACATTGAGTACCGTGTGAAGGCATTTCAGGATTGGCAACAGGACGGTTACGGAACCATTGTGTTGCAGGAAAATGTAGAAGATTCCCGATTAGGTGTGGTGGAATACGGTATTTCAAAATTGGGCGTTCAGGCCGTAGAATTGAAGTGGGGGCAAGGCGCCAAAGATATTGGGGGGGAGGTCAAGATCGACAGCCTGGAAAAAGCAAGAATGTTGAGAGACCGTGGTTATATCGTCCTCCCGGATCCTTATGACAATGCGGTAGCATCTCTCTTTGGTAAGTCATTTAAAGAATTTGAAAGACATTCCAGGGTTGGAATGGTCACGGAAGAGGGATTTGTAAAAAGGGTGAAGGAGTTGAGAAAGGCAGGCGCAAAATATGTCTTCCTGAAAACGGGAGCTTATAGACCTGCAGACCTGGCAAGGGCAGTTCGTTATAGTTCTATCGCCGGTGTGGATGTACTGACGGTTGACGGAGCCGGTGGTGGCACAGGTATGAGCCCCTGGCATATGATGAATGAATGGGGAGTACCTACATTATATATCGCATCTCTTACATATAATTATGTGCATAAACTGGCATCAAAAGGTCAATACGTTCCGGATATCATTCTTGCCGGAGGCTTTGCCTTTGAGGATGACATCTTTAAAGCTATGGCGCTCGGTGCGCCTTATGTGAAGGCTGTCGGTATGGCGCGTTCGCCACTTTGTGCTGCCCACGTGGGGAAATTAATTGCTGAACAGATCAAGAAGAACGATATTGATAAAACTATTGAACCCTACGGAAAAACACTGGATGAAATATTTGTCCTGGCATCTAAGGTAAAAAGGCTATTTGGCGCAAACGGACGTGAAGTACCGCCGGGGGCAATCGGCGTTTATTCATATTATCAACGTCTTTCTCAGGGTTTACGACAGCTAATGTGCGGCGCAAGAAAGTTTGCTCTGGAATATTTAACAAGGGATGATATTGTATCTCTGACCCGCGAAGCCGCCGAAGTGACCGGCATAAAATATATTATGGATGCAGACCGTGAAGAGGCTGAACAGATCCTCATGGGAAAAGAAAAAACCAGGATAAAACCCGTAGCGAAGGGAAAGCCGGAAGCATCACCAAAACCTGTAGCCAGGAGAAAGGGTAAAGGGAAAAAGTAAATCATTGTAATTTCTCTTTGAAAACCTGTTCTCATTGAAGTTCATCACGAATTGAGTAAAAAGAGAAAGTCGGTTGTTAAAGCATTTATTAAGAGGCTATATTGCTTCTATTTCAAGGGTTTTCCTGTGACTTATTAAGGTACAGGAAAACCCTTTTTTGTTAAGATATGTTTTTTTCAAAAGGCGTAAAAATATTTATACAGTTTATTGTACGCCTCAGGGTTATTTCGCCCTGACCGTTTGATACTAAAAAATCTGTGATTTTTTCGCTTGACAAAAGCCTTCTAATGGATAGCTTAGTTCCCTTAATGGTATTTTGCAACTTCTTTTCCTTCATGATGCTTGAGATCATATTGCGGACAGATTCTTTTGTCAGGATTAACAAAAACCATCCTTGACTCCGCTATCTTTAACTATACCCGCATCTTCATAGCCGAGACCGGCCAAAAGTCTTGAAAGCTCATCACAGATAAAATCTTTTGGAGCAATAAAAAACGTTTTAGTAGCTTTTTAAATCTATCCACTGCCTAATTATAACATCAAACTGGTAAAAAGAAATAAGAAGCAAATTCCCTTGAATGACTTGAAAATGCTGGTAATATAAAAAATATCAAAAGACTTAAAAACACAACAAAAGGGCAGAGAAACACCAGGGGGTTATTCTTTAGATAAAACTCTGAAAACTTTTGATAATTACTTAAACCATGGAGGAAGATCATGAAAAAATCTTTGGGTGCAAAAACTATAGTTTATCCGACCCCAGTCTTTATTGTGGGTACTTACGATAAGGCTGGAAAACCGAACGTGATGAACGTGGCATGGGGAGGGCTTTGTTGTTCCAGCCCGCCAAGTATTGCAATTTCTCTCAGGAAGGCCACGTATACGTACGGAAATATTGTAGACCGAAAAGCCTTTACGGTAAATATTCCTTCTGAAACTCATGTCAAAGAGGCTGATTACTTCGGAATTGCATCTGGAAGCAATGAGGATAAATTTTCAACCACAGGACTTACCCCTGTTAAAAGCGAGCTTGTGGATGCCCCCTATATCGGGGAATTCCCCCTTATTCTAGAATGCAAACTTACGCACGCCGTTGAAATAGGATTGCACACCCAGTTTATCGGTGAGATTCTGGATGTAAAGGCAGATGAGTTTGTGCTTGGTGAAAATGGAGTAATTGACATAGAAAAAATACATCCGATTTTATATGCCCCGGAGATCCGCGCGTATTATGGGATTGGTGTGTGTCTCGGCAAGGCATTCTCGATAGGCAAGCAGATTAAAAGTTATTGATGCGGTGTAATGCGAACGTCAGAAATAGGCATACATAAAAATATTGTCAACGTGTCATTCCCTCTTTCTTGAGAATGACAACTTTTTTTAGTTGTCAGCTATTGTTCACCACAAGGAGTTCTGAGAGCGCAGAGAAACACACAAGATAGAAACATTATGTCAGGAGGAAGGTTCCTATGCCAGTGAAGAGATTAAAAGAATTTCTGGACAGTTATAATATCAAGTACATCACTATCAGTCATTCCCGTGCCTTTACGGCTCAGGAAACTGCGAAATCTGCCCATATTCCGGTGAAGGAATTGGCCAAGACGGTCATGGTGAAAATCGATGGGAAAATGGCTATGGCCGTTCTCCCGGCTTCATGTAAAGTAGATTTTGACCTTTTGAGGAAGGCAACGGGGTCTGGTAAGGTTGAAATTGCCGATGAGAAGGAGTTTAAAAATCTGTTTCCCGAATGTGAAGTTGGCGCCATGCCACCCTTTGGCAATCTTTACGGTATGGATGTTTTCGTGGCAAGAAGTTTGGCAGAAGACGAGGAAATAGCGTTTAACGCTGGTTCGCACAGGGAACTGGTCAGGATGGCGTACAAGGATTTCGAGAGGTTGGTGAAACCGAAGGTAATGGAGTTTTCAGCTTGAAACTGCAAATCACAGAGGCCGCAGAGGTTTTTTTATTACATAAAAATTGCATGATAAATGATATCAAAGGTATTTTAGAAACAGCGATTTCAGAAGAAATAAAGGCAAGCCGGTTTTATTCCAATTTTGCGGTCCAGATGGAAGATAGAGGTGCACGCCTGAAATTTGAGGTCATGGCTTCCATTGAGCTTAGGCACTATGAATATCTTGTATCGTATTATCAGGAGAAATTTCAACAACCCCCTACCGTACAGAAATTTGGGGAAAGTAAAATTGTCAGGCCTGAAACGCCGCACAGAACAGCATCATTTGGCGATGCCCTCAGGATTATTATAGACACGGAATGGAGGGCATATGAATTTTACAAAAAGGCGTTTGACACGTCAGTTGATGAGAATGACCGGATAATTTTTAAAACTCTTGCCGATATGGAACTGTCGCACTATGAACAATTTAGAACAGAATACAATTATTTGACAGAAGGTACAATCCGTTTTGCCAGCGAAGACATTCCGTGGATGATGGAAGTATATTAGCCAAATTTTCGCCAAGAAATTCAGGAAAGACCTTATCTGGATAACCAAAGGGCGATCATAATATCTAAGAGTGTAACCCAGAAGCCAAAAAGCCATTTGAGCGTATCTATCTTCGCCGTTCCGATTTTGCCTATCAGGTCGAGCCGTAGATTTTCCATTTTGCCCTCAAGGTCGCCTTTCATCTTTTCTATTTCAACCTCAATTTCCTTCTTTACATCCTCGATCTTATTATCAACGCTTTCGATCTTATCTTCGAGCCCGCTCTTTACACCGTCAATCTTTACGTCGAGTTTATCTAGCTTACCCACTAGGTCTATCTTTTAGCAATTGGAGGTCTGTTTTCATTGCGATATCGCCCTTGAATGACTAAATGAACTCTATGAGTTCCCCTGGACTCTTCTTCGCCAATTTTTGATTCGAGCTTTTTTATGAAGCCGTAAGATTTATACATAACCCAAAGATAATAAAATCGTTATGCAAAATCAACGGCAAAAATAGCCAACCTGTTTCACCTGAAAATCCGTGTAACAATTTAGTTTTTTGAAGATGTCAGTAGCCCAAAATGCTTTTGTGGCAATTCATGAATTGCCACCGAGGGATTGAGGGGATTCTCTCTGCCACACATCGTATAGCCGACTTAAATAAAATGAAAACATGCGTTTACCCGGTATCAAAGTCGGCGCGCCTTCTGAAAAACATACTTACAGAAAAAAGTTTTTATTGACATTTTATTATCTTTGATTATATTAATTGAGATTAAGTCTCATTCTCATTAATAAATTAATCCATTCAGCGACGGGGTTTCCCCTGTAGCGCTTCGGCTTTGTCATATACAACGTCACTCCTGGCAGAGCCGTGAAACCTTTTATAGAAAGGAGGCAGAAAAATGTCTGTGCTTATTGTCGGAGGCGATCATTTGGGAAGTATTCCAAAGGAACTTGATAAAATGGGCGTCTCGGACGTCCGACACATAACGGGACGAAGCGGGCAAAAGGTTCACGCCGGGATTCCGGAGACAATGGACTTTATCATTGTTCTGTATGACTTTGTCAACCACAACTTGGCACACAAGATAAAGAAGCTCGCCGAAGGAAGAGGAGTTCCTATTGTCTATGCAAAGAGATCATGGTCGTCTGTTTATCAGAAAATGAAAGAAAATCAGGGGCAGTTAAAAAAAATAGGATTGCAGGCTCTTCCATAATAATTACGATTGATTTATCCAGGTATGACTGCGGTTATTTTAAGGGAAGTTTTCATAAGGGCGGTAAGATTGTCTGCATGGGCGCTATATGAAAAAAAGGGATTAATAACCGACCGGCTAAAGTACAGTTATTAACCCCCGGGACCAGGACAAGGAGATTTCGCCTCTCTGCCAGGCCTCTGGAAAGAATTATAAACGTTTCCACTGTTGATGTCAATAAAATCCGTAGCAGGTCTTGCCATAGATATTGCACGGAAAGAGTGTCTCTCTTTTTAATTTTTTTGTTGACAATGAATTCAATTTTATTATATTAGTGATGCGAATAAGACTCAGTATCAATTAATAGTTAACAGCAGACCGGCTGGATGTACAGCTGTTAAATTCATCGGGACAGGGGCAGGGATGAAGTTTCCTCTTTTGTTGGGCTCTTTTTGTTGGATCAGTAAACACTGAAATGCGATTAAATAAAATGTAACAGTTTAGTTTTTTGAAAAATTCCAATAATGACGTGGTTGTATGCCACAGTAGTGGCAATTCATGAATTGCCACTACATAATAATTACCGCTAAGACGTTTACGACTTTCAATGCCTTCAAAAAACTAAATTGTTACAGGTACGCTAACGTGTCACTAATAAGGCAAACCCTTAGTAATAAGTGGACGCAGAGGAAAGAAGGATTCTAACGGCTTAAACGATTTAAGCGGTTTAAAATGTAAAAACTATCTTTGTTTGGATTTTGATTCTACTTTACAAAATTTTACACGACAGGAGCCAACTCCCGTTGGCGACCGGGCGCATGCATGTCGTAGTAAATTCCAAGTCGCCGTCATGAGACGGCTCCTGGCTTAGTGTCATAAAAAATCCGAGGTTGGAAGTTGTCGGCAGACCGGCTAGTAAGTATAGCCGACAAACTCCGGGACGTGGCAAGGTTGGCTGATAATATGCCCTCCCTGCCTGGCCTTTTTTTGTTTTATCAGGCTTACCACGGCATGCCTGATACATTGAAAGAAGGAGGTGATCTATAAAAGCACAGAAAACAGAAGTGATTACGGCCTATTTTAAGGACATTGGCGGTTTTATGCCGGTCCCGTCAGCATTCAAAAAGGAGGTGGCAGGAGGAACCGCAGCATAGAAACATTATGGGTCTCCGGTTCAAAAAAGCAAGCCAGCGCAGGCCCTTATAGTCAGTTTTGGAGGGTTACTCCCCTATGGTAATAGGTAAAATATTTTTTAACAACCTCAATAGTTAAGAAAGGGAATGAATAAAACGCTATGAAAAAGGTACTGAAAAATATAAAAGAAAAGATAGAGAAGGGGCGTAGGGCCGTTTCAGGTTTTACGCTCATTGAGATGCTGGCCGCAATCGGCGTGGCCGGCATACTCGGAGGCATCGTCACTCCGGCCGCCATCAATTCACTGGCAAAATCGAGGCAGGCCAAGTGCGCTGAAAACTTGAGGCAATGGGGCACCGCACTGGTGCAGTATGTGACCGACACCGGCGCATATCCGCCTTCAGCCACACAGGTAACAGGCATCGCCGGGGAGGTACGTCAGAGATGGTTCAATATCCTCTCCCCGTATATGGGTGCAGACGAGCGAGCGCGTACCAATGCCCAGGGCGCTACAAATGTCTCTAACAACCTCGGCGATCTGGACCAGTCGGTCTTTACCCGCGCATTCATATGTCCGGAGGTAGAAGGCGAGTGGAAAATCGGCAGAAATAATTCTTACGGGTATAACCACCAGTATCTCGGGAATGCAAGAGCTGCAAGCCATCCTACGGCTGGGAAAAAGAAGAACGGGTTTGTGAATTTCCCGGTAACTCCTGCCGACCTGAAGGATCCTACCAGGACCATCGCCATAGCAGACACCGATGGTACGGGACATCTTGATCAATACAGGGCGCCGACAGATATGATTAGCTTTGAAACTACCGGCGGCGCATTAACCTTCTCAACAGGTTCATATGGAGCAGATTCATGGAGTGGTGGCTCTATACTCGTTAACAGGTTGACAACCCTGGGAAATGAAGGCTACCAGATTGATCCAACATTCCTGCCAGCCAGAAACCTTACAGAAGATACTTCAGACACCGTCTTTGATTCGCCGGATGATATCTGCGGCGCGGCAGGCGGCAGCAACCGTCATTGTCTGGCAGCCCGCGGCATTGTAAGCAACCGCCACGACGGCGGCGCTAACGTATGCTTTGCCGATGGCCACGTAGAGTTCTTCATACGGGAGGCGGTCTATGTCCATCCAACCACAGGAAGGCCATCAAACAGGTTGTGGAACGGGTTTGGGAGGGATAACGATGAAAACGGAGATGGGGTGGTGGCTCTCGGCGGCCCTATCTATGACAGCAACGAATGGATTTGCGACTTAAATGGAAATGGAGTTGCCGATGCAGGTGAAGCAAATACCGTTATAGGGGCGGACATCGGGGCAGCAGGCGCAGGAGGCTTTATGGCAGAAAATAACAGGGGATTCCTGCTTGGTTCTAATGTCCTTGATTCCGCCGTACAGACAGTGAACGCGCGAGGAGGCGTAACGGAAGAGGCCTTGTTGCTCAGCAGGGACGGCCCTACTATTCCGAAACGGGTTCCCTTCCCGCTTATTGCTACCGTACTGGCACAGAGTGAATAGTTTTGCATCCGCTGGCATATCCGCCTGCGCCTGCAACGGCGCAGGCAATATGCCGCAGAGGGATTTGGATAGTTAAATGGTCAGCCATCCGGCCGTTGAACCATTAAACTCTGAACCATATGCCTGTATGGAAGTGAGGAGTGGTAATCCGGTCGGTTTTTGTCTGGATTCCCATTTACACGGGAAAACGGCGGAAAGAGGAAATACCTGCCTGTATATGTAAAATTTAAGAAGGGAAAGGTAATGATACACAATCATTTTTATCATGTGAGGCATCTCTGGATTGGGATAGTATTGTCGCTCTTAACACTCTTTTACGGATTTGGTTTGGGCGCCGCGTTTGGAGTTGCCGAAGACGGAATTAAGGAGTCTCTGAAAAAATCAGCGCAGGCGAATGAAGCTGTTTATAACGGCGACAATGCCGGGATGTCAAAAGTCACAGAAAAGGCATGGATATATTTCAAGCGGGCACATTTTCACGCAACAGGAATGGGCGCTGCTTCTCTTGCGATGATTATATTCCTCTCACTTATAAAGCAGCAGGGCACCATAACAAGCATGGTTACCGCCACAGGGCTTGGCGCCGGCGCAATGGGCTATTCAGCATTCTGGATGCTGGCAGGAATAAAGGCGCCCGTGCTCGGAAGCACTGGCCTTGCGAAAGAATCACTGGCATGGCTGGCCATTCCTTCCGGCGGGATGTTTATTTTCGGGACAATCGTTGTGATTGTAATATTTGCATGGGGTATGCTAGGTCCACCCTCTTCAGAGAAGGAAGGCAGCGAATATTCAAAACCCACTTTTTAGATACTATACGGGGAATACCTATGGCAGCACAGAAACATGTCGTTGAGATCAACAATTTGACGAAGGTGTACAGGCAGTTATTCTCAAGCCGCGAGGTAAAGGCGGTAGACAATCTTAGTTTTTATATAAGACGGGGTGAAGTATGCGGATTCCTGGGGCCTAATGGAGCAGGAAAGACAACCACAATTATGCTCCTTTTAGGGTTCCTGAAACCCACATCAGGAACGATATCTGTTCTGGGCCAGAAGCCTTCCCATGTTGGTGTAAAGGAACGGATCGGTTTTCTGCCAGAAGAATCATACTTTTACAAATTTTTTAACGCCGATGAAATTCTGGATTACTATGGCAGCCTCTTTAATATGGAACCGAAGGTAAAAAGGCAACGTATTAATGAGCTGATAGAGATGGTTGGTTTGAAAGAGGCAAGAAGAAGGCGGATCAGAGAATATTCAAAAGGGATGCAGCGGCGCATTGGCATTGCCCAGGCACTTATCAATGATCCGGAATTCATTATACTCGACGAACCTACCAGTGGATTAGACCCCATAGGAACGCAGGAAGTGAAAGATCTTATTATATATCTCAGACGATCCGGCAAGACTATCCTTATGTCTTCTCATCTCCTTGCAGACGTACAGGGTGTCTGCGACAGGATCATACTGCTCCATCAGGGAAGACTAATTGTTGAAGGGCCTACCAGGGAAATATTGTCAAAGAAGGGTTGCATCAGGTTTGAAGTTCAGGATGATGGTGAAAATACACAGAAACAAATTCGTAACTTTGCAGAGCAAAATGGCATAAAGATAACATCAATGGGGGAGGCTACGATTACCCTGGAAGAATTTTTTGTAAAGAGCATAAAAAATGTTGGAAACAATAATATTCAATAGCTAAAAGCCAATTCCATGATAAAAAAAATACTGGCAATTGCGCATGGAACACTTACTGAGTTTATAAGAAACAGGATTTTCATGTTTCTGATCATCTTCGGGCTCGCCATCGGGGTAACATCTTCATTACTGCCGGCAATATCCCCT
Organism: Candidatus Brocadia sp.; assembly: GCA_040048245.1. Taxonomy (GTDB): domain Bacteria; phylum Planctomycetota; class Brocadiia; order Brocadiales; family Brocadiaceae; genus Brocadia. The sequence continues at coordinate 73,787 of JABRVT010000015.1, forward strand.
GAAGATAAGACAAAGCTCATCTTCAGAGCAGCGTTTTCCATGACGGGGCTGTTTAGTGCGCTGCTTATCATATACTTTATAGCGACATCCATTCACAGGGATATTGAGGAGAAGACCATCTATATGGTCTTCTCCCGGCCTGCCAGCCGTTTCATGTATATTTCAGGAAAGGCAATAGGATTTTTTTCGATTGCGTTTATTATGGTATTTGCCCTGTCTGGCGTAACCCTGGGCTATCTCATGGTCGTCTACGGCAGAGATATGCAGGATTCCAGAATATACAAGCCAGTAAAATATATTAAAGGTCACGGCCCGATAATTACAGGAGAGATTGCAAATCTTGAGCTTGCTTCAGCAGGTGTGGGTCTTATCGGAGACGGGAGCAGCGCCATCTGGATATTCAGGGGGCTCCACCGGATTCCCTTCAAGGAGGATAAGGTGCAGATTAGTTTAAAGATGGGTGGTATAAATGTTAACTCAAACGCCGGAACAGCCTTTGTAGGCGTTGATATTCTGGATAAAGATGATAAACAACTCCAGCCAACGCAATATGCCTATGTAGGGAGCTGGAACCCGGATACATGCGTAGCGGTAGACAGAAGTATCGTTGTGCAAAACAAAGAATTAAAAGTAAAGGTTTTTCCTTCGGGAAAGAACTTCTATATCGCACCGATGAAAAATGACACAGCTTTTCTCCTGCGGGATCATTGCAGCTTTTTCGGCAATTACTTTAGGGCATCTGGATTTTTGTTCTTTTTGGTCTCTCTGCTCTCCGTGATTACTTTATCATCATCAGCCTTTTTCGGACAAAAGATGGCGCTGACGCTTTCCTTCTTTGCCTATATTACAGGACATACCCTTCCTTATTTAAAGAGCTTTGGAAGCCTCATCGGGATGAAGAGCATTGCTGAAATGCAATCCTTTATGCCCGGACACGGACATCTCCATCAGGCCGAGACGTATTCAAAGTTGCCTGCATATCTTATCGAGGGGCTCCATATTACAGTCATAAAAAAATTCATTATAGGCTTCAGCAGTATATTTCCCGATTTTAAGAGATTTGATCCGGCGGAATACTTTCTTCACGGCGCTTACATAGATAACATAATACTTTTGCAAACGGTTGCCTATATGTTGTTCTATGGAAGTATTTTTCTGGCATTCGCATGGCTTTGTTTCTGGAAAAGGGAGCTAGTAAGCAGATAGGCCAGGGGAAGCGCCGGATTACAAGCAGCAAAGCCGCAGTTATAGAGTGAAATTGAGTTCGCATACATCCCTGGCGAACTCAAGTGCGTGCCGCCTTGAAATAATTGTTGAATGCCTGATTCTAATTAATGACACAAGGAATTTCTACACTGTGGATGCAGGGCAACGAACCTCGTTGCCCTGCATTAAGAAAGTCGCCGAAGGCCTAATTTAATGTTCAGGAATTTCAAACCAGTTCGGTAGAGGCAATTCATGAATTGTCTCTACAATGAAAAAGTCGACGAAGTCTTAACTTGACTTATGTGTGAAGATACACCGCATATAAAGTATTTAAATAAAAAGGAGCTCTACTGAAATGGGAAAATTTAAAGCATATTTGGGTTGTATACTGTTCGCAGGAGCGATATTGGCCGGAATCAGTATTGGGGAAGACGCGCGCATGGCGTATTCCGAGGTAGTGCAGCAAACATCGCTGGCTGATGTAAGCGCAATCAACATAGCAGGGCAAGCAAAAAACAGAGCAGAGACTATGGAAGCCATTGAACAGTATGTAAACGTTGCGAAGCGCACAGGAAAGCATGAACATAAGCTGCTCTCTGCCATATTGAGTAATGCGCTTAAGGATGACGACATTGAAGTGCGGGCTGCGACAGTCTCCGCCCTTGGCGCACTGGGAGACGAAACAGTTATTCCAAATTTACTCTCTGCGCTTCGAGATAAGGAAATGTGGGTACGGCTTGCGGCCGCAACTGCGATCAGCGATCTGAACGACAAAAGCATTATTCCCGAACTTGTCAAAATGCTTGCCGATAATGATGGACGTACCCGTGAGTCTGCAGCCCTTACCCTAGGCGCCATGGACTACAGAGGGGAGGTGCCAGGCCTCAGGGAGGCTATTGAACGAAAAGAAATAAGCCCGCGTATCGTTGATTATTTGCTGAATGAGATGAATAATCCTACCGAGAAAGATATGCAGGATTATGAGCGGAAGTTAAAGGATAAATCAGATATGTATGCCCGTATTGTGGGGGTGCTTGCCTTCGGGAAGATAGGAAAGACAAATAAACAAGCTGTGGTAAGGCTACGGGAAGCCCTTAAGGACGATGAGCCTGTGGTGCGGGCGCTATCAGCAGTTGTTCTTGGAAAATTGGAAGATAAAGAGAGCCTTAAGGCAATTGAGAGGCTGGCACACGATAATGACCCTGTTGTTCGCGGTGTTGTGGCCCTGTTTATGGGCAGATTTGGAAACAAAAACACACTGCCGGTTTTGGAAAAGTTAACCAGAGATAAAGAAGCCTCCGTGAGGGCTTCCGCCGCCCTGTCACTGGGGAAACTTGGCGATACAAAAGGTATCTGGTTTCTTGAAGAACTTTTGTTCAATAGCGAAGAAGATAATCCTGCCGTCAAATTAATGAGCGTAGCCGCGCTCTGGAAGCTGACAAAATGAGCGGGATTAAGATGTTTTTGATTTAACGTTGTGGGAATTTCAAGGTTTGTATCATCGCATATCAGATAACCTCCTGTCCCATACATGTTAAGTCAAGGGTGCTAAAAAATCACTAACTGCTTATTAATATAAGCTATAGCCCTAAGGGAGCAAATCTGTAGCGCAGGCTTCAAGCCTGCATAAAGCAAAATAAAGGAAAGCTGGCAAGCTTGAAGCCTGCGCTACTTTTTAAAGGTATTGCCTATGAAAAAAACTGGAATAATAATTGGTGTACTCGTCGCAACATTTACGAGCTTTCATTTCCTTCTCAGGGAAATTGACCAGTATAAATTATCCAGCGGTCTGTCGGAAGGACCCGTATACAATGAGCTTCTGCCTGGCGAGTTTGTCGGGACAGTGGCATTGGGTGGATTCAGGGCAGCGGCGATAAATTTTCTCTGGATACGGGCTGTGGATGCATGGCAAAAGAAGGTGTGGTATGAAGCGCTGACGCTGTATCGACTCATATCGAAATTGCAGCCAAAGCTCTCCAGTATATGGATCATTAACGCCTGGAATATGATTTATAACATATCGGTAGACCACAGGCATAAAGATCTCGACGAGCTGTCGTGGAAATGGATAAAGGAAGGAATTGGTTTTTTAAATGAAGGAATAAGCCGGAATCCAAAGAGTCCTGAGCTTCATTTTTATCTGGGCTGGGTTTATTATGACAAGGGCAAAAATCAATACTACCACGAACAGTTCCTGATGAACGGGGAGCATCCTGTCGAGAAGGCCTGCCAGTATATTGGAAAGGCGTCCGAACTTGCCTCTCCCGATTACTATTTCTATAACTACTGGTATTCTTTTATGCTCAGGGAAAGGGCGCTGCTTGAAGAATCGGAAGGGAATATTTCTGACGCACTCATGTCTGTCTGCAGTTCCATTGCGGCATTACAGACTGCCGGGAAAAATATCCCAAAACATCCTGACTTTGAGCAATTTAAAGAGGGGATAGAAATAAGATTGAAGGATTTAATAGAACTGAAAACACGGCTGGAAAAGACCCGGTTGACTCAGACAGACGAAAGGGGTTAACCGGAACTATTTATAAAAGTGAATTTGGCGTAAAAACGGCTTCTTAATCCACCCTGCGTAAACTTTCTTTATATGAGTATCATTTCGGTAATACATCGATTAAAGATATCGGGCAAAAGCCTGTTCAGGAGAAAAGCGGATAAGGGCTCACCGGAGCGGGATACAAAAACAGATATTCCCGTCAGACGTCAATATCCCGGCGCAGAACTCGAAGATTACTATCTTTACTATCTCTACGACCCTCTTAAGGATTCTATGGCAGTACGAGCAAGGATTATTTATATCACAAAAAATGAGCTTTTATTTGCAGTGGATGCTGATACCACCCTTCCCGGGTCTCAGGGAAATACCTCTGACAAATCACCGCCATCACAACTTCTCTTTGCTGCAGGAAAAAATATCTCATTAAAACTCCAGGTACCCTTCCGGAGTGAATTTGTAAGGGCAACCGGAAGGGTTTTAGGAATTGAGTGTGACGCCGTGAGTCATTCAATTAATGTTAAGGTAGCATATACAAAGATACTGGGTAATGATAACGAGGTATTGTTCGATACGATACTGGACATGCTGATGTAGCACCTGTCCTCAATCACAGTGTGCCGGGCATAGAGTGCAAACACGTTTATCGTCAACAATGGTTATCAACGAGAGGCAATTTCAATATTTATGTCATCAGAGTCTTTTATAAAGAAGTACACGATAATCGTTATTTATTTCAGTGTGGTTCTGTTTTTTACCGGCTGTGCCCATCAGGTAAAAAAGACGGATACAAAGGAAGACAACACGGAGAATGAGCGGAGAATTGCAGAATTAAAGAAATTGTATCAGAAAGGTTTCTATAATGAAGTAATAATGAAGGCGGATAAGTTGAAGAAGAGCAAAAATCCGGAGGTGCGAAGGAAAGCCAATTTTTATCTTTTTAGTGCAAGACGCGCCCAGCTTCTGGAGGAAAAAACCCTTGTTGAGAGGCAGGGTGAAATCAGCAGGGAAAAGATGCTGCTCGATATCGGGAAAGCCGCTCAGCTACCAAAAGAAAAGCCCAAACGGTCACGCGAAGAAATTGAGGAGATACCCGGTCTGGGTGAATCCATATCTTCTGAATATACCGATATGCCCCCTGAGATGGAAAAAAAGCTGCTGCAAAAGGTTGGGACAATTAACCTGATCGATGCCGATCTGGATTTTCTCATCTTTGAAATATTCAAGAGCACAGGCGTCAATATACTGGCTGATACCGCTCTTCTCCAGGGAAAGAAGATAACCATACGGGTTAGGGAAGAAACGATAGAGGATATTCTCAACTACCTTTCCGATCAGTATAACCTGGAGTATCGTGTAAAGGGAAATACCATTTATCTGACAATGCCGAAAGAAACTGTAGAGTTAGAAACAAGGGTATACCGGTTGAATAAAGGACTTAATGAATCCAGGCTGGTAAGAGATTTTGTTGCCCTTTCAGATCTCAGCTTTGTTCAGAGCCTTAGTATGGTAAATAGTGGAGGCGCTGCAGGCACCAGTGGCGGTATGGGTATGGGGATAGGAACCGGCATGGGCATGGGTTTTGGAATGGATACCGGTATGGGCATGTTTGGGGGTTCAGGAGCAGGTAGAGTCGGAGGCGGAAGCAAAATAAGCGAGGTTAGTGGTGAACTTGGGAAAAAGGCATCAATTGAGGTTGTTCTTGAAAATATTGACAAACTGGTTGACTGGCCCAGGGGGAGCACGGTGCTTTTGGACAGAAAGAAGAATGTTGTCTTTATCCGTACGACGGCAAAGGTTCACCGTGAGATAGCAGCGCTTATAAAGGAACTGGATAAAGACCCCGTCCAGATTGTCATCGAGTCCCGGTTTCTCGAAGTTTCCCGTCTTGAAGATTTTGACTTTGGCTTCAACTTTAAAGTACACGAGACCTCCGGGACATTTTTCAATATCCCGTTTAGCGCCCCGCCCCAGACTACCGGCGGTTCCACTATAGTCCTGAGTGGCGTCCTGGATCAATTTGATTTTCAGGCAGTTCTATTTCTTTTAGACCGGTCGGAGAACGTAACAACCATTTCCTCTCCTAAGGTCACTACCACGAATAACAGTCAGGCAACGATTGCGGTGGCAAAGAATGTTCCTTTTGTGGAGAACTATGAAGTAGTCACTTCAGGCGTTAGTGATGTCAACCCATCAGCGGCCGGAAACGTAATTGTCAGTCAGCCAGCCTTAAAGGCAATTATCAACGACCAGAATTTTGAAGGGATTGCCCTGAATGTAACGCCAAGCGTAGGCGCCGATGGTAGGACAATCAGCCTGGTCATTCAGCCGGTTGTAAGAAGCATTGTTGATGAAAAGGTCATTCAGAACGCCGCACTCATAGAAGATGTTACAGTGCCAAGCATCGTAAGGCCGATTATCGAATCGCGTATTGTCAATACACAACTAACAATTGAGGACGGCAACACGGTTGTACTTGGCGGGCAAATTACGGCCAAGAGTTCTTTTACACGGCAGCAGACACCGTTCCTTGGCGATATACCCATTCTGGGAAATCTGTTTAAAAGAAAGACAACGAAGAATGAAAAAAGAAATCTGTTGATTTTTGTGACAGCCCATATCTTGAGCCCAACAGGTCAGGGGTACATAGACTGACCAGGAATAGGAATATCAATGAGAAGAAAAAAGAGAATTGCCACCGGAATAGATATTGGAAGCGACACCATAAAATTCGTACAGGTTGTAAGAAAAGGCAAGTCATTTGTCATATCTAACTGTACCGCCATACCTGTTAAGGAACATCTCCGGGGGGATAAATTGACTCATCAGCCGCCGGAAATCCTGTCGCGCATAGTCAGAACTGAACTTCGTAGAACAAGGCTTGCTGTGAAAAATCCTGCGATAACCACATCTGCCGAGGATATACTCTTTAAGTATTTTTTTATCCCGAAAAGTGTGAAAAAGAGAATACTGCCTCTTCTCCGTTTAGTGCTTACCCCTTACGGTACAGGCGACATTGAGTTCGGATTTTCCAGAATACAGGAAGTATCCCGCTCGGGGAAGAATGAACTGGTCATGGTGGCATTGACAAGAAACGAGACGCTGGAGTACGTCCACAGATTTCATGAGGGGCTGGGAGATGTGATTAATCACTCAGTTCCGAGGCCGCTGGCCCTGTACAATCTCGTTACCTTTATGAAAGAGGGATCAGAGGACAGCCTGCATTTTTGCGCTGATATAAGCGATGATGGTCTCGATATGGCAGTTATAGCAAAGACTAATTCTGGCAAACCTGTTAATAAACTTGCCTTTTTCAGAAGCGTTCGCCTGAAACTTTCTGAGAATGACCATGAGAGCGCCATACACAGGGCTATTTATGATGAAATTCAAACAACAATAACAATGTGCCGCCGCGACCTGCACCTCGCTGTATTAGACTGCGATCAATTCTGGATTACAGGCGAACAAAGCAGCGAAGGATTGGCGTTGTACCTGAGTGAGCGTCTGGGTAAGGATGTAAAGCTTCTTGACCCAATTACGGTAGTTGATCTCAGGGTTCATGGCAAAAATAAATCTAAGACAATAACCGTTAACCCGCAGGGTATGGCTGTCGCAATCGGACTGGCGCTTGGAATGCTTATCAGGCTGCCGGTTTATATCAGGCTTACACCAAAGATTACAGAAATCAAAAAAAAGAATAAAAAGAATTTAAGACATCTTAAGATCGCCATGTTCTTTGCCCTGGCTACGGCATTTGCAATCTTATACTACAGTTACTGTACAATGAATATCCACAAAAAGAATGCAGAAAGGGCAGAGAATACCTTAACGCTTTACGTCAACAATGAAAGCAAGCTTCTTGGCATTGCGGAAGGGCAGAAGAAACTCGGAGAGAGGCTTAGAAAGTTAAAAAACGCCTGCAACAGAGATTTTACAAGGGAGGCATTGGTTAAACTTATGGAAGCAAAAATTCCCGGAAATGTTGTCCTCAAAAATGTTCACATTATGACCGTAGGGGAGTTCCAGTCCTTCGATTCGTCGAGGTGGATAAGACTGGAAGGAGAGGTCAGGGGAGCTGAAAATAGTGGAAAATCGCTGGAATTACTCAGAAACTATGTAACAAACCTTGAATGCGTGGATGGGTTTGAAAAGATTCAATTCAGGGAAATAAAAAAATCCGGAAATCAATCCGTAAATTTTCGCATTGAGTTTACGGCGCGTTAATTTTCGATGGATATGAAACAAGGCATTTACCGTTTTTACCATGATTTAGGTGTCAATAAGAGAGCAGTTATCTTCCTGATCGCAGGGATTGTCATTATCATGGCGGCCAGATTGTATGCGAAACGGCATTTCCTCATGCCTTCGGAGAAACACTACGTCAGATTTGCCATGGCTTACAAAGACCTCAGACGATATTCCGTTCGTGGCGCCCCGTCGTATGATGAGTTGATTAGTCGGGCGGAACATTTTAACGAAGACTATACAAACGAGGCAAAGAAGATACTGGATATGATTTCATTTCCGGAAAGCAGGTACTTTATACAGATGGATGAACGGTTTGCCCATATCAAATTCAGGCAATATATGGATGAGTTTAAAGACGCCATTTCTGAAAAATTGCCCGGAGTAAACGTACACGGAAAATTTCTTGAAATAGACCCAATCAGAAGCACCATAGCAGAACTCAACAAACAACTCAAAAGAATGTGGTTCCTAAAGGTATTTATTGAACGAATGCTGGAATGTGGGTACGGCAGCGCCCATTTTACCAGTATTGTAACAGGCGATCCTGGCATCCAGGTATCACTGCATGAACTGAACGTCTTTGCATCTGTGGATATTGCCATGATAGAGGTTCGGTTAAAACTTACACTGGATGAATTACTGGAGACATTGCGCATCTTAAGGAATTCCGGCGGATATTTTTTCACTGAAGACGTTCAAATTTATGCTTCTGAAGGTTATCAGACCGCACAGGATAGCAGGCTTGATATCAGGTGCAAGGTATTGTGTCTTGATTTTACTCTGAAGGATTTTCCCGAATATTCTCCAATAACCCCATCATGGCGGCTAAATTCAGATGGCTGAGATAAAAGATCTCCGTTTTGCATCTATACTGAAAAAATGGCTGCATGAGCTTACTGCAGAAAAGCTGTTATTAATTGCATCTATTATAACGTTTTGTCTGACCATGCTCTCCTTAAGAGAAAGACCGGCGCAGGATGTTCCTGCTTCAGTGGGAAGCAGGAAAAAAGGGGTCCTTACGGAGAGGATAAAGAACCGTCTGGGTCTGCCAGAAGAGATTCAGATGCCCAAACAGAAGATCAGTGATGTTGTGTTAATAGAACCGCAAACGATTTTTATGAGGGACGATCAATCAAACAAGAAGGAACCTGTTTCCTTGAATCTGAGCCGGAATCCATTCTTTCCAGCAGACTTTAACCCTCAGCAGGCATTGGCGGGAAAGAAGATGAATGATATGGCGATTGAGAAGGAAGAATTCCTGTTTGTTGGTATTATGAATCTTGATGATAACAGCGCCTCGCTGAGCGTTGTTTTGAAGGGCTCCAAATCCGGACAATACAAAATACTTTTTGAAGGTAACGAGATGGACGAGATAAAAATCCTCTCTGTCGACGGAAATTCTGCCAGGATCAGGAACAGGAAAGGAGTGATACAGGATTATACTACAACACCAGATAGGTATACAATCAAGTGACAGAGAAACGCCGGGGAATTTCAATCTTTATAATTCTCCTCTGTAAAGAGAAATACACGGGTGTATAAACCGGTCGTAACTCTCCCCCAAAGCTGGCTCAATCCACAAGATTGAACCCATAGAGTTTAAACGGCGCCCTGACGCTTGAGCTTTCGCTGTAGTAACGATTTGGTTCCCTGAAAACACTGGGAGTTGTAAATGCCATGGCAATAATTTATGCAGTGGCAATTCATAAATTGCCACTGCAATATAAATAATCAGAATAAGCGCATCGTTTACTGGAATTTTCCAAAAACTAAGCTGTTACGTGCTGTGATGATGACTCATAACTGAAAATTACTTACTCTAAGGAGCTTGAACGTGAGCAAGACGTTAATTATTACCGCTGGCGTTTTGAAAGATTCCATCCGTCAGCCTGTCTATTATTTTCTCATTATCTTCTTTTCCCTCTTAATACTGACCACAAGGATTATTACAACATTTGGATTTGGTTTTGAGATTAATATGATCCGGGAGATGGGAATAAGTTCTGTTACGTTATGCGGTCTCCTGATTTCAATCCTAGCTTCTCCCGGTATTATATCGGAAGATATCAGGGACAGGACGATCCTTGTTGTTTTTGCCAAGCCGGTGAGCAAAATGGAATTTATCCTGGGAAAATATATCGGAATCATGCTTGCCATACTTTGCGCCTTTTTCTTCCTTACCCCTGCCTTTGGCCTTACCCTCTGGTGGAAGGGCGATGTACTTCAATACGGAAATATCATAAAAACAATTATCCTCTCCTATGAATCAGTGGCCATAATTACAGCCATCTCGCTTACACTCTCAATTTTTTTACCCATTGCATTCAATGCCGTTGTCTGTTTCTTCGTTTACGCTGCCGGACATCTCTCTCCCTATGTATGCGGCAGATTAATTGAAAAAGGCGGTATAAGTCAGTTCGCCGGGAATGTCATTTACTCCTTTCTCCCAAACCTGGAGAATTTCAACGTAAGTTCCGCCCTTGCCGTTGGCACCCATGTTCCAAACGGATATGTGGCCATTACCACGTTCTACTGCATGATGTATACAGGAATAGTCCTCTTCCTTGCTACAACAATTCTCGAGAAAAAGGAGGTATATTAATTTGAATCTTAAGAAAGAAGAGGCCTTTGGATTAACCGCAGTAATTATTGCCATTGTATTTATCTTGATTCTGTCAGGATCGGGTTTGACCTTTTTGGACAACAGGCTACTGGGCGGCAAGATAAGCGAGCTATCGAGGTCTGCCGCCGGAATGGGTTTATCAATGGCGATAGTGGAAGTACAGAACAGGGCTGGAAGTGAACCATGCAGCGACCCGATGTGGGCAGCGTTTTTTCAGGATACCGATATCAATGAAGACGGCATTATTGCCCGGGACGGAGAAACGGATAACAATCGGGATGGAAAATTTGATATCAGCGTTGTGAGCAGGAATATGTCACTCGCAGGACGCAATGGCGCAGACGATGACGGGGATGGGATTATTGATGACCTCCCCGGTGTATCCGGAGACCCGGAGATTGCGCCTACTTCGGAAGATATTAACGGCAACAGGAGACAGGATGACCCTGATGGAATACTTGAAGACGCCTTTGGCATTATCCTGACAGACAGCTACGGTCAAATTGTTAATGAAGATATTGGCAGCGACGGCGTTCCCAATTACCCCTATAGCGTGCCACCTGGCCATCCACTCTACGGTCTTTATGAAATTGGTTACGATCCTGTTGAAAACCTGGATCCGCACGGAGATAATTATCATCCCGTATTTAATCCGGCGGGAACCGAAGGAAATGGGAAACGCGATCCCGGCGAACCTGACTTTAATAATAACGGAAAACTGGATACTGTTGAAAATGGCTTGCAGAAATGGTTGAGGTATTTTAACCGCATTTCAATGGGCACTTCTACTCCAGGGCCAGGAGGCAGGTCGAAAGATTTTTTTGGGAATATCCATGTCCGGATAATTGATGCGAACGGGAAAATAAATCTGAATGGCCCTGACTTACTTACCGCTCTGCTCCTGAACTATCTTTTAAAAACCGTAAAACTTGTCCCGATGGCATTCAATACACCTCTGACCCCTGTCAACGAGAGCCTGCCCGAACAGGACGATCCAACAACCGCGTATATCGATGAACGAGGGGATGGCAAAGACAGTGATGATGATAGTATTACAGATGATGGCACTTACATTGGCTTCAATTCCAGGGGAATAGAATACGACTGCGAACTCTCTGCAACTATTATGAACGATCCTTCTGTGAATCAAAAAAACAATGTTGGAATAACTACCGCAAGGGCTGATGATGCTGATGCAGTACTTATTATCAAATACAGGAATTCACTGCCGGGAAAGCGGTTTCAATCTTTAGACCAGCTTCTGGAAGTAGCCCGCCCGGGCACTTCAATCCCGCCTGATTGTGCGCCGCCAGACCAGAGACCGTTGCTGGCACGGAAGCCGGGTCTTATATTCGGCAGGGAAAATATTAACAGGAATCCTGCGCAGACGAAGGATCAGGCAATTTATTTTGACAATCTGGATGAGTTTGAGAGATTGAAAGATTTTGTCACGATAGAGGGCTGGCAGGATACTACAACGGTAAAACCAGCCCCTTCCAGCACAACAGGCCTTGTAATGGAACCCAGATATCCGGTTAATCTTAACACTGCATCAAAAGAGGTATTGCATACCGTAATAGCCATTGGGATAAAGATTATGGATGAAACAACCTTTCTTGCAGCAGAAAAGCTTGCAAATGAAATAATCGCTTACAGGCTGCGAAAACCCTTTGAGAGCTGGAATGAATTTGAGGCGTTTATGGATAATGCCATAGGCACAGATACGCCAAAATCCTTTTCTGCAGCCGATGTCCGCCTCTTTGAAAAGAAAAAAAGTCTGGCCGCACAACTGAAGCCAAACACCCTGCTGCAAAGATTTAATCCGAACAATATACTTGTCCGTCCGCTTGATAAGACACACATCGATACGCCTTCAACCGAATTAATCCTCGGTCATTCCGGATATTATGAAATAAATTCCCTTGGAATTATAACAAGCGCTGTATCGAAAGGAATAGACGATGAGTTACTCACCTTTTTCTATTCAGATTCATCCAGAAATACTATAACTGGCGGGGAATTGGGAAGGAAGGAGATATACGCAGTTGTTAAGACAATGGATATCCTCAGGCATACAACCCAGGAGGATTTTGAAACATGCGGGGCAGGTACAGCATCCATACCGTCCCGCACAAAATCCCTTTTTGAAGTAAACTCATATCCTGAAAATATGGAGACCTCGGAGATAGGAATGGATTCGTCTGCCAATATCGCACTAAATAATACACCGACTGCGATAGCGGTGGACGAGATTACAGGAAATGTATACGTGGGTGGAAACACTGATATTACGGGAAACAATTATATTGGGATATGGAAATACAATAAATCCGATGCGCCAACGCTTTCTCAGATAGGCACTGCAACAATATCCGGCCAGGCTCCAGGCACCCTCATAACATTTTTATCAATAGATCCTCTCTTTATCTCTACAGACTTCGGGAGACTGTATGCAGGGATATTGGACAACAATACAATCAAAGTATTTGATATAGCCTGCGCAGTAACTACTGACATGGTAGTTCCAAAACAGAGAAAGGATGTAGAAGGCATTTTGGGAGTAATACCAAAAAAGATTGTACTTAATACAGGCCGCGGGGTAATAACAGCTATAACATCAAACTCAACAAATATCCTTGAGTGGCGTTATCCACCAGCAGATACAAGCGCAATTCCGGAAGTGGATGATCTTAATACGCCTTCAATGGATGAAAGTAACAATGGCATCGATGATGATAATGATGGTTATCCGGATGATACCGCAGCGTCCGCAAGAGGAAGGCCAGAGACACTGATCGATAACATTGATAGTGACGGCGATGGAGAGATCGATGACTCCATAAGGCCAAAACCAACGCAGCCAAAGCATCCGGCCAGCCTTTCAAAAACGCCGTTTAGTGTCGATACGGGGTTTCCCATCCCACCCGTAGATATTGTCTTTGACGACAAGCTGGAACAATTTTTTATTGCAGGTGCAAATACGATAGCCAATTACAGGGATAACGTTGATTCACATCTCCTTGAAGAAATAACACGGATATCGTTACCTTCAAACGTTGAGGCGACTGCAATGGCTGTCGATTCCAGCAACGGTTTTCTTTATATTTATATCATTGGAACAGGCACTGTCGGCGAACTCCGTAAGCTCTCCACTACGGGAACGCCTACCGCATTTCATGAATCAGACAGATTACCGCTTGGCAGCGTTACCGCTAGCGTAAAACAGATGGTTATCGACGAGAATGACGACCTGATCTTTATTTTAAGTGAAGGTATGGTTACGGCAATCCATACACGGAACGAAAGGTTACAAATTTCGCCTGTGCTGACAGCAGGAATGGAAACCACCAATGCTGTGGCTATCGGGATCGATTCAAGAAGGAACAGGGTCTATATTGCGGGTGCCAGCCCGCCAGAGTTAAAGGTATTCGAATATTTTACCGATGCGCAGACAACAATGAAACAGACCTGGACAGACGGGCTGATACAGCTAAGCCATAATTCCGTTCCACTTGGCACCGTCACCCAGGTACTTTATTCCTCAAACTTTCATGGCGACTATAACCTTATGGGCGCAAATGCAGCAAATCAGTCTGGAACCGGTATACCAATACTTATTGGGACAGGTACGACACTAATTATCGTAAGTGGAATGACTCAAACAGCCGGCACGGGTAACAGTCTGTTTATATCAGATGCCGGAACTGTAACTGCCCGGCTTGCCCCGGATGGCGCTATTACCCGGACGCTATCGGCTTCGGGAATAGCAAGCGGAAGTGTTGTGTCCTATGAGCCTGAGGCGTTATTTGGCAAGGACCCAATTGTTGCTTATCAGGAAGATGGGCGTAGTATCAGGTGCGGCGCAATGGAGTTCTGGATAAAAATTCCTCAGGTAACCAATCCATGGGCAGTACCCGAAATAATAACCTGGGATGGCAAGGACAATGACGGTGATGGCATTGTTGATGACGGCGGTGCGCATCCTGCTGCAAATCCGGAAACAAATGCCGGGAATCACGCCGACGATGACGGAGACGGATACGTTGATGATGCGATTGGGATAGGTATTACCAGCAAACCTGATGAAATAATTCTTGCAAGGATGTTCTATGAAGTTCCGATAGAAAATGAAATTTTTGTAACAAAAAATAATGGTGTTCCCTCGCGGGAGGAACAATTGAGAATGATCATGGGCACATCAACAATGATAAATACCTTTAATTTTGACGATCTGACAGGTACATATACAGTTTTCTTTAAACTTTCCATTAAAAATTTTGAAGATAGTAATAATGATGGCCTTATAGATAACGCATCGCTTGAATTAGAGAGATTTTCATTTCCAGGAACAATAACGGTAACAGGGTTATATACAGGCGGTATCCCTTTCAATAATAAGCCAATATATCCTGGTTCTGCCACATACAATATAACAGGAACTACAACGTTTACGCTGAAACCCGGCAAGTGGCAAAATATTGCTCATCGTTGGTGGATTGAGACAGAAACGACAAGCTCAAATACCGAAAATGTAAAGCAGGACCTGCTCATTAACGGGATACTTGTTGCTCCTGTAATTGGCGGTAATTCCATTAATATGGGTACGGATACTGCTTTATTGCTGGGAACCGTTTCTGCAAGAATGGGTGACTTAAATTCAGGAATTTCATTACCCATCTTTCATATTGGCACAAAGATAGTTGAGAGTGAAACGGAAACGTCCTTTATGGCAACCATCGACGATCTTGTTATCTACAACGGAACATCGGGCGTTAACGGAAACCCCAAACGGTTTACTTCTTCTTTCGGAACCTCCACCACTGACCGCGGCGAATCATTTCAGGATTATAATCTCAATTTCCGGAGGGATGCATCAGGCCACATATTTGAGGATAAAAATCGCAACGGATTTTTCGATGCGGGTGAGGCATTCGATATGGGCAGCGCAACCGCTGCCGGCCAGCCCTATGATGGCAGCGGAGAGTTTTACTCTTTTTACGGGGAACTGTTTGTTAGTGCGGGTACCGGCACCTTTGCAAATGAATATGAACCAGGCAAACGGTATATAGATTATAACCGGAATGGAAGATGGGATGCAGGAGAACTTTACCTGGATGTGAACACGAACGGAAGCCACGAGCCGGGAACGCCTGCTACCAACACAAACGATGTCAACCGTGACCTCCGGCTCGACGACAGTGGTTACATCATCCGCAATTTTGAGAAGGTCTTGCCGGGCGGCGACAGGATAGGTACAGTTGCATGGACGGAGTATCTGCCGGATAAAACAAATGTTTCTCTTGAATTAACCCTGAAGGCGCTTGATGGCAGGATCATGTGGCGGTGGTTTGGAGGGAACGGAACGGGCACCGGAAGCAGGATAGCCCTGCCGGTACAGGAAGCCTCCGTTCTGGGATATCGGGCAAATCTTTTTGCCGCAGGGACGCAAACAGAATCGCCGGTAATTGATGACGTAACAGTAACGGTCATAAAAAAGATACCCGAGATTCTTTCAATTATTGAAAAATAATGAATTCGGATAAATCTGACATACATGGTTTTACACTATTTGAGGTTATCGTGGGAATTGCCATTATCACCGCTATTGCCGGCAGTATAGCAACCTTATATCCACTGGATGTTAAGATCATGGAGAGAGAAACTACCGGTGTGGAAATCTCTATGATAGCACGGTCGATAAAAAGCGCTATCATTACAGGGGCGAGAGAGAATTTCAATCCGCAGGACAATTCCTTCTTTTTTATCTATGAGGGAGTTGCTGTACAGATTAATCTTCCTCCGATGGGAAAAGCAGCGGATTTTCCGGGCGACATGGATGATCTGTTAAGAAACAGAGGGATGCCTGATAGCGCTGCCGCAGGTCTCTATCCGGCAGGGCTTCTTTACAGGGGGCAGGTTATGCAGCAATATCGGCTTAATGCCGGTTCAACTGAATTAAGATTCCTTACAGATGAAAATGGGAGTCCTGTTTATAACACATTTATCGGGCCGTCTCTGGAGGAGGATTTTAATCTCAGTGGGGCAATGGATAACGGCGAAGACATTAACGGAAATGGTCTTTTTGATACCTTTGAAGATGTGGGTGTTGATGGTTTAAGAGACGAAATGGAACCTGGTTATAATCCTGTTCATAATCCCGACCCTTCCGGGGATAATTTCGATCCTGTAAGAAACCCGAGCGGGACGGAGCGGAACGGGCGATTCGATACACAGGAGCCGTTCTCAGATACAAACGGAAATGGTATAAGGGATCCTGATGAGACGTTTGCTGACGAAGACGGAGACGGAAGATTTGATGGAGAAACAGACCTTAATAAGAACGGTTATCTGGATGTTCCTGACAGGAAGGCGGGAATAAACGGTCTGCCATTATTAATAAAGACCTACTTTCAAAACCCCTCTTTGCGCATTACAAACTACGGCTACACTGTCCGGGCGCTCCATCAGAGTTTAACCGGACAGAATAGTAACGCCGGTAATAATGTCTTTACCTTTGAAATTGCTGTCTACAAGGATTTTTTTAAAGTTCGGCCGGCGCTGCGGTCTGCCCGTCAGGACGTACTGGATGCATCTGCGCTGCCAGAGGTAAACAGCGGAAACATGACGGACGACGATGGCGACGGAGTAACAGATGATGCAATAGTTGCCGGTATGGACGGCAGGATAGACAGGAATCTTACAAACGGCGCTGCAATCCCTGAAATCATCCTGAACGGTATTGATGATGATAATGATGGCGCTGTCGATGACGGCCTGATTAAGCCGGATTTTGTTGAACGGTTTCAGATTGCATTCTGACCTATGAAAAATACATACGGAATTACCCTGGTAGAAACATTGATCGCTGTTGCTTTAACAGGCATCATCACTTTGGGACTACTTTTCTTTTTAAGGATAGGGATGAATCGCTATGCCCTGTTCAGTGAACGCTCGCAGATTTATAAAGAGGCCAGTCGCATCATGGACATGATACGTTCCGACCTCTCAACCATCAGGGCTGTAACGGATATGGAATATTTTAATAACCTGAATGGCGATGATTATTTTAACAGTTTTTACAAGCCCGGTACCAGCACGCAATGGAAAGACGATATGATAATACCGGTAGATGACCCGTCAACGTTTCATCTTAGAGAAGATTTTTATCCGCCGCAGGACGATGCTTCTACCTTTTTCCAGGAATCCCTCCTCAATTATGAAAATCTTCCGTATGGAATAACCTACGATTATGTCTTTGGCATAACAAATAGTGGAGATGCGGATGCTATCTATTTCCGTGGAAGTGTTACGAATGGCGATAAAAGGGTGCCTGCCAATATATGTTATCGTTTGTTCAGGAAAAGGATTTCGCGTACCGAAGAAGATACCGGTATCGATGGAAATGCTGATGAGGAAGAGGCAAGATTCCATCCGGTGGCAAACCCTGATCCGGCACAGGATAATTTTAATCCGACCTTTAATGTTACCGGTACAGAAGGAAATGCCTTTTTTGATCGGTCTGAGCGCGACCAAAACGGGAACGGTCTTGTCGACAGGACTTATACGTTTGAATTGCAAAGAATTATAACGGTCATGGAGGACGAAAAAGGAGACTTTGGCATTGATGGCGTACCGGACAGTCAGGAGCCTGGATTTAATCCGATAACTAATCCCGATCCAAATGGGGATAATTTTCATGCGCTTACAAATCCGTACGGAACCGAGGGGAACGGACGCACAGATAAAATACCGGCGACAAGGGGAGAGATTTTATCCGTTTCGGTGGATGCATTTAATATCTTTTACTATGACAGGCGTACAAGGCAGTACAGAGAACCGGAATCTACCGTCAAAAGATTTTCATACCCTCCAGATGTTGGTCTGGTCGGAGGCTTTGACTCAGGAACACCAGCCTGGTTCTCTTTTGGCGATATGTCAACAGAGATTTTTGTCGAAGCAGGCGCGCAAATCTCCAGTATCGTATCCCCAGGGGATTATATATTTCTTTGGGGCAAAGGGGTTGCGTTTAACACTTACCCTGTTTTGGATGTAGACACGGCGCTGAAAAGAGTGCTTTTTGGCGGGATTCCATCCCCACCAGGAACAGACGCTGCTATTCAATTTATCCCTGCCGGCAGATTTGATGAAGATGGGTGGCTTTCATGCCCCCAGGTAAAAGACGGTTTCATAAATCTCAAAGCGGGAGACCGGGTTTTCATACAGCAATGGAACAGGAATGCAACCGATTTTATAGTACAACCAGATCTCTATACCATCATGGATAGGCGAGGGGGGAAGTTGCTCCTTGATTTAAAGGGGCAGGAACCCGTATCGGGTACAAACACAGTGTTTTTCCGATCGGCTTATCTTCCTCCTGGAATCAGGATTGAACTGAGGCGGCGGGCAGATCGACTGTCCAAAACCAGAGGCGAGCCTTCTTATCTGTCATTTAGTCTAACAATTGATACGTTGTAAAGCATAGTAGAGAGAAATAATTAATATGACGGTTTCGTCTTTAACGTTTACAGAGAATAACAGAGGAGAGGACAAGGGAAAGATCATGGCAAATCTCAGTTATGCCGCTTATGGTAAGACAATAGAGTTGCTTGATTTACAGGCAGGGCACCCTTTTAATGATTTAACGAATATATGCTTAACCCCTGAATTACTCAGGTCTGTTCCTGAAGATATTGTAAGAAAACATAATGTTATACCCCTTCAGATTGCAGATAATACTCTGACTATAGCCCTGTCAAATCCTGAGGATCTGGCAATTCTTGATGATATAAGATTTTTTGCAGGGAAAAAGGTGAAATTCATTGTCGCAGAGGAAGGCCGCATAAAAGAAATAATACAGAGATACTACCCGAAAAGTATAGATTTCATCGCAAAGCCGCGGGAAATATCGTCAACAGGGCATGATTCCGCTCACAATGACGATGTAATTGTGGGACTGGTTAACGCGATCATATCGGATGCAATTTCGATGAATGCCAGCGATGTGCATTTCGAGCCGTTGGAGACCCGGCTCAGAGTGAGGTATAGGATTGATGACTTTTGTTATGAAGTCAATTCTTTTGAAAAGAGTCTGCACTCCACCATTGCGTCCCGTATTAAGGTCATGGCAGGTATCGATCTTGCTGAAAAAAGATTACCCCAGGATGGAAGGATTAAAATGCGACAAGCCGGGGTGGATATCAATATCAGGGTCTCTACTTTACCTGTTGTTCACGGTGAAAGTATTGTATTGCGTATCCTTGACAAATCAAATGTACGAAAGGGATTAAAGATGCTCGGACTGCTTGAGGAGGATTACAACATATTAAGTTCTCTCGTTAAAGCGCCTGACGGGATGATAATCGTTTCCGGACCTACAGGCAGCGGAAAGACAACGACATTATATGCCATACTTCATGAACTTATGAGACCGCAGGTAAAAATCATTACTATCGAGGACCCTGTTGAGTATATGCTGGACGGGATAAATCAAATTCAGGTGAATGTTGATCAGGGCCGTGATTATAGCCGCATCCTCCGCCATATTTTAAGGCACGACCCTAATGTTATCATGGTTGGGGAAATGCGCGATCTGGAATCGGTGGAAATTGCCATGCGTTCCGCCTTAACAGGCCATAAAGTTTTAAGCACACTCCACACCAACGACGCCCCGTCGGTCATTACCAGATTAATAAACATGGGACTGCCGCCGTTCATGATTAATGCAGCGGTTCAGGCGGTTGTCTACCAACGGCTGGTGAGGACGCTCTGCCAGAGGTGTAAAATCCCAATAGAAATAACCAATACAGAAATTCAATCCTGTATGAAAGCTGGACAGAAAGAAGAATGGTACAGGAATTCCAAGGTTGAAAATGAGGCGTCCTGGTTTGGTCCCAAGGGGTGCAGGGAATGTAATTACAGCGGCTATAAAGGGAGAACTGCCCTGTTCGAGGTTATGCCCATGGATGAGGAGATAAAGCGTCTTGCCATGAGAGGGGCATCGTCTGCGGCTATCAGAAAGGTGGCGCTGGAGCGGGGTATGCGAGATATAAAAATGGATGGCATGATGAAGGCCACGAAGGGAATAACGTCGATAAGCGAGGTGTTAAGGGTAATATGATGACGCAGGGCAATCCACTCAGGATAAGCAAAGAACTCTTTTACGACCTTGAAAAGCAGATTCAGGGACGGCTGGCAGAAAATGATTTACGGGTACTTGCCACACAACCCGAAATAATCAGAGGTCTTAATTTTATCCTTCTGGAGGCTATCAGGCTCAACTCCAGTGATATACACCTTGAGGCCTATCATGACCGCTATGAAGTCAGATTCAGGATCGACGGTCTGCTTCACGAAATGCTGCCAATTCCCTTTCAGATGGGCGTTGGTCTTGCAAGCAGAATTAAGGTGCTAGCAAAATTAAATATATCTGAAAAGGTATTGCCCCAGGACGGGCGATTTGCCATCACAGCAGACCAAAAAATTATCGAGCTGAGGGTATCCGTTATACCTATGATTTTTGGAGAAGGAATTGTCATAAGAATACTCGACAAATCATCAGTTAAATTGGACTTGACAAGTATAGGTATAGACGGTACCGGCTTAAAAATCATTCAGGAGAACATGAAAAGATCCAGCGGTATTGTCCTTGTAACAGGACCGACAGGCTCCGGAAAGACAACAACGCTCTATGCCATCATTAATGAATTAAATCAAACGGACACGAAGATTGTCACAACCGAAGATCCGGTAGAATATGATATAAATGGAATTATGCAGGTTGAGATCAAACCTGAGATAGGTTTAACGTTTGCATCATCCCTGAGAAGCATATTACGGCAGGATCCAGATATTATCCTTATTGGTGAGATCCGTGATACGGAGACGGCAAAAATTGCTATCGAGGCATCGTTAACCGGACACCTGGTGCTCAGTACCGTGCATACACGAAGTACGGCAGGCACCATATCAAGACTTGTCGATATGGGAGTGGAACCATATCTTCTGGCAGATACGATTAATCTCATTGTGGCCCAAAGGCTGGTCAGGACAATATGTAAAACGTGCAGGGAATCGTATATTCCCGGCGAGGAGGAAATTCTCTCCCTTGATGTCCAGCTTGACAGTCCGGCGATTTTTTACCGGGGAAAGGGCTGTCGCCAATGTAACTTCACCGGCTATCGTGGGAGGATAGGACTTTTTGAAATTATGGATATTACCTGTGAGGAAAGGGGTCTTATTGGTAATATGGAAGGCTCTGAATCCTTATATAAGCGGGTAAAGGAGAAAGGCATGGTGAGTCTTCGCGAGGACGGGGTACGGAAGATGCTTGAAGGCACAACCACTTATGCCGAAGTCATGGAGAATACCTATGTCACATTTTGAGATAAAGGCAGTGAATTCTTACGGAGAATTTATAGTAAAACGCATCAGGGCAAGGAATGCTGAAGAGGCAATAAACAAGATGAAATCAAGCGGTTTTTTCCCCCTGAGCCTGTCGAATATGGATATTGACGGAAATTCCTCTTCCGCAAAATCGGGGTGTGAGAAAAGTACCTTGAGGAAAAACCATCTCTTAATGCCGACCTGTTTTCAGGGTATAAGCAAGAAAGATATCTTGGGTTTTACCCGTAAACTCCGTATCTTCACTCAGTCAAACATCCCTGTTTATCAGTCTCTCAATATCCTGCAGACACAAACAAAAAAGGGGCGTTTGATAAAGCTTATTCAATATCTGGCTGAAAATGTCGCATCCGGCAAAAGCCTTGCGGAATCGCTTGCAAGTTATCCAAAATATTTTCATAAGCTTTATATTGGTTTAATCCATGCTGGTGAAGTAAGCGGAAATCTCACCGAAGTTTTAACACGGCTCGAAAATTATCTTGAAACCACCCTGAAAAGAAAATCAAAACTCATTTCTGCCTCTCTATACCCCAGTATAGTAATCGTAATGACGTTCGGAATCATATCTCTTTTGAATGTTTTTATCATCCCGAAGTTTAAAAAGGCGTATCAATCATTGCAAATTGAGCTGCCAAAAATAACGTCCGTCGTTCTCTCTGTAAGCACGTGGCTCAGTGCACACTGGTATGTATTGTTCCTTATCCCTATAGCAACCTTTGTTACTTTAAAGCTGATACGATTCAGCAGGTATGGAAGATACCTAACTGATTATAGCATACTCATTATTCCCCTTATTGGTCTCATTGTCCGGAAGTCTAATTTGTCACTGTTTTACAGAACCAATGCAACCCTCCTCCAAAGCGGAGTGATGATCCTTGATTCATTGAAAATGTCCGGTTCTGTTATAAAGAATGTTGTTATCAATAAAGAGATCGATCTGGTAATAAAAGGGGTCTATGAGGGAAAGATAATGAACGATATGATGAAGCGCAGCTGGTTGTTTGATGCCTTTGCGGTGCATATGGTTGAGGTAGGGGAAACATCCGGTATGCTGCATGAAATGCTGGAAGAGACCGCGGACGTATACGATGAAGAACTGGATATCTTATATAAACGGCTCGAGGGTTTGCTGGAGCCTTTTATTATCCTAATCCTGGCAGGCATAGTTGGAACCGTGGTCATCGCCCTATATATGCCGATGGTTAAATTAACTCAAACGCTTGGAAATATAAAATAAAGTTTCATGTTGACATTTAATAAAATCTTTTTATATTAAGTGAGACTGAGTCTTATAATCAAGATTTGCCTGCTAAAAAGTGATAACAATTTAGTTTTTTGAAAACGCCAACAGTTCAAAATGCCTTTATGTCAATATTACGTAGTGGCAATTCATGAATTGCCACTACAGGGCAAGATGATCGCCCCATTAGTGGAATTTTTCAAAAAACTAAATTGCCACAAAAAGCGAAGGTGTGTCCGCTACACCTGGGAAAACAGAAGTGATTTATTTCGTGCCTTTATGACTTTGTGGCACAATCTATTGCGAGGATTTAATGAAGATATGAAATACTATAAAAAAATACCTGTCATTATTCTTTTTGTAATAATCGCATCCCTGTTATGCAAAAACTCCTTTGCTGGCGTATCTCACATCCTTAGCAGAAACGCCGATTGCTCCACGGACGACCGCGCCTTTCTTGCTTCCGATACCCTCTACGTCCGGGTAACGCAGAACATTCTTGATTACAGGGAAATTAAAAAATCTTTCTTTACCTTAAAATCCCTTAAGACAAAAAATAAAACCAGGTATCCATTAATCTGGAACACTGACCTGAGCGCCTTTACCGGCCTTGCACCTCTTGAACATTATCCCGTTGGGGACAAGATAACCATTCGCATGACCTTACGCGGAAAAACCGAAAAAAATGAAATTAAGAGAAAGGACCGCTTTGTTATCGGCAACGCTGGGAGGTGGACACTAATAGGGATCATATATAAAAAGACATCAAACAAAGGCACAGAACCTCTTGCTGGTGCACGTGTGCGAATCCAGGGTGTTGCGGATATTGATGCGGATGATATGAGTTATCATCCGAAAGAAAACGACAAATTTGCTCTTTCTGACGGAAACGGAAATTTTGCCATTGATTACGAAGGTATTTCCGGCCAGGTTGTTGTAGTTACTGCCGGAAAAGAAGGCTATAAAAACGCCGGAAAAGAAATAACCCTGGGATATGGCAACAAAGTAAACATTGCCCTTTCCCCGGTTCCGACAGAAGATCATCCGTCGTACGAATACCGTTCCGCCAGTTCATGTAAAAAGTGTCATGATACTATTTATAACGACTGGCTGGACACTGACATGGCAAATGCGGCTGTTAATCCCGTTAACCAGCTCATCTTTCTCCTCTACACGGCATGGTATGTTACCGGTGACCGTGCCAATTTTATGGATCCTTCCATTTTTAATGACCCAAACCCGGCCTTTGTGGGAGATAAAGGGAAGATACTCGAAGATGCAACGGGACGATACAGGATTCTGGGCGATGCAGGCCATATCCATGATTGCGCTGACTGTCATTCTCCATCCTACGCCTCAAAGGCACAGGGCGATGGCGCTACTCCATTATGGGATATGAGGGCAGGTATACTGACTGACGCAGACAAACTCTCATTCGTAGACAAGCAGGGTGTCCACTGCGATTTTTGCCATAAAATGCATGAGGTTCGTGATGAGGAAGAGTACTGGACAGAACCCGGGGTAAATTATAAGGTAAACCTCCTACGCCCCGACCCCTTGCTTGGATCGCTCCAGGAGGGGAAGGTAATGTTTGGGCCATTTGACGACGTCCTCTATAAGAGCATGCAGGCATCCTACGCTCCACAATTTAAAAAAAGCGAGATATGTTCTCCCTGCCACCAGGATGCCAGAAAACTCTATTTACAGCCCTTGGACGAGCATGACCGGCCAAAGGGAAATGTCATCGAACGCATCCTCTGGAGCGAGGATACTTACAGGGAGTGGCGTTTTAGCGGATACAGCGGTCTGGAGGCCGATTACCCGGTAGACAACTACGCAGGAAAGGTACTCCAATGCCAGGATTGCCACATGAAAGACCCGCCTCCGGATCCAAAAACTGGAAAATCGATTGCAGGTTACACAGAAATTACCAACCCATTTTATATAATTTCAGAAGAAAAAAGAAAGTATGCCATAAGGCGGGATCCCAGGTCTCTCTATCCACACCGTTTTGAAGGAACCAACCAAAATCTGTCGGCCGGAAAGAGGAAAAGATATCTTGACTGGGCAGTAGACCTTACCATTACTAACGCTAAGGTAAAAGATGGCATTTTGAGCTTTGATGTGAACGTCATAAATTCTCATACAGGCCACACATATCCTTCAGGAGTAACCCAGAGAAATGTTATCTTGCTTGTAGAGGCTACTCAGTCGGGAACCGTTCTTACTCAAAGCAATGATCAGGTCGTAGACGCCCCTGGGGGGAATTTTCCTGACGGCTACTACGAGGGTAAAGGAGATTATGCCGGAAAGCCGGGAAAGATCTTCATTAAACATAACAGGATGCTGGTGGATAATGAAGAACTCAGTCCCTTTTTCTACGACGTCCTGTACGCCTATGCCGTGGAAGAGTTATATGATACGAGAATAAAGGCAAATCAGACTGATACTACGCACTACAGATTCCAGACAATTGATACCGGCAAAATCACCATAACCGCCAGGCTTATCTATCGTTTCCTACCGAAGGGCACACTGGAATTTGCAGCACGAAATGGTTTTGTAATTCCCCTGGAAGAAAATGACTATGAGTCACACAGGGTAGAAGTACCTTTGGAACCGTAAGTAAGTCTGAAGAAGCTATAGGTCTTTATTGATATCCTGGGAACATATATGCTATCACAGGTGTTAATAAGGATAAGCTGTGTATCTCTCAATGAAATCAAAGGCTAGTGTACCTTACACTAGGTAACCTCTCGTTATTCTTGTTGATATTTGGTCATGAAGAAATATTTTATCCCTCTCCCGGTTTTGATGCTTGTATACTTCTGCAAGGTACTGTTTGCCGACAGATATGATGAAGCAAATAGATACTATCTGGATGCCTATAATCTGTATAGAATGGGCAAAATGGACCAGTCGCTGGAATTATTAAAAAAGGTAATAGAGATTGATCCTGACCATGCTGAGGCACACTTTGGCATGGGGAGTATATACTTCAGACAAAACATGCTTGATGATGCCGTCAGGGAATTTTCCAGGGTTACCCGGATTAAACCCGAATACGCCCAGGCATATGAACGACTCTGGCTGGCATACAAAAAACTGGGCATGAACGATAAAGCTGATGAGGCACTTCAAAATTACAGAAAAATAATTTTAGAACGCTCGCAGTTGATGGGCGGGGAAGCGCCGCAAATAGTAAAACCTGTTACCCCGACTCCTCAGGAAAGAGCCGGAGCTACTACGGAATCGCAACCTTCAGAAACAAGGACAGAGACACCTCAGCAAGCAGAAACCAAAGTATCGGCGGCAACTATCCCCGATACAAAAGTTGCAGAGTCCAGGGTACGGGAAACAGACACCCGGTCAGAAAAGCCTCTGGTAGTAAAACCTGTGAATCCTCAACAGGAAACATCAAGGGACAGATCAGTTAATGCAGTGGAATCACCTCTTGTTAAAACAAAGTCAATTGAAAAAAAGCCTGAAGAACCAGCCAGGCAACCTTCCGTAACGAAACCAACCGTAAAACCCGATGCAGAATCCAGGCCTTCGGATGTAAAGGCGGTTCAGAACGATGCTGTATCCAGGAATCTTTTAAAACCAAACAGGAAAACGGGTTCGGTCATGTTTAAAAATCCTTTCGGTGGAATTATAGAAAAACTGGAAAAAATATATATCGGTAAGCTTTTAAAGGGTCTCGTGTATTATATTGTGGGAGTACAAGTCTGGCTGTGTATTGTGGCTTCTCTATTTATGTATTTTCATAAAACCAGGTCATACAATAAAAATTAACTCTGGTACGGAAGACGCCATGAGTACCGCTGCCCTCTTTTTATTCCTTTATAATTTTTGTACCCGTACGGCCATCCAAGGCATCTTTGACCTTGTCAATGGACGTGATGATTGCCAGTTCCCCGCCCCAGGTTAAAAAATTTATGGCTGCCTGAACCTTTGGCCCCATGCTCCCCGGAGGGAAATGCCCTTCCTGTAAATATTTTTGGACTTCTTTTACCGTCAACCTGCTTAATGCCTGTTCGTTCGACTGCTTGAAGTTTAAGAAGACGTGTTCTACTCCGGTAAGCATCATGAGACAATCAGCTTTCATATCCCGTGCCAGGACGGCAGAAGCAAGGTCTTTATCAATCACAACATCAACTCCCTCTAAATCCCCGTCTTCTTTCAGTATGACAGGAATGCCACCGCCGCCAGCCGCTATGACAATATCGCCCGCCTCTGATAGTGTTTTTACAGCCCTTTCTTCCACAATTTTCAATGGATTGGGCGAAGGAACCACCCGACGGTATCCCCTGTGGCTGTCTTCTATAATGTGCCAGCCTTTCTCCCGGCGAAAACGCTCCGCCTCTTCTCTGCTAAAAAAGGGCCCGATGGGCTTTGTGGGATTTGAAAATGCCCTGTCATATTTATCGACAATAACCTGCGTCAAAATGGTAACTACACATCTGTCAATCCCCTCTTTTCGTAAGCGGTTGGTTAAGGACTGCTGGATCATATACCCTATCGCCCCTTCAGTGTCTGCAACACAGATACCCAGGGTAAGCTCGGGTACCTGATTCCGGCTGGCCTCCACCATGAGTAGAAGATTACCCACCTGAGGCCCATTCCCATGGGTGATGACCACCTTAAAGCCCTGTTTTAAGCAATAGATAACGCCATCCAGGCTCTTTTGGACATTTTCAAATTGTTCCGCAATCGTGCCCTGCTGACCCTCCCTGATGAGGGCATTTCCCCCTAAGGCAATGACGATAACTTTGGTTTTCTTCATCGTAGCCTTGTTTCAAGGAGTTCTTTGAGTGTGGGTGTACCTATTTCCTGTAAATTATACCGAACCCGGTCGGTGGGTTTGTCAATGGGTATGAGCTTTCTTAAGTCGATGGGCGTACCGATAATTACGATGTCACACGGAGTACGATGTATCGTTTCCCGCAACTCTTCCATCTGCGAATGCCCATAACCCATTGCCGGTAGGAGGTCGCCGATGTGAGGATATTTCCCAAAAGTTTCGGCAATCGACCCTACCGCGTAAGTCCTTGGGTCGACAATCTCCATTGCACCATACTGTTTTGCAGCAAGGACTCCGGCGCCGAATGACATACCTCCGTGTGTGAGGGTTGGGCCGTCCTCAATAATCAGTACGCGCTTGCCTTTTATGAGATCGGGTTTTTCAACGGTTACCGGCAATGCGGCGTCTACAATAACTGCATTGGGATTTGACTGTTTTATGTGCCCTTTAACAAGTCTTATATTTTCTGGCTTTGCAGTGTCTTCCTTACTAATCACAATAATATCGGCCAGAAGAAGGTTGGTTTCTCCAGGATAATAGGTAAGTTCATGTCCGGGCCGGTGCGGGTCAACAACGGTAATATAAATATCAGGTACATAGAAGGGGGTGTCATTATTACCACCGTCCCATACAATAATGTCCGCCTCCTTTTCGGCCTCTGCCAGAATTGCTGCATAATCCACACCCGCATAAACGACCGTGCGCTGTTCTATGTGGGGTTCGTATTCTTCTATCTCTTCAATGGTGCAATCATGCTTCTGAAAGTCCTCGTATGAGGTAAATCGCTGCAGGCGCTGCCGGGAAAGGTCGCCATACGGCATTGGATGTCGTATGACAACGACCCTTTTCCCCATTCCTTT
This sequence comes from Candidatus Brocadia sp., assembly GCA_040048245.1. GTDB lineage: Bacteria > Planctomycetota > Brocadiia > Brocadiales > Brocadiaceae > Brocadia. The sequence continues at coordinate 102,674 of JABRVT010000015.1, forward strand.
TATAGTCTCGCAGACCCTTCGCGAAGTAGGACTCTTGCCACTGCCAGTTCTCACGGCACAGATGGCAACAACAGGTTTTCTGCTCTTTAACATAGTTTGCTTTGTACTAAGGAGGGTGAATTGTGCACCGGAAGCGTTTACAAGGCTGGCCTTGTGCATAACGTATTCATGCGATACATCGCTATAGGAAAATATTACCTCATCAATTGCATGGAGTTTTACGAGAGATACGAGGTTTTCTTCAGGTTCAATGGGGATTCCACGGGGATATAACTTGCCTGCCAGAGAAGGAGGATATGACCTTCCTGAGATATTTGGTATCTGTGCCGCTGTAAATGCAATTACTTCGTATTCGGGATTATCTCGGAAACAGACATTAAAATTGTGAAAATCCCGTCCGGCTGCCCCCATAATAAGAACTTTTTTTCTGGTTGCCATATGAATTTCGAATTACTGTTCCTGTAATATATTTTTAACCACACGCCATACCTTATCAGCAATGATTTGTTCAGATAACAACTTCCCGTTCTCTGTGCAATCGATGGTTATCCAGTCCTTTTTCCCTTTGGCAATTTCCAGAAAAGTTTGCTGTGCGTATCGTAAATGGTTTATATCCTCTTCGTGAATATCCTTCTTTTCGCCTGCCAGATAAACACGTTGTTCCTTTTTTTCAATAAGGTGATAGGCGATTTCGGCAGGTACATAGAGCAGGATATTGAGGTTTGACCGTGGGACGGCAAATACCTGATGCTCTAATCTATCCAACCATTGGAAAAATTTTTCTTTCTCTGTGGGATTGCCAATTTTACCACCCTGGTGGGCCATATTATCACACACATACCGATTCGATACAATAATTTTGCCCTCCCTGAGCCATATATTTATCTGTTCTCTGCACTCCCAGCGGTCTCCTGCGTAAAGAAGTGCCGCCAAGTATGGGCTCACAGAGTCTGCGCTACCAAACTCACCTTTGAGGTATTTTGTGACCATGTCGGCAAAAAAGGTCTTTCCGTACCGCGGGAAGTCGGTAGTAACTACAGGGTATCCTTCTTTCTGTAATCGTTCGTACAGGAGCTTCGACTGCACCGTCTTGCCGCTGCCGTCAATACCTGTAATAACAATAAGCTTTCCCTGCATTCAGTTTGCTCCAATTGGTTTAAGGCAATTTGAATTTATAACCACCCCTCCTTCGCAAGGAAGGGACGGAGGGGCGGTCTTCCGCTGATTGCTTGTCATATTGGCTATGGTCACGAATCATGCACAAAAAAATAAAAATTCTTAATGAAAGGGTGGCACGGACAAACTTGTTTGTCCGTGCATAAAGTGAAACGGGACTATTCAACAATTTCATCATTTTCTACCGTTTCTCTATTATCTCTGAAATAGTCTCTTACTTTTTTTTCTTTGGGCGTCAATACCATTTCAGTAAATGAGACAATTTCTTCCAGCCAGTTAAGTTTTTCCTCATCCGAGAGCTGCATATAATTTACGATATCCTCTTTTTCCAAGGTGTAACGAAAACCATTATTCATTTTTTTGCTCCATTATTTTCAAGGCCTCTTTGAGCATTTCCATATCACTTAGGTCTTTTGGCCTATTGCTCACTTTTTTCATGGCTATCATATCATCTATGGAAGCCACATAAATTTCAATATCACCCACTTTTTTCATGGCGCTGCGCCGGAAGGCTTCGGTGAAATCAAGCGGATGTTCTAATACAATATCAACGACTTTAGTATGTTCTTTTTTATGATAGAAACTGAAGGCCCTCATATTGCGGTTTTCAATCCAATCTTTTAATGTCTTCTCATCTGCCATATCGTCGGGGTTAACCGGAAGGCGCGGAACGTAACCCAAAGCCCTTAAAGTTCTATTCAGTTTCAAAACATTATCCCTGTCGGTTGGAATGATAATATCAATATCGTAGGTAATCCGCGGCACACCATGGAGATTTACCGCAAGACCGCCAACAACAAGGTATTTTACCTTTTCCTGATAGAATGCCTTAAAGACCTCAAAATAGAACATCCTCAATCCCCCCTCGCCTTTAGTAAATCAAACACCTCTTTTCTCATAGTTCACCTGCCTGCAAAGGGCGTATGACAACCCCCTGTATCCCCCTTTATTAAGGGGCACTTTGAAAATCCCCCTTAGAATAAACTAGGGGGCAAGGGGGTTGTGTTCTCTATTCATTTCACAACGGCTGAACTGTTACAAATTTTGTAACAATTTAGCTCTTTGAAAAAGGTAGCGCCGATCCCTTGGGGTCGGCTTGTGCGGGGGACTTCATCGTGAGTCTTCTGCGTGAGCTCAGTCGAACGATAAACCACCCGCGTTGCGTATTCTGGTTGTGTCTGTCAAATATGTAATACCAATTTCTGATAGTGAAAGTAAGACAACAAATTCCCGAAGGAAACTCTTTTGAAATCCTTGGTGATGGCATTATGCTATTATTCTGCAAAATTCAGGGTTCAGGTTGCAAACTTGAACCCACATGGGGGAAATAAAAGTCAGCATCTCCGATTACCTTTTGAGGAATTATGTGTTCTGCACATAAGAGCCACATTCTCCAAAGCCGTTCTACCACCTTTACTGTGGGGATCAATATGATCTATGGTGAAGTCTTCCCACGTAAGATTTTTTTTGCAAACTTCACATTTCTTTTCTTCAGAAGTATTCCAAATAAGGCGCCTTTGCTCCAAACTAAAAATCCGCTGAGAATCCCTTTTTTCAAAGAGACTGTGCAATAATCCATCCAAAATTTGTTCTCTTTTGCGGCGTTGAGATATTTCGTCAGTATTATGAAGTACCGTTAGAAGATATTCACGATACATTTCTTCACCCTCAGAAATACCTTCGGCTTTCTTTTGTTTCATCCGAACACAATCAACGCCATTAGAAAAATTTACTAACAAATCCCACGCTAATTTGTTTCTTTGCTTGTCTGTTAATATAAGCTTTTCTGCTTCATATTTAGCAATTAATACAGTTAAAACATAAAAATCTGATAATTGTCTAAATCTTGTGTGGCATAGCAGAGGGAATATTTTTTGTAATCTGTTGATCGCAGTTATTGTTTTGTCTCGCACCTTTTTTATTTGAATAGAAGTCAGTGTTGTTGCCATTACCTTATCCAAGGCGGCCTTCTTGTTAATAACTTCGCCTTGTCCTATCGATATCATGATTTCACAGATTAATTCAATATGCTTCATACGAGTTATTTGCCCAGCACTAATAATCCCACTTCTGACAAAATAATCTTCATATTTTGAGGCGACCTTTGCCGCCGTCTTTAAAAATTCACTGTTGTAATATTTTGCGTGTTGTTTTTCTGCGGTAGTAAGTGCTTTACCCGTTGAATTAATTTGGATAAAAACATTAATTATATCATGGAGGTCACCATCAACTTCAATAGTCAGTAATTTATATCTGGTAATTATTGGTTGTTGTTGACGACGAAGTGAATCCCAAGTTATCCACGTCAATCTTCATCGTTGGGCATTTGGACTTTGGCCTTAAACTTTTTACCTCGAAGTAATCCCATAAACATAAGAATCGTTTCTATGCGTTGTTTGCCATCGATAACATCATAAACAACCTGGCCGTTATGTTCTCTGCAATATAGAAAAATTGCAGGAAGTGGGTAATTTCTAATAATGCTATCGATAAGCTTTGACCTGTCACGTTCTGTCCATACAGAGTCACGCTGAAATCCCGGAGAAAGATTTAATTGCCCATTTTTATAAAGATTGACAATATCTTGGACTGGTTTGGGGAAAGAATGATGAGTAAGATCAACTTTACCATTCATAATAATAAACCTCTTTCTGTAACATATTTATCACACTTTATACATCAATAATTAACAAGGGCATTACACTTCTACTGTTTACACAACCCAATGCTCCATAATATGTCGCCAATTAATCCGAACTATAAACAATCTCCCCTGTTTTTAATATTTCTTCCAGAAATCCGCTTTTATCCGCGCCTTTTTCAAGTAAAATAGGCTGAATTCTGTTATCGATATCATTTCTCAAACTATACAATTTTGCCTCTGTTGTAAGAATATCTTCTTCGATTCTATCCACAATAACAGCTACATCAATATCACTATATTCCCGCTCCGTTCCTTTCGCATAGGAACCGTATAATATAATCATCCTAACTGGAAAGTTTTTTATTACAACTTCGGTATATTGTTTTACTCGTTCAAGAACAATCCTTTTATCCATTTAAACAACTCCTCAGTTTCATGAATGAGTTCTCAGCATTTTTCGTATGATAACACTTTTAATAACTTTTCTTTGAATACAGGATACCTGGCATCTATGTTTAAAGGTTCTAACGTATTTATAATCCTCTTTTGCACATCCGAAATTTTGTCATAGATTTTATTTTCTTTTGCAAGATGCATCAAATTGTGTGTATACGGTGGTGCAGTGTTATAAAGATGTGCATAATATCCTTTCAACACTTTTTCTATTACCTGATGGCACATAAATCCTACATATAAAAATCTCCTGCCTTCCAGCATGACCCTTGCCGTTTCTAAGTCATATTCAGCTATTTCAATCCAATAATTAATTTTCTCGTTCATGCTAATAACCTTTTTTATCTCCTGAGTCGGATCAAGTTGCTGAAAGGGAAGACAAAGAAGCGCTGAGGAAATCACTTAATGAGTGCGTCAATCTTTGCCGCCAGGATAAAATCACTTTCTGTCAGTCCATTAATCTTGTGGGTATAAATCTTGATCTCCGTCTTTCCCCAGGTCAGGGTGATTATGGGATGGTGTCCCTCCTGTTCAGCAATCTCTCCTACCTTATTCACAAAATCCAGAGCCTTTCGAAAGTCGGGGAATTTAAAGGCCTTGAACAAGTGGTGCTCTTCCACCACATCCCAGCCTTTCACTTGCTTCTGCAAGGCTTGAAGCGCTTCTCCTTTTAAGGGTGGTACTCCACCTTTGCAAGGTACGCATTTTTTAGAGGCCAGTTCTGACATAGTAATATCCTCCGTAAAAAGTTTCCATCTTTGTTTATTTTAAGTTGGATAACTATAAATACTTTGTCCTTATAAAAATCAAAGATTAAAGATAAAAAATAAAAATTGCATATCAAAATGTAAGAACTTCAAATTTATTCAGGTATCATTACACCCTTTGTCTTTGCTACCTGTATTGCCTCTTCATAACCCGCATCCACGTGCCGCGCTATTCCAATCCCTGGGTCTGCCGTTAAAACCCTTTCAAGTCTCTCATCTCTTTCTTTTGTACCGTCCGCTACAATGACCATGCCGGCGTGGAGGGAATTGCCAATACCCACACCGCCCCCATGATGAAAACTTACCCAACTGGCGCCATTTATTGCATTCAGGGCAAAGTTTATCAGCGGCCAATCGGCAACGGCATCGCTGCCGTCCTTCATGTCCTCCGTCTCCCGATATGGGGAGGCCACAGAACCGCAGTCGAGGTGGTCTCTGCCAATAACTACCGGGGCTTTGACAATACCTTTTTTTACCATGTCATTGATGATCAATCCCATCTTTGCCCGGTCACCGTATCCTAACCAGCAAATCCTGGCCGGCAGTCCCAATTGAGGCACTTTCTCTCTGGCAAGCTTTATCCACCTTACAAGCGATATATCATCTGGAAAATTTTTAATAACCGCGTCATCAATCTTTTCAATATCTGTCTTATCTCCTGACAATGCTACCCACCGGAACGGGCCTTTCCCCTGGCAGAATAAAGGTCGTATAAATGCGGGCACAAAACCCGGATAACGGTATCGTCCATTCGAGTCTCTCATGGCCACACCCGCCATCTCCGCCTGTGACCTCAAATTGTTGCCGTAATCAAAACACACAGCCCCATTCCTCTGCATGGCTAAAATGGCTTTTGTATGTTCTATAATGGCATCCAGCACCTTTTCCTTATAAGCTCGTTTGTTTTTTTCTTTCAGTTTATCCAGGTATTCCACATTACCAACAGGTACATACGACATCAGATCGTGTGCCGGGGTTTGATCCGTGACAACATCAGGTATGATATTTCGTTTTAACAGTTCAGGATGCACTTCGGCAGCATTACCCACAAGACCCACCGATAGCGGAAGTTGTTTGGATTTTGCATCAAAGACCCATTGAAGCGCCTCGTCGAGGTTATCCGTCATCCTATCGCAGTAACCTACTTTCACCTTTCTCTCGATGCGTTCTCTCCGTACCTCTACGCAGAGAATTACGCCTTCATTCATCGTTACAGCCAATGGCTGGGCCCCGCTCATCCCCCCCATACCCGCTGTGAGCACAAATTTGCCTTTGAGGGTTTCTGCGTTGAACGCCTTTTTGGCGAGGGCGTCAAAGGTCTCGTATGTCCCCTGCAAAATGCCCTGGGTGCCAATATAAATCCAGCTCCCCGCCGTCATCTGGCCATACATTGTGAGACCCATCTCGTCATATTTATCGAATACCTCCTGTTTGGCCCATGCAGGGACAAGGTTTGCATTGGCAATGACGACGCGCGGCGCCCATTCATGGGTTTTTGCGACATATACCGGCTTACCTGACTGAATGCACAGGGTCTCGTCCTTTTTTAATGACCTCAGGGCATTGACAATTCTTTGATACTCTTTCCAATTCCTTACCGCGCGGCCTGCGCCACCATAAACAATGAGTTCTCCTGGCTGGATGGCCACATCGGGGTCGAGATTGTTCATCAGCATGCGTAAGGCAGCCTCGCTATCCCAGGTATTGCAAGTAAGGGTTGTGCCGGTAGGCGCCTTAATAGATGCCTGCGGTCTGAATTCATAAAACATTGGTCGCGTCATAGATATGGATCCCTTATGAAATCAGGACACAGAATTTCGCAGATACATACTTTTAAATAACCTGTATTATCTGGATTTGTCTATGCCCAAAATGAAAATTCGTTTAATTATACCTCGGGTAAAAATTTCGCCAATTCCTGCATCCACTTCCAGGTTTCATTCTTTATTTCTTCGGCCTCAACTCCGTCCTTAAATGAATCCTCATTATCTTCAATAAAACAATAAATCCTCCCCAAGAACTCTTTTAACTCAGCAACTTGTTTCAGAATATCCATTATTATTTTCCTCCGGGAATGTAAAAATGTTCTTTGCAATTTTGTGGATATTAAACCATAAAAATGCAAAAAAATACAAAAATATTTGAAGTTGTAAAATAACGACTCCTTTGTATAATCATAATATGTTAAGTTTTAGTAGTAATTTTGTTAGTTTAATTTTATGTTACATTTTTGGGAATCCAGCCATGATCTGGAAAACACACATGTTACGCAAGTATGGGTGAGCGCACATACTGAAGTGGCGGTGCCATTTCCAGGTTCGATGGATACGGCGTGGACTCTCTATGATTCTTCCTTGACGTATTTCTCCATGTCGTAGGGCATCTTTTGTCCTGCAACTCATTTATCATTCAATAAGAAACCTTACCTTTATCCATCTCGGTATTATCCTGTAAGGAAAGACACCGTCCTTCTTCCAATAGTTAATTGGATATTTTTTTGAATAACAAATAGGAGGTGTCTATGGAAAGGTCGGATATTTTACACGATTTATCTCAGGCCGTGATTGATATGGATATAGCCCGTGCCAGCAGAGCAGCTGCCGAGGCAATAAGACACAAGATTGACCCTTATGAGGCTATAGTGGACGGGCTTGCAAAGGGGATGGAAAGGGTCAACGAACTATTCGAAAGCGAAGAATACTTTGTCCCGGAGATACTTCTCTGCGCCGATGCCATGTATGCCGGCATCGAGGTGCTCAGACCTCATCTGTCAAAGGAGACGGCGTGGAATAAGAAGAAGGTAGTTATCGGTGTCGTAAAGGGCGATACCCACGATATCGGAAAAAATCTGGTGAAAATCATGCTTGATAACGCCGGATTTGAAATGCACGATCTGGGCAGAAATGTTCCTTACGCAAAGTTTGTTGATGTCGCGGGCGAGTTAAACGCCGACCTTGTTTGCCTTTCCACCCTCATGACTACAACGATGGACGGCATGCAGGTGGTTATTGAAGACCTTAAGAAAGCAGGATTAACTTCCCTGGTTATGGTTGGCGGAGGACCGATTTCCCCTGCTTTCGCAAAAAATATCGGCGCAGACGGATATGCAAAGAACGCCGCCGAGGCAGTCAAGGTTGCAAAGACCTTGTTTCAGAACATCCACGTACCGCTAGCCTTTAAAACTCCGGAATTAGTGAGTGTGAGAAAAAATCAGGGAGGGGAGCGATGAATATTGCCGATGAAATGACACCAAAAGAGAGGATGCTGGCAATCCTGCAGAGAAAGGATGTCGACAGACTTCTGGTAAGTCCCTTGATCCTGAATTTTGCATCAAGGAGTTTAAATCTTACGGTAAGAAGTTTTTGCACAAGTGGCAAGAACATGGGAGATGCCAATATCGCCTGTTTTAAAAAATACCGTCATGATATTGTCTACATCTTTTCTACCACTTCTACAGTGGCAGAGGCAATGGGAACCAGAATGTATTTCCCTGAAGATGACGCACCCCAGGTGGAAATCCCATTTATACGGACACGAGAAGACCTTAAGAAATTAAAGCCTGTAGACCCGAAGAAGGATGGGAGGCTTCCGGTGTACCTGGAGGCAGTGAAGCGATGTGTAGATGCCATTGGAAACGAGGTCTTTATCGTGCCTGTCATTGGGGCGCCGTTTACGACATCCGCCGCCTTAAGGGGAACTGAGACCTTTATTAAAGAACTCTATACAGACCCGGAACTGATTCATACCGTAATGAAGGTTGCTACCCTGTCGGTTAAAAACCTTATTGATGCCTATGTAAAGGCTGGTGGTGTGCCGGTGACCGTAGAGCCTGTAGCCACAGGCTCCATGATAAGCGAGAAACATTTTCGGGAGTTTGTCTTGCCGTACCTCAAAGAGGTATATACGCATATCCATTCGTACAGGCTACCTGGCGTGCTCCACATTTGTGGAAAGACAAAGAAGGTGATACAATGCATGGCCGAGAGTGGCGCGGATATCCTGAGTATTGATAATATCGATCTCATGGAGGCAAAGGAACTGGTAGGTGATAAGGTCTGTTTAATGGGAAATGTAAGCCCTGCTGATGGCATGCTCAAGGGAAACCCGGAGATCATTGCCACTATGGTTAAGGATTGTGTAATAAAGGCCTCCGATAATCCCAAAGGATTTGTGTTGGCAACAGGCTGCGAGGTCCCCATCAAAACACCGCATGAGAATATGGTGGCATTTCTTGAGGCTGGCAGAAAGTACGCGCGGCTTCCTATTAATTTAAATTAGGCCTTCGGCACTTTTTCGTAAGACAAAGGTAAGAAACGTCTCCTTGACGACGAATGGTAATTCACAATGGCTTATAATCGCCTGGTCGCCAATGAGAGTTGCCTCCTACCTATATAACCTTGAAATTCCTAAGCATCAAATTAATATTAGCCTCAAAGACACAGAGAGAAAAATTCGTATCCTGGAGATTTTGTGGTTATTTTTAAATACTGATATGACAGAAAAAGAAAGATTACTGAAAATTCTTCGCGGCGGACAGGTTGATAGACCATCGGTTATCAGTCCAGGCGGCATGATGACCATGGCCAGCAGAGAGATTATGGAACGGACGGGTTGCCGCTGGCCATCAGTACACAGGGATGCAGAAAAGATGGCGACACTTTCGCTTGCCATGCATGACGAGGCAGGGATTGAGAACCTGGGTATCCCCTTCTGTATGACCGTAGAGGCCGAGGCCATGGGTGGAGAAGTAGAGGACGGTGATGAGGTTACCGAGCCACGAATCATAAATTATCCGTTGAAATCAGTCCAAGAGTGGAGGGGCTTGAAGGGCTTAAATCCTTATAAGGATGGCCGTCTGCCCGTTATTCTCTCGTGTACTTCCCTGCTGAGTCGGAGATGTCGTGATATTCCGGTAATCGGGAATCTTGTAGGTCCGTTAAGCCTTGCCACTTCGCTGATAGATGCAACCGTGCTTTTCAAAACACTCAGACGAAGGCCTGAAGAAGTCCACGGTATGCTTGGTTTTTTAACAGATAATAGTATCAGGTACGGTGAAGCGCTTATCGGGAATGGCGCTGACCTTATCGTAGTATCCGACCCCACTGCAACCGGGGAAATACTCGGTCCGGACATGTTCAGTGAGTTTGCACTTCCCTATCTTAATAAGATGGTATACAGTATGCATATGCTGGGCAAACTGGTCATCGTGCATATCTGCGGGAATGTAAGTCCTGTTTATGAACTTCTCAAAGAACTTAACTCTGACTGTATAAGTGTGGATTCGGTGGTAAACATGGGTGCGTTGAGGGAAGCGCTTCCCGGAAAAAGGCTCATGGGTAATGTGAGTACAATTCTCCTGCAAAACGGGCCTGTTAGTAAAATACAAACGGTTTCAAAGAATCTTATAGAATCTGGCGTCGATATCCTTGCCCCTGCGTGCGGTCTCAGCGCAAAAACACCTGTCAGGCATATCAGGGCAATGGCAGAAACAGCAAAGCAGACAGCGAAAGTACCGAGTTCCAGTAATCATAATAAATAAGGTGTTTTGAAGTTTTGAGAATTGTAGCAGTTTAGTTTTTTGAAAAATTCCAGCAGCGATACGGTTATCATGTACTGTAGAGGCAATTCATGAATTGCCTCTACAGAATTACCGCTAAAACGTTTACGACTTTCAGTGTTTTCAAAAAACTAAATTGTCACTGAGAATTAAAATGTAGAAATTATTTGGATATGAAAATAACATTTTATCCTTCAAAGATTACAGGCGTAGTACCAAAAGGAGTAACGATCCTGGAGGCAGCCAGGATGCTTGGTGTCAGCATTGAAGGGCCTTGCGGTGGAGCAGGCAGATGCGGAAGGGATCTGGTACAGATAAGGAAAGAAGGTGTCCTCCACACAGTGCTTGCCTGCAAGACCCCTGCAAAGACAGACCTCGAGGTTATCCTCCCCTCACACGAAAAGAAGGCGCTGAAGATCGTTGAAGGTTTTTACTTAAAAGATGGCCGGGTTTGCGACATTGACCCTTTTGTAAGAAAAGAGTTGATGCATAATGAACATGGCCTCTATTTCACAAATGTTTATGTTAACGATGATCTCCTTTTCGCGGAAAATGGTGATACTAAAGACCGGACTTATGGGATAGCTATAGACATTGGAACAACTACTCTGGTTGCATCGCTGGTTGACCTTAACAGTGGCGCGGTATTGAACAGTTCGTCAACGCTGAATCCTCTGGTGTATTATGGTAACGATGTTATGTCGCGGATAAAGTACTCTGCGTCTCAAGAAAACGGTCTTCTCAGGATGCACAGGGAACTCATTTCCGCCGTTAATCTTTTGATACAGGTTTTATCTTCGGAAAAAGCCGTGAGACCTGAGAACATCTATCAAATCGTAGGGGCCGGCAATACGACGATGCAGCATATCTTCTTAAACAAGGAAATAAAGAGAATAGGTGAGTATCCCTATCAGGCAGAAACCCTTGATATCTGTACTGCTACAGCCTGGGAACTCTCCCTTGATATTGCTTCAAAAGCTCCGGTAACGACCTTCCCATGCATTTCTGCATATGTGGGAGGGGATATCGTATCCGGGCTCTTGGCCGTTGACATGAAATCCGTAGAGATGCCTGCCCTTTTCCTTGACATAGGTACCAACGGTGAGATTGCCCTTATTCTGAACGATCGCATCGTTGCATCGTCCACTGCTGCGGGTCCCTGTTTTGAGGGGATGACCATAAGCTCTGGCATGAGGGCTGGTACAGGAGCAATAGAACACGTCAGATTTGACGACAGATTGTATCTGGACGTTATTGGAGGTGGTCAGCCAAAAGGCATATGCGGAAGCGGACTTCTGGATTTGGTATCGGAACTTGTGAGGATTGGCCTTATAAACTCCAGCGGGCGTTTGCAAGCTCCTGATAATAAAAACAACCTGTTTGTCAGGGATGGAAAACGTTTTTTCCGTTTGGCAGATAATGTGTCGATATCACAGGAAGATATACGGCAGGTTCAACTGGCAAAGGCTGCCATCAGGGCCGGTGTTGAAGTCCTGCTTGCCGGGTGCAATGTGAAGGCAGGGGAAATCAGAACGGTTGTTATTGCAGGGGGATTCGGTTATCATCTGAACGAAAAGAGCCTTTTCGGCACAGGTCTTTTGCCTGAACTGCCAAATGCAAAACTTTCTTTTGCTGGCAATTCCAGTCTGGAAGGGGCAGCAAAAGTACTCCTGAATCAAAAATTGGTAAGCGACGCCCTCCGGATTGCCAGAACTGCTCAGGTTGTGGAACTTTCCCAAACGCCGGATTTTGAAAGTGTATTTATCCGGGAGATGCGTTTTTGATATGCATCAAATTAAATTACTTTGGTTTCAGAAGCGGAAAGAGTATAACCTCCCTGATGGAAATATTGTTTGTTAAGATCATGATAAGCCTGTCTATGCCGATACCGAGCCCGCCAGCTGGCGGCATACCGTATTTCAGGGCAGTTAAAAAATCCTCATCTATCTTTCCGGTAATATCAGCCTCGGTGCCCAACTGTTCATGGAACCGTTTGGCCTGCTCAGGAGCGTCATTCAGTTCGGAATAAGAGTTGGCAATCTCCATCGATGCTATGTATAGCTCAAACCTTTGTGCAAAACGCAGGTCATACTCGCATGCCTTTGTTAATGGGCAAATTGAGGTGGGATAGTCCAGCACAAAGGTAGGATTGTTCAATGCCTGTTCTACTACCTGCTCGAAGATGTTGTTGGCCAGATTGTCCCTGTCAACGCCTGCGGTCTCAAGTCCCAATTCCTTCGATTTTCTGACAAGGCCGGCTTCATCCTCAAAACTTACACCGCTGTATTCTTTCAACAGTTCGCAAAAAGTAGCGCGGCGCCAGGGTGGTGTCATATCAATCTTCCGTTCCCCAAAGGGTATCACATATCCCCCGTACAGTTCTTTTACAAGTGCTGTTATAAGACCCTCCGTAAGTTCCATCATGCCGTTGTAATCACTGTAGGCTTGGTACAACTCCAGCATCGTAAATTCGGGATTGTGCCGAGTGGAGATGCCCTCGTTTCTAAAATTACGGTTGATCTCATAGACCCGTTCCATTCCGCCGACCAGTAGCCTTTTCAGATAGAGTTCCGGTGCAATCCTCAGGTAGAGGTCAATATCAAGGGCATTATGGTGGGTAATAAAGGGTCTTGCCACGGCGCCACCGGGAATGGACTGCATCATTGGGGTCTCCACCTCTACGAACCCGCGGTCGTCCAGGAACCTTCGGATGTACTTCAGGATCGTAATACGTTTCAAAAAGGTTCCCATTACCTCCGGATTTGTAAACAGGTCGACATAACGCTGCCGGTGTCTCAACTCCACGTCCTTGAGTCCGTGCCACTTTTCGGGTGGTGTTAACAGGGATTTTGTCAGGAGGGTAAAATCGTCTGCATAAATTGTGATTTCACCTGTTCGGGTCTTAAAGAGTGCGCCTTCCACTCCCAGAATATCGCCCAGGTCGAGCAATTTCACTATCTCAAATTTCTCCCGGCCGACCTTGTCGAGTTTTATATAAACCTGTATCTTTCCCGTCCAGTCTTTCATATCTAAAAATACAGTCTTCCCATGCGGACGCATGGTCGAAATACGCCCGGCGGCCTTAACCCTTATATCGTCCCGGTCAGTAACAAAACTATCCAGAATTGATTTTATCGGTTGTGTATTGTCGTATCGTTTCCCATAGGGATCTATTCCTTTTTCACGCAGCCTGCGGAGTTTATCAAGTCGTTCCTGTTCGAAATGTTCCATAGTATTTATATCCCGGAAAGGCTTATATACAGTAATAGTTAAATGTAAAATACAGGTCGCAAAAGCTTGCTTATTTTATCAGTAATACAAAGACAGTCAAGGGAAATGGCCTTCGATTTTACATACCATTATCTTCTTTTAAATTCAGGGATTGTGAATTTTATTGACCGCTTGCTGTTATTTAATGTATAATTTTTACTCATACTTCATGCTGAGCCCTTGTTAAGTCTGTATTTCACAATTGCTTAAATAATTAGTATTTTTTCGGGACTGAAGAAATGGACAAAGGTGTTATTAAAGAAATATTTCTGCTAATCCTTGAGATTATCAAGGCACTGTGCGGGACGCTCTGGAAGAAGATAAAAGATCTCCTGGCGCTGATCTGGGACAGATTTTTTGGCATGTCGGACATCTCTTCAGAGGGACGGGCAGAAGAGGAGGAATGGGGAGCAACTGGCGAGGATACATGGCCGACCATTCTGGAAGCGCCGTCAGTCAAACCTGAAGAACCCCATCGAGAGATTGAAAGAAAAGATATAGTATACGTTCCGCCGGTTCCTGAACTTCCCGACAATTATGGAGATAATCGAATTGTGCTGATGGTGGTGGATCCGGAGTGGTTATTTACCTATTGGGAGATCCAAAAAAGCGCTATGGATAGCGTCTTGAACATGCCTGGCACTATGATACATGGAGCAAGACTCGCCCTGAGGGTTTATGATGTAACGGATATCATTTTTGATGGCAACAATGCCCATAAGTGCTATGATATAGAAGTAACCGGCGGGGCAAGAAATTGGTATATCCGGGTGGGCGAACCGAACAGGTCGTTTTGTGTGGATATTGGATTCCTCGCCTCTGACGGCACATTTCACACCCTTTGCCGTTCAAATGTGGCGAGAACTCCCCGGGCGGGTGTGTCGGAGGTGGTCGACGAAAAGTGGATGGGCATTGAGGAGATTTATGAAAAGGTATACGCTCCTACGGGTTTTGGCATCAGCGAATCTGTATTTGAAAGGGCGCACAAGGGCTGGCAGGAAATACTGAAAGAAGGTGCGTCTTCACCGAACCCGGACAAGTCAGAAGTGTAAAATAGAAATTGAAAAATGTCGAACTTATTTTTGGAAGATAAATCTTCGCGTGTTTTTGCTGCCTCAGAAAGATAATTTATGGGAAAAGGCTACCTGTCACTAATTTTACACGCGCACCTGCCGTTTGTCCGTCATCCGGAATACGAGGAATTTCTTGAGGAAGAC
The DNA here is from genome assembly GCA_040048245.1 of Candidatus Brocadia sp. GTDB lineage: Bacteria > Planctomycetota > Brocadiia > Brocadiales > Brocadiaceae > Brocadia. Next base: position 117,758 of record JABRVT010000015.1, read on the forward strand.
TGGCTCTTTGAGGCCATCACCGAAACCTACGTTCCCCTTATTGATGTCTTTGACAGACTGATTGATGACGGCGTTGACTTCCGCATAACCATGTCTTTGACCCCGCCACTGATCACGATGCTTACCGATACACTCCTGCAATCCCGCTATATCCGCTATGTTGAAAAGCGGATTGAACTTGCAGCAAAGGAGATCGAAAGAACGAAGCATCAGCCGGAATTTAACCGACTTGCACAGATGTATTACCGGCATTTTACCGACGCACGATATGTCTTTGCAGAAAAATACCACCGAAATATCGTAAATGCCTTCAAAAAATTTCAGGATGCTGGCAAGCTGGAGATAATTACCTGCGGGGCGACCCATGGGTTTTTACCCCTCATGAATAACAATGTGAATGCAATGCGTGCGCAAATCCATGTGGCTACAGGTCATTACGAAAAATATTTCGGCCGTAAACCGCGCGGGATATGGCTGCCAGAGTGCGCCTATGAGCCGGGAGTCGACCAGATACTCAGGGAGGCGGGTATCCGCTTTTTTATCACGGAAACGCACGGACTTCTCTTTGCTTCCCCGAGACCAAAATATGGTATTTATGCCCCTGTTTACTGTCCATCCGGAGTGGCGGCCTTTGGCAGGGATGCAGAATCTTCTAAACAGGTTTGGAGCGCAAAAGAAGGCTATCCCGGTGATTTTTTCTACCGTGAATTTTACCGGGATGTAGGTTTTGATCTCGATTATGACTATATAAAACCGTATCTCCATGGAGATGGCAAACGCATCAATATTGGCATAAAATATTACCGGATTACCGGTAAGACCGACCACAAGGAGCCCTATTTACCTGAAAAAGCATTGGAAAAGGCTGCTGAACACGCAGGAAATTTTATGTTTAACCGGGAAAAGCAGGTAGAGTATCTGGCCTCGGTAATGGACCGGAAACCCATTGTTGTCGCACCATACGATGCGGAACTTTTTGGTCACTGGTGGTTTGAAGGACCGCACTGGATCAATTTTCTGTTCCGGAAGATTGCCTTTGACCAGAAGACAATCTCGCTGATTACCCCAATGGAATATCTTGAGATGTATCCTGTTAATCAGGTTTCCACGCCGTCTCTTTCAAGCTGGGGGTACAAGGGTTATAATGAATACTGGCTAAACGGGAGTAACGACTGGATTTACCGGCATCTCCATAAAGCGGCAGAGCGTATGGTTGAATTAGCAAAGGTATATCCACACACAAATAAAGATTCGCTGCACGGCCGTGCGCTCAACCAGGCTGCAAGGGAACTCCTGCTGGCGCAGAGCAGCGACTGGGCATTTATTATGAAAACGGGTACCATGGTGGAATATGCCGTAAAGAGGACAAAAGAACACCTTTTCCGTTTTATGAAACTTTATGATGATGTCCGGTCAGGTAACATTGACGCCGCATGGCTCTCTGATGTCGAAGGTAAGGATAATATCTTTCCTGATATCGATTATCGCATATATCAATAGGACACGGGATAGTTTAATAGTATTGGAATTTATGTCTGATGAGAGGAGAAATGAATAAGATGAAAAAGGCGTACAGGACCGACAAAATGAAAAAAGCATCAAGGTTTGACAAACATGAAAGGAGCGCCATCTTTGATGAGAACGATCCGTATTTACCCCCGAAAGGATCAGGGCTGCCAGAGGTCGCTATCTGCAAGGATTGTACTGCCGTTTATCAAAAAAAGAAGTGGTTTCTTGATCCCAAGCTCTATGAGAAGAAGAAGGCACTGAAAAATATCAACTGGGTAATCTGTCCTGCATGTAAAAAGACAAAAGAAAATGTGCCGGGCGGTGTCGTAACACTCAAGGGCGATTTCCTGCAACAGCATAAACAGGAAATAATGAACCTTATCCATAATGAAGACGAACGCTCAAAGAAATATAATCCTTTAAAGAGGATCATGAAGATCAACGAAAAAGGTAACGAGGTTGAGATACTTACCACAGAAGGCAGACTGGCATTTCGTATCGGGTCTATCCTGTTTAAGGCCTATGACGGCGAAGTAGAATACAAAAAACATGAGAATACAAAATTTATGCGGGTGGAGTGGAGACGGTGATACTCCCACGTTTAAAATTTACTGAGGAGTCTTTGTCATGATTAAAATTGAGAGAATTTTGTTTCCCACGGATTTTTCTGCCTGTGCGAAACACGCCCTTAAGTATGCCCTGGATTTTGCCTCGGAACGGGGGGCGAAGCTTTACATCCTGCATGTAATTCCCAAACTGAACATCCCTGTCGGTACCGGTGGAGTGACATTTCCTGTATCTAAACTATATGATGATATGGAACGTGAGGCGAAAAAGAATATCCATCACCTAGTGCCCAAACGATTCCTGGAAAAAATAAAGGTTGAAAATATTATCGTACGGGGAGCGCCCTTTCAGGAAATCATCAAAGCTGCAAAGAAATACGATATTGATTTGATTACAATTGCTACACATGGCCGGACGGGGCTTTCCCATGCGCTTTTGGGGAGTACGGCAGAAAAGGTCGTGAGAACCGCCCCCTGCCCGGTCCTGTGCGTCAAATATCCCGAACGTGAATTTGTTGTACCGTGAGTTGCATACCTGATGTTCGAGGAATTTCAATCCTGTACGGTGTGTCCTACGCACAAAAACAATCCAACATGTAAATTGTGCGTAGGATACACCATACACAAGCTATAAGAAACAGGCATCATTGCCTGTCATCATTGCAAATCGAAAATTTTGTCTGGGAGCCATGTTATGATCTCAATCAAAAAGATTCTTTTCCCTACAGATTTTTCCGAATGTGCAGAACACGCCTTAAAATACGCAATATCTCTTGCGACCGCATATGACGCAAAACTATATGTACTGCATGTAATTACGGAATTGAATATTCCTGTCGGATTGGGGGTGTCGACTTACCCATTATCGGAAATATATGATGCCATGGAAAAAGAGGCACAAAAGAAAATGCAGCGCCTGATACCTGCGCAACTTCAGGAGAAAGGTAAGGTTGAAAATATTATTATACGAGGGACCCCCTTCCTGGAAATCATCAAGACCGCCAGGAAATATGATATTGACCTGATAACTATCGCCACACATGGCCGGACAGGACTTTCCCATGTATTTCTTGGAAGTACGGCAGAAAAGGTTGTGAGACAAGCCCCCTGCCCCGTCTTGTGCGTAAAACATCCGGAACACGAATTTGTAGTACCATGAAACTTTAGAAATGGTATCTCTTCACGATGGAAATAATTATTGAAAAAAAAGATGACCTGCCTATCCGGCAATCTCCAGTCGAGATTGTTGAACGTAAAGGGCTGGGTCATCCCGATACCCTGTGCGACCGTATAGCAGAAGAGCTGAGCATTGCCTTTTCCCGGTACTATCTGGAAAGGTTTGGCAGAGTACTTCATCACAATATCGATAAATGTCTTCTTGTGGGAGGACGTTCCGAGGTCTGTTTTGGCGGAGGCATGGTTACAACGCCCATTCAGGTAATTGTCGTGGGACGGGCTGTGGAATTCGCGGGAGATGAAAAAGTGCCTTTGGAAGAGATAGCCAGGGAAACAACCCACAGGTGGTTGCGGGAACGCATACGATTCCTGGAGCCGGAAAAAAATGTTATTGTAGAAACAAAGATCCGGACCGGCAGCGTGGACCTCCGCGCGACATTCGATAGTTCGGTTCCCCTGGCTAACGATACCTCAATTGGTGTCGGTTTTTCACCTCTGACAGAAACGGAGTCCCTCGTCTATTACACGGAACAATTTCTCAATTCTGCGGAAGTGAAGCAGAAATATCCCATGATCGGCGAGGACGTCAAAATTATGGGTATACGGGCAAACGACCGGATAAACCTTACGATCGCCATAGCCTTTGTTTCAGGATTTATCTCTTCAAAAGAGGAGTATTTTAAGATAAAGAGAGATTTGCTCGAATATATCCGCTCCTTTGTGAAAAAATTGACGTCCTATGAGGTTGCCGTTGCAATCAACGCCGCAGACAGCTATGAGAAGAATATTGTTTACTTAACAGTGACAGGGACAAGTGCGGAATGCGGGGATGATGGTCAGGTGGGAAGAGGAAACAGAGCCAATGGGTTGATTACACCGTACAGGCCAATGACGCTTGAGGCCACAGCGGGGAAAAATCCTATTACCCACACAGGGAAATTATATAATCTGGTCGCCGGTGAAATATCGGCAGAGGCAGCCATGGATCCCGATATTTCCTGGGCGGAATGTTATATGGTGAGCCAGATAGGAATGCCTATTACAGAACCCCAGATCCTCCATATAAAAATCCATTCTGGCCTTGACCAGAAAGTACTGGAAGAAAAGTGCATGGGCATCATACAAAAGCATCTCAACCAGATGCCACAATTATGGACGGGGATTTTAGAAAGGCGCTATTCCCTGTTTTAGCGAAATATCGGGTTTCCAAACTATGCGCTGAAACCTGTGTTGAGATAAGGAACTCTGCCAAATGTTCAGGTTCATTGGAGATACTCGAACCACTTAAAATGTTACAGGTTACCGACGTTTTCGTTTCGAATTACAGATTGGAATTGAATAATAGCACATACGAAATCCGCAATCTATAATTACGGTATTGTGAGGTTGAGGGTTAACCTATGGGTCTAAATCCTGCTGTCAAAGGCACACTGGTCTCCTTTCTCGTGGGAATTACAGAGCAGAGTATCGATACGGGAGAAATCGTCGATATAAAGAAGCTCAAGAGTTCTCCCTCGTATCCCGATGTCATCCCAAAACAGATGGTGGTCAAGGTTGAAAAGAGGCTTGTTGAATCCAGGGAAGTCAATTTTCTGGTTAAGCTCTGCCCGCCGGGTATTGTCATCGTGGAGGCATCTGTTGATCTGGAAAATATCCTGGGTGAACATGTCTTTGATATTAAACGAAGCCTCATTGTTGAATGCAGGACGATCTTGTGGGAATATCATTGCGATCCTTATTTTGATGAAGAGTACAGCGTGTACTGTATATCTGGTTACAGTGGGGACCCGGAAGACGTTATTTCGGAACATAAGGAAAGTATCGCAGGACTTCTGAAAACTGAACGGATACCCCTGGATGAGGAAGAAATCAATGCGACCCTTAAATTTAATATCAAGTATTCAAAGGACGATATAACGATCGTGGAGTGGGATGGAGCATTTGTATTTGACCCGCGTGGTGATTTTGCAAGCAATATCGAACTTTTCGAGATTGCCAATCTTCAGCTATTAAAATTAAGGGTATTGGAACATGAACTGGAGAAACGTCTGGAAAGGGCCGCATGGCTTCTGAAAAAGACGACCAAAAAAAAGATACCCTTGCTCAAATCACGTGATATTCGGAACTCCCTGCGTGAAATTATCCAGATACGTACGGAATCCATTCAGGAATTCGCGGCCACAGAACGGAATATTAACCTTATCGGGGACTGGTATTCTGCCAGATTGTTTGATCTGATAACCAAAAAACTCCACCTGGAGGAATGGAAGACGAATAATAACAGGATGCTTGATGCTCTGGAAGATATTTACAGCATGATCTCTGAAAATTTTTCCATGTCCTTTTCCACCACCCTGGAATTCATCATTATCTTCGGCTGGTTAATCATGTTATTTGGCTATTTCGCATTGTTCTTTCTGGAAGTATTACACAGAAAACCATAATTATTTATTAAATAATTTTCATGCGCCATGGTTAAGTTTTTTATACCCGATTAAAAAAGAGGTAATTTGTGAAGAAATTTTCATTCCTGCCAGTAACCATCTGTTTAATACCAGGATTCGTAGTAATGCCATCCGGCGTTTTCGTGGTATACGGAATCACAATATCAAAGGTTACTCCTAAGGTTGTACGGCAGAATGATATTACCATGATTACTGTAAAAGGGAAAGGCTTTCAGGAAGGGGCCGGACTCGATCTGGGTGAAGGAATTACGGTACTTTCAGCGGATATAACAAACAGAAAAATAAAGGCTCAGATTACCGTTGAGTTGGATGCTCCTGTTGGCAAAAGGACAGTGGTAGTTACAAATCAAGATGGTGAAAAGGGGCAGAAGAGAGGAGGGTTACGGGCCAAGAAATGCAAAGAAGATTGCGAAGATTTTAGGACTTTTGAAGGCAATCCAATTCCTATCCATGACAAAAATTCAAACCAGTACAGAACAGATTGCACAAATGCCTCATGCCACAAGGGTCTTCTGAAAGAAACAAGCCTGGATTCTTCGGTTATGACATTTCATATCCGTAAGGTACTGGACCCGGACATCTCAAAATACTTCGGCAAGACCACCAATAAAAAGTGCTTATATTGCCATGAAAACACCGACCTTATAGAACATTCTGTCGGAAATTTAAGAAGGAACGTGGATGTTTTACTATGTTATTATTGCCATACAAAAGGTATTTTTGGCAAGGAATTTTATAAGTAAAGCAGCTTTGAAAAGAAGTGATTGATGGACATTAAGACCTCAATTAAACGAACAAAAGACAGAAGACCTGATAATAAGTTTAAGGTCACTCGCAGGACTTTTCTCAAGGCCGGAGGCGCAGTTGCAGCATCTGCTATCTGTGGTTTTGAGTTGAAAAGGCTCTACGCAATAGATGATGATATAAACCCCGATCCGAATGTCGGTGATACCGGGATAAAGGTTATTCGCACTGCCTGCATGATGTGTAATGCCGGGTGCGGTATACAGGTTAAGGCAAAGGATGATGTAGTCCTTAAGATCGAAGGAAATCCATTTTGCCCACATACCAATGATTACGCTACAGCGGGGTCCGAGGCCGTCCTATCAGATATTGCCGAGCCGGATAAATACTCAGGCACACCCTGCGCCCGCGGTAATGCCGGTTTAAAAACCCTCTATAATCCTTTCCGTATAAGACAACCTCTGAAGAGAACGGGAGCAAGGGGTAAAGGAAAATGGCACGCTATTTCATGGAAACAGGCCTTTGACGAGATCATTAACGGTGGGATCCTTCCAGAAGGGGCTTTTGAGGGTTTAAAGGAGACAAGAGGTACCCCGGATTCTTCCGGACGGGTAACTGAAAAACTTGGAACCGATGACACTAATTATGCATCTGAAGCAAAAGACGGGGATCCGGCGAACTTTGGTTTCAAGGCAAATCGGTATGTCTGGATCAGGGAAAGAAACCAGATTTCGCTGATTACAAAGAGATTTAACGACTCCTACGGAACGGTAAATCATATTGAACATTCATCCCTATGTAATACCAACTATTCACTGCCTGCCAGGATTACCTTTTCAGGCCCGACGGATGCAAAATACTCCTACATGAGGGTTGACCTTGATAATATCGAATACCTCATCCTATTCGGCACAAATCCCCTGGAAGCTAATGTAGGCACCCCTTATTGGGCGAGAAAGCTTATGGCCTTTAAAGCCAACGGTGGAAAGTTGATTGTTGTCGATCCGTTCTTTACTCACACAGCCTCAAAAGCAGACCAATGGGTTTCGATCAAACCCGGAACTGATCTGGCTATGCTCATGGGTATGATGAGATGGATAATAGATAATAATCGTCACCTCAGTGATTATCTTTCTATACCAAATGCGAGTGCCGCAAGCTCGGCCGGTTATAAAAACTATACAGACGCCGCTTTCCTTGTCAAAACTGTTGAAGGAAAAGGAGAGGGGTTCTTGGATGCCACCGAGGCTGGCTTATCAGAAGGGGTAACGACCCTCACCACAAATATAAGCTCATCAGATAAGGTGATAAGCGTTCAAAACACAGGCACATTTCCATCAAAGGGGTTTGTAAAGATTGGAGATGAGATTCTCTATTATCCGGAAAAAGATGATACAGATAATACACTCGGCACCTCTTCGAACGGCTGTACCAGGGGAAGTTTTAATACGAAGGCTGCATCTGCTAATGCAGGGGCTTCAGTGGTTATTCCTTTTGTGGTGAGAAAGGAAGACGGTACCTTTGTCCTTTATTCAGATGTTACTTCTGCAACCCTTGATTGGTCAGGCACTGTGAATGGTCATGAGTGTGCAACATCCTTTAAACTTTTAAAGACTCAAGCAACGAGCAGGACTCCGGAAGAATGGGCTGGCCTCTGTGAAGTTAGCGCCGATACGATCCGGACACTGGCTGACGAATTATCAAGAGGTGATAAAAAATCATGCGCTGAGGCGTACAGAGGTGCGTGGGGACATACGAACGGCTTTCAGACTTCCAGGGCACTGAACATCCTGAATATCATTCTTGGAAGAGTGGACAGGGTTGGCGGTTACTGTTTGGGAAAACGTTTCGGTGGAAAGGAACCGTCAAGACCTGTATCAAGTGGTTTAACAAGCGGCGTGAAGATTGACAGAGCGGGGTCAAAATATGAAGGGACAGCAAAAATACCAACGCGGCAATGGTATCCGGTTGCAAGTGTGGTCACTCAGGAGGCAATTCCCAGCATGGCAGTGGGTTATCCTTATAAATGCAAGGTATTGATGCTTTATACCTTTAACCCGGCTTATACCCAACCAAATAGTGAAGGAGTAAGAGATGCCTTAACAAAAAAGAATGGGAATAGCTATGCGATACCTCTTGTAGTGTCCTGTACTATTTTTATGGATGAAACGGCGTCCCTCTCGGACTATATCCTGCCTGATACTACATATCTCGAGAGATACTCATTGCCTTTTACGAGTTATCCAACACTGAAAACGAAGGCTACTACTATAATGAGACCCGTGATCGGCTCATATAAAGATATTACAATCGAAGGAAGAACTACAAGGATTTATATATACCGGATGGAAGCTCTCTGGATGACTCGTTTTTTGACAGTGTAGATGAGATGCTTGAAGCCTGGAGCGGGCCGATGCCCTACGACGAGCAGTTGATTCAGATGGCAAAGAAGCTTAACCTCCCCAATTTTGGCGCTGATGGAATGGGTACGGGCAGGCACCTTGACACAGCGTACCAATTCTGGAACGAGGTTTTGGCCCTTGGCGATTTTGCCAATGGACTTGGTGATGAAGGCAAGTCCGGGTTACCAGGAGACAGTACAGAAACCTATATGGTTATGGGCGGCAGGTGGGAAAATCCGGCACAGATTGAAGACCCCGGTGCGCCCGGATGGGTAAAGAACCGGTATGGAGATTTGATCAGTATCTACTCAGAAAAGATAGCCCATAGCAAAAATACCCTCACAGGAGAAGAGTATTCTGGCATACCAATTTGGAAAGAACCTAATGTAGGATTAAAAGGAAATAAGTTTGAAGACAGCGGATATGAATATACCCTGAGCGACTACAAGAGGGCATGGCATGTTCAGTCAAGGTCTACAAGCAACGAGTGGCTGCTGGAACTCCAGCCTGAAGGATTCATCTACCTTAACTTATTGGACGCAGCAAGTCTTGGTGTACAGACAGGCGATGTAATCAAAGTAACATCGCCCAACGGACAAACAACGGAAGGTAAAGTCCGGGTGATTAGAGGTTTAAGACGGAAATCTGTTGTCATTTTGCATTCACAGGATACTAAACGATGATAGAAGCACCCTTACAGGTTTGAAGCCTGCATGTGTAAACACCTGCATTGGAAAAGCCCTTAATTCTGGTGAAAATGTTGGTAACACAGGAACCGTTCCGTCAGGATTTGCGCCAAGAAATTATACAGGTCCTTCGGTTTCATTTGATTGGGGTTGGATTGAACCATGGTGAATTAACATAGACGCATTTGACATATCTCTTATGTGAAATAAAAATGAAATATCAGGCTTGTTAAAAGGAAAATTTGATTGCTATACGAAATTGGCTTTTGACCGAAGTAATCTTTACTTCTATCTGTCCTCAATATTTTTAAAGCCTCCAACAATGGACACCATTAATACTTTGCATGAATTAATAATGTCCACTGAATATTCAACCCTTTTATCCACTCAGACAAAGGATTTCCTTTTTGGGATAAAAGGTTTAAACAATGGGAAACTTGAAAATCTTGTACAGGAATACCATGACCTTTTCAAAGTCCCTTTGTCAAAATATGTTGCAGCGTACGAATCGGTTTACCGTAACGGTCATTTAAGTGGTCAATCAGCTGTGAATGTAAAAAAAATTTACAATACACTCGGATTCCGGATTCCCCGTGAACATTATGAACTTCCGGACCACCTCGGGATAGAGTTGGCATTCATAGCCGTCCTTTGCAAGGAAGAACACAAGGCATGGAAGAGTAAAAATACCAGACTGGCAGGGTCTGTCAGAAAGACAGAGGAAAGATTTTTAAATGATCACATTATCCCCTGGCTTCCTGAGTTATATAGAAAAATCTGTGAGAAAACGAAGAGTAGTTTCTATCCTGCCATGGCGAAAATTACTCTCGACTTTGTGTTAGCCGATGCCAATACATTAATACAAACTATATGATTTACACATTTTCAGGATCAATTTGATATTTTAAAAAAGAGGAGATTTTAATGTCTATGCTTTTATCCAGGAAATTCAATTTTAAAGGATTGCACGAACAAACTTGTTTGTCCGTATTGAATTTAGCTAAAAAGAAGTGGGTGTATATGAAGACACTCATTGTCCTATTTTCTGCGGTATCCTTTGTAACGGCAAATTTCACTTTTTATGCAAGTGCTGAAGAAAAAGGTTTAAGTGCCATCAGCGGTACCGTCAAGGCAAAAAAGGCAAAACATCTAAAGGATAGCATTGTCTATATCGAAAATGTGCCCGATACCTTTGAACCTCCAGAGGAACATGCCATCATAGATCAGAAAAATATGACCTTTATCCCCCGCGTGCTTCCCCTGCTAAAGGGAACCACAGTCGATTTTCTTAACAGCGATCCGGTTCAGCACAATGTCTATTCGCCGGACGCAGTGGCAGATAATTTTAATCTGGGAACGTGGCTTAAGGGAGAAATACGGTCTTTTACATTTAGCAAATTAGGAGTCGCCTCCATCCGGTGCAATGTGCACGTCGATATGCTGGCCTACGTCCTTGTCCTTCAAAATCCATACTTTGCAAAGGTCAATAATGAAGGAAATTTTTCTATCACGAATGTACCCGAAGGAAAGTACATCTTAAAGGTCTGGAATGAACGGTTCAAGTCTGAGGATAAGCAGGTTGAGGTAAAGGCTGGGGTCACAACAACAGTTGCATTTGAGTTAAAATGATTTTACCCACGGTTTAACAGTTAAGATAGCTGATACGGGCGGGCCGGATCGTTTGTCATAAATGAATTTGAGTTAAAGAACCGGCATGGAGTTGTCATTCCTGTGTAAACGATGCTTCCCCCCTTAAAACAAATTCATTGATTTTCATCAGCCCAATGATATAATTTTGAATATTATCAGGAATTTTCTATAAGGAGGCATGAATATGTTCAGTATGCCAGGTGGTTGGGAATGGCTTATTATTTTGATTGTGGCGCTTCTGATCTTTGGCAAACGGCTCCCGGAGGTAATGAAATCCTTGGGGAGAGGTATCGTTGAATTTAAGAAAGGCGTCAAGGGAGTCGAGGAAGACGTGGAAGAAGCAAGCAGTAAAACTACGCAAAAGAAGATAGAGACCGAGAAAGACGTTACCAAACAGGAAAGTAAATAACGGCTGAAATTTCTATTCTGGAATTTCTAAGTAAGGGTATGTTTTATCGTACCTTTAATAAATGAATATCTTTAGTAAATACCTGTGGGAGAGTTGATTTGCTCTTTCAGGTTTTTAAGATGGGAGAAACTATTCATGAGAGACAAAAGAAGACAAAGGCTAACATGGCGCAGTAAGCGTGCAAATCATGGGAAGATGGGATGCAAGGGCAGGAGGGTGGGGAAATATAAGTAGATATACGCTCTGAGCCATAGGTTATAAGCATCAGATTCTGGATGGTGGACAAAATACCATATCATCCTGCTAGAGACCAGAAAGCCACTCATTACCGAGTGGCTTTTTCTTTTTGAAAACATTGTGGCAGAAAAACACGCTATGAGCGACGAATGTATTTCTCAGATTGCCAAAGAACTCAATATAGCAACAAAACAAGTGCTGGAAACCGCTATACTTCTTGAGGAAGGCGCAAAGGAATCCACCGGTTCTCTAAATGAGATAGCCATTACGATTATTTGTGACCGTCTCGGCCAGCTCAGGGAATTGAACAAACGATGTGAAGCCATCCTCAAATCGTTGGGAGAGCGGGGACAACTCACCAATGAACTCAGGGAGAAAATCCTCGCTGCAAAGACTATGGCAATATTGGAGGATATTTATCTGCCATATCGTCCCAAACGCCGTACCGGGGAAATCATTGCCAGAGAAAAGGGATTAGAACCATTGACCCAGCGCATTTTTACACAGGATGATACCGACCCTTTCGCTGTGGCAGAGACCTTTGTGGATGCGGAAAAGGGTGTTGATTCTGCCGATGATGCGCTTGGGGGTGCCCGTGATATTATTGCTGAATGGGTCAATGAAGACCAAAATGTCCGTGCAAGAATTCGTGAACTTTTTATGACAAAAGGCACCTTCAGGGCAAGGGTAATTGACGATAAGAAAGAGGAAGGGATCAAGTACAAGGATTATTTTGATTGGGAAGAGCCTGTATCAACAGCCTTCCAATAGAATTTTAGCAATGAGGCGGGGAGAAAAGGAAGGGTTTTGAGCATTCGGGTGGCCCCTCCTGAGGAAAACGCCCTTGCCATACTTGAATCTCTGTTTGTGAAAAGAAACGGCGCTTGCCAAAAACATCGTTGAATACCGAAATGAACATGGTCCTTTCCGTTCCAGAGACGAACTGAAAAAGGTAAGTAAATTGGGGGTCGAAGGCCTTTGAGCAGGTAGCGGGTTTTCTGCGCATCGGGGGGCGGAGAAAATCCCCTTGACCGGAGTGCAGTCCATCCGGAAAGTTATTACATCATGGACGCCATGGCAAGGAATTTGGGGTGTTCGGTCCTTGATTTGATGCGAAATGAGTACCTCAGGAGCAGAATAGATCTTGCGGAATACGTAAAAGACACGATAGGCATGCCAACATTACATGATATCATGTACATGATATCATGAAGGAATTAGCCAAACCCGGACGTGATCCGCGGGAAAAGTTTAAACCCTTTAGCTTTACAAAAGGGATCGAAAAGATCGATGATATACAGCCCGGCTGAAACTCCCTGGTGTCATAACTAATATAACTGCATTTGGTGCCTTTGTGAATATAGGGGTTCACAAGGACGGGACTGATACATATAAGCCAGCTTTATGACTGTTTTGTAAAAAATCCAAATGATGTAATTAAGATCCATCAGAGGGTGAATGTTGCCGTACTGGACATAGACATCAAAAGAAAGAGAATTTCTCTCTCGTTAGTAAAGTAGCGGAGAAATATGGATCCTTTTCCTGGGCATACTTCACAAGGCAGATGAAAAACTGCCTTGCAGTCATAACTTCGCATGCGTTTATGCCCTGTCCGCATCGGTCTTCTCCGAAGGCCAGTAGTAGGCATCCGGGGTGGGACGGGCACCAAAGATGGCGGTACCAATGCGCACCATGTTCGCACCTTCTTCAATTGCGATCTGATAATCTCCGGACATGCCCATGGAAAGGTACTTCATCTGTACCCTTTCAATGCCTTCTTTGACAATGTTGTCGTATATCTCTTTTAACATCCTGAAACATTTACGAATTTTTATCTCGTCCCTGGTAAAAAGACCGATGGTCATAAGCCCATATACGTTTAATGTATCGTATTTTGCTGTTTGTTTGACCAGAGAAATTGCGTCTTCCGGTGCAACACCGTATTTGCTTTCTTCGTGCGAGGTGTTGACCTGGATCAAAATATCCATAGAACGGCCTTCATGCAGGAGCCGCTGATCCAATTTCTCAACTAGGTGTAACCGGTCTACTGAGTGAACCATGTCCGCAAATTTCAGAACATCCTTGACCTTATTTGTCTGAAGATGTCCGATAAAATGCCATTCCGCATCCTCATCTTTTAATATCTCATATTTTTTTAAAGCTTCCTGCACCTTGTTTTCTCCGATAATACGCCCCCCGGCATTAATGGCTTCACGTATCCGTTCCGGATCAACCGTCTTGGTTGCCATAACCAGGACGATGTCTTCCGGCCTCTTGCCTGCCTTCAGAGCAGCGTTTGCGATGTTTTGCCTTACCTGTTCCAGGTTTTCTTTAATCGACATATGTTCTCCAGAAATTCATTGAGTTTAAAGTTTAAACTATGTATAGTTAGTGGCAATAAATAAACGAATCTCCCTTAGTCCCCCTTTGCCAAAGAGGATTAATTTGTAATAATATAATGCAAAAATGATATCTAATCAAGAAATCACGGGAAAATCAGTTATTGATATACGATTTACAATCCGGAACGAAAGGAATAATTAGGCTTATGGATAATATTTCACGCAGGACATTTCTCAAGACCGGTATCGCTGCTGGCGCCAGTATCTATGGTTTATCCTTTTTGGGCGCCATTAAGAGAAATCCAGCCATAAAAAAAAGTAAGGAACACCACTTAAAACCTGGATTGGTTGTGGTGCATGGTAACATCGCCAGCCCTGCAGATGAGCCTGTTACGATAAGGGAGATGGTACGTCGCGCTGTAAGCGCCCTGGGCGGTATGAATAAACTCGTTTCCAGGGGTGACAGGGTTATTATTAAACCTAACATCGCCTGGAATCAGAGGCCTGAATTTGCCGCCAATACGAATCCTTTTGTAGTAGCAGCCCTTGTGGAGTTGTGTCGGGAGGCCGGGGCGGGTCGCATAAAGGTTATGGACAATACCTGTTCCGCTAACCCGGAACCTTCATATAATAACAGTGGTATTGCTCCGTCAGCACGCAAGGCGGGCGCCGATGTAGTTTATCTTGACAGGAATCGGTTCCGGGATTTTACCATTCCCGATGGCAAGGTTTTGAAATCATGGTCTTTTTATGAAGAGATGGTGTATGCAGACGAAGTGGACGTGCTCATCAATGTGCCCATTGCAAAACAACACGGGACATCGAGGCTTTCTATGGGACTCAAAAACGTCTTTGGTATGATCGGTGGCGACCGGGGCAGTCTCCATACCGATATACACACTAAAATTGTCGATCTTAATAAATTCCTGAAAATAGACCTGACGGTGCTCGATGCCTTCCGAATCTTGAAAAATCACGGTCCTACCGGCGGCCGTCTGGATGATGTCGACAATTCAACAGAGCGGGCAAGGCGCATCATCATCTGCACAGATCCGGTTGCTGCGGATGCCTATGGTGCTACCCTGTTTGGTATGCAACCGATAGATATTGGATACATTAGGAAATCTCATGAGCAGGGGTTAGGAGAGATTAATTATTGGCAAAAAGGTTTTGAAGAAATCCACATATAATTTAAAATTCCTTTCACTCAGGTTATCGGAGTACTTTTTAAAATTCCGATCTCATTTTGAGCCAGTTCTTCTGCATAATCGTTGACCTTATAAAATTCCTTGTAATGCATAAGCATTTCGTTGGAATTTCTGTAACCAATACGGCGACCGTAGTTAACAATGCACATAGTCCTCACCTCTACAAAAGAAAAGCCCCTGAATTTTAATGCCTCCACAATACATTTTTTCATATGATTCAGGTGATACGCCGTGGTGCGGGCAAAGTAACCATTGTAGTGCCTGAAGAGAAACTGCACATCAGCAGGATAATCCGGATTGCCATTGGGTGTGGTCAGGGTCTTTGTACTGTGGGGGGTAGTTGGTGAGACCTGACCGCCTGTCATACCGTAAATCTCGTTTGCATAACAGATAACGGTAATATTTGCGTTTCGCCGTATGGCATGCAACAGGTGATTTCCACCAATACCAAGCAGGTCGCCATCTCCGCTGACCACGACAACATTAAGCGTATTGTTGGCATACTTAATACCTTCAGCAACAGGGATAGCCCTTCCATGTGCAGTGTGAACCGAATCCAGGTCAAAGAAACCTGCGCTCCGGCCGGCACAGCCAATTCCTGAAACAACAACGGTACCGTCCTTGGGCAGATTGAGTTCGTCGAACGCCTGGCATATAGTCTTCAGAACAATCCCGTTTCCGCAACCAGGACACCATGGTGTTGGAAGTAATTCCAGTTTTAAATAGCGTTTGAATCCGGCGTCTGTCTTCATCGTCATTGTTCAATAATTTAATGAAACCCTATCTATGCAGGGTACAGAAAAAAGAGCTGTAATTTATAGCATTACATCGGCCTTTGAGGTTATAATCTTTTTTTTCGATTCCCTGTCCTTGTAATCATTAATGAGAGAAAGCACCTCCCGGGGATCATCAGTTAATTTAAACAAGGTTAAATCATTTTTTGATATGGTCTTTTCCTTTACCATGGTTTTCTTCACCCAGTCGACAAGACCATTCCAGTAATCAGTCCCTACCAGTATTAAGGGGAATGGTTCTATCTTGTTCGTCTGGATAAGGGTAAGTGCCTCAAAAAATTCGTCGAGTGTTCCAAATCCACCGGGCATGCATACATAGCCGAGTGCATATTTTATAAACATGACCTTCCTGGCAAAGAAGTATTTAAAATTGAGCGGTTTATTCTGAAACGGATTTGGTTTTTGCTCTTTTGGAAGAATAATATTAAGCCCGACTGAAGCGCCACCGTTTATTGACGCCCCTTTGTTTGCGGCGGCCATTATTCCGGGTCCTCCGCCCGTTATAATAGTATAGCCGTTTTTTGACAGAAGACTTGCAATCTCAACGGTCTTTTTATAATAGCTGTGGTTACTTCTGAGTCTTGCCGAACCAAAAATGGAGACAGCGGGACCAATACCAGAGAGTTCTTCAAAGCCGTCTACAAATTCACCCATCATCCGGAATATTCGCCAGGCATCCCGACCTTCGTAGTTATTTGCCATTATTTGCTCCGATCAGTTTTTGTTTTATTTCATTCAAGTCAATACGACCTCCCAAAACCGGTATGAATTCCACCTCGCGATGTAATATGCGCTCGATCTCATGGGCATATTGTCCTGTATTCATTTCCATGACGAGGATTCGTTTGTATCCTGATGCAATGATCTTGATTTCTTCAACAACGGGAAACAACCGTATGGGTCTGTATAGCGCAAAATCATTTTTAAAGTAGTATGCTATCCGGGAAAGCGCCCCATATGAGATAAGGAGTGTGTCGGTTCCCCTGTTGCATTCAAGAAATTCATAGTGATTATATTGTTGGGCAGTCAGTTGTTGTTTTTCATATAAACGGGTAATGAGCTTTTTGTAGTTGTCAACGTCTGAAGTTTTTGGCACAGATCCTTCATGAGACAGCCCTGTAAAATGCCGGTTACCTGCACCCAGGGGCGGACGACTACGTTTTTTGATCTCGAAATCCCTGTGGGGAATGATCGTCTCATAAAGATGGCTGATATAGCCATCACTCAGGAGAATGACCGGGCTGAGGGATTCTTCTGCTGCATTAAATGCCGTAATAGTGTATTTGTATAGCTCTAAAACAGAATTAGGATAGAATACGATGGGGAAATAATCTCCGTGGCTGCCATGTATGCACTGGATAACATCGCCCTGAGCCGGCATGGTGGGCATGCCAGTGCTGGGGCCCACCCTCTGCACATTGACGATAACAATCGGTACTTCCATCATATGTGCAAGCCCGATGCTCTCCTGCATCAGGGAAAAACCGGGACCAGAGGTGGCAGTCATCGCCTTGAGACCGGCCAATGATGCGCCAATAATTGCATTAATGGAAGCAATCTCGTCCTCCATCTGAAGCACCTTAAGGTGCTTCTTGTTGACCATTTCATGAATAATCTCAGAAGCGGGTGTGATAGGATACCCTGCAAAGAATTTTAGTCCGGCGACTTCAGCTGCCATTGCGATGGCCTGATTTCCCTGTAATAACTGTTTCGGCATCTATCTCCTCAATTTCAATAGCCATGTCAGGACAGTATCGCTGGCACATCCTGCAAGCAATACACCTCTCTAACTCTATTAACTTCTGCTGGCGAATCTCCAGATTCTTAACAGGACAGAAGTTCACACATATAGCGCAACGCTTGCAATATTCATGATTAATATGCACAATTCCTTTTCGTTTTTGAGTTTTTTCTTCAGTCATCTGGTCTTCTTAATCTCCCTGATAGAGGGGAAGATGATTATCCAAAGCCAAAAATCTTTTTTAGTTTAGCAGTATTTTTTGTCAATTTCTAGGAATATTTTAAGGGGGTTCCACAAATAATATGCTGCTATATCCCGTCAATACCGCATTATGGTATCTTATAAAAAATATTTTCTGCGTTTTCTGTTATGCAAACAAAAAAAAGGCTTAATCCAAAAAAACGGATTAAGCCTTCTTGATTTGTAAAGCTGTAACCTTTTTAAAGGTCTATTCAACAGCGCAATCTGCCCCCTCGTGCATACACGCCGACTTGTCTACATCTCCCGGTTTTCTTTTCCAACCCAGGAGCAGATCAGTATACTCACCATGTTTCCAGAAATCATATGCCTTATGCTTTATCCCAGCATTATCCTCCAGCGCCTTTATTCTCCTCAACCGGCTGGCTTCGCCCTTAATCTGGACAAGCATTCGGTCTTGCACAAATGCCCCCTTCCCGTAAGTAGCGCCGTACATAGCCCCGTGAGCCATAGCCTTATATACTGCATTGGTTGCATAGACAAGCATTTCAAATGCGCTGCGTTCTATGTCGGAAACATTGTACATCCTGCCTTCACCGCCAAGTAAGCTGAATGTGTAGTGGCCTGCATAGTCAGGAGCAAGGTCGTTTGGCATGGGATCCAGCATATTGTCGTTGTAGAGATCTGTCACAACCTTCATAGCTTCACGCCACTTGGTAAAGCTTACCTTTACAGCCTCATCCATAGCCTCTAACTGGTCTGCAGCAAACCTTGGCGAATGACATCCTTTGCAGGTATTAATCCAGTTCTGCCTTGTTTCCTTAAATTTTGGCGCCCCCCGGTCCACAAGCGAGGTCCCCATATGACTGTATATTGTGGATGCCTTCTGAGTATTGTGTTCACCATCTTTCATATGGCAATATGCACAGGTGGGGGTTTTATAATTTGCAGGCTTCAGTGGTTTTGTCCAGTCCCATGTATGCTGCTCAGATTCATAAATCATCCCATGGTACGATTCCCTGTACATTTCATATTCATAGTGATCCAGCCCAGTATGGCAGATACCGCAGTTGTTAGGTTTCCTGGCCTCCGCAATGGAAAAGTCGTGTCTGGTATGGCAGCCGTCGCAACGATTTTCGGCTATAGCATGGCAGGTAGCGCAGGCAGTAACCTCTGCTGCCGGCTTTGCAATCTGCCACGGAATTTCTATTACATTTACATGAAATGCATAAGTATGTGAACCGATATTGCCACCGCGGTGGCCAGCCTTCTGTTCTGGATGGCATTCGCCGCAATGCTTCCAGGACGGCATGTAAAGTTGCTGGTGATTATTTCCATGACACTTGTCACACCCGACAACGCCCTTTTCAGTAGATGCATGCTTGCTTTTTTTCCATTGAGCAACGATACCCGGTGTCTGTACCGTATGACACATAATGCATTCGTCGTGTTTAAACTCTCCGGCTATATTCATATTCGGTGTATAGTAGTGATCAGGGTCATACCATCGGATAAGTGGTAAAAACTTAAATAGCTTTCCAAATTTCCCCTCACCAGGTAACATATCTTCCGGTTCCGTATACGTTGCCGTTAAACCACCGTGGTAGAGATCTCCCGAACTGTCAGGACCAATCTTTTCTCCCGTAATCTCGGATACAATTTGCTGAATGGTTCTCTTGTCTTTTGGATGGGACGCCAGTTCTTCCTTCTTCGCCGGACAAGGAGCCTTTGTCTCCTTTTGTATTTCTGAAACAGGAACCTCAGCCGCCGGTTTTTCTTCTCCCTGTCTGGCTGAAACGACTTCTGTCTTTTTCACAGCCGCCTGTTCACAACCAAGCTGAAAACAACCAAACAACGCTAATACACTCACAGAGATCGCCAATTTTATCCCTTTGCCCATATCCTTCTCTCCTTTTTTAACAATTATTACTAATACAGAATAGATGAAAAATCTTTATAGCAATAATCAGCATAGGTAGTTTCATTTTTTTGTTATTTCTACCTTCCAGACGTCAGGCCCTTGTTCAACATATTTCCAGTCCAGTTGCCCGCTACGTTCCGCGTCTAACTGATATTTCAAGGGTTTGGGATCGTGGTCGTTTATCAGGACCATCATTTCTCCTTTTTTAAGGCTGTCAAAGGCGTTAAATATCTTTGGATGCCTTTCCCGAGGCACAATATTTCTCACATCCAGTATAACAGGCTGTATTTTACTCATTGTTCTTCCTTTTCTTTATATATTTACCCTACACTGATAGCTAAAACAACCATTCTTTCTATACACTTCATCCCTCTTGATGACCCCTCCGGGGCGATAATAATCATGTCCTTTTTCATATCGATCTTTTTGTTGTCGAGGGTAAATACGCCTTTGCCATCCTTTACATAGAAAATACCCACACTATGCCCTTCGTGAGGTGGTATCTCTTGTCCAGGTTCCATGCAGATGAGCGGCATCTTTACCTTTGGTGAAGCGTAAAGAATGTTTGGGATAAAGTGGTCTTTGTTAAATGCAATTTTTTCTTCCAAAAAGATGGGTTCCAAGTTTATCTATAACCTCCCCTTAGTCTTCTTTAAAAGGACTGTTGTTTGTATCGTTATAAATTCAATGAATGTCTTAAAAGCGGAAATGGCCTTGCCTTGCTTATGTCGTCTTGCTTGCCTCCCGTCTGGCCACTTCATTCAATTCCTTAACAAATTTATCAACATCGGTATTATGCATCATGCAGGCAAGATTAATATCCTCCGTACCAAAGGAAGGACAATCGAAACATCCTTTTCCAAAATATTTTGTAAAAACTGCTTTTGTAGCAGGATATTTCTTTGTCACCTCTCCAGTACTCATTTTCTTTGTGATTAGAACTTCACTGCCCATAAATTTTCTCCTATGAATGATGTAAGTAATGTGGATAAAAAAAATTTACCATATATTTTTAAGCAAAATTAACCGGGGGATAAGCTACTAACTTACCCCTGCAAGGATCGTCTCCTGATCAGCTAATTCAAACGGTGCAATATCCTCTATTTTTACAGGCAGCCTCACATCCTGGGGAAGTGGATCAATATATTTTTTCCTGTATGCCTTGCTCTGCATACGGCAAGTGGGGTACCTCTTGCTAAAATCCGGATGCGTTACCATTTTCTTCCATATCTCCTGAATGGGCATCTCGCGGACATTTCCAAAGTTGATCGGGTTAAAATCACAAGGGTTGATGTCTCCATATGCGGTCATATAGAATTGCGACTGGGCGCCGTAACAACCCACACCCCTTGGTGAATTAATAATGGACATACAGTTTATCCCCATAGGATGGTCCATCTCGTGATATTTCTTTGCGAGGGCAATCAATTGTTTCCGGTCTTCTGCGGTTAGTATTTTTGACGTGTCTTTTAAGAATCGGCCTGAAGGTATGCAATCAAAGATCGTGACCTCTGAAAATCCCTGTTCTTGCGCAATCTTTAAAAGCTTTTCAACCTTTCCTGTCTTGATGCTCTCGCTGGTTGCATAGGTGGAAATTCCCGTCAAGATGCCGGCCTTTCTGCAACGCTCGGCACCTTCAAACGCCTTTTGATAACAACCTGGCACTGCCCTGAACTCGTTATGCAATTCAGGCTCGCTGCTGTCGATAGAGATGTTTAAGGAAAACAAACCAGCCTTAGCGAGTTTTTGAACGTTTTCTTCTGTCAGGAGCAATCCATTGGTAAATATCATCGGAATAGCCCTGGTTTTATCCACATAGTTAATGAGATCATAGAGTTCTTCCCGCAGCATCGGTTCTCCACCCACATAGATAATCAGACTTGCACCAAGATCCAGTGCTCCATCCACTACGGTTTTTATTTCCTCCACCGTGAGCTCTTTTCTGGTAGGGTCTATGAATGGGTCGGCACTACAATGAATACATTGACACTGGCATTTATGAGTTATGGCCAGATTTGCCGTAACGGGAAAAGCCATCTTATATAACATCATTCTCAACTTTCTCTCAAGAAACCGCATACCAGCCTGGCTTGGGAACGGCGGATTGTAAAGGTTATACACATTCATACCGTTAACTTTAGCAATTACCTTCAGGGAATTGACCTTCTCAAAAAACTGATCCACATAAGGTTGTAACATCTTGCCAAGCACCCCTCCTGCCTTCCCTGCAACCTTGCCCCCAACGATCTCGGCATCGATATGTAAAAAATCAAATGATGTCATATTTTATCCTCCCTATTGTAAGCGAGTTTAAGATTTTTTTCTATCTCGCATAAAATGTCATTTGCAACCTCAATGGCCTTTAAGCCTTCCTCGCCGGAAACAACAGGCTCTTTCCGTTCCACAATGCAATTCACAAATGATTCAAGTTCCTTTCTGAGTGGTTCATAGTCGTCCATCTTTATATGTTCTATCTTTAACAGATCGCCAAATACGTAACTTTTCAAATCAGCAATAGTGGAAACATCCATTTCAGAAACGTTCAATGCTTTCAATGTTAGTTCCGGCGATTTTTTATATATTAATGCATCCTTTTTCTGGTAATCAATAGAAATATATGAGTCCTGCGAAAATAACCTTATCTTACGCATGGATGTAAGCGACACCCGGCTTGCGGTCACATTTGCCACACATCCGTTCTGAAACTGAAGGCGAACGTTAGCAATATCCTCTTTATCTGAAATAACATTTACTCCCACGGCATCGAATTTCTTTACCTTCGAGCCCGTTATATGCAGGATAATATCAAGATCGTGTATCATCAAATCCAGCACCACGCCAATATCTGCAGAGCGAAAGGTAAACGGGCTTAACCGGTGACATTCGATAAACCTTGGCCTAATAGAAAGTTTTTTAATTGCAGCTATTGCGGGATTAAATCTTTCAATATATCCCGCCTGAAGTACCAATCCGTTCGCCTTGCTAATACCAATTAATTCTCTCGCCTCTGATACCGTTCCCGTCATGGGTTTTTCGATCATGACGTGAACTCCATGCTCCAGAAATTCCTTTGCTATAGTATAATGAGACTTTGTGGGTACAGCAATACTTACTGCGGCAACTTTGTCAATTATTTCTCTGTGATTAGTGAAATACTGCGTGTTACATTTTTGGGCAATTTTTTCTGCCTGTTTATGCTGTATATCAACGACGCCAATCAACTCTACCCCGGGCAGTTCCGTATAAACCCTTGCATGTTCCTTCCCAAGATGACCAACGCCAACTACCGCGACCTTTATTTTTGACATATTTACGTTGCTGCCACCATTGAATATCGAAAAGATTCCCGATACCTTCCAAACTTACCCTTATCAATATTTCTCAAAAATGTAATAAGATATTTGACCTCGGGAGAAATATCTTTTTTACTTTCCAGTTCTTCCAGTATCTTGCTTTTGTTCAATTCGCCGGAGCGAAATAACGCCCGGAAGGCCTCTTTAATTCCGTCAATCTGTTCTTTTGAAAAACCCTCTCTTTCCAATCCAATGACATTCACCTGCCGTATCCGTGCCGGATGACCTTCTATAATTACGTACGGGGGAACATCCTGAACAATCCTGGTATGACCTCCCACGTATGCATACCTTCCAATGGTCACAAAAGGCTGCACACCAACAAGCCCCATAAGCTTTGCACCTCTTTCTACCACAACATGACCACCCAGTAATACCCCATTCGCCAGAAGGACATTGTCCTCTATAATACAGTCATGAGCAATATGTGCACATGCCATAAAAAAATTGTTATCGCCGATCACCGTCTTTTCTCCGCCACCTGCCGTACCAATATTAATAGTTACCCCTTCTCGCACCACATTGTGGTCTCCCAGCACAAGAGAAGTACGCTCACCGCGATATTTAAGGTCCTGCGGTTCGGCACCCAAAACGGCATTAGGATAGATAACATTATTTTTCCCCACGGTTGTATTTCCAGTTACGGTAACGTGATTTTTTATAACAGTCCCGTCACCGATTGTAACGTCCGCACCTATTATTGAAAAAGGACCAATCTCGACTTCTTTACCCAAAACAGCATTGGGGTGTACGATTGCCGACCTGTGAATTTTCATCTCGTTTTCCCTTTTCTTTGCAAATGTTCCTCATATTTTCAATGATAACATTACCATTGCCCTGTCCGGTCGAATCATGCAACCTTTACAATCTTCTCTGCCAGTTGAACGTTCAGCGAATGACCAGACCTGTTTGCAACAATACGCCCCTGAATTAATACATTAGCCAGATAAAGGTCTCCTACAAGGTCTAAAATCTTGTGCCTTACAAATTCATCGGGAAATCTCAATTCCGCGGGTTTCATAGAAATCGGCTTTGTTAATTTCCCGTCTTCATGAACAATAACACTATTGTCATCGGTAACCCCCTTTCCCAGACCAAGTTTCCTGAATTCTTCAACATAGGTACTCAGGCCGAATGTCCTTGCAGGTGCGATCTCTCTGCAGAAATTCTCTTCCGTAAACTCGATATCGTAAGTTTGTCGCTTTATAAAAGAACCGTTAAAATCCAGGGTATACGAAAGCATTAACCCCCTTTCGCAGGGCATTGCCATAACACTTGCGTTTCCGCTACTCACAATTATTGGGGATTTTACAGTAAAAACCCTTTTTTTACCACCCAGCTCAACAATACCAGCTTTTTTGAGAATTTCCACAAATAGTTTAGCGCTCCCATCCCCTGCAGGAACCTCCTGACCGTTTATTTCGATTTCGATATTATCTATCCCTAATCCTGCCAGGGCTGCCATTAAGTGCTCTACGCTTTCGACTTCCGCCTCTTTATTTTTCAGGAATATGCGTTTATAATTGCTTGACAAGGCATGAACATGCGCCGGCACCTTTGGTTGGTGCGGTAAGTCCACGCGAACAAAACAGATACCTGCGTCTACCGGTGCTGGTTTAAAGCGAAGCTTTGCAGTCCCCCCACGAAACATCCCCACGCCTGTACATTCGATCTCCTGCCCGATGGTCTTTTGTGTGCTGTTCACAAGCTACTTTCCCTTGCTTGCTGCTGAATACTTCTTATTCAGGCTATCAATCACCTGATTGGTAATGTCTACTGAAGCGGAATGGTACAAAACGGTTTTTATTCCGACTTTAAACTGCAATTCAGTAATCCCCCCGCTCTGCAGTTCCGGCTCTTCCTTTTTGATGATTAAATCATATTGTTCACGCCTGCCTATATCTTCCACTTCCCTGCAAACTTCCGTATAGAGACTTTCGAAATAATCCTTGTACTTTTTCATGAGACTCTTTTCTGCAAACTTTGCGTAAGATTCAAGTTCCATATTCTTTTTTTCAAATGTCTCTTCGTCTTTTTTCCTGGCCTCGCTTCCAAGGTCCAGCAACTGTATCTTCTCACTCAAACTCACCAGTTCTTTCTTTTTATCATTGATAATTTTCTGGTACTGTTTTTCCTGTTCTTTAAGCTGGGCATCAAACATCTTTCTTTTTTCATACTTCTCAAATACTGTGTTCAGATCGACAACCCCCATTTTCAAGCTTTTTGACAGGGAACCGGCTGCGCCGGGTTCCTTTGCCTGTGTACTGCTTAATGAAAACAGGAACAGGCATGCAAGACACGCCACAGCAAAGATTGTCTTAATCTTTTTGCCATTCTTCTTTTTTAACGGTTTTTCTAATTCCATAATTAAAAGCTGCTGCCCCCTCCGAAATTAAATGAAAACGACTGAGTTTCATCCCCGTCCTCTTTTATAACAGGAATACCGTAGTCAATTGAGATAGTAGAACGACCGAGAAAAGGAATACTCAATCTTAGTCCAAGACCAGTAGATAGCCTGAAGTGATCAAAATTAATATCGCTAACTGTTTCATCAGCCTTTCCACTGTCAACAAAAAAAGCCACCCGGATAATATCTCTGTATACAGGTATAAGATATTCTGTATTCAACAAAACCAGTATATTCCCACCAATCTGGTCGCCGGTTTTTTCATCAACAGGCGACACACCCCGATATCTGAATCCGCGAAGAGAGCCGTAACCACCGGCAAAAAACCTTTCAAATATCGGGACTTCTGTTCCGGAAGTGGACTCTACAACCCCAAAAGTGCCACCATAGGCAATAACGTGTTTTCCCCATCTGGGAATTTCAAAGAGCGTGTTGTACTTCGTTGTTTGAAATTTGTATTTAACGATATCCACATCCAAACCGGCAACTTCTACCGAAGTTTCCCCTTCGTATCCTTTCGATGGCATAAATATATTATCAGTTCTCATCATGTTTGCAGACAACGTAACACCTGCTTTCAAATGACTCCCTTCCGCATCCAGTACATCCTGGGGAGTAGATTCCTTATCGTCCCGTCTATCAATATCTATAATATCAAATTCCGGACTCAATCTTACAAAAAAATCTCTCTGAATTTCTCTTCCGAGAGAAACCCGTGAACCGGTAATCTGCTGCTGATATTCACGATACCATCGCAGATAGTGGAATAAACTTACCCCTGCACTGTAGGGAGAATCGAATACAGATGGATTGGTTAAAGATGCCAGAATTTCTGTCCTGTAAAAACCCGGACTAAACCGCAGGGTCAGTATCTGGCCGGCGCCTCGAAAGGCATTACCCTGTAAAAAATCGTTCAGACTCTTTGGCAGATCAGTAACATCAAAGTTCCTGTCTGTATACGATATATCACCAAACGCCCCGATGTTTGCCCCGTAACCTCCACCAAACCTCAACATCCCTGTCCTCCCTTCCTTTACCTCTACCAGGATATTTTGCTTATTAGGCTCAGAACCTTGTTCAAAACTAATCCCTGCAGGCATACCAGACTCCATGTCAAAGTATCCTGTATTGGCCAAACGTCTCTGACTATCACGTATCTTTTCTGTATCCAGCTTTTCTCCGGGATAAAACGTCAACTGCCGTCGGATAACGTTATCTCTTGTCTTGTCATTCCCGGTTATTTTAATCTTTTCAATATAATGCCTGTCTTTTTCATCTATCGTAAAGAAAACATCTACCTTTGCACCTTCAGAACTAAAGGTATGTCTTTCTTTAACAACGGCTGTAATGTATCCTTGTTCTCCATACGTTAACCGCAACTGATAGGTATCTTTCTCAACAGCATCCAAAAAGAAAGGACCGCCAGCTTTCAGCTTCAGCCTTTCTTTTAATTCCTCCTCTGTAAACAGGGATGCTCCTTGTATCTGCAAGCTTTCCACAAAGTATCTTTCTCCTTCTTTTATATGGATAGTAATGTACATCCTGGTGTCATCATCACTGTATGTTATTTCCCAGCCCACATCCACATCTAACCACCCGTTGTTCATATAAAATTCCTTCACCTTATCAATATCTGACTGGAACTTTCTTTGGTCAAACCGGCCAGGAAAGATAAAGGTGGGAAACCGCTTTTGCCTGGTTTCCATCTGTTTCAGGAGTTTCCTTCGCTTAATACCTTTATTACCCTTAAATGCTAACATGGCAATGCGAATCTTGGGACCTTCCTCAATATTAAAAATTACCACTGTCTTCCCGTCCACAACTCTAGTTTCCGCATGTACTTTCACCCGGTAATAACACTTCTTGATGTAAAGCTCCTTGATTTTATCTTCATCCAATTTCAGAAGATAATGTTTTAAATAGTCTCCCTGTTTTATCTCAATCTGTTTCTTCAGTTTTTTGGTCTTAATCTTCGTATTGCCCTGAAACTGTATTTCATCAATTACTACCCGTTCTGTTACAAGAAATATCAGCTTTAGTCCGTCCGGTATCTCTTCAAGCACCACTTCTATGTTGTCAAAGAACCCCAGTGACCAAATTGCATCTACGTCCTGACTGACCAGTTGCGGATCATAGGGATCACCTTCTTTCACCCGTATGCTGCTTTTTATTGCGGCAGTGCTGATCCGGTGATTCCCTCTGATTTCAACTTTCTTAATAATTCGCGTTGTCTTCTCCTGGGTTGCTGCAAAAAGAACCCCCGCATACCCAACACACAAGGTTATAACAAGCACCACGATCAAACTCGCAGCCTGCAATAAGCCCTTGTGAGATTTCATCTGTTACCCACGGAAGCTAAATTCTCAAAGCGCATGAACTGGGAAAGAAAAGCCAATTTCACCACACCTACAGGTCCGTTACGCTGTTTGGCAATAATGAGTTCTGCCGTACCATCCTTCTTATCGGGGTCGTAATAATCCTCCCTGTGCAGAAGGATAATTACATCTGCATCCTGCTCGATTGACCCCGATTCGCGCAAGTCGGACATCCTTGGCCTATGACCCTCGCGCGACTCCACAGACCTGTTTAGCTGTGATACAACAATTACCGGTATTGATAATTCTCTGGCAAGCGATTTCAAACCACGGGATATTATGGAAATTTCTTGTTGACGGTTCTCTGCGCGCGGGGATTCCATCAACTGCAGATAATCTACTGCAACCAACTGAATATCATACTGGGCCTTCAATCTGCGCGCCTTTGCCCGTAATTCCAATACGGTAAGACCGGGCGTATCATCAATAAAAATAGGCGACTCGGAAAGCGACCCTAACCCATACGAAAGATCGCTCCACTGCTTATCCTCCAAAAAACCCTTTCTGAGTTTGTGAGCATCTATCCGCGCATGGGAACAGAGCATGTTCTGCGCTACCTGCTGTGCGGACATTTCAAGGGAGAATAGTACAACTGGCTTCTTATCAACCACCCCTACATGTTCCAGTATGTTCAGCGCGAGGCTCGTCTTCCCCATACTCGGTCTGGCTGCAACGATGATGAGTTCTGATGCCTGTAGTCCACACGTGAGATCGTCCAGATCATAAAACCCGGTTGATAACCCGGTTAATCTGCTCTGTCTGTCATGGAGATTTTCGATGCGGCTAAATGTTTCTTTGAGGATTTCGTTTAATTTTGTAGATGCCGTATTGAATTTCTTCTGGGTAATATCAAAAATAGCTCTTTCAGAGTTATCAAGCAGGAGGTCTGTATCACAGGTGTCGTCAAAAGACTGTTTCTGGATAGTTGCGGCAACTTCGATAAGGTTCCTCTTAATGGCTTTTTCACGGACTATATTCGCATAAAATTCCACGTTTCCTATTGTGGGAACGGCTTCCTCCAGTTCCATTAAGTATTCGACACCACCAACCTTCTCCAGTAATGAACGCTTTTTTAGCTCTTCCCTGAGAACAACCAGATCAACCGTTTGCCCCTTATCGTAAACCTCCACTATTGTCTGATATAATTCCTGATGCGCCGTTTTATAAAAGCTATTCTTGTGCAATATCGGTATAACCAGACTGATAACCTCATTATCCAGTAACATCGCCCCCAAAACACTCATCTCAGCCTCGATGCTGTGAGGCAACGTACGCTCAAGTATAGACTCAACAACCATTGTCATTTCCTTAAATGGAAATTATGTATTTTTCGCTTAACCTGCATCCTCTCTTACCACTGATACTTTACACTTCGTTTGCAATTCCAGATTAAGGGCAATTGTAACATCGAACACGCCACAGACCTTTATCGGACTATCAAGTTTTATCATATCCTTCTCCACCGGGTATCCTTCCTTTGCCAGCGCATCTGCAATCTGTGCAGCCGAAACAGAACCAAAGAGCCTGCCTTCTTCATTTGCCTTTGCAGAAATCGTGCACGAAGCAGCGGAAATTTTCTCCAGTATTCCCTGCAAACGCTCTCTTTCTTCCTTTAGCTGCAATTCCATCCTGATCTTTTCTTTTTCTATCTGCTTTAGATTGGCAGGAGAAACCGTCGTCGCTAATCCCTTTGGCAACAGATAATTCCTTGCATAACCCTCCTTCACCTTCACAACGTCACCAATCCTGCCCAGCTTGTCCACATTTTTTCTCAGCAACAATTCCATTATTATCCCCTCCTAAGTCACATATGGAAGCAACGCCATAAATCTCGCCCTTTTGATAGCAGTCTTTACCGAATGCTGATGACGGGCGCAATTTCCGGAACGCTTTCTTGAAAAAAGCTTTCCCTGTGTCGTAGTAAGTTTTTGCAAATTTTGCGTATCTTTGTAATCTACCTCATCCATTCCCATCCTGCAAAAACGGCATTTACTTGTTTTATTAAACCTTTTTTTTGTCATAAATTCTTATCCTATCTAAAAATTTTACAAAACAATTCTAAAATGGTATTTCCTCATTGTTAATGTCAAGATTAATATCTTCAGGTATTCCCTCCGTAGGTTTACCTTCTTTGGATAATGTACCTACCCCTTCTGCAGGGCGCTTAGCCGTTCCACCGATGAATTGGAAGTTATCTGCAACAACACGAAGGGTGCTCCGCTTTTGTCCGTCTTTTGTTTCCCACTGATTCAACTGCAGGCGCCCTTCAATAAAAATCGGGTTCCCCTTACTGAAATACTCACCTACAACCTCTGCCCTGCGCCCGAAGATATTGATGTCAACATAACACACTTCCTCTTTTCGTTCCCCAGTTTTGGCAGTCCACACACTGTTAATCGCTATCCCAAAACTCGCAACCGCCAATCCCGCCGCGGTGTATCTCAGTTCCGGATCACGGGTAAGGTTACCCATAAGAAACACTTTGTTAAGACTCGCCATACTTTGCTCCTTTTAAAAAAACTTTCTAACAGTTCCTGGAATCTGGAATAAGGTGTATTTGTAAACCACCATTCATGGTTTTATAAACCCACAAGTACGGCCTGCGTCTTTAAAGACACTAATCTTCTTCGGTAACATTGGCAGACACATCAGCTTCTTCCAGCGCATCAACAACTGCTATTCCAGGCTCAGGTATTTTACTGGTATCCTTTTCCGCGGTTGTTTCAGTTATGCCTAACTGAGATAACTCTTCGATCTTGTCGTCTTTAACGATCAGAGAGCGGACAATATAATCAGAAAGCTGAAAATCCCTTTTGACCGTCGCAACGGCTGTATTTTTTGCATTGAAGTGGACCAGCAGATATGTCCCACGTTTATGCCCCCTGATCTTATATGCCAGCTTTTTTTCTCCCCATTTTTCAGTTTTTAGGATCTCTGCTCCATTCTTTAACAGGATATCATGGATGTGTTTGACCACATTATCCCACTCCATACTGGCATGCGTATTATCGATTAAAAACAATCCTTCATACATCCTCAAATTCTTATCCTCCTACCTAATATTTTATGAAAAACACATAGCCCCTTATACCTTTTGCGTATATACAATAAGGATCGTTTAATTAAACTTGTTCATACATGCATCGATCCCTTCAAAAATCCAAGTTTTCAGGGCATTACAGGCCTTTTCGATGGCTTCAGTCGCTATAACCTCCTCTTCCCTAGAAAACGCTGAAAGTACATAATCACCAGGATCCCCCGCAGCAGGGCGCCCTATCCCAATCTTTAATCGGGGAAAACCTGTGGATCCCAGACTGGATGCAATAGATTCCAAACCCCGGTGTCCCCCGCAGCCGCTGCTGCGTCTGATACGTATTCTTCCCAGAGGCAAATCCAGATCGTCACAGACAACCATAAGATTTTGCAATGCACATTTATACATATCTGCAACTTCCCTTACGGCAACCCCGCTAAGATTCATAAATGTCTGTGGCTTTAATAGGATTATTTCTTCATCTCCTACACTCTTTTTACAGAAGAAAGACTGAAATTTTTTTTGGCTACACTCAATTTCCAGTTGCTGTGCAAGACGGTCTATTACCATAAAACCAAAATTGTGCCTCGTCTTTAAATATTTTTCTCCAGGATTGCCCAGTCCGACAATGATCTTCATTCATACACACCACACTAGCCCTTTTTCTCTAATTCTGCCTCTTCTCCTTCTTTCGGTTTCCTGGTAATAACCTCAGGTTCAGCCATGAGTTCTTCCTCAGGCACAGCTTTCTTTTCCACAACCTGGTGAACAGACACAACAACTGCCTCAGCATCCGATGTATACTGAATACCCTCCAGTACGGGTAATTCTTTGACATGGATTGCCTTACCCAAACCTAACTCCGATATGTTTACCTTTATCTTTTCGGGTATTGCAACAGGAAGACACTCTATTTCTATATCCTTCATGACATGGGTCAATACGCCACCTTCTTTCACACCAACCGATTCCCCGGCCAACTCAATTGGCACTCGCAGCTTTACCCTTTCATTAAGGTCAATACGGGAAAAATCCACATGAAGAACACTATCTTCAAGAGTATCATATTGCACCTCTTTTATGAGCGCAGACTCCTTCTTGTTATCAAATGTTAAACGGACCATCCTTGTCCCGGTGTGTAATATCCGCGCAAATTCACTCTTCTTCAGACAAAGCATTACATTGTCCTGCTTGTGACCATATAGCATAGCCGGAATTTGTCCGGCCATCCTCAGTTTTTTAACTCCCTTACTCCCCTTTGTCGTCCTTTTTTCTGCCTTTAAGTCCAATATCTCCATTTATCATACTCCAAAAATGTAATTAATACACAAAGAGAGAACTCACAGATTCGTGACGGTGAATCCTCATAATAGCGTCCCCTAAAAGTCCGGAAATAGACAATACTTTTATTTTATCATTTAACCCTTTCGCCTTTTCATTAAGGGGTATCGTATCGGTTACTACAATTTCTTTAATCGGTGCAACCGATAATTTTTCTACCGCAGACCCACAAAATACAGGATGAGTAGCACCTACGTAAATATCTTTGGCACCCTTTTCTCTCAAAACATTTGCAGCCTGAGCAATCGAGCCACCAGTGGCTATCAAATCATCGATCATCACGACATTTTTATTAGCCACATCCCCTATTACAAACCCGACCTCGGTCTCATCCGGGCCCACCCTTCGCTTGTCTACAATCGCCATCTTGATTTCTAATTTCTTGGAATAATTTCTGGCCAGTTTAATACCCCCCACATCCGGTGTTACCACCACCAGATCCTGGGATTTTAACCTTTCAAAATACTTTGAAAGAACAGGAAAAGCCAGCAGGTGATCAACCGGAATATCAAAGAATCCCTGAATCTGAGCTGCATGTAAATCCACTGTAAGCACACGGTCGGCACCTGCTTCAGTAATAAGATTTGCCACCAGTTTTGCCGTTATGGGTACGCGCCCCTCGTCTTTTCTGTCTTTTCTTGCATATCCATAATACGGCAATACGGCGGTGATCCGTGCTGCCGACGCCCTCTTAAGGCAATCAATAAATACGAGCAGTTCCGTCAAATTCTCATTAACAGGCGGACATGTTGGTTGCACCAGAAACACATCGGCGCCTCGAACGTCTTCATTTACTTTCAGGTCGATTTCTCCGTCAGGAAAACGGCCAACGTAAGCATTCCCAAGCGGAATCGACAGATGTTCGCAAATTTTCCTTGCCAGGGCAGGATTTGCATTTCCGGAAAAAATCTTTAAGTGGTTTATTTCTTCCAGTCTTCTTTTTGTATCCATTTTATCTTTTTATCTCTCTAATCTCTTATAGAAAAAAGTCCTGCCTTTCTCCGGCATATTCTGGACATCTGCATCGTCTCCTATCCTTACGCCAGAGCCTAAAAGGCAAAAGTCCCGGTACGGCACCGATAACCCACAACCAAGTTGTTGCAGATACCTGGTATAGGGATATCCTTCACCCCTTCCTCCGAGCTCTGCACGATTTTCAATAAACGTACTTGCGAAGTCTATAGATTAGTCACACCTTTATCAATAAAAATTGTGCTATTTCTCAGGTATTATTTGATTTATCGTCACTAATTCCCGTGGGTATTATCCTTAACACCTAAGCAGGATTCATAATAATCAAGCATTTGCTTTTTCCCTCTCTATAAAATACAATGGCTACCCGGGGAGGACTCGAACCTCCAATGAGAGAACCAAAATCTCTAGTGTTACCATTACACCACCGGGTAGCATCCACTCAGGAGAATATGCGTATACAAACTCCTGTATGATCTTTTTTATTCTACCGTTAACACCGCCCCTTTGTCAGCAGAGGTTACACATTTTGCATATCTGGCCAGCAAACCCTGCATTACCTTCGGCCTAGGCGGCGTCCATCCTGCTTTGCGCCTTGCGAGCACTTCTTCTGCAACATTGAGATCCAATCTTCGATTGGGAATGTCTATAATTATTTCGTCTCCATCCTCCACCAGCGCAATAGGACCACCGACCATCGCTTCAGGCGATACATGCCCAATACATGGCCCCTGAGTGCCGCCAGAAAAACGTCCGTCTGTAATTAATGCCACGGATTCACCCAAACCCATACCAACAAGTGCCGCCGTGGGGGACAACATCTCTCTCATTCCCGGCCCGCCACGCGGTCCTTCATAGCGTATTACTACTACTGTGCCTTTGTCGATCTGTGAAGCCATAATAGCTGCCATTGCTGTTTCTTCGCTATCAAACACCTTTGCCACACCCTTAAAATTCATCATCCTCCCGGATACAGCAGTCTGTTTAACCACGGAACCATCAGGCGATAAACTTCCATACAAAACAGCAATTCCACCTTCCTTATGGTATGCCCCTTCTTTTGTTCTGATAACATCTTCATCATAAACTTCCGCTGCCTTTGCAATCTCTTTTATACTTAAACCGCTAACCGTAGAACAGTCGTTTAGCTCGTCACACAACCGTTTCATGACTGCAGGAATACCGCCTGCATAATATAAATCCTCTAATAGATATTCACCCCCTGGCTGTAAGTTTGTTATGTGCGGTGTCCGCGCACTAATCGCATCACATAACTTTAGATTGATTTCTACCCCCGCCTCCCTGGCAATAGCAGGGATATGTAAGCAGGAGTTTGTAGAACCGCCAAGCGCCATGTCAACCATAATGGCATTCTCAAATGCCTTCCTGGTCATAATCTTCCTAGCGGTAATGCCTTTTTTAACTAAATCTACCGCCTGCTGTCCGCTCTTATAAGCAATCCGTTCCTTTTCAGCGGAAATTGCCAGAGAAGCAGCACATCTCGGCAACGACATTCCCAATGCCTCGGATACACAGGCCATGGTATTGGCGGTATAGAGACCCTGACACGAACCAGGTCCGGGACAGGCATCCATCTCCAGACAGGACAACTCCTCGTCACCAATCTCTCCCTTGCGCCGTCTTCCGACAGCCTCAAAGGTGTCTTTCACAAGTGATAGTTTCTGCTTTCCGTAACGTCCGGAGAGCATCGGACCGGCAGTCACAACGATCCCCGGGATATCCAGCCTGGCAGCACCCATCAGCATACCCGGTGTAATCTTATCGCAGTTTGTCAGCATTACCAAACCATCCAAACAGTGAGCGCTTACCACACATTCAATAATATCAGCAATAAGATCTCTTGAGGCAAGGGAATAGCGCATACCAGCATGCCCCATAGCAATCCCATCACAGATACCCGGAACACCAAAGATAAAGCTAACGCCGCCTCCAGCGTGTATCCCCTTTTCAATTGCTCTTTCAAGCGATCGCATGTGCACATGACCAGGAATAAGATCGGTAAAGCTGCTTGCAATTCCGATGAACGGCTTGCCAAAATCTTCCTTGCTTAAACCCGTTGCATATAAAAGCGCCCTCGCCGGAAAACGTTCAAGTCCCTGTGTAATTTTGTCGCTACGCAAGTTCATATTTCCCTTTCCAAGTATGATGTAACCCATTATCATCATGCAATATTAAACCTTTTTATTATAGCGAAAAGCTTTGTGTTGTCAAATCAAAACTCTTAGACCGCCGGTTGGATTTCACTTGACTTTCACTTGGCATTATGTTGAAAATTTAGTGACCAAAAAGGCAATTTATGCTATGATGCTCTTAGAAAAATTATGAAACATTTCCCTTCAGCGAAGTGGAATCTTGAACCAATAAAAGACATCAGAAGTCTGTAGTTTTTGAAACAATTTGTAAGGAGTATTTATGAATCATACCGAACAGTTAGGAGTATCTCAGATTAAAAAAGCCAGTCTGCACCGAAGGCTTTATGACTGGACGTTGCATTGGGCTCATACCCCGTATGGGTCTATTGCGCTTTTTGCCTTGGCTTTTTGTGAATCCTCCTTCTTTCCTATCCCGCCAGACGTGCTCTTGATGGCCCTTGCATTTTCGATTCCCAAAAAATCTTTCAAATATGCGGCAATCTGTTCTGCGGGCTCCGTTTTGGGCGGCTGTTTTGGTTATTTCATCGGGTACCAGTTCTTTGAATTTGTAGGGCTGCCCATTCTTAATTTTTACGGTATAATGGATAAATTCAACTTTGTCAAAGAGAAATACAATGCCAATGCCTTTGCTGCTATATCCGTCGCAGGATTCACACCAATTCCTTACAAACTCTTTACCATTGC
Source organism: Candidatus Brocadia sp. (assembly GCA_040048245.1). GTDB lineage: Bacteria > Planctomycetota > Brocadiia > Brocadiales > Brocadiaceae > Brocadia. The sequence continues at coordinate 154,146 of JABRVT010000015.1, forward strand.
GGCAGGGGTATGCAAGATCAATCCATGGGTATTCATCATAGCTTCATCCGTCAGCCGCTCAGGAAGGTTTTTCATCGTGGCTGGCCTTGTTTATCTTTTCGGGCCAAAAATTAAGAATTTTATTGACAGGTACTTCAACATCATCTCTGTCGCATTTATAGTATTGCTGATTGCGGGTTTTTTTGTCGTTAAATTATTCAGGTAAGGGAATATTTGTATGAAGGCATTACACGCATTCTCCATCTCCTCCATTATCTTCAGTACCATATTAACCTCTTTTGTATTGTTCGCCCAAACGGAACCAGGACAGGTGTGGGAACCACAAGTGGCAGGACGCTTTTACCCAGGCAGCGAAATCGCATTAAAAGATCAAATAAACAGCTTTTTTAAAAACATTCCTCAGCAAAGTTTAAAAGGAAAACCCGCTGCTATTATCTCCCCACATGCGGGATACCAATACTCCGGCCAGGTAGCATCTTACGGATATCATGCAATTAAAGATTGTGGATTTACAAGGGTTATTATCCTTTCACCCAGCCATTTCAAAGGCGCCAAGCGGTACCGGGGCGTCTCTGTTCTTAACGTAAAAAACTTTAAAACTCCTTTGGGTCTCATCCCTGTAGATCAGGATGCGTGCAAACTACTCCTTGATACTTCAGACCCATCATCAAATGGGTCAGATAAAACAACAAAACTTTTCGGTTCTTATGAAGGTGCTTACGAGGGGGAACATTCGATGGAAACCCAACTGCCCTTCCTGCAAATGGCCCTCAACAATTTTAAACTGATTCCTCTCATGATTGGCATATTGGTCAATGACGATTTCGATCGGGTTGCGAATGCCGTACGGCCTTTGATAGATGATAAAACCATTGTGGTGGTAAGTTCTGATTTTACTCATTACGGCGAAGGATATGGTTACGTCCCTTTCAGAAAGGATATCGAAAAGAACATCAAGGCCCTGGACTACGGCGCTTTTGAAAAAATTCTGAATAAAGACTTTGAAGGGCTTAAGACTTACCGAAAGGAAACCGGAATAAACGCTTGTGGAATCATACCAATCGAATTACTTTTAAAATTGTTGCCTGATAGTGCGTCCGGAAAGATTCTAAGCTATGATACCTCCGGACACCAATCCGGAGATTTTTCTTTCTCTGTAAGCTATGCATCTATTCTGTTCACAAAACCTTCAGAAAGCAAATCGGGGCTGCACATTCCGAGTGAAAATACGACTGATAATCATCAATCCTTTTTAACCGGCGAAGAAAAGGCATTCTTACTATCTCTAGCCCGAAACACCCTGGAGACCTACACAAAAACAGGCACGCCTCCAAAATTAGACAACGCAAACGATAAGTTGACCCAGAGATTGAAAGAGCGATACGGGGTTTTTGTAACATTGAAAAAACACGGAGAACTGAGAGGCTGCATCGGGCATATACTACCCAGAACCTCTCTGGCTCTGGGCGTAATTGAAAACACGATTAACTCCTCATCGCATGACTGGCGATTCAGTCCTGTAAGCGCTGCAGAACTCGATAACATTACTATTGAAATTTCGGTATTGAGTTATCCAAAAAAGATACGGGGACCAGACGAATTCATCGCAGGAAAGGAAGGAATTATCATACGTAAAGGACACGCCAGCGCCGTATTCCTCCCGCAGGTTGCTGAAGAACAGGGGTGGGATAAAACAGAAACATTGTGCCATCTTTGCAGAAAGGCAGGATTATCGACAGAAGCATGGAAGGACAACGATACGGAATTTTATGTTTTTACTGCAGAAGTATTTCACGAAGGCCAGAAATCCTGATCCCTTGTTCTTTATAAAAATTTGTTTTTGTATTTCTCCAGGTTTTAACCACCTGAAATACTAAAACCCTTGGACGAGCAAGCAAAAAAAATCCTTCTAGACATTGCCAGAAAAAGTGTTGAGGCTGCTGTTAAGCAGGAACCCAAACCCCTCTTTTCCTGTAATCATCCGGACCTGCAGGGAAAACAGGGGGTTTTTGTCACCCTGAAAACACACGGACAACTCCGCGGCTGCATCGGTCGTTTCATTTCAGATATGCCTCTCTATCAGCTGGTTTCCGAGATGGCAATTTCTTCGGTAACAGAGGACCCCCGGTTCAAATTTAACCGTATTAAACCGTCAGAGTTAAACCGTCTGGAAATAGAGATATCCGTATTGTCTCCATTAAAGCTAGTAGACAATCCACTCGATTTTGAACTCGGAAAACATGGCATACTTGTAAAAAAAGACTTTCATGTTGGATGTTTTCTGCCACAGGTAGCAACCGAAACGGGATGGAATAAAGAAGAATTTTTGTCCCATTGTTGCGCCGGCAAGGCAGGGTTACCCGCCAATGCATGGAAACACAGAGACGTAGAAGTATATATCTTTACTACGGAAATTATCGAAGAGGGAAAATGATTTTCAGTCCTTTTTGGTATAAAGAAACAACTGCAGAGTGCGCGTTTCCGTCGATGTAATAACGTATTAATCTATCCCAGAATCACTTTCCTCTTTTTTCGAAGATGCGTCCCACGTAAAAAATCATACCACCAATGAACAAAAGAAGGACTTCCATCTTCATTGAATCCTTTGCAATGCCAAAGTACAGGGCATTGAGTACCACAGTAATTCCTATAATTTGTAAAATTTTAGCAAGGCTCACGCCACTATCTTTCCAAAGAATTTTTGCACTTCGTATAAGTCACACATTATAAAGAGAACACCCGATAAGAACAAGAGACTAGAAGGCACGAAATTCGCCTCCAGACTCATCTTATGTTTATGTTGCCCGATTCTTTGATTCCGTCTGTCAGGGTCATCTTTTCGGCAATTTCAATCGCCTTCAATAACCCCTTTGCCTTATTCAAAGTTTCTTCATATTCCCGTTCTGGTATTGAATCTGCCACAATCCCGGCGCCTGCCTGAATATAAGCATTGGCACCTTTTAACAAAATTGTCCTGATCGTTATGCAGGTATTTATATTACCAAAAAAATCGAAGTATCCAACCGCACCGCCGTAAGGCCCCCGCTTAGTAGGTTCAATCTCATCAATAATCTGCATTGCCCTTATTTTCGGCGCCCCAGAAAGGGTACCGGCAGGCAGGCAGGCCTTCAATGCATCAAAGGCGCTTTTATCATCCGCCAGTTCACCACATACGCTTGAGGTTATATGCATCACATGTGAATATTTTTCGATCACCATCTTTTCGTCAATATGCACACTACCATAGCGCGACACCCTTCCCACGTCATTCCTTCCCAGATCCAGAAGCATAATGTGCTCTGCACGTTCTTTTGGGTCTGCAATCAATTCCCCTGCAAACAGTGCATCCTCGGCATCGTCCTTTCCTCTCCTCCTTGTGCCGGCAATGGGTCTTACAACAATCTTCTTACCATCAACCTTTACCATAACTTCTGGAGATGCCCCAATAAGCTTCAGATCATGCATTTTCAAATAAAACATATAAGGAGAAGGATTTATCACCCGCAAAACGCGATAAATATTGAATGGGTCAGCATGTGTCTGTGCCTTAAATCGCTGAGAGATGACCACCTGAAATATATCACCCGCACGAATATATTCTTTACACCGCTCTACCGCCCTGAGAAAATCAGTTTTTTCGATGTTTGAAGAAAATGCGATACAAATTTCCTTCTCCGTCGTGATGTCATCACTTAAAGACAGTACCGGTGTACGTAATCTTTCAATGATGCGGTCAATTCTATTGATTGCCTTTTTGTATATGTTCTCAAAAAGGTCGCCATCAATTTTTGCTGTACAAACAACCTTAATAGTTTTTGTCAAATGGTCGAATATGATCATGGAATCATAAAACATAACCTGAATGTCCGGAAGCAATAAATCATCCTCTGGCATATTGGGCAGCGACTCATAATAGCGTATGGTATCATATCCAATATATCCTACTCCGCAGCAGAAAAAATCTGGCAAACCCTCTATCGCCACGGGAGTAAAGGACTTCATCTCCTCATGTAAAACCGCTAAGGGGTCTTGTGTCTGAATAACTTCATCTCCTTTGGTTCTGCGTTTTATTTTTACACTATCACCGGAAGTCGTAAATTCAATGAATGGGTCAGCACCAAGGAGAGAGTATCGGGAAATCTTTTCTCCCCCAGCAGCACTTTCGAGGAGAAAGGCATAACCTGAATCGGAAATCTTTTGAAATGCAGAAACCGGCGTTAGGGTATCAGCAAATAACTGGCGATAAACAGGCACAATATTGCCCTTATTAGCTAAATGTTGAAATTCATCAAAAGAGGGATAATACTTCTTCATACAATCCAAAAGCCAAAAGAATTTTCCGATAAGATAAAAAAAATGGGTGTTGCCTTAGCAACACCCATTTACATCAAATAAAAACATCAAAACTGCTTATACGGCTAAAAAACCATGCATCCCCTCTCAAGACCTTAAAATGTAACAGTGGTCTGCAGGTATCCCCAGCTCGTATCAATGTCGTCAATGTTATCTTTAATCCACTCCTCAGCCTTGAAGAATGAATAGCCGGCAAGGATACTGATGTTTTTATATAATTGATAACTCACGGTTAGATCAATTTCCTGAGCTAATCTATCGCTATCAGTATCGTAGCCTGCACCACGGGGGATAGCCAATGTTCCGTTAGCAAGATACCACCCGTCTTCCTCCTGGGCAAGCAAATAGTAGTGATAGTCCACCTGCACGGTTAATTTGTTTGTTGGCACCACCTTGACATTCCATCTGAAATCATGCATGTTCTGCCAGGAAAGTAAATCGATAAACCCGTAGTTACCCTGCCAGTGATTTGTTGGGTAGAGATTGTCAAAGGTCTTGTGGTCGTTGTCGGTTTGATCATCATCGCCCGATGCATAATCATATTCAAACCCAAAACGTGGCGTCCATGCCAACTCTCTGAATGTATAACCCACCCTACCGGCAAACGCCCACGCCTTTTGATTCTGCTTACCATAATCGCCGACCTGATAATGCGATTCCACCGTGTAATCTATAGCATCAAGATTGGGAACCTTCCCATCGATCCTTACACCCATATCGTGGATCTCAACAGGACCGTCGCCGGGTGCAGCATAGCCGCTCGCTGTTGCCGAATTCGCCAGGGAATCCTGATCGTTCTTATGAATGTACATCAATTCTATCAAGGCGCTGGGAATCAGTTTCTTAAATGCCAGCTGTGCAGCATATAAGGTTTCATCAGAATCATCGTCACCGTCAGTTGCAAAATACCCGTCTTCATCTACCTTTGCAGCAAACGTCTCGGCATGAATAGCATCGGTATCCCACATGATCCTGCCACCATCGAATACACGCCCTACGTTTGACCATACAAAGTTGCCGATAACCCTGTGATCACCCCAGACAATCTCCTGACGACCAACCCTTACAGTTAAAGGGAGGTCGAAGAGCTTCTTTATATCAAAATACCCTTGATGAAGATCAAAAATGCTATTTTCTACCCCAGGATTGGCAAACCCAACTGTGGTTCCTTCGGCACCAAACGTCCTTGCATCCTGAAGCTGGATAAATACCCGCAAATGCTCGTTTACGTCGGCATCCGCCCAGAGTCTTGTCTGGTTCAAAACATAGTCATCATCGGTTGATTTTACACGCCCTGCAATTCCCGCTGCCCCACCCAGTGTAGCGTTATTCGTCGGTGTCTGGTAAAAGCCATTGGCATATTCCGCCCTTGTTCTGATCTGCCCGCCCAATTTCACTTTTCTGGCAAATTCAGAATATACATTACCGGCAATGTCTTCTGCCTTCATTGCCTGCTCCGCCTGCGCAGCGGTCTTCATCTCTTCTTTCAGCGTACTAACCTCATTTCTCAATTCCTCAACATCCTTCTTCGTATCCGAAGATGCCGCGGCAACTGTTTTTTCCTGCTTTACAGATTCAATCTGCTCCGTCAAGGCAGAAACAGAAGCCTTTAAGGCATTCAATTCCCTCTCCATTGCCTCCAGCGACTTAGCATCTGCCCCGAACGATTGAGCGCAAGTCGCTACGCAGAAGACGGCAGTACCAAAACCACCAACACAGGTCTTCCACAATTTATGTCTCATTCTAATACCTCCCATCTTTTAAAGACAATTGAACCCCCAAAAATATACAAACAAAAATATCCAGAAAACCCAAATTACTGCTAAAAGTTAACTGATTTATTTAGCCTCCTTTCTCCTCCTCCTGGTATTTTATCCAAAAATTTCTAATGGTCGAACATTCGAGCATCGCATTCTAATAGCAGCAACAAACAATGTCAAGTAAATATTTATTTTACAAAAACACAAATCCCCTACCGTATATTTAAGATTGCGAAAGATATCTCATAGTTTGAACATCATCAAAAAAGTCATTTGGTAGTACAACATACCCTTAAAGCCTGGATATCGATGATCACCAACAAATGTTATTCCAATAATATAATAATATTCCGAAGCCTAGGACTAAGTATTCTAATTACCACTATTTAAAGTAGAATGTGGGCATAATATATCAACTATATATTAAAGACCCTAATAATGTGTCGTCGTTACCTGAGTATTACATATGTGAAATTCACCTTCCACTTTGAATCACCTTTATTATGGGCCCGATCTACTTACGTACCTAATTGATATATATATATATCATAAATAAAACAAATGACAACATTTAAGAAATTTACTAAAATTTAGTTTAAAAATACTAAAACAGTACCATCCACCGCGTTACGTACACTACATTTCTTTTTTTTACTTTTTTATTGACGTTACGAAGACATATTTTTATAATGCTGAGCTAATTTTTACAAAGCAATAAAGTTTCTAAGACTTCGTTAACAAACCTCTTAAGCAGAGAAGGGTGATTATGGATAAGCATTTTCAACCAAAAGCCAAGCATTACCACATTTACAGAAAGGCAATCATAACCGCCATTATTATAGGAATAATTATTGGTGGTATATATGGTGGTAGGGAATTAAGCTGGAAAGAGATCGCAGCTGACGAAGTAGCTGTAATTGTAAATAATCTTACCGGTAGCATTAAATTGATAAACAGGGCAGGCGCTGTCCTTTATTATCCTTTCATTCAGGACATATACGTATTGGATAAGCGTGAACAGGTTTTAAAAATGACTGCAGCAGAGATAACAGAAAAGCAGCCGCAGGGTAATCCGCTAACAGTAAAATCAATAGATGGTGGTGATGTGGTGCTGGACTTACAGATACAGTATATGTTAAACCCCGAATTCGCCGTACACGTTGTCCAGAACACCGGCGTAGGGGATATCTTTAAACAAAAATGGTTATATGACTATGCGCGCACCATTTGTTATTACTGCTACGGAGAATTAACACTGGATGAATTTCCTATGGCATCCAAGCGTGACATTAAGGCACAAAAGGCGCGTGAAGAGATCAACAAGATGCTGGAACCCCATGGTTTTTTTGTTACATCCATAAATTTAACCGACTATCGGTATTACCGCGAGTATGCTGAAAAGATACAGGAGCGGAGATTGGCTGACAAAGAGGTGGAGGAACAAAAAACCAGGGCTTCGGCCGCACGGGAAAATCAGCGAAGGGTTGTTGTTGAGGAAACGAAAAAGCTGGAAGTAGAAGTAGCGAGATTTCGGGGTGAATGCGATAAGCGTATCATGGATGCAAGAGGTAGCGCAGAAGCAAAAAAACAGGATGCCGATGCCTACCTTATTCGGGCAAGGTTTGAAGCCGATGCTGAGTATGAAAAACTCGCAAAGGATGCAGAGGCAATTCTTGCCACATTAAAAACAGAGGCCGAAGGCGTAAGATTGCTGCGCGATGCCCTGGAAGGAGACGGCGGACGAAACCTGGTCAGACTGGAATACGCCAAACGCCTTAAACAGGCAATTATCAGAAGTACGCCAATCATCAGACAGGGCGTAGAAACACCGCAAAGCATACAAAGATTTAAGTATATAGAGGATGCCCCCAAAATCGATTATATGTTCCCGGAACCCCCGGATGCTGCGCTGGTTAGTCCATTAAAACCGGGTCCAGATAAATCTCCATAATGAACTGTACTATTTTCTTTCAAACAATATAGTCATAATTTGGTAAAGAGGTGGAAATGCACATAGGGAAGATTGCAGCAAAATATATTATTCCTATTGGAGTTGTCGCATTTATTGCAGCGTTTGTCATCGGTGTCAAATTTTTTGTTATTAAAGTAGGTGTTGATCAGGTAGGCGTAAGAACTATCATCTGGGGTGTAAAAAGAGGTATTGTGCAGAAGGATTACGGACCAGGATGGCACAGGGCAATCGCCGGTATCGATCAATGGGACCTTTACGACAGCACGGTACAAACCCTGGAGCTTGCGAAAGAACCTTCACGGCTGGGAGGGCGGGACGAGCGGAAGGATGCAGCCATAAGAACCGCTGACGACTATGATGTTTCGGCGGATTTAATCGTTAAATATCAAATTAAAAAGGGAAGGGCATGGCGGCTGCGTCAGGATATTGGTGTTGGAGAACGATATAAGATCATCGTGGAAAACGAAACGCGTGATATCGCCAGAAGTGTACTTGGAAAGATGGTGGAACGCGATTTGTATAATCCGGAAGAGAAAAGAAAAAGGGCTGCAGAGTTTAAAGTGCAACTTATGGAAAGGCTCGCCCCACGGCATGTAGACATAATAGACGTACTCATTCTTGAGTTGAGATTTGACCCGCAACTGGAAAGAAAGATTAAAAACATTAAACTGGCTGAACTTGATAATGTTTTAAATATATCAAAGGCACTCGCCGCCGAACAAAGAGGTATTACTCAAACGATCGATGCGGACACGGAGGCTATTGCACAAAAAATTACCGGTGATAAAGAAAGGGCAATTACCGTACTCGATGCCGAGACCACGAAAAAGACGATTGAGCTTCTTGCCGAGGCAGACAAATACCTGATACAGAGGAAGGCCGAAGGCGACCTTTACAGACAGCAACGCAGGGCAGAGGGAAATCTTCTGATTAAGCAAGCACAGGCAGAAGGTGAACGGTTGCGAAGAGAGGCGATTTCAGGTATGGGTGGAGATATAATTGTCGCCCTAGAAGCAGCCCGCAACGTCAATCTGGCAGACGTAAATATTTCAAGCCTCGATATCAACCTCCTCGATGTCGATGATATGGCTACACGATTGGGCGTTACTGACATCAAGGGAAGACTTAAAGTTGATCCAAAGACATTCAAGCAGATACAGGAAATGTTAAACCTCCCCAAAGGCACAGATACCGCAAAGCCCAAATAATCCTGCATTTTTTCTATATTCCGAGTGGCGCAAAAGTGGTTTATTTGCGCCACTCGTCTGACACACAAAAAGTTTAAAAAAACCCCGTGTTAGCTATGTTGTTATAATCTAAGTGTTTATGGTTTAAATCCAACAGTGGAATAAGGTTTGCTAATTTCATAAAAACTGAATTAATAAATCTTATTAAATATTGCTTTATCTTAATCATGTTTTCCAGGGAAGATTTTTATGCAATACATACAAAAAATTTTAAAGAAACGTTTTATTATTATACCATTGCTGCTGTTTTGCATGGCAAGTATTTCGATAACAAATAACTCCCTGGCATCAGAGGAACAAACCCATGGAAAGCAAACACCGAAAATTGTCAAATATTCAAGTTTTTTTGATAAAAAGACCAAGTGGTGTGACGCCCTGGTAATTACGTGCACTGATTTCCGCTTTACAACAGCTACACAAGAGTTTATCAATGATAGATTGGGATTAAAGGGCAATTACGACTATATATCTATCCCTGGTTCTATACGTAATCTGCTGGATTCAAAGACCAGAGACCTTGTTTTAAATACCTTCGGCGTTTCAGTACGCTTACATCGCGTTAAGCGCGTGGTTATTCTTGGACATCAAGACTGCAGTATCGGTTATGGTGGTTCTAAAAACTTTTCAGAGCCAATCGTTGAGTATAAAACTATCTGCAGGGATTTAAAAAAGGCCCGAAGGCTGATGAGGTTGAGATTCCCTCACTTAAAAGTATATTTATATTATGCCACGGTGCTGTCGAAAGACCATCAACGCATATATAATTTTAAACAAATATTGTAAGCGTTCAATTTTACCAGTAGACTTGTGGAAAAGGAGAAGATGGAGATGTGCAAAAATTTTCAATTAAATGTTTGGTCTTTTATTTTCATCAATTTTAACACAAAAGCCTCATCATGAACAAAAAACGCAAGTCACTTTGTCTCGCTTTTATCGTATTTTTAACAATTCCATTTGGTTGTGCATATAACAAAGCATCTTCACCGGACCTTTTGGTAGACAATCAACAGATAGTCATTGCCGTTGAACCGGAGGCCAGAAGATCTGACTGTGATACAGTAGTAATTACCTGTATTGACTATCGCTTTGCCATTGCAAACCAGGAGTTTATTAATGAAACGTTAAGACTTAAAGACAACTACGACCATATTTCTATACCAGGGAGTATTTATAACCTGGTAAACCCTGAAACACGAACACTACTTTTTAGCAAATTTGCACTCTCTGTAAGGCTTCACCTCATAAACCGGGTCGTAATTATTAGCCATAGGGATTGCGGTGCATATGGGGGATCGGTAGCATTTGGTTCAGAAATTGCCGAATACGAAACTCACATTGCGGATTTAAGAATGGCAAGAGCACTATTATTAGAAAAATACCCTACACTTCAAGTAGATTTATTTCTGGAATCTCTGGTACAAGAAGACGGGGAAACGAAGGTTCGTTTTGAAAAAATACAATAATTTAATGAGGGGAATTTTGGAAGAATCAAAGATTGTTCCAAAAGCATATTTATTTTTATTCTTTTACTGAAACCACAGATTTTGCAGAACAGGTTATTGAGATTTATATATGTAACATTTTGTACAGCCTGTTAATTATTTTTCAGCCGATTTTGCGCAACGAAACCCAATTTGCGGGCTTTGCGCGTACCACGGCACCCGATAACGTGCTGCACACCGAGCGTAATGTCCGAAATAAAGGAAACCGCCGCCACGGATAACCCTTTGCATGCCAGAATCAGGACCAGCAGGATTTTTTGCAGGAGATACGTAATAATAATTTTGATCGTAGTAATCGGCGCACCACTCCCAAACATTTCCTGCCATATCAAAACATCCATAAGGACTTTTACCTTTCTCATATTTACCCACAGGGGTTGTTTCTTTAATCCCGGACTCCCATACATTACACTTCTCTTTGTCAAATGTATTACCCCACGGCCATAAGCGTTTGTCCGTACCTCGTGCAGCTTTCTCCCATTCGGCTTCGGTTGGCAATCGTTTCCCGGCCCATTTTGCGTAAGCCACGGCATCATCCCAGGTAACTCCTACAACAGGCTGATTAGGTCTGTTAAATCTTGCGTCGTTCCAACAACGGGGTATACGATGCCCCGTTTCTTCAACAAATTTTCTGTACTGTTCATTGGTTACTTCATATTTGTCAATATAAAAGGCATCCAGATATACCGTATGCTCAGGCCCATCATAGATGTTATATGCCAGCATAAATGTCCAGTTATAGCGTGTATTATCACCCATGGTAAATTCACCTGCCGGCACATAGACCATGTCAGGATACTTGTCTTCCTGAGCGTCCAGTTTTTCTGACAAAAGAACATACCAAACCATGACAAATAAAAAAATGAAACCCTTTTTCATAGCCAACTTTTAGTATCTCCTCTTTGGAACAATTTCATACCTGGCAATCTCCAGCGGTGAATATCCGGAGATGATTTCATTGAAAGTTCTTGTCTCACCCTTCCTGAAAGTCTTGACCGAAAAATCCTGTGTAAATAAAAGTGCATCAGAAGCATTAAATACTCGAATTGCAAATGTAGCGATACTCCGATCCTTATCCGAAAAATTCTTTATCTCGCCCCTGATCTGTGAAGATGACCCGAAGGGAAAGAGATTCACATTTCGTATATAGAATCCATCGCCCACCTCTTTAAATCCCTCATCTTCTGGTGTAGGGACATATTCCTTTACGACTTCTACAGTTTCCGTTCCCCCGGCAACTTTTACGGTTTCTGTTCCAACAGGTACTTGCGCGGTTTGCTGCGCCTCGGCAGTCACCGTCCCCGCAACCGCAACAACACCTTTTTCCAAATTTTTCATCCGTGCATCCAAATCCGTTATAGTCTTCAATTGTCCATCAAGATTTTTTAGCGTGGTATCCAGAGAAGCCACCCGTGTTTTTAGACCTTCTTCAGCAGTAGTAATCCTTTTCTCCTGCTCACCCAATTTATCTGCCACTAATTTATTTAAATCCTCGATAGCCTTTTTAATGGGTTCCAAAGGTCTTTGCGCTTCCTGATATCTCTTCTCGAGTACAGCAGTTTTTACTTCCTGGTCCTCAACCCGTTTTGTCAGATCTGACAAAAGCTTTTTTAAGACATCAAAGGTTTTGTTGAAAGAATCCAGCATTCCTTTGACTTCTGCCACCGATGAAGTTTTCTCGATGGCCTCTAACCGCAAGACAATTGAATTCAGTCTTTCTTCACTCCCCTTTATTATCTTTTCGAAATCCTTCAAAGGAGCAATGCTGTTATCCACGCTCTTTTGAAGCGCGGCGAATTGCGACCCCAGGTTATCCAGGTTCTTCATCCAGTTTGAAAGGGACTTTTGAAAATCATCAAACTCCTTCATAACCTCCTGCGCTCCGCCCTGTCCGTTGGCATTTCCGGAGCCAAAAAGGATGAAGACCAAAATTATGCTTACTATAGCGGAAAGTATACCTTTCATTAATAACACCCCCATCGCAAAAACATACAGTTCTAAATAGTATGGTAAGTAGTTTAGCAAAAAACCTTCCCCACCGCAAATATTTATCTGCACCTGGCACGTAGAATTTGAAATTGATTTTACATCTTAAAATTGTTATTATAAATTTTTTGTAAATAAACCAATTGCATTTTACCCGTATTTGCATAATGAACACCTTGTACGGTGCTGTCAAAAGATAATTATTTTGAGAAAGGATACTATGCAGGTCTTAATTGCTGATGAACTTCCTGATATATGCATTGAAATACTTGAAAAAGCGGGGATTACTGTAGTAAACAAACCCGGCATAAAAACAGATGAATTAAAAACGATAATTGCTACCTGCGACGGAATTATACTCCGCAGCGGAACCAAAATTACAGCCCCCTTGCTGGAAAAGGCTGATAAACTTAAGGCCATTTGCCGGGCAGGTGTCGGGGTTGATAATGTAGATGTACCGGCGGCCACAAAAAAGGGCATTGTAGTCATGAACACACCGGAAGGAAATATAACCTCGACTGCCGAACATACGGTGGCATTGCTCTTTTCCCTTTCACGCTTTGTCCCACAGGCCTGTGCATCAGTAAAGGCAGGTAAATGGGAAAGGAAAAAGTTCACCGGCATTCAGATTGCTGGTAAAACCTTAGGCATCATTGGTCTCGGTCGGGTAGGGCGGCAGGTTGCAAAACGTGCTGCAGCCCTGGATATGAAAGTAATTGGTTACGACCCTTTCATCTCCCCCGAAATTACATCTCAATATAGCATACATATTGCGAAAAATCTCAGAGAATTACTCTCACAGGCTGATTATATTACGCTTCATGTCCCTTTTAACAGCGAGACAAAGAATCTTATCACACAGAAAGAATTTTCGATAATGAAACAGGGGGTTCGCATTATCAATTGTGCGCGGGGCGGGATTATCTCCGAAGAAGACCTCTACGATGCCATAAAGAGTGGCCGGGTGGCGGGGGCAGCCCTTGACGTGTTTGATGTGGAGCCACCTGCCGGCAACAAACTCCTGGAACTGGACCAAGTCGTAGCAACGCCTCACCTTGGAGCGTCCACGGAAGAGGCACAGTTTGCTGTTGCTGTAGAAGCGGCAGAACAAATGGCCGATGCGCTCACCGGCAAGGGTTTCCGGAATGCGGTAAACCTCCCTCCGTATAATATTGAAGAGTTTAACATCCTGAAACCCTATATAACTTTGGCAGAAAAGATGGGGTCGCTTCTCATCCAGCTTGCCACCGGAGGTATTCAGTCGGTTGATATTATTTATGCGGGAGAAATTACAAGGAGAAATATTTGTCTTGTTACCGACAGCCTCATGGTCGGCTTACTAAAGCCAGCCCTCGAAAACGGCGTTAATCTGGTCAGCGCTCCACATCTTATAGCAGAACGGGGTATCAAGACCAATATTACCACCAGTAGCGGCGGGAGCGATTTCACGAGTCTCATTACCGCCAAAATTTGTACCGCTTCCGGCGAAACGGTAATTTCCGGGACGGTCTTTGGGAAAAATGAGCCGAGGATCGTGGATATTAACGGTTACGGCGTCGAGGCCGTGCTCAACGAATATATGCTTATCCTCTTCGGTAAGGACAAACCAGGTTTAATTGGGAACATTGGCAGGGTTCTCGGTAGCAAAAATATAAATATTGCTCACATGACATTTGGGAGGAAGGAAATCGGTGGTAATGCCATTACTGTTATAAACGTGGATGCCGCAATACCCCAGGACTGTATCCGCGAGATTGAACAACTTGATCACATAGAGGCGGCTCATTTAATACATCTTTAAAATTGTTTATCCTATGAGTCGTAACGCGTTTATCTCAGGTAACCCCGCTTTATAGATTTTATTCACGGCATCATGAATATTATATTTAACGCGCTTAATTTGCACCACCTTTTTCTTGTCGTCATAAACAGCATAAGAGGCCCTGATGTCCCAATCTCTTGGTTGTCCCACACTCCCCACATTGATAAGCGACTTCTCTACGTTATTTAAATCAAAAACACCCCCTTTATCCACGCGTATATTTCCACCCTCCAAAAAAATGGCTAAAGGCACATGACTATGACCATAAAAACAAATCTTGGTTTTTAAGAGATCTAAATTAAGTTGCGCTTCAGTCCCGGTCGTAATATAGTCAAAAAACTCCGGATGATTCAAAGAGGCGTGTACAAGGGTAATGTCATTTAACTCAATAACGAGAGGTAATTTTTTCAGAAACTCACGATATTCCTCCGAGAGTTGTTTTGCCGTCCACAAAATTGCAGTCCTTGCATCTGCATGGAAATAGCCCACGGGAAACTTTCCTACGGCAGCGTAGTCATGATTTCCAGCGACGACAATGCAGTTCAGTTCACGTATCAAGTCTATACACTGTATTGGTTCGGCGGCATAACCGACAATGTCTCCCGTGCACAATATCCTGTCAACACGTTCTCCGCTCAGTTCATGAATAACTGCCGTCAATGCTTCGTAATTACTGTGTATGTCTCCAATTACACCATACAACAACATTAAGTCCTTTCCAATTCAATAGATACAGCAAATCAGCGGCATTCCCTGCGATCGAAAAGCACAAATGTTAACACAATAACAAACATAATATACAATATAGCAT
>JABRVT010000016.1:0-4090 GCA_040048245.1 Candidatus Brocadia sp.
AAAGACTTCCTGACAAAAGATCAATACAAACTTTATGAATTGATATGGAATCGGTTTGTTGCCAGTCAGATGAGTCCAGCGCTCTATGCCGTAACAGACGTTGAAATTGCTTCGGGGCGGTATACTTTTAAGGCCAAAGGGAGAGAACTGCTCTTTGAGGGGCACACTGTTGTTTCCGGTCACGAGATGGAAAAGGACGAACAAATTCTTCCACCGTTGGAAAAAGGCCAGAAACTTGAATTGATAGAACTCGTGCCTACCCAGCATTTTACCCAGCCGCCGCCACGTTTCACCGAGGCATCCCTTGTCAAAACTCTGGAAAAGATGGGGATAGGAAGACCCAGTACCTATGCCACCATCATTTCCACTATACAGGACCGTGGATATGTCAAACAGGAAAAACGTGCCTTTTATGCAACGGAACTGGGAACACTGGTTACTGAAAAACTTATTGAACATTTCCCGAAAATAATGGATGTAAAATTCACTTCACACATGGAGGATGAACTGGACAAGATAGAAGATGAGAAAATTGCATGGATTGACGTACTCAAGGAATTTTATGAGCCGTTTAAAATCGATCTGGAAAAGGCGGTGGAAGAGATGAAAAGCGTAAAGGGAACACCTGAGGAAAGCAGTCAGATATGTACTATCTGCGGACAACCTATGGTTATTCGATGGGGAAGGCACGGAAAGTTTCTGGGATGTTCGGCGTTTCCCACATGTAAAAATACGCTTCCCCTTGATGAAAAGGGCGCACCTGCCCCGCCTGAAACCAGTGACCAAAAATGTGAGAAATGCGGCAGCGCCATGGTAATTAAGACGAGCCGTCATGGAAAATTTCTTGCATGTTCTGCATACCCGAACTGCAAAAACACAAAACCTCTCACCGGCGAGGCAACCAAAATTGAGCCTACTGAAGAAAAGTGCGAAAAATGCGGTAGCCCCATGGTTATCCGATCTGGCAAAAAAGGCAGGTTTATGGGATGCTCAGCGTATCCCAGATGCAGGAATATCAAATCACTTCCTACCGGTGTGAAGTGTCCCAAAGAGGGTTGTAACGGAGACCTGGTCCCACGTCGCTCGAAGAAGGGTGGCGTATTTTTCGGTTGCAGCAGGTATCCCGAATGCGACTATATTACAAACGAGTTGCCTGATACCACGGATACAACAAAAGACAAGGAATAAATTCATTGTAAAATCCATCATGAAGGAAGAAGGAATGCCAGTGACAATGCTTCTTCATGGCCAATCATATCACCAGATAAGCTGGTGGTACTGACTACATTTGATTATTTTAAACCTTCTTATCTTTATCAACGATCTCGCCAGGCCCTGTGTCTATTCCTGGCCATATCTTTCTTCCGGGATAGATTGTTGTATTTATTCCTGTATGAACGTCATCGGCGATTATGGCCCCAAACTTTCGTCTACCGGTATCAATCAGTTCGCCTTTCACTTCGGATTTCACATTTTTATTGTCGTGTCTTAAATTAGCTGTTATCGTTCCAGCACCCAGATTGCTATTTTCTCCAATGACGCTATCCCCGACGTAAGAAAGATGAGGAACTTTTGCTTTGTCCATGATGATACTATTTTTTATCTCAACTGCCTGTCCAATATGACAATTATTTCCGATAGAGGTGTTTCCTCGTAAAAAACAGTTGGGTCCTATAGTGCAGTTTTCGCCAATAACAATATTACCGTCTATATACGTTCCCGATAAAATCACCGTCCCTTTTCCTACGTGTATCTTTCCTTTTACGGTAACGTTCTTCTCTATTTTACCCTTTATCTCATTTTTTATTTTGGAGACCAAAACGTTATTTACCTCAATTAAATCCCATGGGTATCCTACGGACAACCAATGTCCTTTTACCGTTTCACAGACTACTCTCTCTTCTTTGACAAGCCCATTGATATAATCTATGATTTCATATTCCCCTCGTGGACTTTTTTTCAGCTTAAATTTGAACACATTTTTATCAAACACATATAATCCCGTATTCGCTATATCTGACACATATGTTTGGGGTTTTTCAACGACCTTTCTCACCTCTTTCCCCGACACAACGAAAACGCCAAATCTGCCTGGATTTTCAACTTTACATCCCAAAACAGCGTATCTATGTTTTAAGCATGCTTTTATATCTTCTCGTGAAAAGATATCGTCACCCCCTAAAACGACAAATTTATTTTTAATCAAATTTTCAACACATTTCACGGCATGTCCCGTACCTAACTGCGTTTTTTGTTCTATATACTGAATGTTTAGTTTCCCATATTTAGTCCCTATCTCTTGTATAATCATTTCCTTTTTAAATCCTACGATTACAATAACCTCACTAACCAATCCCTGCAGCGCATCCAGATTGTGTTTTAGTATCTCTTTATTCATTACTTTCAGCAAAGGTTTCGGCTTCGTTAATGTCAGGGGCCATGTCCTTGTACTTTTTCCTGCAGCTAAAATGATCGCCTGTATCATAGTTTAAACCCCGATCTCTTTTTTTATGCGGTGGGCAATTTCATTCGCCATTTTTTGAATTTCTTTTTTATGCTCACCTTCAATCATGATCCTGCATAAATTCTCTGTCCCTGAATATCTGACAAGCACTCTTCCATTTTCCCCCAATCTTTCCTCAGTTTTCCTAATATACTTCTTCGCTTCCAGGGTATCTATATCTCTCTTTTCTTTTACTTTAACGTTGATAAGCACCTGGGGAAGGGATTTCATACATTTTACTAATTTACTTAGTTTCTCCCCTTTCTCCTTCATAATTGCAAGCAATTGTAAGGCAGAAATTATTCCATCACCTGTTGTTGTATAATTTGAGAATATGATATGCCCGGACTGTTCTCCGCCCAAAACATATCCTTTTTTTCTCATCTCATCAATGACATATCTGTCTCCCACCTTTGTTTTGACAACACAGATATTCTTATTAGCCATAGCAATGTCAAACCCTTTATTAGTAATGACCGTGGCAACAACGCAATTTTTTGTTAAGGCGCCTTTCTCTTTCAGGTAAATTGCACATATTGCAATGATATGGTCACCGTCAACATTATTTCCCTTTTCATCACAAACAATAACCCTGTCCGCATCGCCGTCCAATGCTATTCCAATATCTGCCCTCTCCTTTTTCACAACTTCCTTCATATTTTCAGGATGCAGCGCCCCGCAATTCAGGTTTATGTTAAGTCCGTCTGGTCTATCGTTGAGCACAACAACTTCTGCGCCTAACTCTCTCAGTATCTGTGGTGCAGTATTATATGCGGCGCCGTTAGCGCAATCCAGGACAACCTTTAATCCCTGTAGACTCAGGCCTTTTACAGAAGCCTTTGCAAATTCTATGTACCTCCCTTTTGCATCATCAACGCTATATACATTTCCTATTAAACTTCCTGTTATATGCTCTGTTTTTATTTTTTCAGTTAAGATATAGTTTTCAATTTCTGCTTCGGCGTCATCGGACAACTTATAGCCGTCGCCTCCAAAAATCTTTATTCCATTATCTGCGGCTGGATTATGTGAAGCGCTAATTACAATACCAGCATCAACATTTAAGGATTTTGTTAAATGAGCAATTGCAGGCGTTGGCATATGACCAGCAAGGAAAACATCAGCACCTGCGGATAAGACCCCAGATGTTAATGCATTTTCTATCATACAGCCACTCAGCCTGGTATCCCTGCCTATAACTAGTTTAGGCCTTTTCTTCCCATATTTTTTCTTGAAAGTATATGCAGTAGCTTTCCCAATGTTCAATACTACTTCAGGCGTCATTGGAAATATGTTTGCTATACCACGAATGCCATCTGTTCCGAATAATTTTTCCATATAATTTAAATTTAATGATATGGAATTTTAAACTGATCCCACGTAGTGGGCTAATTAATTTATGTGAAGGATATTAAACAAAAATCCATGGGATTGCAATGTATTTTATGGCAAGGAACTCCGATGATTTCAGGTGTAGAAGACCGAGGATTGAAGACTCAGAAAATTGTCAGCTACCCCATGGTGGCAGAATAGCTGTGGAATTTATAGCCGCAATCTCCTTCAAAACTGGCCATCACGGTATAATCT
>JABRVT010000017.1:0-5490 GCA_040048245.1 Candidatus Brocadia sp.
GAGAAAGTACCGAGTTTAACCACTAAAAATCGTGAACAACATCTGAACAATTTACGTGAAATTATTGATGAATGTGGCCATACAACATTTAAAGGAGTTATGATCTTTTATGCTGTTCCGGACGAGAATTTTTTAGAAGGGCGTTCACAAATTTATGAGGCACTCAAGCAGCGCGTTACTACAACATTTGAGGGACTAAATCCTACTGGGGTAAAAATTGAACTTGAGAAAGTTATTTCAGACCCTATTCCATTTTTGTGCGAGATTGGTAGTAAACTAGCAAAAGTTTATGAAATTGCATATAACCACAAATTCAAAGAATTGGCTGTTCAACAAACAATTAAGACCGTTGCCGAGTCCTCACACAACCAGCGATTTAGTGATATTGGATATAAGCGTCTCTTTGTACAAACACTTATTCGTGGATTTCATTTTCTACGTCAAAAAGGTACCCCTCCAACGGATATTGATTTGAGGTAATTCCTATGCCTGAAAGGATTGTCAACCACTCCAAGTATGGACATGGCGTGGTAAAGCAATCGCGTTATAAGGATTTTGAACTGCTTGTGCAGTTTCGGGATGGTCTAACACGATGGGTGCGGTTCGACGAACTTGAGCAGGCTGCAACGACACCTCAAATTGCTACCTTGGCTACCCCTTTGCCAGCACTATCTTTTGATAAAGCTTTTAAATCCAGACGCATGATTGAGGCATTTCGATTGGGAATTGTTCCTTACGATTGTGTTGAGGATTTTACTTTTGGACGACAAGAAGAGTCAAAAGAATTAATGAATTGGCTTAATAGTAATAATGAAAACGTTTTGCTTCTTGTTGGTGAATATGGAACTGGAAAAACACACCTTTTGCATTACGCATACTGGCGTGCCTTACAGGAAGGATTTGCCGTTGCTTATGTATCAATGGATCCCAATGAGGTACCATTTTACAAACCCAAGCGAGTCTATAGCCATCTTATTAGCACGTTTCGTTATTATTCAAAAGAAGGCAAGCAAAACAAAAGATTTCGTGACTTTTTAGGAGAAGCAATCGCAAGGGGCGTTTTTAAAGATCACGCATATTTCAGACACCTTATTGATAAAGACTCCGACGAAGTCTTATGGAATTGGATTGAGGCATCGGAATCAATTATTCGGCCTTATTATAGCAGTAACAATAACTATCTTAAACTGCCAGGAATGTACGATCATTCTACTGCTGCTAATATTTATTGTTATCTACTTAGCGCTTTGGGATGGGCTGCAAAAAAAGTATTGGGACTTAAAGGATTTCTTTTGATTTTTGATGAGGCAGAAATCGTAGATTCGATATCATCTTCTCCTCAACGGAAAAGAGGTCTTAATTTTTTAAAGGCATTAATTCTCTCGGCACAAAATGACAAATTCCTTTTTGAAAATCCACATCTTGCAGGTACAAAGAGGGATCTGGATTACAGTTTATCAAGTATTGGAAGAAGAACCCCTTTTATTTACCGTGAGCCAAGCGCAATTAAACTTTTTTTTGCATTCACACAGACAGATACAATTAATCAAATTAACAGATTAAATTTAATTAGGAAAATTAATTTACAATCTCTGCCCGATACAGCTCTCAAAAAAGTACTTGAGCATGTTTACTTGTTCTATAAGAACGCATATGGAAATCTGAAAAATAACATGTCAATAGAAGAACTTTTTCAAAATGTGATAAAATATGGCAAATATACACGAGCATTTGTTAAGAGCGCCGTTGAAGCATTAGATTTAATTCGCCTGAATCAGAAGATTGGATAAGGGTAACAATTTAGTTTTTGAAAAATTCCAGTACTGACGCGCTTACCATGTATTGTAGAGGCAATTCATGAATTGCCTCTACATGATAATTACCGCTAAGACGGTTACGACTTTTAATGTTTTCAAAAAACTAAATCGTTACGGATAAGGTATGGTATGTCTAATGTCGATCACATTATAAAAATCTGCCAACGTTTGAAATATGCATGGGTCCCGTTCTTTTCAAGATTTGGTAAATTAACACCGATTCAAATAGAAACTATACCAAAAATTCTTAGTAGAATTAATGTTGTTGTTGCATCCCCAACCGCATCAGGTAAAACTGAAGCAGTGGTTGCCCCTATTGCTGAGAGGTTTGTCTCAGAAAGATGGAATGGTCTTGCGATTTTATATGTTGTTCCAACTCGCGCTCTTGCAAATGACACACTTGTACGCATTGAGGGTCCTTTGCGAGATATGGGTATCACAACTGTTCTTAAACATGGAGATAAGCCGTATTTATCAGATGATTTACCTAACTGCCTCATTACAACTCCGGAATCCTTAGACTCCCTCATTTGCCGTCGTCCAAAGATATTTGCCTTACTCCGCGCTGTAATCCTAGATGAGATTCATTTGCTGGACAACACTTACCGTGGCGATCAGTTGAGGCTGTTGTTGCATCGGCTAAAAAAAGTTGTGGCTGATGCATCATTTGCAGTTCATTTATTGTCGGCTACGTTATCAGAACCCTATCAAGTTGCCCAAAGATATTCTGAAAATTTTGAATTAATTACAGTTAAGGGACAAAGAGAGATTAATTACCGTTTGCTTGAATCTCACAAAGATATATTTCATTTAGTACGGACACAAAAGTGGAAAAAACTTTTATACTTTTGTAACAAGCGCGAGTCCGTTGAGACTGTTGCTGCCGAATTAGCTAAATTGTGGCATCCTTATCCTGTCGTAGCTCATCACGGAAGCCTTAATCGTCAGGTACGTGAAGAAGCAGAAAAGATAATGAAAGAAACAGGTGTTGCGGTGTGTGTTGCTACATCTACACTTGAAATTGGTATAGATATTGGCGACATTGACCTTGTTGTGCTTGCAGAACCGCCGTGGTGTATTTCTGCGCTGCTTCAGCGTATTGGGCGTGGTAACCGTCGAGCAGGAATCATTCAGGTTGTTGGGATTGTATCATGTGATGAAGAAAAATCCTTTATGGAAACTATGTTCAATACAGCCAAAACTGGTGCGCTTCCGCCTGAATCATACGAACCTGATTTATCCGTTGCTGTCCAACAAATCTTTTCCCTTCTTTATCAATATAGAAATGGAATGCGAGAAACAGAACTTATTGAACTGCTCTTGTCTTTGTGTTCGCCAAATGAAGTAAAGCTCATTTTAGGACACTTACGCGATAAAAGTTGGATCGAATATCGCATGGGCTACTGGTGTGCATCCACAAGATTAATGGATATGGGTAAAAAAGGCAGTATTCATTCTAATATTCCTGATTCTAAAACTTATAAAGTAATTGATACTGATTCAGGCAGTGAAATCGGAACTATTGCAGGATTATTTGACGAAACATTTGTACTTGCACGAAGAACTTGGAAAGTTGTTTCAGTAATAGGAGACATTATAAATGTACAACGTTTCAAAGGAGAGGCAAATGCAGCCCTATTCAAAAGGCATAAGAAGGTTGGCGCTTTCTATTATCTTTTACCTGCAGAACTGAAATGTAAAATATCTTAAACTTGCAAGAAAGACTAAAATAAAAATGCCTGGCTGGACGTAGAAATTTGTGGTAATGAAGGTAAGATAGCGAACATTTGAATTTTGGTAACAATTTAGTTTTTTGAAAAATTCCAGTACCCACATAATTCCCCCGTAAATGGGGAAGGGACACAGGGGGAAATGCGCTGTAGAGGCAATTCATGAATTGCCTCTACATAATTACCGCTAAGACAGTTACGACTTTCAATGTTTTCAAAAAACTAAATTATCCTCTTACCTGTACCCATTATTTATGGTCTCAGTATATACCTTTGCTGATGAGTCCCCTTCCATATCTATGCTATCTCCGCATATAAACTGTGCCAACCACCTCTATGGGCCGTATACATCACAAACTAATCCAAAATGCCTCTTTAACCCCAATTCCCTGCCAAACAAATTTTAAAATATTTTCACCGAATAGTTACATTTTTATTGCATTCAAAGTGTAAAATTTCTACACTAAGAATATGACAAATCCTTATATTATTCGAGGTTGTAAAGCATTTTTTTTCTTCTCAGCAATATTGTGTCTGTGTGTCGGTGCCTATGCAAAAGAAGAAATAAAGCGCGAACGGCCGAGCAAGCCTTTCAGCCCTTTAAAAATACCGTTACTTGAAGACCCTGAACGTGATACATGGCAGAAACCCGACGAGGTATTGAACGCCTTAGAGATTGGAAAAGATCAAACTGTCGCAGATATTGGCGCGGGTTCAGGATACCTTACCGTAAAGTTATCTGAACGTGTGGGGTCAACCGGGACTGTTTATGCAGTTGATATACAGCAGGAGATGCTAGATTATATAAGCAAACGGCTGAATGACAGAAGATTGAAAAATGTAATCCTCTTGCTGGGCGATATGAATGACCCAAAATTACCTCCCGGAAGTCTGGACATCGCCATCTTCCTGAGTACCTATCATGAGATAGCACAACCGGTTGATTTTATGAAGAAAATAAAGCAGGCTTTAAAGCCACATGGGAGAATAGCTATTTTGGAATTCTGTGACGAAAGTCCTGTAGGCCCACCCGTAAAATTTCGTCTTCCTGATGAAATTGTTATAGAAGAACTGAAACAGGCTGGTTTTACACTATTACAAAGACATACATTCCTCCTTCCTTATCAATACTTTTTAGTCTTTACCCCATCCAGTTAATAGGCGATGTCAAAAGTTGAAGAGAGGAGAAAAAATAACATGAAATTTTTTAATCAGAAGGCTATATTTTTCCATTTAGTTTGGCTTGGTATTATCTTGCTGAGTTCTTGTGCACAAACGCCTTCATATGAGGAAGAGATAAATATTATTGTAAGCCCCCATAAGCTGAGTGTCCATTCAGGTTCAGAGGATAAAGTATTTGTCAGATTGCTGGATAAACAGGGAGGACCACTCTTCGGCGTAAAAGTTACAGCGGTTAGTACGTCTCCAACTGTTGCAACTGTTACTTCAGAGGCATTAACTGACCCGGTTGGCAAGGCAATATTTGTCGTACATGGCATTTCCCCCGGCACTACAAATATCGTCTTTACTGCCGCTGGGCAAAAAGCCTCAATGGAAGTCGTTTTTATAGGGCATTAATTATGGTTATTATGTGAGTTGTTGATTCTGCATTCACATCCATACTGAATTACCGTATGACCGATCTTGAATTTTTCAGTCAGGACGCGGTTGATTTCTTTGGAAAGCCTTGTAGTTTCACTGATCATCATGTCTTTTGTGTCGATATGGCCGCTCATGGAATACATACCTGAGGTAATTGTCCAGATATGGATGTCATGGGCATTGTCAACCCCAGGAATCTTTTTAAGGCTGGCAATAACTTCTTCAATGTTAATTCCCTTCGGAGTCGCTTCTAACAGGATGTCAACAGATTCCATTACCAGCTTATAAGCCCAGATAAGAATAAGTATGCAGATCATGACACTGATGATAGGATCGATAAT
>JABRVT010000018.1:0-1489 GCA_040048245.1 Candidatus Brocadia sp.
CCCCCTCAAGTCCCCAGAGGATGATAAAGAATGGAACCACCTTGAAATTCAAACAAGTGAAGTCCTAAGACTCAGACACCGGTCATATAGCACTGAAAAGAGCTATATCGCCTGGCTACGCTCATTTCGGGGATTTGTCCATGATAAAAAACCATCACAACTGACAAGCAAAGATATACAAGATTTTTTAAGTTCACTTGCCGTTGACCGAAAAGTGTCTGCTTCTACACAAAACCAGGCACTGAATGCGCTAATATTTGTTTACCGGCATGTGCTTGAAAAGGAGATAGGCGAAGACGAACTGAATGCGGTACGGGCGATATACAAACGACGTCTCCCTGTGGTGCTTACGCTAAAGGAAGTGCATGCAATATTTGATCGCCTGTCAGGAGTCCAACGAATTATGGCAATGCTAACGTACGGATGCGGACTCAGGTTGCAGGAATGCCTGAGTCTGCGAATAAAAGATATTGATCTCGAACAGAATATTGTCATTGTGAGATCGGGCAAGGGGGATAAAGACCGTAGAACGATCCTCCCTGAGTCCCTGAAGGATGATCTTATTACGCACATTTCGGAAGTAAGGGGCTTATACGATCAGGACAGGGGAAAGGGCATTCATGGCGTTTATCTCCCTGGCGCGCTGGAGAAGAAATACCCCAATGCAGGCAAGGAGTGGGGCTGGTTCTGGCTTTTTCCTTCCAAATCACTTTCGGTTGACCCGCGCACGCACACGGTGCGTCGTCATCATATGCACCCTGCATCACTCCAAAAGGCATTCAAGGTCGCCGTCGCAAAGGCAGGAATTACGAAACAGGCATCCGTACATACATTACGACATAGCTTCGCCACGCATCTGCTGGAGAACGGATATGACATCAGGACAGTTCAGGAATTGCTTGGCCACAGGAATCTTCAAACCACGATGATTTATACCCACGTTGCCACAAAAAATATATTAGGGGTCAGGAGTCCTCTGGATGCATAAATTTCTTGATGTTTTGCCACTGAGGACACTGAGAACACGGGGAATAAGAAAATGGTGGATTGAATAGTCTTTGAAAAATCTCAATGTAGTAAAATAATGTGTCGCCTTTTCATGGCTAAAAATTTTATTAAATTCTTATCCCCGGGCTGTCGCCATGGTTCTATACCCTTTCAGCCCTTCGGGCTTTACCTTGATGATCGGGAATTTCAAAGCGAAGGGGAGAAAAGAAGGTTGTTATAAGTTCAGAAATATATTCTTGTTGAGACTTGTTATATCAACAAAATATTTTTATAGTAGTAAAATAAGGATAAATAATAAAAACGAGTAACAATTTGTTTTTTGAAAATGTTAGCAGTTCAAAATGTCTTTGTGTCAATGTGTGGTTGCAATTCATGAATTGCAACTACAGAGCAAAACCCGTCAAGAGGGTATGGATACGGAAGATAGGAAGCAAAGAAAAGAGGCCATCAGGAATTCCCGTGGTTACGGACCGAATCATGC
>JABRVT010000019.1:0-87934 GCA_040048245.1 Candidatus Brocadia sp.
AAACCAGCGCTCGCCACCCCTCCTCCTGCCATCACCGCACCCAACACCATCGCTCCTATCCATCCTCTTCCTTTCATCGCTCTTCCTTCCCTCCTAAAATATTCAACATATTAGGAATTTATAGACACAAAAACACTTCTACCTGCACACTGTTGCATACAAACCAAACTACCAATCAACAAATCTGCACACACCACCTCCTTTCTCATCCCAGCCATACAAAAGCCCTATAATTTTCAACAAAGAAGGGGAACACAATCCTTGAGCTTGCTTATGCTTAAATTGTATACCTCACCTTTTTTAAAAGATTAACGTAAAAATATGAGCAACATATATACCATCCCGTCACAAAGAAAAATATATAACACAACTATTTGCGTTATAAGATATTATGAGAACTATGAGTGAAAAGCCATCTGTGGTAAAAGACAATAAACGGTCACTAAAAATGGATTTAGTTAGGAACAGTAATCCTATCTATTTATGAACAAAAGCGATAAGGTGTGACTAATTATGGTCAGAAGGTGTTATATTGTTGCCACGTTTTACACAAATGATTTATCAAATAATTGCAACTTGACCAATCTATTGCGAAGTGTTGTTCTGGGAATGCCAAGTATCTCTGCCATTTTGACTTGATTGCCATTCGTTTTTTGATGTGCCCACTGAATAAGTTTTTTTTCAACTTCTGTAAGCGCATCCTGCAGGTTTATTGCTTGCCTGTTATACAAATCCACTGACAACAGATCCTTGTGTATATCAACCTTTCTCAGGTACTCAGGAAGCGTTTCTACTGAGATACCTTTTGATTTTGAGAAGGCAACAGCGTGTTCAATAACATTTTCAAGCTCTCTGACGTTTCCGGGCCAATCGTAGGCCATCAGTATATCCATTGCCTCTTGTGAGACATCCGGCAAAGCATCCTCATGCTGGGATACAAACTGCTTTAAAAAATAATTGATTAAGAGCGGGATATCCCCTTTTCGCTCCCGCAATGGAGGTATACAGATCGGCACCACGTTTAGCCTGTAGAATAAGTCCTCTCTAAAATAACCCTCTTTTACACGTTCCAAAAGGTCCTTTTTCGTTGCGCAAATAATCCTTACATCAACCGAAAGGGTCTCTTCACCACCAACCCGTTCGAATGTCCTTTCCTGAAGAACCCGCAGGAGTTTGACCTGCATATCCAGTGGTATGTCGTCCACGTCGTCTAAAAAAATCGAGCCACCGTTTGCCAGTTCAAACCTTCCGCGTCTTGTCTTAATCGCACCCGTAAAAGCACCCTTCTCATGTCCAAAGAGTTCGCTTTCCAGTATTTCTCTATTCAATGCAGCACAACTCACCCTGATAAACGGACCTGTTTTCCTGCTGCTGTGGTAATGAATAGCGCCCGCTATTTTTTCCTTCCCGGTTCCACTTTCTCCCCGTATAAGAACGGTCGTATCTCTTCCCGAAACATTCTTGACGGTCTCAAGCACTTTCTTTATTGCATCGCTGTTTCCAACAATGTTGCTGAATTCAAACTCAGCCTGAATCTCACCTCTCAGACGATTTACTTCGGCCGCTGTATTTTTATGATGCAGCGCTCTTTGAAGCTTTATAATCAATTCATCGGTAGAAAACGGCTTTGCAATGTAGTCATACGCCCCCTCTTTGATTGCCGATACGGCACTTTCAAGTGTGCCGTAAGCTGTCATAATGACAACGATTATTTCCTGATTATATTTTTTTATCTCTTTCAGAAAGTCCATTCCGCTCATGCCCGATAACCGCAGGTCTGTGACTACTACATCATATTCTTCAGATTTAACCATCCTGAGTCCGTCAAGGGCATTATCCACCGATTTTACATAATACCCTTCCTTCTTTAACTGGCTTTCCAGAGAGATCCTCATAAGTTTTTCATCATCCACTATCAGCACTTTACTATCCATAAAATAATGATTCCGGTTCGAAAATAAGTCCTAACAAAAAGGTGTAAGCATAAATACAGGGTGTTGCCATCGCAACATGACGACTGGTTCGAAAACACGTTCACAAAAACGGCACAAGTAACGGTGTCACAATATAATTATGAATAAATAGTTCTACTTTCATCGTTTCAGGGTTTTGCTAGCGCAAACATGACGACTAACTTAACCCGAACGAGTCGGAAGAAACAGCTTTTTGCCAAAAATACAAAATTATTTTTAGAAGGCACTAAAAACTTCCCGATCATGTCAACACCGTTACCTTTCTCACAGGCAGGCAAACGTAAAACGTTGTCCCTTCGCCCGGCCTGCTCTTAACCACGATATTTCCATTGTGGTCATCCACGATTCTCTTGCTGATTGCAAGTCCCAGCCCACTTCCCATTTCCTTCGTCGTGAAAAAAGGGTTAAATATTTTATTGAGAATTTCTTCCGGAATCCCAGTTCCGGTATCGGAGATAGCAACCTGTATGCTCGATGGCTGAAAGTCACAGTAACCGGTCTTGATTGTCAGATTTCCACCGTTCTGCATGCTATCCAGGGCATTTACAATAATATTGATAATAACCTGCGAGATGTTATCGGCATCGCCGTAAATTTCAGGCAAATCAGGAGACAAAACCTTCTCCATCTGTATACCAAGCTCTTTTATCCTGTGGTCTACAAATCGCAGAGAATTTTCCACAATCTCATTTAAGCTGTGATGAGACATGTGAGTAGAATACGGCCGGGAGAACGCCATCAACTGCTTGACGATAACCTCAATTCGTTTCAATCCCTCCGACATCAAATCGAGAAACTCCAAGTTTTGTGATATATTGCCAGGTTCTTTCTTCATCATTTTTACAAAATTCTGCAACCCTCCTAACGGGTTATTTACCTCATGAGCAACACCCGCAGCCAATTCTCCTACTGCTGCTAAACGTTCTGCCTGAATCAACTGCAACTCCATCCTTTTACGCTCTGTAATATCGCGGCAAATCCATTGGATTGTCTTTCTTCTCCCATATTCAATCACGTTAGCGCTGATGCTGGTAGGAGTGAGCCGTCCGTCTGCATGCTGATAATCAATATTATCCAGCATACCGGAACCGGTCCTATTTATAGTCATCCACAATTGTTTTGTCTTTTCTAGGTCATATTCGGGAACTATTTCCCATATCTTTTTCAGACGCAATTCATCCTTCCCGTATCCCGACAGTTCCTCGGCCTTTTTATTTGAATCAATAATCTGAGCCGTGTCGGCATCTAAGGTAAAGATAGCGTCATTAGCCAGATTGATAGATTCACGGTATCTTTCCTCGGATTCTCTCAGCTGCGCGGTCCGCTCACGAATCTTTTGCTCAAGTCCTGCGTAGGACTCCTCCAATTTTTCAGCCATCTTATTAAATTCTGATGCAAGAATACCCACTTCGTCTTTCGAGTCAATGGAAATACGATGTCCAAGATTCCCCTTGCCAATCGCATTTGCCCCTTGAACCAACTGAAGGATGGGTTGTGTAATGCCGTGTGCCAGGACAAAAACGATAACAACAATAATCACTACGCTTACAATTGCCAGAGTAATTACCTGATCTTTCAATTCCATAATAGGCTGAAAGGCCTCGGAAGTATCCTGTTTCACAATTAATCCCCATTTCAACTGCGGTATATAACGAAAGGCCAGAAGGACCTCGACTCCTCTGTGATCCAGCACCTTTATGATTCCTTCCTCCTTATCCGCTAACATAAAAGATTCCGGCACAATTGATTTCACGGGAATACTTATTTTTAATGCAGCATCTGCGAGGTGTCGGGTATTGTTTAAAAAGAGCAATCTATCCCCATCGCGGCGCACCAGTAAGGTCTCCCCCGTTTCTCCGCTCCCTGGCCAGTCCTGCAGCAATGGTCCTATAGCGTCATTTGTATTTACACGGATAAGAACAATGCCATTGACAACATCTGTCTCCTCCATTGTAATCGGGTCTGTCCTCTTCATGATGCCGAAGAGGGTCATTCCTATCCGCCTGGTATATCCTGAATAATGGACATCTTTCAAAGGTATTCCGTTATTTGCCAGTACGTCGAGATAATACAGGTAATCCCCGTCAATTAATCCAATGTTTGATTCTGTAGTAGAGATTACGATCTCGCCGTTTTCAACGTCCAGAATCGCTATTTCATCACAATAGATAAATTTTTCCTTAAGCTTGTCTAAATATTCTGAAAGTCTTTTATAATAGACATCCCCGATCTCTGATTCTTTCATTCTGTCAATAGTGTGGAATGCCTTTCTCAGGTAAAGCAAGTTGGAAAACGAGACCTCCAGAGACTTGTTTGTCGCAAGTACGCCAATATCAACCATCCGTTCCTGTAACCAGTTACTGAGTTGTACCTTTTTTAGATCGGCAATAGAGGTCAGCTTTTCAACCACCTTCTCATTTAGTGCCCTCTTTCCGCGATTGTATGCCGTACTACTTACAATCAGAATGGGAAGCGTTGTCATGAGAATGAGATAGCAGATGAGCTTGACTTTGATACTCTTAAAAAAACCAATAACATCTTTCACCCATCCTCTGTTTTTAATCATCGCCTGAAATACAACGCCAAAATTTACCAACCTTCTATCTGAATTATAAATATATCATGATAAGTCATGCGGTAAAAATGTTCTCTTGTTGACTTATGATGATATTTATTTTACCATTAATTATCCTTTCTCCTGGAATACGCTACTTTATTTATACTTGCTACAGCTTGACAAACATATTTGGGACACCTGTTGTAAAAAGGGATCAAGGGAAAAATGAAGTTTGTAATTTTATAAGTATACCACAGCATGTCGGTTACTGCAACTTTTGGAGGAAAACAATGCAAAGAAAAACCAACGCTTATATAACCGCATTTCTTTTTATCATAATATCGGTTTTTACTCAATTCAAATCCACAGAAGGTCAGGAAGCAGCAAAAATTCCATGGCAGATGTTTCGGGGTGATCTCCAGCATACGGGGCGGAGCGCCTATAAGGGAGCACAAACCGGCGCCTTAAAATGGTCTTTTAAGACAGATACCCGCATTACCTCTTCCCCATCCATTGCATCCGAAGGCACGATCTACTTCGGTTCCATTGACGGCAGGCTGTACGCCGTTAACCCGGACGGCACCTCAAAGTGGGCATTCCAGGCGGGAAGTGAAATAACTGCCTCACCCGCCATTGGGAACGACGGAACAATTTATATTGGTTCCAGGGATAAAAAGATGTATGCGATTACCCCCGACGGAAAACTGAAATGGACATATCAGGTCGGTGGCATTATCCTCTCATCTGTTGCTGTTACCGATAACAGCCTTTACTTTGGTTCAGACGACAATAATCTTTATGCCCTTACGACTGAAGGTAAACTTAAATGGAAATATACCGCAAACAGTAACATAGTTGCCTCCCCGGCGCTCTCGACAGACGGCACCATCTATCTCTTCGAAGTAAGCGGAGCCCTGCATGCGCTATCTCCTGCCGGAGAAGAAAAATGGATGAGACGTGTTGGAACCGGAGTATATGATTCCTATTCTTCTCCGTCGATAGGTGCAGACGGAACTGTGTACGTGGGTACAGACAGCGGCAGGGTAGTTGCCATTAGACCAGACGGTAATGTTAAATGGTATGTTAATACCGGCAAGGCTGTCCATTGCACCCCTGCCATTACAGAGGATGGAACTATTGTCTTTGGTTCATATAATGGATTTGTGTACGCTGTACTTCCGGAATGCAAACTCAAATGGAGTTTCAAGACCAACAACTGGGTGGAATCTTCACCTGCCATTGATGCAGAAGGAACTGTCTATATTGGTTCAAGCGACGGAAAGCTTTACGCTATTAACACCGATGGTACCCTCAAATGGTCATTCCAGACAAAAGGCGCCATCGAATCCTCGCCGGCTATAGGACCCGATGGCACCATTTACGTAGGGTCAAACGATAACCACCTGTACGCTATAGATGGCGTCATGCAGACTGAGTCTGTACCTGTACCTGTGTTTGAAAGATAACACAATATCTGTTCTTTTGCCTTTTATTAGGTATAAAATTAAGTCATGATTTCATTTGGAATTTGGTACACAGCTGCCTTGCTGCTCATTATGAGCATCCTTCTGTTCCTGGAGGTACTGGAGATAGAAGTGGTAATTTTTTCTGCTTTACTGCTCCTCATTGCCGGAAAGGTTATTACACTGAAAGAGGCATTCATCGGATTCTCCAACGAAGGGATGCTAACCATTGCGCTAATGTACGTAATTGTAGGAGCATTCAGTAATACCGGGATGCTCAATCAGGTTACTCATATCATTTTTGGCAAAAAGAACACCGGCAATTCCCGCAAGCTTCTGAGGCTTTTATTTCCAGTATCTGTTGTTTCCGCGTTTATCAATAATACTCCGGTTGTGGCCATGTTTATCCCGGTTATACGTTCCTGGGCAGAAAAACACCATTATGCGTCTTCAAAGTACCTGATTCCCCTTTCATACGCTGCGATACTGGGTGGGACATGCACCCTGATTGGCACAAGCACCAATCTGATTATTCACGGGTTGATGATCGATTCAGGAATGAAAGGAATATCTTTTTTTGAAATATCCAAGGTCGGCGTACCGCTTGCACTTCTTGGCATTTTATTCATCAGCTTTATAGGCCACCGATTGCTTCCCAACAGGAAAGACCCCCTGGTCGAACTGGGAGAACATACCCGGGAATTTGTTATCGAACTGAAAGTTACACCAGAATATGAAAATATAGGGAAAACAATTGAAGGGGCGGGATTGAGGCATTTACAGGGTTTATTCCTTTTTCAGATAGAACGCCGGGGCAGAATTATTGCACCTGCAGAACCAAATGAGAAAATAATGTTAGGCGATCGGTTGTTTTTTACCGGCATACCGAAGACAATATTAGAGTTACAAAAAATACCTGGTTTGCAACTGATACAGGATTCCCATTTTGATTTAAAACAATATGATTCTGCCGTGATAAACACCTTTGAAGCCGTCGTATCTCCAGGCTCCCCCTTAGTTGGGAAAACGGTTCGCGAAAGTGATTTTCGGGCTAAATACGAGGCGGTTATCATTGCCATCCACCGACATGGAGAACGAATACAGAAAAAGATTGGCAATATTATTTTACGTCCTGGCGACACATTGCTGTTGCTGGCAGGAAGAAACTTTCGCAAAAAGTGGTACCATTCAAATGATTTTTATCTCATTGCAGAAGCGGAAAACTTACCTTCCAAACCACAGTGGCGTGGATATCTGTCTCTCGGTGTATTTTTATTAACCATCTTGCTAACCGCTCTGGAAATACTTCCGCTACTATCGGCTGCCGGTCTGGGGGTAATTATCCTGATGGCAACCCGAACAATAAGAACCTCGGAGGCACGAAAGGCAATAGACTGGCGAACACTGATTATTATTGCTATGTCCCTGGGCATTGCAACGGCAATTAAGCAATCAGGGCTTGCAGGGTTATTGGCCAACGGAATCGCAGGAATTGGCTGTCATTTTGGTGTAATAGGCGTTTTAACCAGCATTTATATAATCACGAGTTTTTATACTCTTTTCATCACCAATAATGCGGCCGCTGCACTACTATTCCCTATAGCTATTTCTTCGGCTTCAACAATTCATGTTGACAGTCGCGCCTTTGCCCTTACGGTACTTTTCGCTGCATCAGCCAGTTTTGCAACGCCAATCAGTTACCAGACAAATTTAATGGTATACGGTCCTGGTGGTTACAGGTTTAAAGACTATCTGAAAATCGGCGTCCCGTTACAATGTCTCATTGGCATAATTACTATCGGTTTGCTCTATTACGTCTATTTTCACTGAGTGCCCCCTTATAAAAGTCCCTCATAAAAAACAAATTTTCCAAAGAAGTGTTAATAAAATGGCTAATCCATTTCATGCAAAACATGCTGACGTGTCCCTTTAACGGTCATGGAGATATCTCCCCTAATAGCATACTCGCCGCTCAAAGGTACTTTGAGCGCCCTTTCAAAATAATAGGAAAGTTTGAGAATAAAGAAATTAATATGGTGCCGGGCTTGATACCATGGCAAATTTTTTCTAAGGAACTGAAATCACACGTATCGGGTCTTTGTGGTGGATTAGTCTGGGCTCCAGATTCGTAAATCTTTTTTATCTCTGCAACAATCCTGGGAAGGGCAGCCCCTGCCTTTCCCATAACAAAATAATCTGCATCGGGTAATACCTTCTCAATGTTGACTTCAATTACCTGGGCCTCGTTTTGCCAGAAAAGGCAAGGATGCGGCTGGCTGGACAACGGCAGATATGCCAACAAGGAGCATTAAAGGTCCCTATGTGAACACCCCGAATAGCCCCCATTACACATGGTCCGTGAATTATAAAAAATCCCTGTTAAATATTTCGAATACCTGCCGCTATAAATAAAGAAGCGGCGCTCCTCAGTAATAATAAAGTCAAAGGTTTCTACGGGAATTTTGGGATATTATAAAATTCTGTAAACTTCCTGCCTCTATCAGGGATGATATTATACTGCCGGAATCCCATGAGGTCTGACGACCGAGGTTGCTTCTACCAGCAAGGAAGAGTACCCTCTTTGCATTTTTAAACTTGATAGGTCTGTATCTGTATATGAATCTCACAGCAGTACAGCTCTTCCCACCAAGCCAAACTGCAACCAGATTGTTTCCACTTGTTAAGTTTTTGTTATCCTTATTATATGTGTTGCAATTTTAAGTAGTTAGGCTATTTCAGTGGATTAAACATGAAACTAATTGTTTGCAGCTAGATTTGTAAAATAATTTTAAAAATAATTTTTACCTTTTATAAGTTGTTGAAATACAAACGCCTGGAGCAATCCAGGCGTTTTTTGTTTTTCCGGGCACATTGGTTGCAAAATGTATCATTATAATTCATGGTTTCTCAAAGATTAAGGGTTCTGGAATAGATGAGAATAAAAAGGGTGCTGATCGTAGATGACGAGGAAGGATATAGAAAGGTATTGTCAAATTCCTTAACCGACCTTGGATATGAGACGAAGGCAGTAAACAACGGGTTCGAGGCTCTGGAGGAGATTAAAAGAAGAAGGTATTCAGTTATCCTGCTGGATGTAAAGATGTCAGGTATGGATGGTATAGAATTATTAGATCACCTGCAAGGAACGCGATTCAATTCGCATATCGTAATTATTACTGCCTATACAGGGGAGGAGGTTGTGAAAGAGGCAATTAAAAAAGGCGCAAAAAAGGTCATTACAAAACCTTTCAGTATCGATGATATCGAAATATGTCTTAGTGAATTTTCCAGATTTGAGGAGAACGATTAACATAACATTTAGCTCACAAGAGGTGAAAGATGGGAAAGATGGTTAAAAGAATATTTAAGGAGCGCATAGTAGTCGTAATTATCGCATTTGTGCTTTTTGGGTTGTTTCCCCTGTTCTTGTTTCGTTTAATTGCCTTTCCGAAGGCAAGTACCGAGTTGAAACAGGGGGTTCAAAGGAACTTGTGGGGCATTGTAAACAAACAAAAAGATCTTCTTACGCTGTTGTGGGAAGAGAGAAAATCACACGCGAGGACAGTTTCAGACACTATCCAAAGTGAATTGCTTATACATGGCAACGAGGACTTCATAGATCTTGTAAACGGGAAAAATGAACATGAGTATCTGAGATTAAAAACACAGTTAGAGTGCATTAAGGCAGATTATGGTTACAAAGGGATACTTATTTGCGATGCAGCAGGGACAATCCGGGTAACAACAGATAGTGAAAAATCCATGGTAGGTATGAATATTCTGAAAGAGAAACCTTTCAGGAACGTCCATGAGACCTTATACGATGGTAAAACGTACACTTCCGATGTGATACATTATTCTATCAATGATGCAAGTGATGGGGAAGGGGATGACTCGCCTTCCATGTTTATGTCCTATCCTATTAAGGGCGAAAACCATGATGTGATCGGAGCTGTTTTACTATGGATGGATACCTCTTTGCTCAATAAGGCTATGAGTAATGTCTTATTAGGAAAAACAGGAGAGGCTTATCTGGTAAACAAAGATGGCGTTATGGTTACCCAATCAAGGTTTTCAGATCATTTAAAAAACAATGGCGATACTTGCAGAACGTGTCATAAGGTGGTAGACCCTGGCACAAATATGCTGACAAAAGGCGTGAAAAGATGCGTTACAGAAAAACGGAGTGGCTATGACCTGGAAGGATACAGGGATTACGATGGTCTAAAAGTCGTCGGTGCATGGAGCTGGCTGAAAGATTTGAATATGGGATTAATCGTTGAGATTGATGCGGACGAAGCCCTTGGTACTGTCAACAATATTGATTCGATGGTGAAATCTCTTATGCTAGTAGTAATAATTCCAGCATTTGTTATAGCTGTATTGTTGTACAGAAAGTTAAGCACGGGATACATGATTAAAAACCTCTCTTTACCAAAGAAGGCATTGCTGGGGGTAACAAGCATCATTGTGGTTGGGTTTGTAATAGCTATCCTGGATGGTTACGAATTGAAAAAAGAGCGTGGATATCTTCGTGAGCAGAAATACAAAGTACATAATCCCTTAGATGTACTTGGCTCGATTGTGACACAGAGGGATGAGGATTTTATTAAGAGTAATATTTCTAAATTCAAGGAGGAGTTTCCCATTTTGAAATCCGAAAATACGATTAACAAAGAAGGAAGTAAGGATCGGGAGGTTGCAAAAATTAATACAAAACAATCCTCAGAAAAAACTGTAGCAACGTGGGAATTAAAACCTTAAAACAAAAAAATTTATGAATAAGGAGGTATGTATGAATAATACGATTTTATCAACAAAAGATGAGTCCAAGGCGCTTATTAATGTACAGGACGCAAAGGGCTGGTATGAGTATGAGCCTTCATATGATGGCGTCATTACCCATATCAATACCGCTGGTGCAAGGCTCTTTGGTTTTGCGTCACCTGATGATGTGATCGGGAAAAAAATCAACGAACTGTATGCACATCCTTTTGATCACGAAAAGACATTGTCTATGCTTTTCAGGGATGGTCAAGTGAATGGATTTTTTACCATGATGAAAACAAAGAGTGGCAAGTTGTTTTTTATAAGGCAATCAAGTTCTCTTATCACAGAGGGAATATACAAGTGTCCTCTCAAAGTAAAGAGTGAATTTGAGTCTGTTCAGTCGATAACGCCCGCATAGATTAAGATGTCTGGAAATTTTAAATAAAGACATCACAGAGACAATCCTTTTTAAGGGAAATTAATCAGAGATTTCAGGAGATATATTTTTATGAACGCATCAGTTCAAACTTCTTCGGTACAAACGCCACAGGGAAACACAAAGGTGCTGATACTTGCAACTCTGGCATTTGCTACATGCTTTGCCGGCTGGGCACTCTTTTCTCCTCTGGCAGCGTACCTGAAGGTCGAATTTAAGTTGTCTTCCACAGCCGTAGGGTTGTTACTCGCAACACCGGTATTGCTTGGCTCCATTGCCAGGGTGCCCATTGGCGTTCTGACCGACAAATTTGGCGGCAGGCGGGTTTTTAGTGTTCTGCTTTTATTTGGTTTTTTCCCTATGTTTATCGCTGGCTTTGCGCAGAGTTACGGCTTTTTACTCGTCTGTGGTTTTTTTTTCGGTTTGGTAGGTACCTCATTCGCCATAGGTATTCCACAGGTTTCACAATGGTATCCAAAAGAGAAGCAGGGTCTGGCATTAGGAATTTATGGTGTGGGAAATGTTGGCTCAGCCGTTGCCACGTTTGGAGCGCCATTTCTTGCGGAATCTCTCGGGTGGCATAAAGTCTTTATGATATATTCGGTACCACTGCTCATCATGGCCTTTGTTTACTGGTTTTTTTCTGAAGACGCGCCGAAACCCGCAAATGTAAAGCCCCCAACCTTTAATGATAAACTGAAGGTATATAAGTCTTCAAACTTAATCTGGGTCTTTTGCCTTTTTTACTTTATGACCTTTGGATTCTTCGTCACTTTTTCGTTATGGCTACCCTCTTACTTTCGGGACTTTTATAAGTTAACACCGGTAAAGGCAGGCAGTTTTACGTCAATATTTGTGTTCGCTACTACTTTTTCCCGTATTCTTGGAGGATATCTCGGTGACCGTATACCAGGAAGGCGCATTTTAATAGTCCTTTCAGTGGCAATACTAAGCATCTTGATATTCCTGAACCTGAATGTATCTTTAATGACGGCACTCACGGTCTTTTATCTGATGGGTATTTGTCTGGGAATCGGGAATGGCGTTGTGTTTAAGCTGGTCGCTGAATATTTCCCGAAGGACACGGGCACCGTTGGCGGAATGGTAGGCGCTGCGGGTGGTCTCGGCGGTTTCTTTCTTCCCATTATATTAGGCACAATCAAAGATTATACGAATAATTATTCTTTAGGATTTATCTTTGTATCCCTTATATGCCTGATATGCCTCTCGTTTATGGAAGAAAAAACGATAACAAAGATGCATAAAAAAGTAGCAAATGTTGCGTAAGGTGAATTTATAGCCTCCTCCTCTTTATCCCATCCTCACAAGAGGGGGATAAAGGGGATGTCCTCGTAATCCTTTCCAAACAATGTTTGGAAACGAGCAAACCCCTGTAATCCTTTTGTAAACACGGAAATAACTACACACTCTTAGTTTACGGGGAGGGATGGGGTGGGGTTCTCATATACCACAAGCAGAATATGTTTGA
The DNA here is from genome assembly GCA_040048245.1 of Candidatus Brocadia sp. GTDB lineage: Bacteria > Planctomycetota > Brocadiia > Brocadiales > Brocadiaceae > Brocadia. The sequence goes on from JABRVT010000019.1 coordinate 12,689, forward strand.
TTGCAGCAATGCTGCGCGATGATTTATGAGTGTTTTAAAAATTGCAACCTATTCACTGAATACCCGTTGGTTTACTGCCGTCATGGCCACGATTATGATTGCTGCCATATCTCACATGTATGGCTATAAGGTAATTACCCCTTACTTTTTTTCAGCAAGTTTGGCTATACTCTTCTCGGTGGTTGTTTTTAAGGCGGTACAGACGGTACTGTTCTCTAAAGAAGCCTTAGAAGAAATGCTTAACCCTGGGAAAACCCTCTATTTCTTTACCATTGTAGGGGCTGTAAACTTTATAGGTATCTGTTTTTCCAGGGTATTTCATCTCCATACAACAGCCACTCTATGCTGGTATGTGGCAATTGGTCTCTGGCTGGCCGTTTCACTTTTTTCGTTTAGCATTCTGTTCCTGAATCGGAAATCAGAAGATAGAAAGATCGATGATATCTTACACGGCGGGTGGTTCTTTGCTACCGTGGGCACCCAGTCTACGGCCTTGCTGGGAGTTATCGTTGCAGCACATGCGATATGGCACGTACTGTTTATCCAGGTATTCTCTTTTGCCCTATGGTCTGTGGGTGCGAGTTTATACCTCATATTTATGTCACTAATCATCTTGAGATTAGTATTTTACAGGTTCGACAACAATACCGATCTCTCGCCATATTGGATGAATGCCGGAGCAGCGGCCGTAACGGCAATTACCGGTACGGTTTTGTATCAACATATACAAGCAGTAGGGGGACCTTTTGTGGATTTCCTCCCCTTTTTAAAGGGGATTTCACTGCTTTTTTGGTCTTTTGGACTGTGGTGGATGCCGTTCTTAATCATCCTTGCTATGAGAAAGTTGATTTACAGCGACGGGGGTCTTGCGTTTACCGTAGGATATTGGGAGATTGTCTTTGCCGTGGGTTTATATGCCGACAGCACGGTTCAAATGGTTGGTTTATTTGATGGACAATACCTTACTATCATCGCAATGTGTTTTTCCATTGCCTGTATCATCCTCTGGTGTTTTTCGTCAATATTTACCATCGTTCATTTGGTAAGGTCTTCCCTATGGGTACCCGTCAATGATCTGACGATACATTACGTAATTCCCTACAGCTTCAAACTGCACGGCAGGCTTTTCCAGGTGAAAGAGGTCCTCAACGAATGGCTGGATCAAACCATGGAGGGTGTGTTAAAGAAACGGTATTGCATAACAACCAATACCAATCTCACCTGCATTATCTCCTACGACATGCTGGCAAAAAAGTGGTACTTTGATCAGGTTAAGGACTAACAATTGTACGTCGGGTGAGCAAATGTCCACCTACGTGATTGTGATTTTTTAATAAATTCTTTCAGTTTTCTTAAGTCTAATTTTCGTAAATCTTTGTTTCGCCACATTTCAGAGTCAAAATCATTTTTAAGATAATCCTCTAACTTTCCCAATGTAGAGCAACGAGGCTCGTCGCTCTACAACCGCAGCTTTGAAATTCCTTATCATTTAATTATCCGCTATACACAGCGTAGTCATCTTCCTACCCTTACTGCCCGAACGTAATACCGGATGTTGTTGTCTGTATATGCATAGTCGCAAAAGCCGGAATCAAACCAAACAGTCCAGGCCATGCCATCCTTCCTGAAATCAGACGTCCATACCCTTTTTTGGCATGGATCGAATACCTGGTCTATGTGTAAATCACCGTCTTTTTTTACTGGTTCTACCAATGAAATGGCCTCCTCCAGGGTTGGCAGACGCCAGTCATTATAACCGGCAAACTGGTCTTTGTTCAGTGTGACAATATAGTCCTTCGCATCATGGTAGTTCATATCATTCTGCGAACCTGCGCGCTGCCACATCAAACCGCTGGAGTGGTCATACACGACCTTTCTGTCTTTCTGTATTTCATACTGATGAGAAACGCCACGACCGGCAGCATTCTTGCGGGAATCAAACAACCCCTTTTCCTTAAACATGCCTTGCACCACCTCGGAAGACAAGGCCTTCTCCGGTATATTGCGCAATGCCGTTCCGATAACCGATGCATATACCGAATGTGCCTTTTTCTCCGGTTCAGAAACGGCAGCTTTATTATGTACTATAGATACTATCCCCCAACCAATTATTAAGGGAACGAAAGAGAACGACTTGTTTTTAGGCCGAAGGAAGGTGTTGAAATACTTTTTGCGTGGAATATTTTGCATATTTTTTTCGTTCAATAAATTCTGGATATGCTTAGTTCTTTCACAATCGCTTCTGCTGGCAGCTTCTTTTCAGCCTTTTGGTGGCCTTGCACCACGTTTCTTTCCAACTGAGGATGCCTTTCTCTCGTCTCTACTTCCTTTTTTTCTTACAAAAGGCTTTCAATTTGTCGACGGATAATGTATTGATTACATCCTTGGCTTCCAGCCAGCCCCTGCGTGCTATTCCTACACCGAGTTCCACCATCCACATCTGATCCACATGGTGGGCATCGGTACTAATGGCAATCATGACACCAGCCTCCTTGGCCTTTCTGCAATTGATGTCGTTCAGGTCGAGCCGGTCATAAAAGCAATTAATCTCAAGGGCTGTACCCGTCTCTGCGCAGGCCTCTATGACCCTATCCAGATCAACTTCATACCCCTCGCGCTTACTGATCAGGCGTCCTGTGGGATGGGCAATTACATTTACATAAGGATTGCGAATGGCCGCAATCATTCGCTCGGTAATCTTTTCCTTTCCCTGTTTAAACCCGCTGTGGATAGAAGCCACAACGACATCGAGCTTTTCCAAAAGCTTATCCGGAAAGTCCAATGACCCATCAGCCTTAATATCCACCTCTGTTGCCTTAAGCAACGTAAACCCTTTGAATTTTTTATTGAGCTTATCAATTTCTTCAATTTCTTCAAGCAGTTCATCGTCTTTCAGACCGTTCGCCACATGGAGCGACTTTGAGTGGTCTGAGACTACAAGGTATTTATAACCCATCTTCATGGCGTGCTGAGCCATTTCTTCGAAAGTAGGGGTACCGTCACTCCAATTGGAGTGATTATGGAGGTCTCCCTTTATATCGGAAAGCTCAACGAGCCTTGGCAATTTCCCCTCCTGGGCTGCCTCAATCTCCCCTCTGTTTTCACGCAGCTCGGGCGGTATCCAATCCATGCCTAAGGCCTTGTAGACATCTTCCTCCCGTTGCCCACCGATCTTTTTGTCCCCTTTAAAAATGCCATATTCACTGATCTTTAACCCCTTTTTCTTGGCGATCTCACGCAGGTGGATATTGTGCTCCTTTGAACCGGTAAAGTACTGCAACGCTGCACCAAATTCATCTTCACGGACAACCCGCAAGTCTACCTGTACGCCCTCCTCTACCCGCACGCTTCCTTTGGTATCACCTGCCGCTAATATCTGCGTTACCCCCCGCATATTCACAAAAGACTTGATAATTTCAGTACCCTCTGTACCGGAGACAAGGATATCGATGTCTCCAACCGTTTCCTTCATCCTTCGCAACGAGCCCGCCGCCTGGATGTCTCTGATCAGGGAATTATGCCTCAACCCTTCTATTATTTTTTTTACAACCGGATACGCCATGCCGATGGATATCCGTTGTTGACTGGTCTTAAACAGCTCAATCCCTTTAATAATATTTTCAATTTTCTTATCTCCGATTCCAAACAGCCCTTTTAATTTGCCATCCTGTAAGGCCTTCTCAAGGTCACTCAAACCAACTATCCCTAATTCCCTGTTTAACAGGGCCACGGTCTTTGGGCCCAAACCCGGTATCTGCATGAGGGCAACCGTTTCTTCAGAAACCCCTTTCATCACCTCCTCATACTTGGACATCTTTCCCGTGTTTATGTATTCAATAATCTTTTCAGCCGTACCCTCTCCTATACCAGGAATATCTGTCAATTTTCCTGCCCTTGCGAGATCCTCTATATCTTCGGTTAAATCACCGATTACCCGGGAGGCCTTGCGATAAGAATTTATGCGGAAGGTGTTTTCCCCTTTGAGCTCCAGCACGTTGGCAATCCGTTCAAATAATGCCGCAATTTCGTGATTTTTCATACATAACCCTCTTATGCAAGTATGAAACAACTGAAAAAACAATATTGGGCAGTCATCATTCAGCTTAACACCTATTCCAGATGGCTATGGACCGATCGCTGAACATCCATGAAAACATCTGATTGCTTTCGTGGATTATACCAATAGCCATAAAACACATCAAATTTTATTTATTGACATGTACAGGGCACTTTCGCATAATCTACAAAAATAAACCACAGAGTTCACAGAAAAGGAGAAATCAAGAAATGGGGGAGCAGATGATTGGCATTATTGGGGGCAGTGGTCTTTATAATATTGAAGGAATCAAGGACGTAAAATCTGTATCGATCGATACGCCCTTTGGCAAACCTTCCGATAGTTTTACGGTAGGCACGCTGGAAGGCCGTCAGGTGGCTTTCCTGCCCCGGCATGGCAAGGGACATACGATCTTACCGTCAGAACTCAATTTCAGGGCCAATATTTATGGGATGAAAAAGCTGGGCGTAGAACGCATCATTGCCGTGAGCGCTGTGGGAAGTATGAAGGAGGAAATCCAGCCCCTCGATATTGTTATTCCAGACCAGTTTTTTGACAGAACACGAGGCAGGGTCAGCACATTCTTTGGGGAAGGGATTGTGGGGCATGTAAGTTTCGCCGATCCGGTATGCGACGAACTAGCAAATACTCTATTTAATGCCGCTAAATTAGTAGGCGCACGTGTGCACAAGGGCGGTACGTATTTATGCATGGAAGGCCCTTTATTCTCCACCCGTGCGGAATCGAATGTTTACCGGCAGTGGGGAGTGAGTGTTATCGGTATGACTAACCTTCAGGAAGCAAAGCTGGCGCGTGAGGCGGAGATCTGTTACAGCACCCTGGCTATGGCTACGGATTATGACTGCTGGCATGTAAGCGAAGAAGCGGTAACTCTGGAAATGATCGTCGGAAATTTAAATAAAAACGCCGAAACTGCAAAACGTATTCTCAAGGCAGCCATTCCAAAAATTGAGCAAAAGAGGACATGCGCATGTGCAACGGCAGTACAGAATGCCATCGTAACACACAAAGACCTTATTCCAGAAAGCACCAAGAAGAAACTCGATATTATCTTTGGTAAATATCTCAGATAGCCATTTGCGAAGCTCAAAACAAAATGGATACGGCGGGGTAGAGACAAACCTCCGGATTCTCACTCCCCACTTCCGCAAGGACATGTCTCGTTGGAATGACATAGACATAATAGGAACGATCTGCTTTGAAATTCCCCAGCATCAAATTAAAACATGGGCAAACAATCCATATTCAAGACATACAGGAACAAGGTTTGTACGTGCCACCCTGAAACCGCTTAAATAAAATGAAAATTTTAATACAATCAAACAATGTCGTCATAAACTTTTCAACATAACACCCACTCCAAATCTCCCCGTCTCGGTATTTTGATGCCGGTATGAAAAAAATATCGTATGATTGCATCGGGTACATATCCGGGCAACCTCTATATTTCTCTCAGGAATACCCATTTGTAAAAGCTGTGTCTTGTTTGCCTCCCATAAATTGAAACAGCCCTTACCATGAGGAGTTTTGTTACTAATATAGCCTTTCTTATCAGGAAAGGCCTTCTCAATCTGAACGATGGTTTCAGGACCAATCTCATAGCAGCACGGCCCAATGGAAGGCCCGATTCCTACAAGAATATCGTGAGGTAAGCAATGGAATTTTTTCTGTAATACCTTTATCGTGTTTTGTGCCACCATGCGAATCGTTCCCCTCCAGCCTGCATGGGTAATTCCTATTGCTTTTTTCTTTACATCAAAGAATAAAATGGGAACGCAATCGGCCTGAAGAACCATAAGGCAGATATTGGGGGTATTTGTTATCATGGCATCAGCGGCGCTTATTGCTGTATCGTAACGAAACGCCCCACTGCCTCTTAACTCTTTACCTATAACTCTAACGTTACAACCGTGAACTTGCTGCGCTATGGTAAAATTGCTCAATGGAATTCCAAGTGCTGAAGCAAGCCTCTTGCGGTTTTCAAGTACTATTTCCGGGCTATCACCCACGTGAAACCCCAGGTTGAGTGAATCATACGGAGGATTGCTAAAACCGCCATTTCTCGTGGATACAAAATGGTAGATTTCTCCATATTCCAACAGGTGCTGAAAAAACCATAACGGTAATGAGTTCATGTTCTTTTCAATCATGGGTTTTGCCAACAACGTTTTTAAAAAAACGGCTATTCCTGAAAGAGAATTCAAAAAAGCAAGGGTGCTGGGTTTCTATAAACCCAGCACCCTCCTTTTACGCAAGCGGCAATAACATAATCAACAAAATACTAAACGGCCTTTTCCCCTCTCTCACCTGTACGGATACGAAGCACATCCTCTATTGGAGAGATAAAAATCTTCCCGTCACCAATGCTCCCCGTTTGAGATTCTTTCGTAATACACTGAACAATTTTTTCTACTTCGTCATCAGCAACAACCATTTCTATTTTCACCTTTGATAACAAGTCCACACGGAAGGTCCTTCCACGCCATTGCTCGGTTATACCCCGCTGGGAGCCATGTCCTTTTACATCGGTGACGGTCATGCCGGGATAGCCTAATTCTTCCAGCGCGTCTTTAACGATGGATAGTCGTTCTGGTCTTATTATTGCTTCAATTTTTTTCATGTACTAACCTCCTTCATAATTATAATGCCTTAATTTCTGGAGCAACAAACCGGTACGTTTTGTTCCAGGTATAACAGTACAATGGATAATTACGTGCTTTCAGTTTCGTAATAATGGTAAGCAATTTCCTTGTGTTGAGAAATATCCATACCGGCAATTTCCTCCGATTCGCTTGGCCTTAAACCAACGGTTGCATTTACAAACCAACCCAAGAGCGTGGTAATCCCAAAAGCCCACCCCCATGCGGCCAGGATGCCAATCCACTGTTTTCCCACAATAGCAATATTACCATAGATTAAACCATCGACCCCGGCGGGGTTTACGGACGAGCTACAAAATATCCCTGTGGCAAACGCACCCCAGGTTCCGCCCATTGCATGTACCCCGATTACGTCAAGTGCATCATCGTATCCCAAAGCCTTTTTCATTTTCGTTACACAATAGAAACACACCAGTCCCCCACCAACGCCTATTGCAATTGATGCCATAGGGCCAACAAAGCCCGATGCCGGCGTAATGGAAACCAGACCGGCTACAGCGCCAGAACAAGCTCCAAGTATCGTTGGTTTTTTGTGATGTATCCATTCCAGTACAGACCAGGTAAATCCGGCTGCGGCTGTTGCGGTATTGGTAACTACAAATGCGCTTGCCGCAAGTCCGTCGGCAGCCACAGCGCTACCTGCATTAAAACCGAACCAGCCAAACCACAGCAATCCTGTACCCAGCATCATAAACGGCAAATTATGCGGTGGCTTTATTTCTTTTGGATAACCCTTCCGTTTCCCTACAAGGATAATCAGGGCTAAAGCGGATGCTCCCGAACAGATGTGAACCACAGTTCCGCCTGCAAAATCCAATGAACCAATCGCCAATAGCCATCCGTCGGTAGCCCATACCCAATGTGCAATAGGTGCATAAACAGCCGACGTCCACAAAAGCACAAACAGCAACCACGCATTAAATTTAAATCGTTCTGCAAACGCTCCTGTTATTAAGGCAGGGGTAATAATGGCAAACATGCATTGAAATATCATAAAAGTTAAATGTGGTACTGATGTTGCGTAAATATCACTCGGCTCTTGACCTACTGCACCTGCTCCCAGCCCACACCATTGAAGGCCGCCAATGAACCACGAACCTGGTGCGAAAGACAGACTATAACCCCAGAGCACCCATTGCACCCCCACGACGCACATGACAATGAAGCTTAACCACATCGTATTTACCATATTTTTCGCCCTTACCATGCCACCGTAAAACAAGGCGAGACCAGGCGTCATAATCAAAACCAATGCCGACGACGCGAGCAACCAGGCATTGTTTCCCGTGTCTATTTTTGATGCATCTTCTGCCAATGCATTTGATGCGAACATCGCTATCATCGACAATGCAAAAATCGATGATATACCTAAAAAGGCCCCTTTTCTCATATACCTCTCCTTTTTAAAGTTATAAATTAACTCCTCTCTACAAAACCGCATTCAATGTGATACGATTCAACAGACTGGTTTTCACAGGATGAAACAACCTTTCCGTAATGATTATGAATTATTCCATCCTACCACCCCCTTCCTTTAAAAAACTTAGTTTCCGTATGGTTTCAGCTTTATCTCCCACAGGTAACCAGCCAAGCTGTCCAGGTCTTTTTGCAGAAAGAGAGAAGGCTCTTTTTCCTTCATTCGGTCAACGATACTCTTGCATCTCCGTTTTGAGTACAATAACGAAACGTCTGATATCTTTAGCGGATTATGACAGGGTACACAGTTGTTCATATAGACACCTTCTGTAAAGTCGGCAATATCGTTTTTGGAAATCTCTTTGAGTGACTTAAATTCGGCAAGTTTTCCCCTGTCAATTTCACCTCTTTGGTATTTTTTAAATAAATCGATTATTTTCTGTTCATCCTGGGTAAATCTTTCTTCCTTCTCCATCTGCATTCTGTTAAATGCATGCAGTATATCTTCCTCACTCCAATTTTTATGGGAAAATATGTATTCCAGGATGTGACATTGACCGCATTTCCTGTCCAGGGTTGCCTCCATACTCTCCTCGGAATGTATTACTGATTGCAAAATTCCCTGGTCACTGCTGTTTGATGAAATCAACAGCTTGGCGTCTGTGGGAGAACCCATGATGGTAACCCCATTGGCCAATGCGATATAAGGCATAAGGCCAAAAAAGCTTTTTTCCCTTCCTATTTCAATCTCAGTATTATTCGTATAATAAAAAATACGCCTGCTTATTTCATCGTATACTATTTCTTTTGGCAGCAGATACAGTGTTTCTTTGTATCTTTTGTGGTTGGTAATGTTCCTGGCACCTTCATCAATCACCAACCGGATATAAATCCGGTTATCTTTAATAAATAACGATTTCCGCCGCACGATACTATCTTTAATGATAATTTCCTGACCCTTTTTTTCCGGTATCCCATTAATTACGTAATTCTGGGAAAATGCGGCAAAAGGCATCAAGCCAGCAGTCAACAACGGTACCATAACAAGACAAAGATAAATAGTTGTAAACATCTTTATATACCAAAGTGAGGCAACATTGAATTAAGAGTAATAGTTCATCGCAAAGGCACGAAGTGCACAAAGGTAGTGTTCTTTAGAAAGCGCCTACTGAAAATTCATGTAAAAACCTTGTGATTTTGTTATTGTAGTGATAATTCATGAATTGCCTCTACAGATAAATGTACGCGCTTCATGGGACATTTAGCACAAAACATACCACATGATATTTAATTTTTACAATGCAATGTTAATATCTTGTATACAAAAGAATTGCAATTTATTTTAAATTATTCAATCTAAATTTGCACTAAATTTGCTTGCAAATACTAATGGTTGATTTAAACCAACAAAAATCACACTTCAGGGACGTCGTTTTTGTCTTTTTATTCCTGTAAGCACAGGAAGGACAAAAAGGAATGATAAAGTTTTTTTAAAAAAGCCATTTTAGCTATAACTTATGGGAAAAGGCCTTTTTGAGTTTGAAACTAATTCGGTAATATGGCAAAAAAAGAATTATAAAAAATGGGAAGATATCAGGAGAGAGCAAAAACTTATTTATCGCAACAAAAAGTTAAAGAAGAAACAATCAAGTTCTTTTTCTGAAAGGATTTTTGGATTTTCCGCGCATAAATTATACAATTTGATCCGTGGTTTTGCAATATTTCAGTAGTTCCTGAATCAAATCCCTGGATAACAACTCGTACCATGTTCATAAATATCTATTCCGGAACGTTCGACATTGACAGGCACCCGTAGCCCCAGCAGTCGTTTCATAACAAAGAAAAACAAAAAGCCAGCAGAAAAACACCATGCCACCAATGTAACACAGGCTATAAACTGTGCTAATAATTGCCAGCCAGAACCTGTAATCAGTCCTTTTACGCCACCATAAGTTCCATCGGCAAAGATACCTACTGAAAGCAAACCCCATAGACCATTTATCCCGTGAACCGAAATGGCTCCCACCGGGTCATCAATCTTCAATCTGGTTTCAACAGCATACAAAGAAATCCTTGTGATCAGACTCGCAACAATTCCGATGAGGATTGCAGCCCAGTGCGGGACGTATGCCCCGGATGCCGTAATTGCTACACAACCGGCCAGCGCGCCATTACAGGTCATAATTACATCCGACTTTTTTGTCTTGTAAAATGAAAGGTAAAGGAGCACCATAGAACCCGCCGCTGCCGAGAGAAAAGTATTTACCGCAATAATAGATACCCGAAGCTCCGTAACTGCAAGCGTACTCCCTGCATTAAAACCAAACCACCCGAAGATAAGGGTAAGCGTTCCTATTACGATGTAAAGCAGGTTATGTCCGTGGATTACATTAGGAGTGCCATCGGGATTGTATTTCCCATATCTTGGTCCTACCATCCATGCTGCGATAAATGCTACCAGACCACCCATTCCATGCACTACCCCGGAACCTGCAAAGTCCCTTGCCCCTGCACCGAATGGCAGCAACTCCAGCCAACCTTTCCCCCATATCCAATGTCCAAATATGGGATATAGCACGCCACACAAAAATACGCTGTTAATTACATGTACATGAAATTTCAATCTCTCTGCTACGGCGCCTGTAACGATTGTACAGGCAGTTGCTGCGAACATAATCTGGAATATCCAGAGTACCGATGTTGATACATCATAGGAATCCCCGACCAGCAGGAATCCGCTGTATCCGATAAACTGGTTTCCGTCAAGGAGTCCAGGCGCCAGCTTTGAACCACCAAACATAAGGGCAAAGCCAAAAAGCCAGAAGACGGAAGCGCCGACACAAAAATCTATAAAACTCATGGCTAGATAATTGAGCGTGTTCTTCTTTTGGACAAAACCAGCGCCAAGGAATGTAAACCCAGCCTGCATATTAAAGACTAAAAAAGCGCTCAATAACGTCCATGCGAAGTTCACCGAAAATTTTAATCCCTGTATACTTTCGGAATAGGTATTGACACCACTAGGGTCACCGGCAAATACCCCTGTAGCATGGAAAACCAGCAGGCCGCATAGCGGGGTGAATAGAAAGGCGAGCCTTTTCAATTTATACCTCCCTGAAAATTGCAGATATTGTCCCGCTGAAGACGGGACAATATCTGCTGCACAACGTCAAGCTTGCTGCATAAAGTTTAGATTGCCGTCTCGCCGGACTCTTTTGTACGAATGCGATATACATTTTCTACGTTAAAAACGAATATCTTCCCGTCCCCTATGCTTCCTGTCTGCGATTCATTGATAATCGTATTAACGATTTTTTCCACATCAGCATCCTTAACAATAATCTCGATTTTAATCTTTGACAGGAGATCAACCCTGTATCTTCTTCCGCGCCACACCTCACTGATACCCTTTTGGCTGCCATGTCCTTTCACTTCTGTAACAGTCATCCCAGGATAACCCAACTCAGTCAAGGCATCTCTGACAATATTAAATTTCTCCGGTCTAATTATAGCCTCGATTTTTTTCATGAAAAACCTCCATACATTGAAATACTCTCTAATTACATTAAAATCACAAATACAGTCTATTCAGTTATTTTGTCTTATTTTTTTCAGTTTTTATCCTTGCGTACACCCATCGGCCAAGTTTTTCTGAATAAATCTTCTCTCTCTCCCTGTCCTTGCTTAGGGCTTCCTCAAGTAGTGATAACTGCTTTCTTTCCTGCTCCAGATCGATTGCAGCTTCGCCAGTCAGAGGTGTAAGGAACTCTTCCTCAACAGGATAACATGGGGAACCGTGAATATGCACATCAACACCTTCATTCTCAGTAAGTTCTGAAACTCTTAAACCCATGGTATATTTTAATGAAAAGAATACCGCCGCGCCCCACGCAAATGCCCATGCAATAGCAACGATTGTTCCAATAAACTGAGCAAGCAACTGCCATCCCGATCCCATTATCAAGCCAGTTACTCCCTGATACGTACCATCGGCAAAAATACCGATAGCCAGCATACCCCAGATACCATTGGCCGCATGAACGGCTACAGCGCCAAGCGGGTCGTCAACCTTAAATACAACTTCAACAAGCCATACCGCCCCCCTCATAATCAGCCCGGAAAGAAGCCCAATAACCGCAGCTGCCCAGGGGGCGACATATGCACACGGGGCTGTAATAGCAACTAAACCAGCAAGCGCACCGTTACAAATGAACGGTACGTCAATATAACCAGTCAATGCCCATTGCACAAAGAGCATTATGGACGCCCCGGTGGCAGCCGCAATAAAGGTATTCGTTGCAACTACCGATATGCGCAAATCGGTTGCAGCAAGCGTACTTCCAGCATTGAAGCCAAACCAGCCAAAGGCAAGCACCAAAGTTCCTATTACGACGTAAACAAGATTATGACCCGGAATGGCATTGGGCGTACCGTCCGGATTGTATTTTCCCTTTCTGGGACCCAATACCCATGCCCCAACAAACGCCATTATTCCGCCAATGGTGTGCACACAAGCACATCCAGCAAAGTCTTTTACCCCCGCGCCAATTGGAAGCGTGCTTAACCACCCGCCCCCCCAGACCCAATGTCCATATATCGGATAGATTAGGCCGCACATCAGGAAACTGTAAATAATGTATGGTACAAATTTCATTCTCTCTGCCACGGCACCTGCAATAATTGAGACAGTCTTTGTGGCAAACACCATCTGGAAGAGCCAGAACATAATGGTCTGAACATCATACGATCTCCCGGCAAGAAAAAACCCATCCCATCCGATGAAGGAATTACCGTACTCAAGGCCTGGCGTCAGTTGTGACCCCCCAAACATCAGGGCAAATCCAAAAATGTAGAAAACCACCGCACCGAACGTGGAATCGATAAAACAATGTGCCATGTACCCAAGCATGTTCTTTTGCCTTAAAAATCCCCCTAAAAATGCAAATCCTGATTGCATACTGAATACCAGAAAAGCCCCCACCAACGTCCAGGTAAAATTGACGGCATATTTCAATCCGTCAATACTATCTGTATAAGTTGCCGAACCATTTGGGTCGCCTGCCTCAACGATTCCCGATCCCAGTGTAAATATTCCCGAAATTATAGCCAATAACCACGCACTGATTATTATTTTATTAGTAGCGAATTTCATAAATTTAGTCCCTCTCATTGCAAAATACTACCCTTTATCCAAATTAATTACAACAAATTAAATAATATTTCTGTTTAATTATTTATGCTCACCTCCCTTCCGCAAACCTTGCACAAATGACATTCAAAAAATTTAAAATATTTAACTAAACTAATCTAGAAGATGCAAATATTATTCCCATCATAACTTACAAATATCCGTAAGTTGTTTCATGATACACGGTATTATTCACATATCATTCATTAATAAAGAGATATAATTTATTTACCATCGTAATCCTATTATTGTCGGCATTGCTTATTGAAGATTCTGGCATGTCTATTATTCTACACTGTTTTTTTCACGCTTTTTGCATAATCTGTTTATAGAATTTGATTTACAAAACCATTTTTAAATTAAACAGTAAAACACTATACTGGCGTATTTCAGCCGTATTGAACAACAACATCCTGATTCCCTAATTCTCCCCAAAAATGTTAGTAGTCCTCCGCGTATGGCAAGAATTTCGTTGATCAGTAAAAAATTTTTAAAATTTTCATTCACAAATAGCCTGGTTTTTGGTAAAAATAATAAAGCGCCGGCGTCGGGGAAAAGCCTTGGTAGTGACCGGCTCAGTTTTGGGCTTATCTGAGCAGCTTCGACACCGGCGCTCTTTTTATTTGCTACTTTTATGACTACCGCTGAAATTGAAAAGATAGATCGCCAGGCCATCGAAAAGATAGTTGATGGACGATATAAGATAAAAAGGGAAATTGCAAAGGTCATTGTAGGGCAGGAAGAGGTAATCGACTATCTTCTTATCGCCCTCTTTTGCAAAGGACACTGTCTCTTTGTGGGGGTGCCCGGGCTTGCCAAGACACTGCTGGTAAGTACTCTTGCAGACGTCTTAAACCTGAAATTCAACCGCGTTCAATTCACGCCTGACCTCATGCCTGCGGACATTACCGGCACTGATATCCTGGAGGAGGACCATGCTACCGGGAAAAGATTTTTTAAGTTTATCAAGGGACCGATCTTCTCCAATATACTCCTTGCCGATGAGATAAACCGTACGCCTCCTAAGACACAAGCTGCATTGCTTCAATCAATGCAGGAATATAAGGTTACCGCGAGCGGAACCACGTATGCCCTTGACCTTCCGTTCATCGTATTTGCCACGCAAAATCCAATCGAGCAGGAAGGCACATATCCGCTACCGGAGGCGCAACTGGATCGATTTATGTTCCAGATCAATGTTCAGTATCCCTCCAGGGAAGAAGAAATCGAAATTGTACGAACAACAACCTCCCCTTTTAAACCGGCAGTAGCCAAAGTTTTCAGCCCGGAAGAAATTATAACCCTTCAGGATCTGGTAACAAGGGTACCTGTTGCCGACTATGTAATTGAATATGCCATAAGATTGGTTCGGGCGTCGAGACCAGCAGACCCCAGCGCACCAGATTTTATAAAAAAATGGATTAGCTGGGGGGCGGGTCCCCGCGCTTCTCAATACCTCGTCCTCGGAAGTAAGGCACGGGCATTGCTTGATGGCAGGTATGCGGCCTCCTGCAATGACGTACGGGCAATTGCCAAACCTATACTGCAACACCGTATTATCACCAACTTCAACGCCGAGGCAGAAGGGAAAACGTCCTTGCACATCATCGATCAACTATTAGACACCATAAAAGAACACACATAATAAATTTTGGCAGTTTAGTTTTTTGAAAAATTCCAGTAATGATGCGGTTGTCATGTACAGTAATGGCCATTCATGAATTGCCACTACCATATTGCCGCAAAGACGTTTACAACTCTCAATGTTTTCAAAAAACTAAGTTGTTACTAAATTTGCAATTTAAAGTTTATAATTTGTTTCCAACGATTAAATTCGTAAATCATAAATTGCAAATCTAATATTATATTATTATATTATTATATTATTTTTTACTTTTTCAGGTCAGTTCTATGGCGGAAAATCCTTTTGACCCGGTAACGCTCTCCAAGATAGCCAGCATGGAATTGCGGGCAAAACTTGTGGTAGATGGAGTTTTATCCGGTATTCACAAAAGCCCCTATAAAGGTTCCAGTATCGAGTTTCTTGAGCATAAAGAATACTCACCGGGGGATGAGGTAAAGCATATCGATTGGAAGGTGCTGGCAAAGACAGATAAATATTACATCAAGCAGTTTGAGGAAGAGACGAACCTCAAATGTTACATATTCCTCGACAGCAGCGGATCTATGGGGTATAAATCAACCGGTATCAGTAAATTTGAATACGCTGCCACTCTTGCGGCTTCACTGGCGTATTTGCTATTAAAGCAATCCGACCTCGTTGGGCTGATCAGTTTTAGCGACAAGGTACTGCAATACATACCGCCAAGGTCGCGCCTCACGCACTTACACGTCCTGCTCAATGCCCTCACGGAATTAAAGACCGCTGGGAAATCAGACACCAGTGCCGTATTAAACGAATTTGTCGAAAAGATTGGCCGACGGTCTTTAATCATGGTCATATCTGATTTTTTTGATGACACAAAAAAAATCATCCATCAACTGAAATATTTCCTGTTTAAAAAAAGCGAGGTTATTTTGTTCCATATACTCGACCCATATGAACTGACGTTCCCCTTTGAAGCGATTACCTTTTTTGAATCACTGGAAGACGAAAGACGTATTCTGGCAGACCCTAAATCCATAAAAGAACAATACCTCTCTGAGATCAACCACTTTATTCAGCAATTCAAACAATCCTGCTTTGAAAATCAAATTGATTACTGTCTCATTGATTCTTCAACGCCACTGGATCAGGCGCTTGTCGGGTTTCTGGCAAAGAGAGAGACTGCTTTGCACCCAATACGCAAGGGATGATTATCAAACATATGCTTCGTATTTTGACAGGTATTTTTAATTTTTTATTTTTGATTTTTAACTTTTATTAAGTATGCTTTCCTTTCTCAATCCACTTTTACTATTAGGTGTCCTGGGTGCAAGCATCCCCATTATCATCCATCTTATAAACAGGAAAAAGGCCATCTCTCATAAATTTGCGGCCATCGGCTTTCTCCTGGAAACAAAAAAACGCATATATGTAAAATTCAAACTTCGCCAGCTGATTCTTCTAATCCTCCGTGCTTCCCTGCTCATCTTTCTCGCTATAGCCCTTGCCAGGCCACTTATAAGAAATTATGGCGGGGCATCAGAAAAAAACATTCCTACAAGCAACGTTATTATCATTGATGACTCATACAGCATGCAGTATGCAGACCGTAACGAATCGTTTTTTACATTGGCAAAAACCGCTGCAAGTAAGATAGTCGATACCCTGGCAAAAGAAGACGAAGCTGTCATAATTACCTGTTCCGGCATCACATCGCAGGTGCTGCCGGAACTCGATTACGACAAAAAACATCTCTTAGACTCTATCAAACAAATGCAATCCGGCTATACAATCACTCGGATTACGCCTGCATTGGATGCTGCAATTGAAATTTTCGCAACTGCCAGGACATCGGTGAAGCGGATATTCCTGCTTACTGATATGACACGAAATGGTTGGGACCCTGCATGGTTCAAAAGTGGACAGGAAAAATTGCAAAAACATGTATCAAGGGTTCATATCGTGGATATATCTGAAGGCAGAAAACTCAAAAACATAGCCATTACACATATTGAACCCAAACTGGCCGTGTTAGAAAGGATTGCAGAAGGCCATATCAAAGCAACCGTGTCGAATTTTTCATCTGCACAGGCCAAAGACCTTTTAGCACAAGTGTTCATTGATGGGAAAAAAGTAACGCAGGGTTTTTTCAATATCGAAGCCAACGCGTCGGAAACAAAGGAATTTTCCTTTACAATAGAAAAAGGGAAAGTTCATCAGGGTTGGATTGAAATTGCCGGAGATAATTTGAGTGCAGACGACAGGCGCTATTTCGTTCTCAACACATTGCACAAGTTGGATACCTTACTGATTGACGGCGACCCCAGAACAAATATCTACGAAAGTGAAACGTTTTATCTTGAAAAGGCATTAAATCCGGGCCGTGAGCACGCGTCTCCCATTAAACCTGCAATATGTTCCATACACGAAGTCGGCAACGTTACCTTTGCCAATTTTAATATTATCTTTTTGTGTAATGTCGAAACCCTGCCGTTCGAAAAGATACGCGAGCTTGAAAAGTTTGCAAAAGAAGGTGGAGCGGTTGTTTTTACCCTTGGCAATAAGGTAGATGCCAATTATTACAATAATTCATTCGGTACCCTCCTTCCCCACCGGCTCCACACGACAAAAACTTTTTCCGGCAGTAGTCCGCTATCGGAAGAACAGCCGCTTACCCTGAAGGCCGTTGAACCCATACACCCTGCTATCCGTATTCTTCCCGAAACACAAATGAATATCCTGTCTTCAGCAAAATTTTACCGGATATTTTATGTCGATCCGACGCCCCTTGGAAATACCAGAACGATACTTTCCTTTTCTGATAATACCCCGGCCCTTATTGAAAGGCAGGTTGAACGGGGAAAAGCGGTACTCTTCGTATCATCGATAGACAGGGACTGGACGGATTTACCCGTAAGACCGTTTTTTCTTCCGCTCATGCAGCAGCTGTGCAGATTTGTGTCGGGAAGTATATTCGAAGAGGTACAAAAAGAAATCCTGGTCAGGCACGACTGGCAATTCCCACGTACCGCTAACATGAATGCTATAGAAATAACCAATCCGGAAGGCGCAAAAATCATTGTGCAGCCACGGTTCGTTAACAATGAAGAGTCTTTTTCCTATACCGAAACAAACGTTCCTGGTATTTATACTGTTACAGTGGACGGAAAGCCACACCCACAACTACCCTCAGCCTTCCCCGTAAATGTAGATACCACCGAATCTAATCTCGACAAAATAGACCAAAAAGAAATTACGGCCTTTATGGGTGGTACTAATCTCACAATAACAACCTCTCATGTCAGCGAAGGACACGATGTACTCCTCGGAGAGGCCAAAAAGACCCTTTGGGGAACTATCCTCTTTCTCACGCTGTGCATCCTCTTCGTCGAATCATTCATTTCCAGAAAATAGTTTATATCGCCCCTTGGTAGTGGTTAATTGATTTTCCCGTGATTTCCTGATTAAATACTGCATCTACATTCTTAATATTATAATTCAAGGGAATTGAATTTCGTGGATTTATGTTGACTTGGAAGCCGATTACCCTGATAATTATTAATATATCCGCCGAGATATCAAAAATTCCAACCTTTAAAAGCGACAATTAAAGCGAAGAAGTCAACAAGACACACCAAAGATAGTTGTTGAATATCCAGCGTATGTAAACAGGCAAGCAAGTCCCGATAAGACAAAGCGTATTTTGCTTACCTTTCTTTGATAGCTTCAAACGAAAAGCATTTCTGCCGGTGATTAAGAACCACAGTCTTATAGTTTTGATGTAAAGGACAATTTTATAAAAGGAGAACAATCCATGAGGAAATTGATTGCGCTCGTGGTGTTGAGTATGTTTGTATGTGGTGTTGCCAAAGTAGCGATTGCGGGCGATATTTGTGGGTATGTGTACGATACCAATAATAAAGGTTTGCCCGGGGTTAAGATATCCAGTAAAGACGATGATAAGGTTTATAGTGAAAAAACAACTGCTAGTGGTAGTTATTACCTTTCTTTAGGCGCCGGGAGTTATACAATCACCTATGAAAAAGAAGGTTATCAAACGCAAACGAGCGATGTAACTTTATTAAAAAGTGAAAAAAAATATTTAGAGATGGTTATTATGGTGGCAAATCCAATTCCGACTAAATAAATGTAATTTATTTCAAAATAATTCAAAGGAGATTTTATGGAGCAGTTCATTAGCAGAACGGAAAAGATAAAGGATGGCACTATCATTCTGGAAGAAGGTAGTTGGGCATATTACGCTTATGTTTTACAATCCGGCAGGGCAAAGGTATGGAAAAAACATCAATAACAAACCGGCGCTTGTTGGCACATTAAAGGAAGGTGATATTTTCTGGGAAATTAGTTTCTTTGGTATGGCGAAGAGAACCGCCACTGTGACAGCAGATGGCAATGTAATAGTAGGAATGATCGCCAAAGATACCTTTATGGAAGCCGTTAATAAACTCCCGAAAGAATCGCGTATCAAACTCGACAAAATGACGCAAGACCTCTTATACCTTAACGATGCCTATAACTGTTTGACGAATTGTTTCCGTGAGATATCGGATATCAAAAGGCGGATGATCAATCCCAAACTTTTTGAGAAAGAGATCGAAAACATGCCGGATCTCCTGCGCGAAGTAGTGGACCGGGCGAGTAAATGTTTTATTTCAGCTATAGACGGAAGTATAAAACTCATGACGCAACTGGAAGAAGCCTCCAGGACGATCGATTCATTATCTACGACATCTACGACAATGATTCAAAAATCCGAATGAACATGCATGAGGCAAAAGCAATTCAAGTTAATCTCCCTTAATAAAGGGGGATTTTTATGCCTCATACCACCCCAAAATCCGCACGAAAGAGGGGAATGGGGTGGTTATAAATTAAAGAAGTAAGCAAAACAGGCTGTCTGAGAATTCTAATAACGCACTCATTCCTGGACAGTCTGTTTGTTTTTCTGTACCGTTGATTCAGAGTCGATATAAACTCAAAAAACAGGAAAGGGGAATGGAAAACAATACTGTTAAATTTCCATCTGAAAAGACAAAACGAATTGTTATGTTCTGTGATCTCAGGGATTCGACTGAAATATTGATGGATTTTGAACAAGGTATCTCCTGTGGCATTGATAGTTCAGGAGCAAAAGCCTTTACCTATGCAGAATTTATTATGGACGTCCATGAAACGTCCTATAAAGAACTCTATTTAGAGCATGAAAACACCTATGCAGAAATATATGGTGACGGTGTTATTGGTATATTCACGGAAGATAATGCAAAGTACATTTTGGAAAATATTTATAGGCTAACAAAACGCATGCGCACGTATAATGATTCTACACCTATGGGTGTCTTTAAACCCAGAATCGATATTTGAGATTAAAAAAAAACTCCATGAAAGAATATTCGGAGGCATATTCGAGGTATTGCAGAAGAGAATGGGGAACAGCTGCGGAACTCTTTCAGAAAATCTACCGGGAATATGGATTAGGTATAGGATCGGTCATGGTAAAAAGATGCGATATCCTTTCAAAGATCCCCTCCAATCCAGATTGGAACGGGATATGGAATATGAAAGATAAATAGCAAACGCTCACAATTTTTAAACTGAAACGATACAAAATTATTTAGCCCTTGAAAGCCGAATATTAAAAATTATAATATTCTCCTTTGCTTCTATTGCTAATATTTTCGTATATATTTCGTATATATACAGATATACTTCTTTTGAGGAAAAACAGAACCGATGAAATGGTCGCAAACACTGATCCCCACACTGAAGGAAAGCCCATCGGAGGCAGAAATTGACAGTCATAAACTCATGATCCGCGCCGGGCTTATTCGAAGAATTACATCAGGCGCCTACGCATATTTGCCTTTAGGAACGCTGGTCTTGAATAAGGTTATCGATATTGTGAGGGAAGAGATGAATCGGGCGGGTGCCGTGGAGGTATTCCTCCCCGCACTTCAACCGCTGGATCTCCTGGAAGAGAGCGGTCGGTTGAGTGTATTCGGGGATGACTTGATTACCTTTGAGGACCGTCATGGCAAAACTACCGCACTGGGGCCTACCCATGAAGAAATTATTACGGACATTGTAAGAAACGAAATAAATTCCTATCGTCAACTCCCCATTACATTCTACCAGATTCAAACCAAATTCCGCGACGAGACGAGGCCCAGGTTCGGAGTCCTGCGCAGCAAGGAATTTATTATGAAAGATGCCTACAGCTTTGACCTGGATTATGAGGGACTCAACAGGAGTTATAAATCCATGTACGATGCCTATTGCCGTATATTTGACCGATGCGGTCTCGACTATATTGTCTGTGAGGCAGACTCTGGCGCTATGGGCGGAGACGTCTCTCATGAGTTTATGGTCCCCAGTCAAGTGGGCGAAGATGTGCTCATCCGGTGCATGAAATGCGGTTACAGCGCCAATCGTGAGCGGGCAGAAGCTGCCCCCATCCCACGGGAAAATAATACAACCCTGCAACCGATTAAAGAAATTTCCACGCCCAATAAGCACACTATCCAGGAGGTCAGTGACTTTTTAAAGGTTAAACCGAGTCAAATGGTTAAAACAATGATTTATATTTCGGATGGACAGCCGGTCGCTGTTCTCCTCAGAGGCGACCATGAGGTGAACGAGACCAAGTTAACGAAGCTGCTTGGACAGGAGACTGTTGCGCTTGCAGACCATACCACCATCGAACACGTCACCGGTGCGCGTGTGGGCTTTGCAGGGCCTGTAGGCCTGCAGATAAAAATCATAGCCGACCAAGCCGTATCCATACTTCGCAATTTTGTTACGGGCGCTAACAAATCAGATGTCCATTTGTTAAACGTGAATCCTGAAAGAGATTTTATCATAGATCGTATCGCCGATGTCCGCTATGTAACCAAAGGTGATAAATGTCCGAAATGTAATCATGAGATTGACATCTCGCAAGGTATTGAAATCGGACACGTCTTCAAACTTGGTACGAAATATAGCGATGCCCTCAAGGCAAAGTTCCTGGACGCCAACGGCAAGGAAAAATCCATAATTATGGGCTGTTATGGGATCGGGGTTAATCGTATTATTGCCGCCCTTATTGAAAGGTCGCATGATGAAAACGGCATTATCTGGCCGCTTTCACTGGCTCCCTACAAGGTCATTATCATCCCTGTAAACGTTAATGATGCCGTGAGCATGAAGATGGCAAACCAAATCTATGATGAGCTTATCAATGTTGCAGGAGTTGAAGTATTGCTGGACGACAGAGATCAGAGACCCGGTGTTAAATTCAAAGACGCCGATCTGATCGGCATACCGATAAAAATTGTCATCGGCAAGAAATTTACAGAAACGAAAGAGTTAGAAATAAAATTGAGAAAAAGTGGCGAAACGTTCCTGACACCACCCGGAGAAGTTCAAATGAAGATTAAACAACTGTTTGAAATGCTGTCGAAACCTTGATGAATAAATCACAAATACACAAATTATACATAGCGATATAGGTTTACAACTGTCTGTCATTCTGGGCTTGACCCGGAATCTGGTGTTTTTCTGGATTCCCGCTTCCGCGGGAATGACATATTCATATTTGATTAATGATGCTGTGTATAGTACCGGCTTTAATCAAAACTATCAAATTACAACATTTTCGTGGGTTACATTTCCAAACCAAAGCCAGCAAATTTAATTATTGGCGTATTGACAGGTATTCCTGAACTTCTTCGTCAGACAGACAAAACCCTGGAGGAGTATTTTGGTCCCATCGACCTTCGAAGTGACGTCCTACCCTTCAACTTTACCAACTATTATAATGAGGAAATGGGTGAGGGAATTCTGAGACGATTTTATAGCTTTGAAAAACTCATTTCGCCCGATGAGATTGCTGCCATCAAAGTGCAGACCAATGCCATAGAAGAATCCGTTGCCTCTTCAAAAAAATATCCTGTTAAACGTCCCGTCAATATTGATCCTGGCTATATTAATGAAAGCAGACTCATTCTGGCTTCCACCAAGGATTTCTCCCATCGTATCTATCTCATGGACGGTATCTATGCGGAAGTAACCTTGAATTATCGCAGGGGAAGATACGAATCCTTCCCGTGGACGTTTCCAGATTACCAGAGTTCCGACTATCAAAATTTCTTCCTCAAGGTAAGAGAACTTTATGTCAGGAAACTCAAAAGAAAGGAATAAATTTTTATGGAAAAGACCTTGATCATATTAAAACCCGATGCCGTTCAGCGTCGTTTGCTGGGAAAAATAATATCCCGGTTTGAGGAAAAGGGATTTCAGATCGTGGGGCTTAAAATGTTCCATATCCCGGAGGACATGGCCAGAAAACATTATGCGACGCATGAAGGAAAAGATTTTTTTGAACCGTTGGTCAGATACACATCCTCTGCGCCTGTAATCGTTATGGTGTTGAAAGGAAAGAACGCCATAGAAATTGTGAGAAAAATGATGGGCGCTACTTTCGGCTCAAAGGCAGAACCCGGCACCATTCGAGGCGATTATGCCGTTAGCAACCGTTTTAATTTGATTCACGGTTCAGATTCTCCCGCCTCTGCCGAAAAAGAGATCGGTATCTTTTTTGACAAAAAAGAACTCTTTGAATATAACCCTGCAGACCTCACATGGATCTATGATATGTCTTCGGGAGAGGCTGTTTGAAGGCTAAGTGACCTGAAGACTCAATTGTTCTTGCAATGTCATTCCCACAAAACATCTCCTTACAGAACCGGGGAGTGTGAATTCAGGCGCTTTTTTATTTGAATTCCCGTGTACACTGGAATTCAGATAAAGGCAATGTCGTTTTATTGTAACAGTTTAGTTTTTTGAAAAAATCCAATAATGACGTGATTGTATACGCGGTAGAGGCAATTCATGAATTGCCTCTACATGCCGTCACAAAGCCATTTTCTCCTTTCACGTTTTTCAAAAAACTAAGCTGTTACGTTTTATTTTGTCTTGTAAAACCTGATTTAAACTTTACCCCTCTGCGCACAGCGGGCGTCATCCATTCCCTAGTTGTCTCCTTTGTCCCGTATATGTTCCCTGTGGACACAGGGTAAGCGGTTATGCCAGGAGATTCAGGATCTCCAGTGGTTTTTTGATGAGTGCCTGCGCGCCATTTTCCCGTAGCTCTTTTTCCGTACGAAATCCCCAGAGCGCTCCCGCAGGAAACATGCCGGCTGCTACGGCAGTCTTCATGTCGATGGCGGTATCACCGAGGTAGATAAAATTAGATGGCGGGATATTCATGCATTTAGCTATCTCTTTTGCACCTGCGGGATCTGGCTTGAGGGGTATTGAGTCGCTCTGACCCAGAACCATGTCAAAAGACCAATCCGGCAGGAATTCAGTTACACACATCTTTGTAAAATCGTCTGGCTTATTTGATAGCACTGCCATTTTTATGCCAAGCGCCTCCAGCGCCTCAAGCATTTCTGTCACTCCATCGTAGGGTCTGGTTTTTATCTTCCACCCTCGTCCATATTCTTCACAAAACGACTGGACGCAGGCACGGATGGTATCATCACTCCGCCTGTCCTCCGGGAGGGCACGCCGTATAAGCACAACCGCACCATCGCCAACCATAGAGCGATACGCATCCATATCATGTATGGGAAATCCGTTTTTCTTTAGAACACGATTCGCGGCATTACCCAGGTCTTCTAAGGTGTCAAGGAGCGTGCCATCGAGGTCAAAAAGTACGGCTCTGAAGTGCATGGTATCTTCTAAAAATAATTTTGACATTTTTAGATTGTTTTGGTGCGTAGGACGCACCCTACACTACTGTAAAAACGACTTAATTAATCCCCCTTAGTCCCCTCTTAGCAAAAAAGGGATTTGTGTACTTATTATTGTCGCTGACTATAAATGTTACAAGCCCGAGCAAGCTATTTATACAAATAAATGCTCAACACAAAAGGAAATATATGATATACTCTTTCTGAAACTGGTTATTAAAATATTTTAGCAAAAATACAGTAAATAAACATCCGAAACTTATAAAATTAATAAAAATGCCTGATACCATCAGTATATTCATGTGTGGTGATGTAATGACGGGAAGGGGTATAGACCAGGTACTGCCTTATCCAGGCAACCCCATTCTCCATGAATTATACATGAAAGATGCCAGGGGATACGTGGAACTTGCAGAGAGGGAAAGCGGCCGGATTCCGCGTCCCGTCAGTTTCTCCTATATCTGGGGAGACGCCCTTGGCGAATTAGAACGAATTGCGCCGGATCTAAAAATAATTAATCTGGAGACAAGTATAACAAAGAGTAATGATTACTGGAAAGGCAAACCTGTCCACTACAGGATGAATCCCGGCAATATTCCCTGTATAACGGCTGCCGGGATAGATTACTGTTCGCTTGCAAACAACCACACCCTTGACTGGGGGTACGCAGGCCTTGCAGAGACCATTGAAACCCTGAAGAAAGTAAATGTGAAAAGCGCGGGGGCAGGTAGGAATCTGAAAGAGGCGGAAACCCCGGCATTGTTTGAATTTGAAGGAAAGGGAAGGGGCGTTGTTTTTTCGTTTGGATCGGAGACAAGCGGGATACCGTTAGAATGGGCTGCCCTGGAAAACAGACCCGGTGTGAATCTCTTAAAAGATTTGTCGAAAAATACCGTCTGGTATATCAGAGAAAACGTGCTGAAAGTAAAACAACGAGGAGATATTGTAATCGCCTCTATTCATTGGGGAGATAACTGGGGGTATGAAATTCCCCACGAACAAATACAATTCGCCCATATGCTCATCGATTATGCAGGAATCGATATCGTCCACGGACATTCGTCCCACCATGTAAAAGGGATAGAGGTTTACCGTGAAAGGCCAATCATCTATGGCTGCGGTGATTTTCTTAATGATTATGAAGGTATCAGCGGTTATGAATCCTTCAGGGGTGATCTGGGTTTCATGTATTTTGCATATATGGAGCCAGCGAGTGGAAAGCTCGTTCGTTTTCACATGACGCCAACACAAATTAAGCGCTTCAAAGTAAACCTGGCATCAGCGCCCGATGCCGTGTGGCTCAGAGACGTACTGAACAGGGAAGGCAAAAGGTTTGGTACCCATTCAGTATTAAATAGGGATAATACCTTAATACTGAAATGGGATTAATTGTCAGTTCATAAGGGAATCAAGTTAGGCCTTCGGCAAATCCCCTGTTTACGAGGGGATACGGGGGAAATGTGTTGTAGAGGCAATCCATGAATTGCCTCTACATAATAATGGCACAAAGTCGTTCCTGGCCGCGCATGTTTTCAAAATACTAAACTGTTCATCCGTTTAATACCCTGGACACCGCCGCTGGCCGGCCAATGTGGTACCCCTGGGCATAATCCACTCCGAACTCCGTTAACAGTTGCACCGTCTTTTCACAACCAACAAATTCGGCAACGGTTTGCTTTCCCAGTCCACGCGCCACTTCTACTATTGCCCTGACGATATGCTGGTCTGCCGGATCGTTCGGGAGGTTGCATATAAAACCTCCGTCAATTTTCAGATAGTCGACGGGTAAATATTTTAAGCGATTAAGCGATGAAAAGCCCACGCCAAAATCGTCCAGGGAAAAACGGCAGCCCATATCCTTAATGGTGGTAATAAAATGTCGTGCTTTGGCAAGGTCCGCAATGACGGCGCTTTCGGTGATTTCCAGTACAAGGTTCGCGGGATTAATAGCGGTTGCCGACAATTCCTGTTTAATATCAGACAGCAATCCGGGATTAACAAGCGCCTTTCCTGACAGATTGGCTGAGATATATTGATTTTTACCGGTACTGTGCATCTCCGCAATGAGCCTGATAGCCCTGCATATTACCCAGCGGTCTATATCGCTGATGGAGCCGGAATGTTCAGCAACGGGAAGAAATTTGTATGGATAAATGATTTCGTTGTTTTCACCGATGATACGCAATAACGCTTCATAACCAACAATGCCTTTGTGATGGCGCAGATCCACAATGGGCTGCAAGAATAGCACAAAACCATCCCGTTCGATGGCTTCACGGATACGCCATTCCCAGTTTACATGCATTTCCATCATCTTTTTTTGTTCGTGTGCATAGATACAGGCACGGTTACGGCCTTTTTCTTTTGCCTGATACATGGCAAGGTCAGCGCATTTGAGCAATGCTTCTGACGTGGCGCCATGCTGGGGGAACAGGGCGATGCCAATACTGACTGTAGCGTTGACAGACCGTCCGCTGATTATTGCGGTGTGCCGATGCACCGTTTCAATAATCTCCCGGGCAATGGACATCGCCCGGCTTGCATCAACATGCAGCAACAGGATGGCGAATTCATCCCCACCCAGGCGGGCGACAATATCGGTCTCCCGCAGCCGTTCCCGCAAAGTGTCCGCAAGATTTACGAGGAGTTCGTCTCCCGCCTGATGCCCAAGGGTATCGTTTATATATTTGAAATTGTCCATATCCAGAAACAACAATGCGCCATGGATGCTGTACCGTTGCGCATTCAAAAGCCAGCGCTCCAGTTCGTCCCGGAAGCGTCGGCGGTTAAAGAGATTGGTGAGCGGATCACGGTCTGCCAGGTGTGCAAGTTGCGCCTCAAAGTTTTTGCGCTCGGTGATATCTTCCTTGACTGCGAGAAAGTGGGTAATGACCCCTTCAGCGTTTCTAATAGGCGATATGAGCGCTCGCTCCCAGTAAAATTCACCATTCTTCTTTTTATTGTAAAACTCTCCACGCCATTCTCCGCCCGAGGTAATGGTATCCCATAACCGCTTGTATTCTTCGGGCGGCGTCTTTTCCGATTTTAAGATCCGCGGGTTTTGCCCAATTACTTCTTCCCGGGTATAACCGGTAAGTTGAGTAAATTTTGGATTCACGTATTCGATATTGCCCTGGATATCAGTAATTACAACCGTGTTTGGACTGTGTTCAACGGCCTGTGACAACTTGCGGTGTTGCGCCTCCGCCAGATTGCGTTTTATCTCAGCAAGGTCAATCGCATTCCCGATGACACTTGCCGTGTGCGAAACAATAAAGCCAATAATAACCATAAACAGGATTGCAAACAGTGAGGATAGCAATGCCGGGTTGCTTTTTGACTGCAGGACGATAACGGTATATATCCAACCCATGACGATAACAATAGCAACCGTAACAGGAAGAAACGCCCGCATCAAACGGGCGCGTGTCGATAAACCTGTTACCAGACACTGTGGCCAGTACCCAGGACCAATAGTAAATATCAGTCCTGTACCCAGGAATACAAAGGCAACTGCTGTTGTAAGCGCCATGGGTATTATCGTCCCGCCATAAAGCAAAGGCGTCCTGTACAAATACCCAAGTATGACGATCGACCCAATGAATATCACAATTGTTGCAAGGCTCGATGCCGTACTTTTTATATACTTTCCCTTTGCCGGTGAAAATGCTGCAAGTAAAAGAGAGGATCCGGCAAGAAGAAAGTTTACAGCCGTAATGGGCGACATGAAACCCACAGGTATCAAGCCGAGTGTTTTCGTGGTAACGAAGAGTAACCGGTCAATGCCAAGATCGCTATCAGTTGCGTATTGAATGAGTGTCAATAAGCAAAGGAGTAATACAAAAACGGTCAGGAGATTGGCAAACCACCGGCAAAAACAGTTTGTTGACCAGCGGGCAAGGACACACAGCGTAATACCCTGTGCGACGAATACTGCCGCAGTATTTGGGGTCATTGGTATGAAATCCTGGTTAATGCTGGCAAGCAACTGGAAATCCAATACCCAGCCCAACAACGCCGTTACGCCGAAACAGGCCACCATTCCGCCGCAAATTTGCGCGACACGGCTGCATGTGTCTGTGAAAGGTACGGCAGAACCTCTATCTGTTCTCAACTGAAAAATACCTCTAAGCGGTCATTCCCGTGTAAACGGGAATATGGATTAACGTAACAGTTCAGTTTTTTGAAAAATTCCAATAGTAGCGGGGTTATATGCGCTGTAGAGGCAATTCATGAATTGCCTCTACAACCGCAACATTCATTAAAAATCCTTAAACTCATCTTCTGACATGGCGATCAAACGATCTGGTCCCGCACCTGCCGGAACCAGCCCCTTCCCATTTTCTGCAGATGAGATATCTTCCAGTGCATCTGAATCTCCACCCATGGTTTTCTTTCTTACAGCCCATGCTCTCCCCCTATGCACAGACCGGGTCTCCTTATATGACGGAGCAAATGTCCCTTTCCCCTTCTCGTGCCTGACCTCTTTATCTTTGACAACCGTAGATCTGACAACTGTACCGTCTTCGTTGCTATCCATATTAACCTCTACGGCAATCTTGTCGACCAGCGCATTGAGCGCCTGTGCCTGAGAGGATAATTCCTCACTGGCGGCTGCGGTTTCCTCGGCGTTGGCCGCATTCTGCTGAACAACCTGGTCCATCTGCTGGATGGCCTTGCTGATCTGGTCTATCCCATTAGTCTGCTCTTCTGAGGCGGTGGCAATTTCATTTACCAGATCGGTAACCTTCTTTACCTGGGTAACCACGTCAGAAAACACATCCCTGGTCTTTTTGACCAGCCCCATTCCCGCCTCTGATTTCTTTACGCTGTCCGTAATTAATGCCGTGATGTCCTTGGCGGCAGCGGAACTCCTCTGGGCAAGATTTCTGACCTCTTCGGCCACGACGGCGAATCCCCGCCCGTGATCCCCGGCACGGGCTGCCTCTACCGCCGCATTTAAGGCCAGCAAGTTTGTCTGAAAGGCGATGCCCTCAATAATCTTGATGATGTCGGCAATCTTTGCGCTGCTTTCGGTAATAGCCTTCATCGCAGCATCTGTCTCAATAACTGTATTGTTGCCATGCTCAACCGATGTGCTGCATGCCTTTGCAAGTCTGGATGCCTCGGATGCGTTATCGGCATTTTGTTTTGTCATGGAAGAGATCTCCTCCATGGTTGATGATGTTTCCTCAATTGAAGCGGCCTGTTCGGAGGTTGACTGCGAGAGACTCTGGCTGGATGCCGAAATCTGCTCCGATGCCGATGCCACCTGTGCAGCACCGTCGGTAAGTTCTGAGAGCAGCTTCTTAAAGAGACTGGTGATTTTTGTGGCCAATTTGATGTTAAATACAGCAAGGAGCGCGCCCGCAGCAACACTGGCGCCCACTGCAATTAAGGCAATAAGCCACATTGACTTTTGCAGCCTCAAGGTCGTCTGCGTCTCCCCATCCAGTAGTTTAGACATGTTCATCCCGATTTGGTCTACGTGCCTCTGAACGACGGCAACCAGCGGCGCTAATTCTTCCCTCAGGTGTTTCAGGTCCAAGCGATAGTCATCCCCACGCCTGATCGCAAAGATCTTTTCCGGATGGGTAATGAAGATCTCTTCATCCTTGTTAATACCTTTTACGATTTCCTGAAGGCCCGCGGGCATGTCTTTGGATAAGGACTGTAAGCGTTTTAAACCTTCTGCGCGCATAATCTGGGCAGCCTCGTAATCTTTGACATATTTCCCATCTGCATTTTCCATGAAGCCGCGAATGGCCATACCTAATCGCGCCGTACCTGCACGATACTGCGCCGAGGCATAGATCGCATCCCGCACCACATTCGTGCCGGGGCTCTTACTGAGTTCTTCCATAACCTTATCTATCTTCTCGTTTATAGACGTAAAAAGCGGGACCATATTCGTAGTGAAATAGTGCGCCGCTACATCATTTTCCGGACTGCGCCTCTTTTCAAATACCTGATTGGCCGATGCGTAGAATTTGCTGAGGCATACCCCTATTTCTTTCAATAAATCCTTATTCTCCTGTAAAACCCATTGTTTCGATAATTCTTCCAATCTTTTGTAGCTTTCCTGAATTCCAGACTTTGCCTTCTCAAAGTCCTGAAGGTACTTTTCATCTCCGGAGGCAATAAAACCCCTCGTCCCTCCAATGGCCAACCCATAATTACGCATTAGCCGTTCAGCCTCCATCATGGATGGCGTTCGCACAGTCAATACCGTTTGGTTAGTTTTCGTCAGGTTTGTTAGCCAGTACAAGATTAACCCGCCGGAAATTGCCGATACAAGAATCAATATTACAAAACTACCGCCAATCTTCTTCCCTACGGTTAATTTCATCAGTCTTCTCCTTTCTTCGTAAGTTTTTCTTCGTGAAACAACAGTTTGTTTTTTTGAAAAATTCCAATAGTAACGGGGTTATATGCGCTGTAGGGCAATTCATGAATTGCCACTTACATGCAGCTATAAAGGCGTTTTTAACTATTGAGGTTTTCAAAAGCTAAATTGTTAAGTTCTTTTTGGTTGGGCTTTGATGCGCCAGGGAATATGCCTTATTTCACCTCTTTTTTCCCGTGCGCGTTGAAGTCTGTATCTAAATCTTTTGGGGCATCTTTCATTTCCATACCGGAAAGGGAGTACAATTTTGTTTTTAACACAATCAGTCTGTTTATTTCCTCTAAAATAGCAGTTGCTATCTTTTCCAATGGTTCCGGATTAGAATTTTTCGTATATGCCATTTCCACCAGGGACTGAATTTTGTCCAGCAGTATGCTTAGGGCATTGTGCATATCCTGAGATATACTGGCGATTAATTTCTTATACACGTTAAAAACTTCCTGTAGTTCTTCTACACGTTTATTTAGTTCCGATAGTGCAGTATTTAATTCAGACTTTGACATGGCTTTATCCCGTTAAAAAGTTAGTAACAATTTGGTTTTTTGAAAAATTTCAGTAATCACGCGCTTACCATGCATTGTAGAGGCAATTCATGAATTGCCTCTACATAATTACCGCTAAGACGGTTACGACTTTCAATATTTTCAAAAAAATAAAGTAATACAAAATCTCTTGATGGTTATTTTTTCCATAGTTGCAGGAGAGAGATATACTCGTGATAGCCAGTTGGCAATGTGCGGCCATAACGATTAATTATTTCTTTCCCATTATTGTTTGTTTTCTCAACAGGCTCACGCAAAATACCAGCTTTTTTCAACCTCGTAATAACCCTCCTGACAGTTGAGGCAGTGATCAATACCCCTTCATTTTTAAGTTGAACGGAGAGTTTGCCCCCGCTCCACGCCGGATATGTTTCTTTTAATTCCTTTATCCTGGTTACTACCCATGCAGGGGTTGTAGGTTGCCTGACATTTTTTGGCCTGCGGGTCTTTTTATCATCCACAAGCGATAAAAGATTATTCGGGTCGTAACGCTTTTTCCACCGATAGAAGGTATCCGGTGAGATACCAAAATGCCGGCAGGTAAGTCTCGCATTTTTTCCGCACTTTTCATAATACTCAAACCACCCCAGTTTTTTCTTCACTTCTTCAGATATTTTTGGTTGTAACTTGTCCAAAACGGTCGTATCAATGAAAGTTTT
Source organism: Candidatus Brocadia sp. (assembly GCA_040048245.1). GTDB lineage: Bacteria > Planctomycetota > Brocadiia > Brocadiales > Brocadiaceae > Brocadia. The sequence continues at coordinate 45,002 of JABRVT010000019.1, forward strand.
TTTTCTGCCCATAAGAATACTTGCCACCTCTGATTAAAAATTTTAACTGAACGATTGGTTTCTTTGTAAACAAAAGAAATGTCTGGTATCTATACATACATATTTTGTTTACATTATAATCGGAATAATTACAAATAATCTAAATAATTTTTTCTAAAAAGACGATACACTTTCTGCTATTTACCAACGTAAGAACTTACAATTACAATATTTATGCTTAAGCAGAACTGTATAGTGTCCTGAATCTATGTGGATTTATTTTGGACAAAAAGAACATCTTTAAATTGGCAATTATACATATCAGACTATACATAAAAAAAGAATATTGCTCCAAACGAAGCGCCCGTTTGGCAGGAATAAATTTAAGACACCTGTCAATTTTGCTTTTTGCTATTTCATTTTAGTCTTTATAATTAAATTGCGCAGGAATTTTGTTTAGGGTAACAATTTAGTTTTTGAAAAATTTCAGTAACAATGCGCTTACCATGTCCTGTAGAGGCAATTCATGAATTGCCTCTACATAATTACCATTGAGAGATTTACAACTATCAATGTTTTTAAAAAACTAAATTGTTACTATTTAGATAACTTTGCAGCGTAGATGCCATTTTTATGGGAAAGGAGATGTCTTGCCAAAAATTCTTGTAAAAGATTTCGACCTCGAATCCACACTCCTGTGTGGACAACTGTTTCGTGTATCCAGGATGGACGGCTGGTATTATATTGCCGCAAGAGACCGAGTCTTTCGTGTCCGTCAGTCTGCCAATCATCTGGAATTCCAGGGTACAGACCAGAAATTCCTTATTCATTATTTTGCCCTTGACGAACCCTACGCCGCTATTTTGAAGCAGATAAATAAAGATGCACACATTGACATGGCAATCGGGAGATATCACGGCCTGCGCATTGTACGGCAGGATCCCTGGGAATGCCTGATATCGTTTCTCTGTTCGTCGGCGGCAAATATCCCCAAGATAAAATTAAATCTGGAAATATTGTCACAATTCTTCGGGAAAAGGGTCGAAATAGCGGGAGTCGAATGGTATTCGTTTCCTAATCCTGGCGCGATAAGTGATCTTGAGCGTATTCTCCTTGCAAAGACTGGTTTCCGGGCAAAATACATTAAAGCTGCCAATGATTCCGTTAGTGAAGCCTTTTTACTGTCATTAAAAAAACTTTCCTATTTTGAAGCAAAAAAGGCCCTGAAGCAGATTCCCGGGGTTGGGGATAAGATTGCCGACTGTATTCTTTTGTTTTCTCTGGGTTTTACTGAGGCGTTCCCCATCGATACGTGGATGAAGAAGATCCTTCAGAAACTGTATTTTAAAAATCGGGAGGTATCGAATCGGCAACTGCAGGCGTTTGGTCTAAAATATTTTGGCAGGTATGCGGGATATGCCCAGCAATTTCTTTACATGCTGGCAAGAGATTCGTGACAGTAAAAGTATGGTTCATTCGTAAAAAAATAGGTCGACTTTATTAATGATAAAGGTAAAAATAAAAAATTAAAATGCAAAATGACAGATCAAAACTTAAAGATGAGTTTTAGGATACAAGAATCGGTACGCCTTTGAAATAGTGTTGAAAGGGAAGAACATAGTAAATGAAAAAGGTAAGTTGTCATTCCTGCGAAAGCAGGAATCCAGTTTTTCGCTACTTTCCTGGATTTCCACTTGCGTGGGAATGACACAGAGGAACAGAATGTCAACTTATTTATTTCGTTTACCATAGTTTTTGCGTTTTGATATGCATTTTTAATTTTTATATTTAATTTTTGATATTTACCGGTGTATGATGGGCTTGTGGCTTTCAACTCCTTGTTAGTTCAAACTAAATACGAAAGAGAGAAATTTTACGTCATCGAACTCGTTATCAGGGATTGGGCAAAGTCATATCCAAAGATAGAACATTTTTTCAAGTCTTCCTCGGTAGGGGTTAAAAGAACCTTAATCGGTGGTTGAACAATATTAAGTTTAAGGCCTTTCAGACGGTCTTCCATGAGTCGTGTGGCTTCTCCACTCCATCCATAAGTACCGAACGTTGCACACTTCTTGAGTTTTACGTTAACACTAAACATGATATTCATAATATCCCACAAAGGCTTTAATGCATCACTATTTATCGTCGATGAACCCATCAAGATACCATCGGCAGACTCGATCTCACACCGCATAAATTCAGGCAATACGTTTGTAGCGTCTATCAGTTTGACCTCGGTATTCATCGTAGATGCCCCCTTGGCCACCGCCTCCGCCATCTTTTTCGTGTTTCCGTACATGGACGCATAAAAGATCAATATCAGTTTTTTACTGGAGTCCTTTCTGGGTATGCTCCAATCTTTATAGGCATTAATGTATTTCCACGGATCAGTCCGGAGGATGGGACCGTGGCTTGGGGCAATTAACCGGATATCCAGACCTTTAATCTTTTCTATTGCCTCAAGGATCTTCTTTCTGTAAGGACCCATTATGTGCTCATAATAATACTGAAAATCTTCAAAAAAGGGATCGACCCGATCGTCAAAAAGCCGTTCATCGCAAAAATGGGTTGCAAAACCATCGCAGGGAAACAATATGCGGTCTTCTTCCAGATACGTAAACATGGTATCCGGCCAATGCCAGAAAGGCGCATGAATAAACTTTAGTTGTTTATTACCCAGGCTAATACACTCGCCGTCTTCCACGGCTTTTCCTTTTACATCTGCGTGAAGGATATTTTTCAGAAAGAGGGCTGCTGTCTTTGTGGATAGTATCTGGGCATTCGGGGCCTCTTTCAGCAGGGCAGGTAACGCGCCCGAATGATCCATTTCTGTGTGATTTACCACGATATAACAAACGTCCCTGAGATTGATTAATGATCGGAGTTTTTCAAGGTATTCCTGGGTGAACTTTTCGTGAACGCAGTCAATGAGTGTAGGTTTTTCTGCCTGAATAAGATAGGAATTATAAGTGGTCCCGAACCGGGTTTGAAACACTACATCGAATACCCTGAGGGTGGCATTTAATACTCCGACCCAATGGATATCTTTTTTAATTTCCAATGTTTGCATGGCTGTTGTTAATGACCGGAATAAAGGAAATTTTCAGTTATAGAAAAATCCCAAATAACAAACTCCAAATCACAAATAAACTCCAAATTCTAATTCCCAAAATTCCAACCTGGTTTTGTTATTGAAATTTCATTCATTGGATTTTATTTGGAATCTGGTATTTGTGATTTGGGATTTATCAGGCGCTCATCTTCTTTTTCACAAAGTTCATTAGTCCCCCGGCCTGGATAATTTCCTGCATCTCCTGTGGAAAAGGCTCAAATTTAAATCTCTTTTTTAAAGTATGATCAATGATTTCGCCAGCCGCAAGATTGATTTCTACTTCATTGCCTTCCTGAATCTGCTCTGCTGCCTCCGGACACTCAAAAATAGGCAACCCGATATTGATGGCGTTTCTAAAGAAGATACGGGCAAAGGACTTTGCAATAACACAGGAAATCCCCGCTGCCTTGATGGCAATTGGCGCATGTTCTCGGGAAGAACCGCATCCAAAATTATCTCCCGCTACAATAACATCGCCTGGCTTTGCCTTTTTCATAAAATCCGGATCAGCATCTTCCATACAGTGTGATGCAAGCTCTTTTGTATCCGTCGTGTTCAGATACCGCGCCGGGATAATTTCATCCGTATTAATATTATTTCCAAATTTCCAGCATTTACCTTTCATTATAGCCTCTTTGGTTTGTAAGAACAGGCACAATATGCCCTTACGTTAGATTCATAGGATATAAATTACTACCCCTTGCCTACTGCCAACTGTCTACTGCTTACTGCATCTTTTTGCCTGCGGTTCACTGTGCTGTGTTTTTTAGAATTTACTCTCCCTTCCATCCTTTGATATGCCTGATGCATAAAAGCCTCTAATCGTGTTTCCTCATTCGTCTGTTCCTGACCATCGAAGGATAACTTCAGACAGGGTATGCCGTAAAAATCCTTCTGAAACCTTTCCAGCACACCGTTTACCACCGTGCCAGGCATGCAGTGGAATGGAATTACGTTAACGATACCATCGAATCCCTCCTCAACGTATTCAATTGCCTTACCCATGCTGAGCACCGGATCGCCTTTGTAAGAATCGTCAATATACGGTTTCCCCTTCCTGATAAGCTCTTTAATTGGCGCATCCTTCAGAAAATGTCTGATCCTCCCTTTAAACACCTTTGTAAGCCTGTAGGCATCGTATCTCTGGACAATGTCAGATATAAATTCTCCAAAAAATCCCTTATAATCCTTTTCAAAGAGACACGATTCCCTGCGGCAGTGTGCAATATAATTAATCCATTCAGCAAACGGCGGGATAAATACCTCCCCACCCAGTCGTTCGATATTTCTTGTAAGAAAGTTGTTTGCAAACTCATTGCACCGGACATAGGTCTCTCCAATAACGCCAATTAATGGCCTGGGTTTGCTTCGGTCCACTTTTATATTTGCAAAGGCAAAACTTGCCGCGCTGGCAAGTTCAACCAGGTCCTGATGTTTTTCGAGTGCCGCTTCTGCCTTTTTCACAAAGCCTTCGTAAATGGCATCCGTTTCACCTTTCTGTAATTCGTAAGGTCTCGTTTCCCTCTGTAATTTTTGCAAAAGGTCGATGTACATAATGCCGTTCCACGCAAGCTTGCGGAAGTGGGCACCCAGGCTCCTGGTATCCTCGTCATAGTTTTCTCCCTGGTCCATGGTGTATATAGGCACATGGGAAAATCCGAGTTCATCCAATACCATGCGGTGAAACTTGTTGTATTGACCAAACCGACATGGGCCCGATGCCGTGGCCATAAAAAATGCGCTGGCCTCTGGATCAAAATCAGGGCTCAAAGCCTTTTTCACGATATCCCCTGTTGTAAGAATTGCGGGATAGCATTCCTTTCCCGACGTAAACTTTCGTCCAATATCAATCGACTGTTTATTTGCCATAGGCAATGCCTCTGCCAGCACACCATTGGCCCTCATGGAGGCCGCAATCATCCTGCCGTGGTCACACATATAGGGAATATAGATCGTGCGTTTCTTTTTCTCTGTCAGGTTCCGAACCGGGACATCGTCTCTTAACTTTTTTCGATCAGTGGAAGGTTTAACATTTTTAAGACTATCGATAAATGCCTCGCACCTGGTTATTGCCCCAACGTCGGAACTGTGTTCATCAATCTCGATGGTCAAACAGGGTTTTCCCGCCAGTTCTTTAATGAAGAACTTGGTGATAAATGAGTCAGGCCCGCAACCAAAATTGGTAATATATAAAGGATAGAGCCTTTTATCCCTGGCAATTATCCTGGCCGCTGCAAGAAATTTTTGTCCGGTCTTCCAATACATATTTGGATAATCATGGGCAATTTCTTCGATATCCAGTTTCAGGAAATCCAGCGGAATGGTCAGGATCCCTAAGTCGCGTAATTTTTCAGGAAGGCCAAGATTCATACCCGTATCACACCCATTATAGGAGCGGCTGATCAGCACAAATGCCTTTTCGTTTTCTCCTAATTTTCCCAGAATCTCCCTTCCCCGCGCTTCAAGGGTCTTATAAAAAGTCTGCAGGGCCTCTCGTGCAGACTTTATTGCTGTTTCGACAACCTCTCCGGTTCTTCCAATGCCTTTTGCGATCTGACGCAGGGTCTTATCCACATACTCTTCTCCGTATTCGAAATGGATAACCGGAGATAGGACTTCAAACTTCCTTTCCTTAAAGTCAATGGCCGAACGGACGAGATACGGTATGCACTGCACGTAAGGACATGCATATGAATGGGTGAGCCTTGGACTGCTATGCGTCAAATTGACAACGCTAGGCAGGAACAGATAATCGATATCCCTGTTTAACATGTCGATTACGTGACCGTGCGCAACTTTGATGGGGAAACAGGTCTCTGCAGTAATTACTTCCACGCCGTTATAGATAATATCTTTATTGGTATCACGGGAGATTACAACATCAAAACCCAGCTCGATGAAGAACGCCTTCCACATCGGGTAAAGGTCGTGAAAGGTAGACACTTGTGGTATCCCGATCTTTTTTCCTATGGGCTGGTCCGGCTTGTTTTTCTTATAAGTATTGAAGAGCGCATCCTTCCTCTCACGGAAAAGTCTTGGCAAGTGCATTCCCTTTTTCAGAGACCTTTCATCGTCAAATTTACCGCATCGGCTTCCATAATGAAGCGGATTTTCACCATCGATAGTAACCTTCCTGATCTCGCAAATATTTGAACAATCCTTGCAAACAAAGGAAGACAGTTCATACCGCTTGTGCCGGAGATCAAACCCCTTAAACCTGGATTTTTCCCAGGTTCTTTCTTCCATAGCAATAATGGCAGACCCGATGGCCCCCATAATATCATGATGCGGGGGAACAACGATCTTTTTCCCTGTTACTTTTTCAAACGCCGCCTTTACGCCGCGGTTGGCTGCAACTCCACCCTGGAAGAAAATGGTATTTCCGATCTTTCTATCCTCTACGACCCTGTTGATAAAGTTCAACACCACAGAATAACTCAGACCTGCGAGCAGGTCCTCCTTGGACGTTCCGCGCTGCTGATGATGGTTCAGGTCTGATTCCATAAAAACGGTGCATCGTTCACCAAGATGAGAGGGACAGCAGGATGAAAGAGCCCGCTTGCTAAATTCCCCTTTAATACTTACACTGAGTTTTTCGGCCTGTTCTTCCAGGAATGAACCCGTACCGGCGGCGCAGACTTTATTCATGGCAAAATCCACAATGGCCCCGTTTTCCAAGCGTATATACTTGGAATCCTGCCCGCCGATTTCAAAGATAGTATCCACATTTTTATCCACGTTTGCTGCCGCAGTGGCATGGGCGGTGATTTCATTCTTTGCGATATCGGCGCCGATAAAGTCACCCGTCAGGTAACGCCCTGAACCGGTAGTCCCAGCGCCGCAGACAATTACTTTATCTCCGACCTCCAGGCCCACCTCATAAAGACCTTGCTTCACGGCCTCCAGTGGCCTTCCTGCCGTCATGAGATAGCGCCTTGCCAGGACATTTTTATACTTGTCGATAACAACGATATTTGTGCTGATCGAACCCACATCAACCCCGACATATGCCTCGATCTTTTCGCCGTCAACGATTGGGTGGATATGATCAACAATTTTGTAATTATCTGATTGGAGGGGTTCGAGGTTCGATGCCTTTGCGCTGCGGCTTCTCAGGTATTCTTCAACTTCCTTTAATCCGCGGAAGGGCGAATGGATGCCTTTGGTCATCATGGTAAACACCGTACCAATTGCCCCCATTACATTAAAATAATTTGGTATTATCAGCTCGCCAGGTTTGAGTTCCAAAATATCTTCAAATGCCTTGATCATACCAACGTTTGCCGCCACACCGCCCTGGAAGACAATGGGTTTAAAAAATTCCTTTCCCTTTCCAATGTTACTCTTAAAGTTTCTGGCCATGGCATAACAGAGGCCGGCTACAATGTCATGCACCGGAGTACCTTCCTGCTGCAGATGGATCATATCCGTCTTGGCAAAAACGCTGCAACGACCGGCAATACGCGGCGGGTTTTTGGATTTCAACGCAAGCTCTCCAAATTCCTTCTCTATAGCGATGCCGAGTCTTGTGGCCTGTTGATCCAGAAACGAACCCGTACCGGCGGCACACATGGTGTTCATCGAAAAGTCAGAAACCTTGGTTTGCTGTGTAGATGGATCCTTCTCGATAAGCATGAGTTTTGAATCCTCGCCGCCGATTTCAATTATGGTACGCACTTCCGGATACAAGGTTGTCGTTGCCTGGCTATGGGCAACCACTTCATTTATAAAGGCGATGTTCATTAGTTCTGATATAAGCTTTCCACCGGTCCCGGTAATGGCTATACCGTCAATATCGTCAATATGCGTACGATTGAATATATCTCTCAGGACCAGCAGGAATGTTTCTACCGGTTGACCGTGGGAACGGACGTAGTGGTTTTCCAGGATTTCCCTGCGTTCATTGATTAATACTGCCTTTACGCTTACAGAACCGATGTCAAGTCCAATATATTTTTTCTGCGACATAGTTTTACTCACTCTTTATATAGTTTATTATCTAACCTGAACATGCCAACGCTCAAACGAATCAATACTTTGCCATTCATCTCTAAACTCTTTTTGAAAAATTACAGAGTCTTTATCGACTTTTTATCACCTCATCAGGCGGGGTAATCATTCCCGTGATTGCAGATGCAGCTGCAACGGCCGGACTGCAAAGATATATCTCGCTTTTGGGATGTCCCATACGGCCAACAAAGTTACGGTTGGTCGTAGATAGCGCCCGTTCGCCCTCTGCTAAAATTCCCATATGCCCTCCGAGGCATGGACCGCATGTTGGGGTAGAAACTACCGCCTCAGCGTCAATAAACGTCTCAATTAAGCCCTCTAGTAATGCCTGTTTATAAATATCCTGAGTAGCTGGAATAATGATGAGTCGAATGGAAGGATGCGCCTTTTTTCCTTTGAGGATTTTGGCTGCTATCCTGAGATCCGAAATTCTTCCATTGGTACAAGAGCCGATAACTACCTGATCAATCTTAATCCCCGAAACCTCTTCTACGGGTTTTGTATTTTCCGGCAAACTGGGGAGCGCTATTTGGGGAGAAATCTCTTCGGCGTTGAATTCATATGTTTTTGTATAATTACACCCCGGATCACTTTGGTACATCACATATTTTTTCGTTACCCTGCCCTTTATATAATCTTCGGTGTTTTTATCAGGCGCAATTATGCCGCTTTTGGCCCCGGCCTCAATTGCCATGTTACACATGGCAAAACGATCGTCCATCGGCAAATCTGATATGGCGTTGCCGGCAAACTCCATCGCTTTATAGAGGGCGCCATCCACACCGATCTTCCCAATCGTAAAAAGGATTAAATCCTTTCCGGAAGTCCAGTTTTTCACCCTGCCGTGAAAAACAAATTTAATCGATTCTGGCACCTTGAGCCACACCTTTCCCGTAGCAAAACATGCTGCGAGGTCGGTGCTCCCAACACCTGTTGAAAATGCCCCGAGTGCGCCATAGGTACACGTATGAGAATCGGCGCCTATTACAAGATCGCCTGGCGCCACAATCCCTTTTTCGGGAAGCAGGGCGTGTTCTATCCCCATCCGGCCAATCTCAAAGTAATGTTTTAAATGATGTTTTTCGGCGAAGATTCTCAGGGATTTTGACTGTTGCGCAGACTTGATGTCCTTATTGGGTGTAAAGTGATCAGGAACCAAAACAATCTTTTCCGGATCAAAGACCTTTTTGATCCCGGTCTTTTCAAATTCTTCAATTGCGATCGGGGCTGTAATATCATTGCCCAGGCAGATATCCACATTTGCGTAAACAAATTGCCCGGGATGTACTTCCTTGAGACCCGAGTGCGCAGCGATGATCTTCTCTGTTATTGTCATTCCCATAGATTGTTTTTAACATTGCAGTGTACTTCGTCTTTTTTTCAGAACGCAAGCAACTGAGGACGATTATTATTCGAAAGGATTGGTAAAATTTTTAATTTTCTGAAAATCTTGTTCTATTCCACGATTTTAAAAACAAAGGATCCTGTAAATATTTCTTATGACACTTGGCGCACAAATCAAAACGAAAGGTTTTATATTCTCCGTTCTCTAATGACTCATCAGGGTTCGATGTGCCATCCTGCCTCTCGTTTTCTTCATCCATTTCCCAGATCTCTTCATCCATATCTTCATCGTCATCCATATCTATCGCATCGCATGCGGTATACACCTCAATTTTTACCACATACCGAATGTCTTCATCGGCCAGCAATGGTTTTCCGCACATATCGCAAGTATAGTGCACCATTCATGTTCCTCCAAGTAAATTGCTATCTTTGTAAAAGCACACGTTGTTTTTGGTAATAGTCCAGGTTATTAAAATACAAAGACACCGGGAACCTTCAGCATTATATTTAAACCGGTCTCTGAAAGGCTGGTGCTTTATAAGCCGTGGCAGAAAACGTGCCACGGTGAATGTCCCGTTGAATAGCCTCTTTCAGGCCATCGCTCTGAGTCTCTTGATCCGCTCTTCGATTGGTGGATGAGTACTAAAGATCGCAGCAAATGAACGACCGCTTAAGGGGTTCACAATAAACAGATGGGCCGTAGCCGAACTCGCGTCAATAGGCCTGACCATTGATGCCTGTTGCAATTTCTCAAGGGCGCTGGCCAACCCTAATGGATTTCCTGTCAATAATGCACCCCCTTTATCGGCAGCGTACTCACGTGAACGGGAAATCGCCATCTGGATTATGAGTGCGGCAATGGGGGCCAGGATAGCTACCAGTAACATCGCAAGGCCTCCACCCCTATTTTCTTCTTCATCCCTCCCACCATATCCCCCAAAGATGGCTGCCCATCGGGCCATATTGGCCAGCATCATAATAGCGCCGGCAATGGTTGCAACAATGGTAGATATAAGTATATCCCGGTTCCTGATATGGGACAGTTCGTGCCCTAAGACTCCCCTGAGTTCTTCACGTTTCAGAGAGTTAAGCATCCCTTCGGTAACGGCCACAGCGGCATGATTGGGATTTCTCCCAGTGGCAAAGGCATTCATGGCATTCGTGGGAATGATATATATCCTGGGCATGGGTAATCCTGCCTGCATGGTTAAGTCCCTAACGATCCCATAATAGACTGGCGACTCCTGTTCTGAAACCTCCCTGGCACCATACATCTTCAAAACGATCTTGTCGCTAAACCAGTAACTAAAAAAGTTCATACCCATAGCAATGGCAAAGGCGAAAACCGCACCCTGACGACCTCCGAACATACTACCCACCCAAACAAGCAATAGCGTCAGGGCAATTAATAATACCGTTGTCTTAAAATAATTCATAATACTATTTCTCCTCAAAATACCTGCACGAGAAACTTTCAGGGGAGGAACCCTGTATATTTATATAAATCAGGACTTCGGCTGCTTTTCCGATGTAGCGCGAACTTCAGTTCGCATAAGATGCAAGCGAACAGAGGTTCGCGTTACAACCGTAGCTTTGAAAATCCTTAATGTCAGGATACCTTCACCTTGAAAAAATTATTATAAATATAGCCTATTTTTTGTCAAGGAATTTAATCTTATGCATTTTTCAGTGGAAATAAAATAGTTACACAGTCTGTTTTGAGCAAAGAGGCATGGAAAATATAGCACCGCTTCTTATGGCAGGTATGGAATACTAAAGAGATATTTGTTCAAGTTTTCTGCAGATAGCGGTCCTTACAGCATCATACCTGGGTGGAACTTCTACCGGAAGGTTGGCAAATCGTGGTGTTACTTCTTCCAGTTTGTTTTCGTGATAGTTTATCTTAAACTCTGGAAATTTCAAGCCGTGTGCAGTGGAGATGACAACCACCTTTTCGTCATGCCGTATTACTTTTTTTTGCAGCAATTTTATCAACACTGCCAGGGCTACTCCTGTGTGGGGGCAACTAAACAGGCCAGTTCTGTCTGCTTGTGCAGAAGCATTGGCCAGTTCATCCTCTGTTGCCTGCTCTACAACACCATTATATGTTTTTAAGACACTGATCGCCTTTTTGTAACTCACCGGGTCACCTATCTGGATAGCATTGGCAAGGGTCTTTTGAGCCTTCACCGGCTTAAATTCTTTAAAGCCACTTAAATAACTGAGATAAAGAGGGTTGGCCTTAGCGGCCTGTGCGCATACAATACGGGGCTGTTTGTTAATCAGACCCAATTCCTTCATTATGAGAAAACCCTTCCCCAGTGCAGCAGTGTTACCAAGATTTCCGCCGGGAACAATCACAACATCAGGCACTTCCCAATCAAACTGCTGTACTATTTCAATGCTTACCGTTTTTTGCCCCTCTATGCGGAGGGAATTCATGGAGTTGGCCAGGTAGATATTATTTTTGCTGCATATCTCTCGTACTAGTTTCATACACCCGTCGAAATCGGTATCCAGCGATAACGTAAGCGCACCATTGGCAATTGGCTGGATAAGTTGAGCATGAGATACCTTATTTTTGGGAAGAAACACAATGGCAAGAATACCTGCAGCAGCACAGTACGATGCTAAAGCAGCTGATGTATCTCCAGTGGAAGCGCAGGCAACTGCAGGGATATTCTTTCCCTCAGCAATCATCTGCTTGACCATGGAAACCAGCACGGTCATCCCGAGATCTTTAAAAGAACCTGTATGGGCATTGCCACACTGTTTAATCCACAGGTCTTCAAGACCTATTTCCTTTCCAAACCGTTCAGCCCAGAAGAGGTTGCTACCGCCTTCGTATAACGAAACCACGTTCTCATTGTCGACATTGGGACAAACCCACTCCTTCTTGCCCCAAACAGAACTCCCGTAAGGCCACTTGGTACGCCGATAGCGCTCGTCAAATAACTTTTTCCAGTGTTCCGGAGAGTGCCTGCGAAGTTTGTCCATATCGTGCCTGACCTCCAGCAAATCTCCACATTTCTTGCACTGGTAGATAATTTCATTCAGTTCGTACCTTTCGTCGCATCCTGATATGCACTGAAACCATGCCCTGTATGGCATGAATTATTTCTCCTTTCAAGATATCTCAGAACATTGTGTGGAAAACATTTACCGTTTTAAAGCAAACGACAGAATTGCCCAGAGAGCCGTAATAGTAAGGGTTAAAAAGCCAAGATTTAATCCCACCATCCAGTAGATAATCTCTCGCTTGTCCCTTTCAGTTTTTATAAGGATCTCTGTTTTGTCTTTTTCTGCTTTGGTAAGTATCTCTGACTTATCTTTTTCAATTTTCGCAAGTATCTCTGACCTATCTTTTTCAGTTTTCGTCAGTATCTCTGTTTTATCGTGTTCTATTTTTTCATATATTTGGTCTAATCTTGAGGCAATCTGGGTGATTCTTTCTTTGAGAACGTCTTCATAAAGGGCCTCAAGCCTTGTAATTCTATGTTCTAATTCTTCAATTTCAGGCATGTTAGAATTATAAGATTCATATGTCTGATTTGTCAAGTTTTTTCAAATGAATGCCCCTACAGTACTAAAAATTCTATAACCAGGGGGAAGCCATTTTACTTTTGACAAAAACGCTACTACTTTGATAAGATTCTTGGGCGCCATGTATTTACAAAATTTATTGTCAAAAATATTTTCATATTTTCCAAAGGTAAATGGACAATCTATCCGGCGAGAGTTCAGGCACGCCTTTAGTACAGGAACGCCGCATGAAAACGCAACATTGAACGAACAGGAACATGCCCTCATCCTGAAACTAATAACGTTAATCAAAAAAAGAAGGCTCACAGTTCCAGCCATCATGTTTCTTGAATGTGCGCAACCACTCAATTATATTGGAAGTCAGATGATGGTATTCTTCAGGCCCTTTTTAACCTTTTTCTTCACACCGGCAGAATATGACCTATTTCAGGGTATACTTGAGAAGAGAGAAGGGATAAAAAAGATTATTGAGGAATTAGAAAAAGCAAATATTTACCACACAGACACAAGTGTCACAAAGGAAGAGACAAAATTATAGACAGAAGAAAGCGCATTTTTCAGCGGAACAAAAGAATTATCAATTGTTTTTAAAACTCTCGCCCCTTTGGGCGATGGGCTTTTACAAAAAGAGGATAGTGATTTGAACGTTATAATTGCCACAGACTGCGGGAGTACCACCACCAAGGCCATCCTGATTGAAAAAAAGGACGGTTCTTACCGTCAGACCTTTCGCGGTGAATCGCCTACCACAGTGGAAGCTCCCTTTGAGGACGTAACTCGCGGCGTCTTAAATGCATTCGCAGAAGTTGAAGAACTTTCCGGCCGAAAGATTTTAGACGGTGAAAAGATTATAACGCCTGCCAGGGGAAATGTGGGAGTAGACATCTATGTTTCTACAAGCAGCGCTGGCGGAGGACTGCAGATGATGGTAGCCGGAGCCGTAAAGGCCATGACGGCAGAAAGCGCCCAGCGCGCCGCACTCGGTGCAGGCGCAATTGTTATGGATGTTATTGCATCCAACGACCAGCGTCTCCCGCATGAAAAGATCGACCGCATCCGGCATCTGAGACCGGACATGATCCTCCTCTCAGGCGGTACTGACGGCGGTACGGTCACCCATGTGGTAGAACTGGCCGAATATATCTCTGCGGCCAACCCGAAACCCCGGCTCGGTATGACCTTTCAACTCCCTGTTATCTATGCCGGCAATAAAGACGCACGGGAAAAAATCAAGGAAATTCTTGACAAAAAAACCTCGCTTCACATTACAGAAAATATCCGGCCAATGCTTGAACGCGAAAACCTCTTTCCGGCACGGCAGGAAATCCAGAAACTCTTCCTTGAGCACGTCATGGCACAGGCACCAGGTTACAAAAAACTTATGTCATGGACGGGAGCGCCGATTATGCCTACACCGGGCGCCGTAGGCCTCATTATGCAGACCATTGCTAAAAAAGACAATATTAATGTGGTGGGTGTAGACATTGGCGGTGCCACCACGGACGTCTTTTCTGTATACGGCGAAATCTTTAATCGCACTGTGAGCGCCAACCTTGGAATGAGTTATAGTATTTCCAATGTGCTGGCAGAAGCCGGGCTTGAAAATATTCTCAGGTGGGTGCCATTTGATATCGACGAGTCCGACCTCCGAAACAGGATTAAGAACAAGATGATCCGCCCCACGACAATACCCCAGACATTGGAAGAATTAAAGGTTGAGCAGGCCATATCGCGCGAGGCCCTGCGATTGTCTTTTGAACAGCACAAGTCCCTGGCAGTGGGACTCAAGGGGGTACAGAGGGAACGCGACATTTCTGAGGCCTTTAAACAGGAAATCACCGGTGAAACACTCATAGACATGTTAAAGTTAGACCTGTTGGTAGGCAGCGGGGGTGTGCTCTCCCACGCACCACGCAGGTCGCAGGCAATGCTTATGATGATTGATGCATTCCAGCCTGAAGGCATCACAAGGCTCGCCGTTGATAGTATTTTCATGATGCCGCATCTGGGTGTCCTTTCGACCGTGAATGAACAGGCTGCAACAGAGGTTTTTGAGAAGGATTGTCTGATTCATCTGGGTACGTGTGTTTCCCTCGCTAAGGGGAGTGCCGGGAAACACGGAGAAAAATGCATCTCATACAGGATAACAATGCCTGACGATAAACTGACAGAAGGCTCTCTTCCGTACGGAGATATCTGTGTTTTGCCCCTTGACACAGGGCAGTGGGCTGAAATTGAGGTTCTCCCGGCAAAAAATTTTGATGCCGGCGAAGGAAAAGGCAAACCTGTGAGAAAGAAGGTTTTTGGGGGAGTTGTGGGGATAGTTATTGATACCCGTGGAAGACCTATTACATTAGCGAAGGATAAGGCATCACGGGTGGGACAATTACAACGTTGGGCAAAGGCCATTGATGCGTATCCAGAATAAGAAACCACTGATTTGCAGCGAATACCAATGTCAGAAATTATAAAACGAGGGAAGGGTTGAAAATGCAAACCATTACAAAATTATCGTTTCCTAAATTTATCTTCGAAGTTGAAACAACTACAAATTTTACCAACTCGATGTTTAAAATGTATCAAATTTTAGATTTTGATACAAAATTTGCATTGGTATCTGCAGAAAGTAGGAAAAATCTATTTTTCAATCGGTTGAATTGCGAACCATTTGTAATGGCAAAAGATAGATTTTTGTTTCGTTATTTCGAAGATGTTGTAAGACTTTACTTTAGTTCCGTGGAACATTATGAGCTTAAATTCAAATTTTTATCGTAAACACTGACTAATTATGGCTATTTCAAAAGAAAAGCAAACAGAAAAAGGAATAATAAAATTCAAATTTTTCTATATAAAAACAGATAAATCAGAGGAATTTATAGACAAGCTAGAACAAATTATGCAGAGAATATAGCCAACAAGAAGATTTTTACTTTAATTATAAAATTGAAGAGTAATGCAACTTGGATAAATAGTATAAATATATGAAATTATTTGATTTAAGTTCTAATCCTTACTTGTCACTATGACCCACGCTTATACCCCTGGTTTACGCATAGCCGAAAGGACAAAGGTCACGAGTCAGCGTGTCCTGCCCCTATTGGGTGACGTTGTCGTAAAAAAGGGTGACGTTCTCAGGGCAGAGGATGTTGTGGCCAGGACGCATTTGCCTGGCAAGGTACACGCCATCAATGCCGTGAACCGGTTAGGCATCCAGCCCAAGGACCTCAGGGAATACATGCTGAAGAAGGAAGGCGACACTGTCCAGAAGGACGAAATTATCGCTGAAACAAAACCATGGGTCAGGATGTTAAAATCTGTTTTACTCTCACCCATCACAGGCACGATTGAAACCATATCCACGATAACGGGACAGGTACTCCTGCGGGAACTTCCAAAGCCAATACAAGTATTCGCTTATATAGACGGCACTGTCATAGAGGTCATGGAAAAAGAGGGCGTAGTTATGGAGACAACTGCAACCTTTATTCAGGGTATTTTTGGGGTAGGTGGTGAAACAGTGGGCGAACTCGTAGTTGCAGTTAATAACTCCGATGATATGCTTACTGCCGACCGCGTGCTGTCCATTCACAAGGATAAAATTATTGTGGGAGGGGCGTTTATCCAACACGATGCCATTGACAAGGCAAGAAAGATTGGAGTAAAAGGCATCATCGTCGGTGGGCTTGATGATGCAGATCTCAGGAAACTGCTCGGATACGACCTTGGTGTAGCCATTACGGGTTCAGAAGAAATTGGTATTACACTTATTATTACCGAAGGTTTTGGCCAGATACCAATGGCACAAAGAACCTTCGAACTTTTAAAATCCCGTTCAGGTGCAAAGACCTCTATTAATGGCGCTACCCAGATCCGGGCGGGTGTGGTAAGGCCTGAAATTATTATACCCTATGAGACAGGTGTACTATCCGGAGAAGAGATAGATAAACCGCTTGATAGAGGCATGGAGATAGGAGACACTGTAAGGGTCATCCGCGTGCCCTATTTTGGAAAGATCGGCAAGATTAGGAACTTGCCCTTTTCTCCGCAAAAAATAGAAACCGAGGCCACAGTACGCATCCTTGAAATTGAATTTCCCGATGGTTCCACGGCAGTTGTTCCACGGGCTAATGTGGAGATGCTTGAAGCATAAAAATTTAAAAAACCAACATTATAGCTATGACCGGAAAAAGTCCAAATTGCGATAGTGAAGATAGTTTTATTCAATACTGATCGTTTTGGCTATTTGATTTTTCAAATTTATTTTATATGGAGGATGTAAGGGATATATCCTTACAAATAAGCCATTGCCAATATCACAGAAAAAAATTTTAATTCCAGGCAAAAACTCTGGTCAATCGGGTTATATGCGTTACTACTATGACCTGATCTGCCACCTTGTGCGTTGTGACTTTACTGTTCGCTATAAGGGTTCAATGCTGGGTGTTTTATGGTCATTAATGCTTCCTCTGGCACAATTGCTGGTGCTGGTTTTTCTCTTCCAGAGGGTTGTCCCTCTTAATATCGATGCATACCCGGCCTTTGTCTTTAGTGCGCTGCTGCCGTGGACGTGGTTTAGCACGTGTCTTGGCTCGTCCGGTAACCTTTTGATTAACAATCGTGGTCTTGTCCGGAGACCCAATTTTGCGCCTGCAAACCTTATCATTGTTAACACACTCTCGTACATGCTTAACTTTTTCGTGGTTATGCCGATACTCTTTGCTATGTTATACTTCTACGACAGAACGATAACACCGGCTCTTCTGATGCTCCCCCTGCTAATCGTAATCCAGGGTATATTTATGATTGGACTGGAACTGGTCATCGCAACCCTGAACGTCTTCTATCGGGATGTGCAACATATAATGAGCATACTGCTTATGCTTCTGTTTTATATGACGCCGGTTTTTTATCAGCCCGAGGCTGTCAGCGAGGACTTCCGCATCCTGTACACATGGAACCCCGTTGCCGTCCTGATCCAGAATTATCGGGCAATTTTCTTTTACGGCACTTTTCCTGAATGGAGTTCGCTCCTGTTTACAGGCGCAGCAAGTATCGCCATGTGTGGCTTTGGTTACTTTCTTTACAGACGTTTCCTTCATGACGTTATTGACACCATTTAGTATGATGGTAAACGTTTCATGAAGATGTTTACAGGAAGAAATATTTCTTTTTTAGTGTTTAACAGGTATAAGTTTTATATGAGAAACAAATTTGACTCATATATCTGCCTCCGTACTACAGGTTTCTGGGGGAATGTATGCCTGCGGTTCTGACAGTAGAATCTGTCTCAAAAAAATACAGGATCCAGCGCAATCGTCCGGTTACCCTTAAAGAGTCGATAATCAGACGACTTACAGGCCGTTACAGCAGAGATAATGTCATCTGGGCATTGCATGACGTCACCTTTTCACTGGATCAGGGCAGGGTGCTGGGCATTGTCGGCCATAACGGCGCTGGCAAAAGCACATTGCTGCGGCTGCTGTGCGGTCTGGGAAGGCCTACTACCGGGCGTATTCGCTGTACAGGTCAGGTGAGCGGTCTGCTCGAACTAGGAAGCGGTTTCCATCCAGATATGACCGGTCGTGAAAATCTCATGACCGGGGGCATCCTGAGCGGTCTTACAAGACGCCAGGTGCTGACGATGCAACCGGAAATCATTGCATTTGCTGAACTGGAAGAATTCATCGATCAGCCTGTTAGAACTTACTCCAATGGAATGTATTTACGGCTTGCCTTTGCCGCCGCCGTCCAGTTTGACCCCGACGTTTTAATCATCGACGAGGTGCTGGCGGTTGGCGATTCCCGTTTTCAGAAGAAGTGTATAGAACGTCTGGCGGCTTTCCGAGCATCAGATAAAACTACGATCCTGGCATCGCATGATTCCGATCAAATCCGTAATCTATGCGATGAAGTGCTGGTCCTGGAAGAAGGCCGGCTGGTAATGCATGGAGAACCTGAGAGAGCCATCCAATGCTACAATGATCTGATGCGCCAGCGAACGGAAAAGAGGGCAGCGCAACTTGCAGGTGGAGCAACTCAACCCGGCCCAACGGTCGAACATGGCAGCCGTATGGGTACACAGGAAGCGTCAATCTGTACTGTCCGCCTCTATGATATACAGAGCAGAGCCACGAATACCATATATAGCGGCGATGGGCTAACAATTAAACTTGAATATACCCTTACCAGACCTCTGTCAGACATCGCCATGACACTGGGCATCTATACTGAGACAAATATGAAATGTTTTGAATCCTGCATACCATCAGTTACTACAGCCTTTGGGTCATTAAATAAAGACGGCTGTTTCAGTTGCAACTTCCCTGGGCTGCCTTTGCTTCCTGGTCTTTATTACATTAACATTGGCATTTACCCCACAGACTGGAACTATGTATACGATTATCACTGGCAAATGCACCCCCTGCACGTGTTAAATAAAAGTGAAGGATATTCCGGGGTTTCTGGCGTGGTCTCGCTTCATCCGGTCTGGTTAGTTGTAAAATAAAACTGAACAAAAGGATATGCGGGGAAATAAGGATGTCGAAATGAACAGAAATGAACAGTATCATATTCTCGTTGTGGAAGCTTATGAGGGTTTTATCGAATATCTTTCAGATGAACCAGAGGAACGGATGTCCCTGCAGGGACTTGGCCTCCCGGTCGAGGAAATTGCCAGTCATCTTGACTGCCGGATTACCATTCTTTGCTGGGATGCGTGGTATCGCTATGAACAAAAAGAGATGCGTGTACCGGTTCCTGCTACACAGCCGGCATCACCGCCCGATTTCAGAAGTCGTTCCGGAATGTTTCAATCCTCAAGGATAAGGCGGATCCCAATCCCCGCGAGAGACCCGGATTACTGGCTTCCATTTGATGAAAAGGGCCTAAGTCCCCGCTCTTACGGGCTTATTAACGACAGCGGCTTGTTGTTCTTTGCTTCTTATTGCCTGAACAAGGAGATGCAGGCATTTTACCGCAACGACCCATTCCAGGCTGTCGTCTTTCCCATGTGGGGTGGACTCGGATACGTTTCCCAGATGGCAAGGGCAACCGGGGTACCCAATACAGCAGATGTACCTTGCGCAGTTGTGGTCACCGATAAATCTGTTCATCGCCAGATGGCTAACCAGGAGGGAATATGGACCCGTCATGCAGTCGTCAGGAGGCAGATGGAAGATGTCTCACTTGCCTTGGCTGACCTGACGCTGGTCTTCGGCCCCAGGGGTAAAGAAATTGCCTCTGCCGGAAGGCTGCCTGGCGCTCCTCCGCCTGTTTGGACACCACGCCGTATTGAGGATTCACTGCTTGACAAGATCGCCCGCGCATCGGCGCAATCCTACGATACACATAGACCGCTGCAGTTCTTCCTCTATGAGCCACAACAGGCTGCATCAGGAACGTTGACTGTCCTGGATGCCGTTAATCTTCTCACAAACAAAGGGGTGCATATTGATCGGCCAGTGATCTGTGCAGGGCCATCCATGATCTTTGCTCCCATGAAACCAAGAACGTTTGTGGATTACTGGTCATCACGTGGAGCCGTGCGGGAACTCATCAGGGAACGTCGATGGGAATGGAGGGAGGAATATCCACAACTTGAACAAGTTTTTCCTGTACGTCTTTATCCAAGCTTCTTCGATCACCTTCCCAATGTCTGGACGGAACTTGCCAGGGGTTCTCTGGTGCTTCTTTCTCCTGCTGCTGCAGAGGGATTAACTTTAGGGGAAGCCCTTCCGCTGGAAGTTCTTATTCAGGGAGAGCCGGTACCGGAGAAAGTGGCGGATTGTTTGGAAAAAATCGCATCTGCTGGCATAAAAAAACTCAACGAGATCAGACGGAATTTATACATACAGGTTATTGAAGCGCACCGGGGAGAAGGACGCCGGCGTCTTATTGAGGAAACTGCCGGGGCACTTGCGAGTCTCCTGCAGTCTCCTCCGAAACCACAAGACCTGTCAAGGATTGCCCTTATGTTTTTCGATCGTCGTGTATCACTCCGGACACTTTCACAGGAAGACAACCCCCCGCCCGTCCCAGAATTGGAACATGATACAAAGAAAGGAACACTCTCCGTTGTTGTAACATGTTATGAGATGGGGGCCATGGTCAGGGAGGCTGTAGAAAGCGTCTGGGCATCTGAGCGTCTACCCGACGAGGTGTTGCTTATTGATGACGGTTCGCACGGAGAAGAAACCCTCTCGAGCATTCATATACTTGAAGCAGACGCATTAAAAAAAAACCTTCCCCTGAAGGTTATCCGCCAGCGGAACCGGGGCCTGGCGGCCGCCAGGAATGCCGGGCTTGAAGCGGCAAGCGGGGAATTTATTTCTTTCCTCGACGGAGATGATGCGATTGAACCTCCTTTTTACCGGATTGCCCTCAGCATACTCGATAAGTACCCACGTTTGGGAGGAGTCGCCGCATGGGCTTTGATTTTTGGAGCCGATATTCCCGATGGTTTTTGGAATGCCCCGCAACCAGAGTTTCCGTTCCTGTTTATGGAAAACAGTGTGATTGTTCCCTGTTTAACACGCACAAAAATCCTGAGGCATCTCGGTGGATACGATATTCGCCAGCGTTATAATTACGAAGATTGGGAATTGAGCATACGAATGCTCGCATCAGGCTGGCCCATTATCACGATACCCATGCATCTTACCAGGTACCGGGTCCGGAAGGATTCGCTCTTCCGCAGTATGACCGATACACAGAACCAGGTTATGCGTGAACTTTTGCTTAGCACGCATCGGGAGACGGTTTCTAAATTTGCAGTTGAGATTGTAATGCAGGTCGAAAATCAATTAAAGAAACTCGTTTATTCCGATACACATCAGCCGGTTCAGATGCAGAATACGAACCATACTGTTTCCTTTCGGAAGAAGCTCTTCAAAAGGGCAGGAAGGCTTTTTAACCATCATATTACCAGAATAAAAAATCGGGGCTTTAAATGAAACACTTAATAATCTGCCGTGAATATCCGCCCGCGCCGGGCGGGGGTATTGGAACATACGTACTTCACATCTCCCGACTGCTTGCAGAAAGCGGAGAAACTGTACATGTAATCGGCCAGCTCTGGGAGGGGGCGGAAAAAAAAGTCGAAGAGAAAGTTCACGGGAGGCTGATCATACATCGCATCCCTTTCGAAGATTGGACATCTTTCCCGGACCGAAAATTAAGTCCGGAGATAAAATCTCTGGAAGAAAAAGGGCTTTTTGAATCGAGTTTCCATCCTCAATGTTTCTCCTGGGAAGCCAGCCTTCTTGCTGAAAGCCTCGTCGAGCAGGAAGGAATCGACATAATTGAAGCCCAGGAATATGAGGCGCCGTTGTATTATTTCCAGCTTCGGCGGGCTCTGGGGTTTGGTCCAAAGAAATACCCGCCCTGTATTGTCCACTTACATTCTCCTACCGAGTTCATAGCACAGCACAATGATTGGGATATTTATTTGCCGGATACGCTGACGGCAAAACGGCTCGAGGATTACAGCATTGCTACCGCCGATGCATTGCTCTGTCCAAGCCGGTATCTTGCCCGTCAGGTGGAGTCTTGCTATGGGTTGAAAGAAGGCGCTGTTTACGTGATTCCTTACCCGATGGGTGAGAGTCCACTATTGGAAAGAAATAAAAAGGTATGGGAACAGGGCACTGTCTGTTACGTGGGAAGGCTTGAACGACGCAAAGGTATAATCGAATGGATTGACGCAGCAGTTACGGTGGCAAGCAAATATCCAGATGCATATTTTGAATTTGTAGGCGCCAACGTTCTTGGTAACAATGTAATGAGCGGCGAGGAGTTTGTGAAACGACGGATTCCTGATGAATTAAAGATGCGGTTTCACTTTCGCGGCCAGCAGAACAGGTCCTCCCTTCCACAGTTTCTGGCAGGCGCCAGAATAGCCGTTGTTCCTTCGCGATGGGAGAATTTTCCAAACACATGCATTGAAGCCATGGGTTCAGGACTACCGGTAATTGCTTCGCGTGAGGGAGGAATGGCCGAGATGATCGTCGATGGTAAAACGGGCTGGCTGGCTGGCAATTCAGGCAGCATGGGACTTGCTGAGGCTCTTCAACGCGCCCTCGAAACCCCGCCGGCAATACTTGCTGAAATGGGCCGTAACGCATCGTCTGACATTAAACATATCTGCGATAATAAGAAAATTGTGGAAAGTCATTTAGATTTCCGCAGACGTATTGTTAATCAGGGGGCAAAACGTTCTTTACGATTGCCGGTGAATTTACCCCGGGCTAAAAGTTCACTTTCTGATGGAACAACGGGCCAGATATCACAAAACGAAGAAAGGAGTGGAATCGCGATCGTAGTCACTTGTTTTAATACCGGACAATTTCTCAACGAATGTCTGCAGAGTATTAAACGGCAGACAAAAGAGCCGGCGGCTGTAGTTATTATTGACGACAAATCCACCGAAGAGCAAACATTGAAAGTTCTTAATAAGGCACAGCATAATGGATGGCATGTTATTCAAAAAAAGAACGGCGATCTAGCACCAGCCAACAACACCGGCATAGAAACCATCCTGGGTTCTGAGGCAAATCCGCTCGGTCTTGTTTTTCTCAGGGCGGAGGATCGGCTAAAACCCAATTTTATTGCTGCATGCGAATCGGTCCTTCAGCAATGTCCTGAAGTCGGTCTTGTTTCATGCTGGACTCAACATTACGGAACCGATGATAAAATTTGGATCAGACCATGCCCTAGTTTTCCATATCAGTGGGTATCAAATGATGCCGCTCCGTTTAGCGCTGTACGGACCGAGGTGCTGCAAGAAACCGGCTATTTCCGCTCTGATATGAGCGACGGATACGATACATGGGATATTTTTAATGCAGTGATGGCAGCAGGATGGGCTGCCGTAACCGTACCGGAGATACTGGGAAATCAATGGGTCTGGAACGACCAACTGTTATATAATACTAAATCCCGCATGCACGGGAGGATGCGCAGGAAACTTCTTGAAAGATTTCCAGACCTTGTTGCAAGGGATGCCAAAGACATCATTCTTCTTTTCCAGTCCAGTCTGGAATACGCACAATGGGAGGAGATTTTTACCATCCGGAAACATCTCAGGATAGCCCAGAGGATACTGCGCTCACCTCTCGGAAAAGGTTTGCGGGTCGCGAAGAAGATAAAAAATAAGATACGACGGCATGCACCCGATTGGATGATCGGCCTGATTTACCGATAACCGTTTGATGCAAAAAAGGACACACATCATGAATATACTCATATCGGCTATAATATGCACCCATAATCGGGATGCCTATTTAGCGAAGGCGATTCAAAGCCTGATAGATCAACGCATGTCCAAAGATAAGTATGAAATCATAGTAGTTGATAACCGTTCAACGGATTCCACAAAAGAAGTGGTCGCACAATTTACCGGCAAGAGTAATATAAGATACATTTATGAATCAACTTTAGGTCTTTCATTTGCCCGGAACGCTGGCTGGCGCAATGCAAGGGGAAGATACGTCGCCTATCTGGATGACGATGCGATTGCCTGTCCAGGTTGGCTTGACAAAATTTTAGAAGTGTTTGAAACTGTAAAGCCAAGACCCGGATGCGTTGGGGGAAAGGTAGAGCCCATATGGGAATCTGCAAGGCCGGGATGGTTGTCAGATTGGCTTTTGCACGGTCTTGCAATTATAGACTGGAAGACTCCGCATGTTTTGACTAATCTCTCCGCTGAATGGCTTGTTGGCGCCAATATTGCCTTTCCTGTTGACATCCTTCAATGCATCGGCGGATTTATCCCAAACCTTGACCGTGTGGGAAATAATCTTTTATCAAGCGGCGATGTATTTCTCGAAAAACAAATCGTGAAAATGGGATACTCCTGTTTTTATCATCCGGACATCTCTATCGGACATCACATATTTGAATCGAGACTGAGCCAGTTATGGTTTATTCGCAGGTATTACTGGCAGGGGGTATCTGATGCAGTAATGCAATTACTTCAGGAAAGACCCTCGACACTGAAACGATTGCTTTTCGCTTTCTCTCAGGCAAAAATCCTGTTTGAATCCAGGGAAAAGGTTATGACCCTTCTCCTGCCTACGACTGATCCAGACCGGTTTACACAAAGATGTTTTGCTTTTATAACACTGGGACACATTTACGGCTTATTAAGAGTTGCAAGACCATGACCATCAGTATACATCTTATTCGTACGCAACGTCCTCACTGGGGTAAGTATTCCGGTATAAATCAGTTTTTGGATTATATCGACCATGACAAATACCAGGTAGATATTTATATCGCATCTGATAATGACGAGGATTTTCCCATAAAAAACAAGACTGTGCGGAAATGGTTACGTCATTTTATTCAAAGAAAAGGAATGCAGTATTATAAACTTAGCGACCTGACCGCCGAGGTAAAAGCGCTTCGCAGATGCTTGCAAAAAAGGATCGATATAATACATTATATGGATGGCGAACACTCAGCCCAATATTTGCCATGGCTATGCAAACTACCTCGAAAGGTAAGACCCAAGATAGTCGCTACATATCATCAACCTCCGGAACTCCTTAACTCACTTACATGCAAAAAAGTTATTTCCATGCTTGACCATGTTACGGTGGTATCTCCGGAACAAATTTCCTATTTTCAGAAACTATTGCCTCCTGATAAAATCAGTATGATTTTGCATGGCATCAACGTTGACTTTTTTCGGCCTGGCTGTAAACCGAAATCTGGAAATAAATTTACGTGCATTACCGTTGGACACTGGTTGAGGGATTTCAAAGCCATACGGAAAGTGGCCGAGAAATTGGTGGGTTATAAAAACATAGAATTTCACGTTGTGACGTCTAATCGTACCGGTCCAAAACTAACCGGACTTGAAGGTTTGACGAACGTAATACTCTATAGAGACACTTTAGACGATGCAGGATTACTGGAGCAATACCAGCAGGCGGACGTTCTTTTTCTGCCCTTACAGCAGTCAACGGCAAATAACGCCCTCCTTGAAGGAATAGCCTGCGGATTACCGGTAATATCAACGTATTTACCTTCTGTGAAGGTGTATTTGCCTGGTAAAGAAGCTATCTTGATAAAAGATAACGATCCGGGACAATTGGCAGATGCCATATTACATCTGGTTCACACCCCCGACGATCGTAAGAATATGTCGCAGGAGGCTCGTAAGAGGGCAGAAGAATTGGATTGGAAGAAGATTGCCACGCAATATGAGACAGTCTATTCGAAGCTAACAAGTAACAACTGGTCTATAAATGCAGGGTACATATCAACAAATGGATAATGAGCAGTTGTGAATGTTATTTATTATCAACCCCTAACCCATCTGTCCCGGAAAGGAGAACAATACTAATGCTCAAGTCAGTGAGACAGAAACGTCAACTGGCAGGTCAAGGAGGATTGATAGAGAACAGTCTACGAAATATCTGTCAAATGATTATCAACGCTCTCCAGCTCCCAACACTTATCAATAATATGATGAAAGAGTCTTTTTCTTTATCTGCAAAATGTGACCCTTGTTTTCAGGAAGATCAAGAAATATGGATGATTCCTAAACATCCAACCCATTCTCAGTCATTAACCACTGATGAGAACGGGTTACCGGTTCCTCCCGAAGGAATGCTATGGGGAGGAAAGTACGAACATCAAGTTTCTGTTTATCTTGAAGCTGGAAAAGAGATACCGAAACAATGAGAAACATCATTGAAGCCTCTGGCTTTCAGTTTAAAAGCGGAGATCGAATCCTGGATTTTAGAACTGAGAAGGATTTTGCAGCCTGATGGAAGACTCTATATTACCGTTCATGATAAACATACGATGGAAATCTCTCAGGAAAGACTAAAGCGAGGCGAAAAAGCTAAGTTTAATGAACAAATCTGCCAGTACATCAATACTGATTTCGGAATGTTAGTTTTGTCTAGTGGAAATTATCAACGTGGTTTTGACGCACAAGTTTTTTATGATATTGATTTTATTTGCCAAAAGTGGGGACCGATGCTCAAAATTCTTTCCGTCACGACTGAAGCTTATGCAGATCAAACAGCAATTTTACTAACCAAAGAATCGTAAGCCTGTCATCAAGGAAACAAACAATCTTGGGGACGCCCGGGCCTTATCCAAGCTTGATTTTTTCTTAGAGAGAGGCGAAATTGGTGGAAGTGCTCGATTCTGCTGGTTAAAATTAGGAATACCGAGAAAAATCAGTAACCAGAAAAAAGGACATTGAATCAGATCATGTATTGAACATCGCATATAATGCCCTTTCGGGGAATATACGATTAGAAGATATAGAGCAGAACCGGCAAGACGTGGAATATTTGAACGCTGTGGGACGCAGAGAATGCCAGACCTGACTACAGCGGGAGATTTCACCCGGCGGTTTACAAGAAAAGATATTTTGAAGTTGACGGAATGTATCAATACTGCACGGCTTCGTCCATGGAAGAGGCAAGGAAGGAAAGCATTGAAGAGGCACTGATTGATGTAAATGGCACGATAGCGTGGACGTATGAGGGATGTAAAGAGGGAATGGACTTAACGTACAAGGGATATGGAGATAATATCGTTAGGAATTAGAACATGCCTGAAACCAAACAATTGTTTTGTTCCAGACCGTTTAAGTGGTTTGAAATAACCCAGGTAAATGAACCGGGAGAAGTATACATGTGTTGCCCTTCCTGGCTGGACACATCAATCGGAAACCTTACGTATCAATCGGCGGAACAGGTCTGGAATAGCGAAAGAGCACAGGAAATACGGCGTTCAATACTTGACGGATCATTTAAATATTGCAACCTGTCCAGATGCCCGTTTTTGCAGACGCTGACAAAACCTGTTGAAAGAACGGAAGAAGTCACAGATGAAGATTTGAAAATAGTGATAGAAAAAAGGCTTACAATTCTGCCATACGGCCCCAGAGAAATTAACTGTAGCTATGACCGGTCCTGCAACCTGTCCTGCCCCACATGTCGTACAGCAGTGATTATTGAAAGAAAAAACGAGCGGCAAATACTGGAAATTCAAAGAAAGATTCATACAGAAATCCTTCGGGATGCTCACCTTTTATATATTACGGGATCTGGCGACCCTTTTGGCAGCCCATTTTTCAGGCAATGGCTGCAAACTATAAAAAGAAAAGATGTTCCAAACCTCAGAAAATTACACCTTCATACCAATGCGCAACTCCTGACACCTAAGATGTGGAATACTATATCTCCCGACATTCAACAATTTATAAAAAGTATAGAAATATCCGTTGATGCCGCAAGTTCGAAAACTTACGCCATAAATCGCAGGGGAGGAAGTTTTGAAAGACTCCTTGAAAATCTTGCATTTATCAGCACTTTACGCAAAAACGGCCCCCTGCAGTGGGTGGGTATAAGCATGGTTATCCAGGAAAACAATTTTTTGGAAATGCCTGATTTTGTTCAGCTTGGCAAGCGTTTCTGTTTTGATACTGTTTACTTCAGCAAATTAGTTGATTGGGGAACGTTCCCAAGAGAGGAATTTAACAAACGGGCAATTCATCTTCCCGCCCATGCGCAACATTCACAATTAGTGAATTTACTGAAAGACAAAGTTTTTAAAGAACAAATTGTCTGTTTGGGAAATTTAATAGAAATAGCAACCCTGTAAAAAAAAATTAAATTTTGCATATATAAGCCGATAATAAGGACATGTCAGGGCGTGAATTTCCATATGCCGTTTAAGAATTTTAAACGCTTCCATAATCACTCTGTAAACGGGGCGACACAGAGAGTAACCAAAAACAACTTGACACAAAGGATAATTAAACGATAAGGAATGTCAAACTAACCACGTAGCGGCAATTCATGAATTGCCGCTACACTATTAAAGCAGCCAAAAGCATAATTCATAATTAAATAACAGGACAATCCAAGGAACTTCAATGAATATATCTATTATCATACCTGCTCACAATGCAGCCGGCACACTCGCAGAAACCATCGAATCTGTCCGTGCCCAGACGTTCACAGATTGGGAAGCTATCGTCGTTGACGATGGCTCAAGCGACGGAACGGCAGCCATTGCCACAAGCTATGCCGGGAAAGACTCACGGATCCGGGTAATAAGCCAGCCAAAGATGGGGGTGAGCGCAGCCCGAAATACCGGTATTAAACAAGCCCGTTTCGACTGGCTGCTCTTTCTCGATGGTGATGACTGGCTTTCTCCGCAACATCTCGAATACATGACAAATGCACTCAAAGCAGACCCCGGCCTTTACGCTGTTCATTGCGGATGGGTACACGTCACTCCCGAAGGAAGCCTTTTAGAAGAAGGTTTCTGCAAGCAATCTGGAGATATCTTTGAATTAGTCGCAAGCACCTGTCCCTTTACCATCCACGCCTGCGTGGTTCGCAGATCAATTGTTACCGCTGTCGGCGGCTTTGATACCTCTCTTGCATCGGCTGAAGATTGGGATCTGTGGCAGCGAATAGCCCGTACAGGTGCGCACTTCGGCGCGGTTCCCAAAACGCTCTCCTTTTATCGCATGAGACCAGGTTCAGCTTCAAAAAATGGACTCCGGTTATTTGTGGACGGACGCAGAGTAATTGAGAAGGGGCACACGTCAGACCCACGTGTTCCCAACCCACACCCTCAACATGTAAATGGTCGATCGGTAGTGCAGCTTCAAAGGGCTGTATTGGAGCATGCATTCTGGTGTGCTGGTATTTCCATTGGGGTTGGGTATGACGCAAGACCCATACTCAAGGCGCTTGGCAATACTAACAATGCTGTAATTGACCCTGGCGCCGTAGCTAACTGTATATTCTATTCTTCTTTACTCCATGCCTGCCAGCCACAAACTGCCTGTGATAAGTTCTTTCCAACTATAAGGCATCTTATTGACGAATTCCTGCTTGCACTTGAAGAACAATTCAAAACTAGCCGGTTGACGCATCGTACTAATAAAGTTCTGGAGCATTTGATTCTGGAACATTCCAGGAAACCATTGCCGCAGGAGGTTGGAACCTTATATGCGGTTCGTATCGAGATCACTGAACCAATAAAAGATATTATCCCTCCCGGTCAGGCTGAACGTCTTTATTGCAAAATCGAACTTGAAGGTACGTTCATTGGCATGCTTGAACTGCCGGTTTGCGATGGTATTATTTCTGGCTATGTTTTATCTGATGCAATTGCAGCAGAGTACTTCTGGAAGATTATAGGCCGTTTCTTTGAACGCACAGTATATTGTGATTTATCTGTTAAGAAGGGGCAAAGGGGCTTATCAGTATGGCGAGGCCCCCTGTGTATTGCAGATAATCTTACGGAAGACGAGTCAACGCTTTGGACAAAGGTACACGAACAGTATGGCTGGACGGTATTCCTGCAGGAAATCTGGGGACGCCCTAACTGGGCTAAGGAATATTTTTACGATCCAAAAACTATTGATGAACCAGCAGTAAGAAAATTTGCACGAGATAACTGGATCAACCTTGAAGTTAGCGAAGACGTTCCCGACGTGGAAATTTCAGGCGGTGAACTAAATGTTCTGGTAACAGTAGGCGGGGTAGCGCTAGGAGTTGTTACCCTCTATGTTAAAGAAAACATCGCGACAGCACAGGAGCTAAGGGCTGCAATTACTGGTACAAGTGGCGCAGAACTCTGCCGGGCAGCGGTCAGAGAGGGGCTGCTCGGCAGGCCAATCACGAACCAGCCATCCACCCTCAGGGCGCGGTTGGCAGAAGCAGCGGCTAAGACTGCGCATGATAAATGGGAAGGGTTTATTGCCGAAATGAATGAGGAATATATTCCAATATCGGAATCTGCAGGTATCCTGAATCGTGTGTTATCTCATGGAGAGCGAGCTATCGTGTTTGGACGTCGCAGGTATGGTGAAATGGAGACCAGCCTCTCCCGACGCGCAATCCTTCCATCGGCAGCTGCCCGGGAACTCATTGATGCTGCAATAATTGCCAGGGAACCAGTGATTCAGATACAGGAATCGAGCAAGAATCCTTTGCGCATAGTTTATGTGCCTGAATTAATCTTGCGAAATAGGCAGACATCTGCTGTGAACAAGACCAATAATTCAGTAACGACGGAATCGTACGGCAAGCCAAATAGCCGTCGTGACTATTTCGAAAGGATCTTTGCAGCACGGCCTGATCCGTGGAAGTATACAAGTCCATATGAACAAAAGAAATATGAGCAGACACTCGATATGCTTCCTTCCGGCCGGATCAGGACTGCACTAGAGCTTGCATGTGCTGAAGGACATTTTACGGTAAAATTAGCGTCCCTCGTTGACGATCTTGTGGCAGCCGACATCTCGCAGATTGCACTTGACCGGGCTGCCAGACGTTGTGCAAACCTGAAAAACGTTCGCTTTGTACATCTCGATCTTACGAAAGACCCGCTTCCAGGACGCTTCGAGCTGATAATATGCAGCGAAGTGCTGTATTACGTTGGCGGGCAGAAAGCTCTTAAGGATATTGCTCACAAGCTTGTAAAAGCTCTTGAATCGTGGGGATACCTCCTTATGGCGCATGCACACGTAGTGAAGGACGATCCTGACCGTACCGGTTTTGACTGGGATACTCCATTCGGTGCAAGAGTAATTAGCGAAACATTTGCGTCCATAAGTAAACTTCGCCTTCTCAAGGAACTTCGGACACCACTGTACCGCATTCAGCTTTTTCAGCGTGTTCCCCGCATGTATTCTTTTCTCTATCACTTTACCCCAAAGGTAATTGAGCTGAAAGAGCAGCCCACAAGGCTTCTTCCTGAGGTTGCCGCGCTGGTCAAATGGCAACATAGCGATCGTCCTAAGTATGAAAATTCTTTTAAGACTGAGGTAACCGAACGGCTTCCGATTCTCATGTACCACCGCATTGCCCCGACAGGCCTGCCTGAGACAGCACGCTATCGGGTAACGCCAGAGTTATTCGAAGAACAACTCCGATTCTTACGTGATACCGGATATTATAGTGCCGGTCTTGAAGACTGGCGCGCAGCGATGGAAAAGAAAAGACCTCTTCCAGGCAGGGCTGTGATGATCACATTCGACGATGGATATGCCGATTTTCTGACATATGCATGGCCCTTATTAAAACGC
The DNA here is from genome assembly GCA_040048245.1 of Candidatus Brocadia sp. Classification (GTDB taxonomy): domain Bacteria; phylum Planctomycetota; class Brocadiia; order Brocadiales; family Brocadiaceae; genus Brocadia. Next base: position 77,071 of record JABRVT010000019.1, read on the forward strand.
TATGGCTTTTCAGCTACCGTTTTCCTCGTGGCAGACTGTATCGGAGGAACAAATAGCTGGGACAGTGCGTATGGAGAGGAAATACCGCTCCTTGGATGGAAAGATATTCTGAAACTCCGGAATGAAGGAGTTTATTTTGGCTCACATTCGGTCAGCCATCCCTTTCTTACCTCTCTTTCTCCCGAAAAGATTGTCCGTGAAGGCGCCCGTTCACGGGCGATTCTTGAGGATAAGCTTGGAGTAACGGTCGATGCCTTCGCATACCCTTATGGTGATGTCGATCCGGTTGTTCAGCATCTTATCGGGGCTTGCGGTTACATTTTTGGTTTATCCTGTCGTGCAGACCTGTGCAGCTATCACGATCCCCTTCTTGCGCTGCCACGGTTTGAGGTATTTGGTTCTGATAGTTTACAGGATTTTATTATAAAGCTCGGCATTTGTCAGACACAGACATGACATCTGACACCTATTACATCAGCGGGAAACCAGCGCTCAATTTATCAGAAAATTTTCGGTAATTAAAGATAAGTGTATCAGGGAAAAATGTATAATGCTCATGGAAATCCGGCATACGTCTAATATAAATGTATCTGTTGTAATACCAGCCCATAATGCGGCAAAAACGATAGTGGAAACACTTGAATCCCTTCTTGCCCAGACGTTCACAGATTGGGAAACAATCGTTGTTGACGATGGCTCAAGCGATGGAACGGCAGCCATTGCCACAAGCTATGCCGGGAAAGACTCACGGATCCGGGTAATAAGCCAGCCAAAGATGGGGGTGAGCGCAACCCGAAATACCGGTATTAAACTGGCCCGTTTCGACTGGTTGCTCTTTCTCGATGCTGATGATCTGATTGTCCCGCAGTATCTCGAACGAATGACTCATGAGCTTGCTTCCAAACCTGGCCTTGATGCAATTTACTGCAACTGGGCTCGCGTTGCACGCGACGGAACGCTTGTTAAAGAGGAATTCTATAGTCAGGCAGGCGATATGTTTTCAATCTTTGCGCGCCATGCCCTCTTTCCCATTCATGCCTGCGTTATCCGCCGGTCACTTGTCGTGGCTGTTGGTGGATTCGACATTTCACTACGGACATGTGAGGACTGGGACCTCTGGCAGCGTATTGCACGCACAGGCGCTCAATTTGGCGCAATTGACGAGACTCTTGCGTTGTATCGCATGCAGCCGGTTTCTGCTTCAACAGATGCTTTCCAGATGCTCACGGACGGCCTTCGCGTGCTCAGGCAGGGTCATATGCCTGATATACGGGTGCAGAATCCTCACCCGGATCATGTAAATGGGTTGCCTTGTGAAGAACTCATAAAACAGTTGTATTACCTTCCATGCTGGTGTGCCGGTCTATTGATTGGGAGTGGAAAAGATGCCAGACCACTGCTCGATCTTATTAAGGATAATGATTATCCACAACTCGATCCACACGGCGTTGCCAAAAATATTTTTCAGGCTACACCATTGCCCACCTGCCAAACTCCGGCCGCATGGGTAAAACTCTGGCCAAATGTTGAACAACACATCAGAGAGTTTCTGGTTGCCCTTGAGGAACGGACACAAGCTCCTATGCTGCATCAACACACCCTTACCGCCCTTGAACATTTGATTCTGGAACATCCTATGGTTTCACTGCCTCTAACTATCGGAACCCTCCATGCAGTCCGGATTGAAGTAACGGAACCAATTCCCGACATTTTTCCTCCTTCATCAGCAGAACGGCTCAACTGTAAAATCGAACTCGAAGGTGCATATCTTGGCATGTTTGAACTACCGGTTTGCAATGGTATGGTTTCCAGGCATGTTCTCGCTGACGCAATTGCTACAGATTTCTACTGGAAAATTCTTGGTCGTTTCTTTGAACATACGGTATATCGTGATCTAGAAACCAGGAAAGAACAAAGAGGTTTATCAATCTGGCGAGAAGATCTACGCATAGCAGACAATCTTCCAGAAGACGAATCTGCGTTCTGGCAGCAGATACACGACCGGATCGGCTGGACAGTATTTTTACAGGAGATATGGGGTTGTCAAGATAAACCGCAAGTTTATTTCTATTCGGCACAATGGACAGAAGTTGGCTGGAAAAAACTCTTGCAAAATATTCTGAGTTGTTGGATCAGGTTACAAGCGCTTTTTTCTCGGTTGAAGAGATTCGCACAACGCCGAACAAACAAGGACTTTTTCACGGTCGAGGTTAGCAAGCGTCTCCCCAATATGATAGTTTCAGGGAGCGAGTTCGATATTTTGTCAACCGTTGGAGGAGCCTCACTTGGTGTTGTTACCCTTCCTGTCAAGGAAAACATCGTACGTTCCCAGGAACTAAGGGCTGCGATTACTAGCGCTGGTGGCGCAGAACTCTGCCGTATAGCAGTCCGAGAAGGATTACTTGGCAGGCCAATGACAGGTCAGCCGTTTACACTGAGAGAGCGGCTGGCGGAAGCAGCTGCAACGGCTGAACAGAATATGGGGAAAGGATTTGTTGTTGAAAAGTATCTTTCCATCCCAAAAGCGGAAAGGTATCTGATAACTCCCGGATGAAAAATAAGAATTAAGCCCCTTTTTCTACTAAACATCTTTTCCCTATAGCGCATTTCTTCTAAAATCACTTAATGTGTCATTTCCATAAAACCTGTCCTTGTGAAAATGGGCACATTAATTTATTCTTTCTGTCCTGAAACGGGTATATGAAGTATGCAAGGATGAATCGGGTATTATGCATAAGCCGATAAAAGTAATTGATATAGAATTGAGCCGTCCGCTTGAAGATGTTAAAGGTATGGATGGATATGGGTCATTGCAGGCATTGATTCGTTTACACGGTACGCCAATGGGGTATATCAAAATACCTATTATTGACGGTAGGTGTACTGTAGAGTCGATTAGCAGAACCATTCAGAAAAAGCACGGACATGCCATCGTACGCCATCTTTTATGTGACGGTTTAATGACGCTGCCGAGGCCGGATAGATTACGAATAGACAACCTGCATGATATACAGCATCCGGTTTACAACGGGCCTCTGCCCCTGGTAACGGTTGCGGTCTGTACCAGAAACCGCATTGCCGACCTTGCCCGATGCCTTGATTCTCTCTGCCGTCTAGACTACCCGAAACTGGACATTCTTGTAGTTGACAATGCACCGGACAGCAATGCAACAGAACAATTGGTGCATACGATGTACCCTAAGGCGCGCTATGTATGCGAACCCAGGCCTGGTCTTGACTGGGCGCGCAACCGGGCGGTTATTGAATCGAGCGGCGAGATTATTGCTTACACCGATGACGACGTAGTGGTTGATTCGGGCTGGATTAAGGCTATTGCCGCAGTCTTCGCCGAAAATGCTGAGGTTATGGCTGTTACCGGACTTGTTGTGCCTTACGAACTTGAAACGGAAGCTCAGATACTCTTTGAGCGATGCGGTGGTTTCGGGCGTGGATTTGAGCGCAAGTGGTGTCGGGTGGACATCGAGAGCGGAGAACGAGCAGCAGCACTTCATGGTAGTACTGGCAAGTACGGTACCGGGGCCAATATGGCCTACCGACGCGGCTTGTTTTATCAGATTGGATACTTCGATACTGCCCTGGATGTAGGCACTGTTACCGGCGGTGGCGGTGACCTCGAAATGTTCTTTCGTGTACTGAAAGCCGGATATGCATTGGTCTATGAACCAGGGGCGATCGTACGGCATTGCCACCGTCGCAATTATGCGCAATTACGGGCTCAGCTTGCCACCTGGGGCACCGCGTTCTATGCGTATATCGCGTGTGGCATTCTTGCATATCCCGATGAACGCGTTGCCTTTTTCCGAGTGGGATTACGGCATTTGCTGAGACAGATACGTTCTTTGTTAATTTCATTGATGTATCCATCTCACTTCCCGCATGATATTCTTCTGGCCAGGCTAAAGGGTTCATTCCGCGGTTTGTACAGTTACAGGAGGGCCAGGAGTATTGCAGAAAAAATTGTACATACCTTTGGTCCCGTTAACCAGGCAGTGTCGCCTGGAAAAATTATGACACGAAAGCTTACCCTCAATAATCCAGATGCCGTTGCCGTACGCACTATTGATCTCAATCAACCCCTGCGTGCGCTGACTGATGTGACTGACTATGCAGGCGTCCGTGTGTTTGTAAGCAGGGATGGTAAACTCCTGGGCAGTGTGGACATAGCTAATCATCACCAGGCAATAGGAGTAACCCGTCTCTGTGAGGCTATTGTTGATCGCTTCGGCCTCAAGCTTCTCGAACCCTATCACGAACCGGGCATAAATTCCATACAGGCTCGCATACTGATGTCTTTAACTCAGCGCTCTATGCCGGTTGATGAGGAAATGACAGACAAGACGGTGAGATTGCCAGTTGATATTACAGTCTCAATCGTAGTAGCAACGCTTGATCGACCAGACGATTTGCGCTCCTGTTTACAATGTCTCGTATCACAGGAGTCTCCTCGCCAGGTTGAAATTATTGTCGTGGATCGCAATCCATCATCCGGTCAGACTGCTCCAGTGGTTGCTGAGTTTCCAGGAGTCGTACTGATAAACAAACCATGCCATGGGGTGGCTTACGCCGGAAATAAAGGTATCATTATAAGCAAAGGGAATATTGTTATCACGGTCAATGACGATGTAATGATGCCACCGGATTGGTTGGAAAAGCTGGTTGCTCCGTTTGCGCGCAGCGACGTTATGGTTGTGACTGGCAACATTTTGCCGGCAGAACTCGAAACCAGGTCGCAACGACTCTTTGATATGCACGGAGAATTCAGATACGGCTTTGAGCCGCTGGAAGCAGACGGAGACTGGTTTAAATCGTTTCGGTGCCGTGCTGTACCCATATGGAAGCTTGGTGCAATCACCAATGCCGCGTTACGTGCCTGTATTTTTAAAAATACCGCAATTGGTCTGATGGACGAAGCGTTCTGGCATTGTATACAACCAGAAGGAGGCGAGGATATGTATCTCTTCTATAAGATCATCAGGGCCGGCTATACACTTGTTTATGAGCCAAACGCTTATGTATGGAGTAAACATCGCCCCGATATGCCATCCCTGCGCCGTCATCTTTATTACTACGGGAAGGTACATGTTGCCTACCACTTTGCAACACTGATTCTCGATGGTGATTTGCGTGCACTGTGCCGGCTGTTGCTGGAGTTACCAATGATACATCTCCGGCGGAGTGTACAACGCTTATGCGGTAAAAGCATCTATCCGTTATCGCTTCTTATAATCGAAATTATTGGCAACCTGGCCGGGCATTTCACACTCTGGCGGTCACTTCGCCGTGCCAGGCATGTGGGACCGCAGAATAAAAAAATTGAGCTTTAAAGTAACATTTGTTGTAATAATATCTGATACGGCTTAAAAATAGACGGAGCTAAATATGCCTAAAGTCAGCGTAGTAATCCCTACATATAACCGTCCGGAGTTTCTGTCCTCAGCAATTGCAAGCGTTTTAAACCAAACATTTCAGGATTTTGAGATAATCGTGGTAGATGATGGTTCCAAGGATAATACCCCGGAGGTTGTAAATAGACTGAATAATAAGAAGATAAAATATATCCGTAACGAAATAAATAAAGGTGAAGCAGGGGCCAGGAATACCGGGATAATGAATTCAAATTCTGAGTATATTGCATTTTTAGATGATGACGATGAATGGTTGCCGGAGAAACTTGCGTTACAGGTTGATTTATTAAAAAACAGCCCAACAAAGGTTGGCGTTGTTTATACCGGTTATATCGAAGTGGACAAAACCAGCCGGAAAATATTACAAAAGATATTTCCAATAAAAAGAGGCTATATTCATAGGGATCTGTTTATTAAAAACTATGTTGGGGTACCATCGACAGTTATTGTAAGAAGGATATGCTTTGAAAGAATAGGGTTGTTTGATGGAAATGTCGTGTATCCCACGGATTATGATATGTGGATTCGGCTTTCAAAAGAGTTCCATTTTGAGTATATTAAAAAACCACTCGTAAAGTATTATATTCATAAAAATACTATTTCCAGTAATTATGAGATAAGGATACAGGGGATTAAAGTAATGCTGGAACGATACAGCAATATCTATTATTCAAATTGTAAAGCACACAGTCAATATCTTATTCGACTCGGCATACTTTATTGCTGCAATGGAAGCGCGGGAAAGGGCAGGGAATCGTTTTTAAAGGCAATAAGACTCTACCCGTTTGACGTACGCAATTACATCTTTCTTGGGCTATCCTTATTAGGAACAAACAATTTCCGGAGATTGCAAAATTTCATGAAAAGGTTCTAATAACAATTAAGCAACTACCTGTTCAATTCCCTGTAAATCCATTGAGAAATGGAAAAAGCTGGCAAAACATATTATATAGATGGATTTAATTTCTTACATCAATTTTCTTATTAAAGAACGACGTAGCATCTCTTTATTACTATGCCATTTATCTTATTTGATGTCAGGCAATTTTTCCAGTGGTTCATGAATATCTTTTCCGCAGTGCGGGCATATGGTTCTTTTCCCGTATTTTTCATGAATTTTCCCGGCAAAACCAGAAGTTAGTATGCCTGCTGGCACTGCAACTGCCCCAATCCCCAACAGAGCAATTATCGCCCCCAAAAACTTTCCTAAAGGCGTTATCGGATAAACGTCTCCGTAACCAACGGTGGTTAAGGTGGCCACCCCCCACCACATTGCCGACGGGATACTCGAAAAGGCCTTTGGCTGTGCCTCATTTTCAATAAAATACATCAGGCTCGAAGAGATCACTAGCAGAATCAGTACCACAAATATTGTTATCAGTAGTTCTTCCTTTTTTTCTCTCAGTACATTTCCCAGCATCTTCAAAGACTCAGAATATCTCCCCATTTTTAAGATACGAAACAGGCGGAAAAGCCGTAATGCCCGTATAAATCTTAAATCAAGGGGAAGAAACATCGGCAGGTAAAATGGTAAAATTGCTATCAAATCTACAAGGGCAAAAGGTGTCGCCGCAAATCTTATTCTTCCTTTAATAGCGCCATGAAATCGAGTGTCTACAGTACAAGTCCACAAACGGAGAAGGTATTCGAGAGTGAATACAAACACTGAAAACACCTCAAATGTTTTAAAAAATATCACGTATTGAGATGAAAAGGCTTTCTACTGTTTCTAAAATGACTGCAATTACATTAAGAAAAATCAAACTTATGATGAAAACGTGAAATACCCTGCCTGGTAAATCATATTCTGATGTCTCGTTTAAAATTGTAAATATCCTGTTTTTTTACCCTTTGAATCATTTTACCTCTTTACATGTTAACCAGAACAAGTTAGGCCTTGGGCAACTTTTTGACACCAGTGTAGTGGCAAGATTATGATCCCATTGAACCCTCTGGTAATTTATTACCCTTCTTTTTTAAGACGCGCCAGCGTTTGTTGAAAAGCCAAAAAGTCAGCCGTATTTGCTAGCACCAGCAAAACATCACCACTTTCTATAACCATATCTCCTGATGGTATAACAAATTTACCATTCCGACAAATAAGCACAATAAGGCATTTCTTAGGAATGTCTAAATCGCTAATTCTCTTACCCACCACTTCTGAGTCAAATGGAACAATAACATCTATCAACTCGGCATTGATATCTGCTGTCTTTTCGAATTCGATGGGATAATTCATCTTGTTAGCCAGGGGAACGTCCAGTTTCAATATTTTGGAAAGGATCGGAATAGACGTTCCTTGGATAAAAACTGACGCAATAACGACAAAAAATACGATATTAAAAATAGTATCTGCCTGTGGGATGCCCGCCATAAAAGGAAATGTCGCCAAGATAATTGGAACCGATCCCCGAAGACCAACCCAAGCAATCATAACTTTCTCTCGCATATTCATGTTAAACGGCAATAGACACAACAATACACTAACAGGGCGTGCAACTACCATAAGAAGAAATGCAAGCAAAAACCCTGGCCCTATTAGTGGAACAATATACGAAGGGAAAACAAGCAAGCCCAATGTTATAAACATTACAATTTGCGCAAGCCAAGCCAAACCATCATGAAATCTTATGATTATCTTTTTATTTGGAAACTCTGCCTTTCCCAGCATTAAACCGGCAAGATATACCGCAAGGATTCCATTGCCTTTCAGAAAAGTTGTAATTACATACGTTAGCAGCACGAGCGAAATCATTATTACCGGATAAAGTCCTTCGTATCCCAGTTTCAGACGGTTAATGAAGAATATAATAAATTTTGCCATGAGATAACCTATGAGTGCTCCCACACTCATATCCAGCATAAATCTGGGAATCAAGGCGGCAATACTCATATTTTCCACCGTCAGGATACTGATAAATCCGGCAGTCAAAAAAATAGCCATTGGGTCATTACTGCCAGACTCAAACTCAAGCAGCGGCTTCAAAGGCTGCTTCAGGCTTATCCGTTTAGACCTTAAAACGCTGAATACAGCGGCGGCATCAGTTGAAGAAACTATGGAACTAAGCAACATCCCTTCCAAAAGAGAAAATTTTAAGATATAGACGGCAAAGAACCCTGTAAAGATTGCGGTCATTAAAACCCCTGCCGTCGAAAGGATGGCTCCCGGCAAAATAACTGGTTTGGTGTCTTTCCATTTGGTATCAAGCCCTCCGGAAAAAATAATGAAGATGAGGGCCACAACGCCAACGGACTTGGCTAACTTCGCATCATCAAAATAAATACCGCCTATTCCTTCTGAACCGGCAAGCATCCCGATTGTCAAAAATAGCAACAAAATAGGAATTCCAAACTTATCAGAAAGCTTACTTGAAACGACGCTCACGAATATTAATATCGCAACCCATAATAAAATATTTTCAATCGCCATACGAAATTGTATTCTTTTTTAGTTTTTTTTATTATTGCACAAGGTATGATTATCCCTTCAGATTCGGAAACAAGATATGTAACGCATTAAAACCGCCCAAAAATACTGCTTTCACAGCACAAGGTCAAGGGAAAATTTACGGATAAAGTTGTCGGGGGCCACAGTGAAATAAACGAATTATTTCACGTGGCGAGCGGGAGCAAGGAGATTGTTGTCAGGAGTCAGCGGTCAGCAGTTAGCTGGTATGTAACCTTGCATAAATAAAGCGACATTGCGTACACGGCAGGTTTGCCACTGAAATTCGTCGAAAGAATAAACAGACCGTTCCTACGGAGCTAATCACCCGTGTGGGATATAATCTATCTATAACCTGAATCTTGCACCAAATAGACCGCTTCCGTGTGAGCGGTAAAATTTATTAAATCAGCATCAATATCACTAGCTGATTGCCCATACCAAGAAGTTTTATAAGTGTATTTTCAGTTCTTTTTCTCTGGCAGATGCCACTTTTTGCACGTAATCAACAACCCGTGCAAGAAATTTCTTGCACCAACGTTACGGAGAAAAAGCAATTTGCTTTATTCCCAGCGCTGAGAGGTGTCTTGGAAGCCATCTCCTGCTGTCAAGCCAGGGTCTTACCTGCCGGATACGTTCATCAAGATACCCCATGAACCGAAAAAGCCCTGACACTCTACTGTTATGCTGTGAATATTTCACCTCATGGGTATTCGAATGACAAGTAATCTTGGCCGCTATGAACAAAAGCTTTAAACGGGCAATTCGTATCGTATTGTCTATCACTTCTCGTGCAGCACATGGAGTCTCCGGTTTATTTCCTTCTGCTTGTCGCATCTGTTCCAATTGACTATGTCCCGCAAGCATCTTGAATGACCGCCAGATATTGTAGGCAAGCATTACGATCTGAAAATACGCATAGTTGCTCGCAAACTTGTTTGATACTATAGCTGCCAACCCTTCCCGCTTGGCCTCCACTATTAGGTTCTCACTATCCGCCCTCTTGTCATACTCCTCTATCACGTTATGGGCCTTTTCCCCCTTGTTCGTGACAAATATTCGGTAGATATACTTGTCATCTTCGAAAAGCTTCAGCTGAACGGACTTTCCTTCTCGTGGTTCGTCTTCCGGTATGCGCATGGCAACAAAACGACACTTCTTTTTCCACCACATCGGCTGATAGACACACTCATTATATTCAACCTTGTCGCCCTCTCGAACCTTGTACCACTTTGTTGGTTCAAAGGGTGGATTGCATCCCTTATTGCCAAAGATAAACAAATGTCCTTCTTCAATATCTGCTTCCACACTCTCCCAACCGATGAACTCCCCGTCACCACGAAGGATTACCTTCTTTACGCAACCAGGAATATATTTCTTAAAACTCCGAATAACCTCTCCTACCTCCTCACTTCCCATCGTCTCGCCTACCCGTAATTTCCCTGCAAAATATTCCCGCGTCTCCTCGATAAAACACAGCACCGGACGAAACCCCTTCTTTCCACGATTCTTTGTATTATGCCCTTTGCATCCACCTTGCTGATTCCCATAGATGGTCTCTACTGTAGTGTCTATGTCTATGTGGATCGTCCCGTACCCTATCTAGCATATATGCCACACCCGCTCCCTCTGTGCACTCATCACCATCAACAACGACTTCCCTTGATTTATCCCCAGAGAATTCACATATCGCCAGTATGTCGTAACAAAGGGAAGTTTCACCACGTGAAATATCGAACACAACATCGAGTCTGTCTGGATATACAGAAAATGCCATACCCGGTTGAACCCAATAAACAATAGCATTATAAAACCATACACCATATTATGGTGACCCATCTCCGGTGTTCGTGACGGTGGATTATACAATCCCTCAAATATCTCTTTAAACCATATCAACTCCATAAACTTTACCAGCCCCAAAAGCCCTCACAATTGCTTAGACGCTCACTGCAATAAATTCACGCTGTAGAATTGTCCTATTTTTACTAGC
>JABRVT010000020.1:0-3204 GCA_040048245.1 Candidatus Brocadia sp.
GGGTAAATTTGAGCCGGGCGTTAAAGACGCTATTTCACGGCGAATTGCCTGATTTTGTTCGCTCATAACGTTTGCGAGCAAAAATACGCTGAATAGTTACCAAATATTTCAGTTTAACCGGGGACAATTGAACCAGCGAAAGATGCTTCACTTCGTTCGGCATGACAATAATGCTATTCTGAATAAAACGAAGAATCTAATTTAATCCAGTTTAGTTTTTTGAAAAATTCCAGCGATGATGCGGTTAACATGCGCTGTAGTGGCAATTCGTGAATTGCCACTACATAATAATTACCGCTAAAATATTTATGACTCTTAATGTTTTCAAAAAACTAAATTGTTACATTTAATCTAAATCGAGGAGGTATTGTATGGATGATCACATTTATAGAGTAATTGAATTGGCTGGTACTTCTACAACAACAATGGAAGATGCTATTCAAAATGCTATTTTAAGGGCATCGAAGACTTTACGCAATTTGCGGTGGTTTCAGGTGGTTGAAACCAGGGGACGCATTGAAAATGAGAAGATTACCCGCTGGGAAGTTATATTAAAGGTAGGATTCGCGTTAGAGGATACCCTGTAGTTAGAGAGAATTGTGGTGTAAGAGCACAAAAAGTTAACCGCATTGTCAGGTGTGTAACCTTATACCAGAAAGACCTTAGGACTATTAAGGAGGAGGGCAAAATGGCACAGGAAAAGAACCTGAATGGTGTAAATATTGACCAGTTGTTCAGTTGAATCCAGATATGAGGGTGATTTGGATCTCCGTGGTTTTTTTGGAATAAGGTGGAACTACCCGTTGGTCATTCTCTTATGTAACCTTAACAAGAGGTGATAATGTAATTACAGTAACGGCTACGGATAGATCTATGGTCAGTGATGCTCATAAGAAAACAAATCCCCCTTGATCCCCCTTTGCTAAAGGCGGATTTGGGAAGATTAATTTTAGTTGTAGTTTTTATTTTTTGTCAAATTCCGAGTTCTCTCCTCTTTTTTTGGATATGACGAATCATTGCCTTTGCTGATTCTTCCGGGTCGATCTCGACGATCAAAGTGCTGCCGGTAATATCTTCCAATCCTCTGGTGAGCACATTGACCACATGCGGAGAGCCACCAAGCTTCGGTGTGACACCAATATGTGTCGTTATACCGATGGCAATTACTCCCATGTAGATAGCAGTTGCCTTTTCAACCACATGCTCAGCAGCGCTTGCCACCAGTGGCAGTTTATCTATGGAGGTATCCAGATAATCGGCAATTGCGGAGGCCAGTACAACGCAACGTGAATTATCCACACATGAACCGAAGTGAAGAATTGGGGGCATTTTACCGTTTAGCCCGGCAGCCTTTCCAAGGGTATCAAGGACGCTCCGTAATGAATCTCCCACCAGGCTTTTCGCCTCACCCGTGAGCAAACCATGCCTTGCACATGCCGTGGCTGCACATCCGGTGGCAAGAACGAGAATATTATTCTTAAGGAGTTCCTTTGCAATGGTGATAAAGCTCATATCGGTCTGAATTTTTGGAGACAGACACCCGGCAAGCACGGCAACGCCCTGAATTGACCCATTGATGATCAGATCAACAAGCAGCTTTAATGGCTTTTCGGGGTTTAATTTTTTAAGTACACCTATAAGGACTTCGGCTGAAAATCCGCCTAAAAGGTCATGGCCTTTTGCTTTTGGCAGAAATGCCAGTTCCGATTTGCGCTCTTTATATGCAGCAATGGCCTCTTCAACGATCTGTGTGGCTGCTTTATCGGCGTTGTCGGGTGTGAATTCGATGTAGACATCATTATCCATTCTCAATTCCGGCATAGTCGTAATCAATCGTGTGTGCAGCCCCCTCGTTATGGTTGAAAGGGACGGATAAACGCACTGCACGTCCACACACACGGCGTCAACCAATCCGGTCCCGACAACAAGCTCCTGCATGATCGTGCTGCCTGCCATGGGGATTCCATGCCGCACCAGTATTTCGTTTCCTGTACAACAGATGCCTACGACATTGATTCCCCTTGCGCCTGCCTCTCGTGCCTTACCTTCGAGTTTATGTGCGTAGGCAACTACCATTTCGGAAAGGACAGGGACATGGCCATGAACGAGGATATTTACTTTTTCTCTATCCAGGACGTCCATTCCAATTTTGCTTTCCTTTGGTGTGGGAATGCCGAATAAAATATCCTGTAATTGGGTAGAAATATAGAGGGACATCATATCAATCAGGCCGAATTTTAGGCAGGACATCAGGAGATGGTGGGTACTGCTCATCATGCCCTGCACGGTGCTGTGGACTCCCTGTACGATCGTTTCAGCAGCGCCCTTCTGGGGTATGAGGTCTGCCTTTGCAAGCCTATCGATCTTCTTTGGTGCAAGGGCCAGTGCAAAATTCATTGGTCCCTCGCCTGGCCCGATGAGGTCTTCCATGGCCTTTTGCCCCACCTCCCTTGCGATCGCAAGACTTTGTTTCCCCTGTATATCAATTCCCAGTCCCTTTGCAACCGCAAGGAGCTTTTCTTCGTCTTTTATGGGATAGTTTGCGGAACCCTCCGCCGCCCTCACGAATGTCTTTGCCGTGTGTATCGCGTGGCCGAGATGGGCGCTTGTGCCGCTTACCACAGTCTGTAGGAGCATCCCGGCAACCATGCTATCGGCCGTTTTGCCACAGGAGCTTCGCTTGATGTCGGGGGCGGCAATTTTCATGTAGAGTGGAATCTCTTCGCCATCTAACCTGCAGGGACCCAGATGACAGTTGCGGCAGCATAGCCCATGACTTCCGAAGGAGCACCTGTCCTTCAATCCAAAAAGACCAGCATCATATGCGGCCTGCACATCCCAAACGGTTTCAATACCTCTTTGGCGCAAAAAGCCAACCGTCTCTTCAATCTGCTTATCTGCAAATCCCTTTTTCCGTAATTCCTTTTCCTTCTTCAACCATTTTTGCATACTTTTCCACCCTTATCAAATTTGATTAAATTGATTTTTTGTCAAAACTTTTCCTCCAGGAAAAATAAACTCTGCAAATATACAAAAAATGGATTATTTCGTCAAGAAGGACGTAATGCGCGACGAATATAATGAAATTTAATGCTTATGAATTTTTGGTCTTCTAAGTTTTATGTGGGTAAATTTTCATAATTCTGGTAAGAATGACGATAGTATTTTAAGTTTGAGATATTCACGATCTTTAATACCATAGGC
>JABRVT010000021.1:0-10915 GCA_040048245.1 Candidatus Brocadia sp.
CATGACGGCGCGGACAAACCATGACCCCGGATGCCTTGAAACGGGGAGCGTTTGTCCGTGCATAATCTAATCCATGCTATCTTTGCGCCTTCGCTGTCAATTGAACATTTGCCTGGAAATGAATAGACAATAATGAAGAACACTATGGGCGAAAAACAGAAGAGGGAATATCAGACGGTAGCGCTTGCGGCATAAGCAGATGATACATGCTATTATATCTGGAGAGAATAGTCATGAACGACGGTTTCTTATCTATTGTTAAAGGTGCACTATTACACGATGTCGGAAAAGTAATTCAACGTGCTGCTGATAATCCAACCGATAAAACTCATAGAGAATGGGGCTATGAATGGTTAAAGAGAAATTTGGATGACAATGTTGCAGCAAGGGCGGCCAATACACACCATAAAGAAGATGAAGGTGTTTTTGATACAAATAATGGTCTTGTCTGGTATCAGTCCGACAATCTCGCATCTTCTGAAAGAAAGGGGAAGGAAGGCGCTGAAGAAGGTAAGTGGCATGCAGAAGTTGCCCTTGCCTCTCCATTTAGTAGGATAAGAAATCCTAATAATCTGGATCAAAATCCACCGCTTGCATTTCTTCCGTTACTTAAAAATGGAAAAGGCATAGGCGAAGCCTTCAAAGAAGAACCTGTTATCACACAGGGTGATTACAAAAAACTTTTACAGAACTTTGAGCAAGACTTCAATGATCCTGAAGTGCAAAGACCTCATTCAATCGACTTTTTATTGATGCTCTTTGAAAAGCACTTCTCAGGCGTTCCGTCCATAACTATGAAAATTTATGGTGGACTCCTTAATAAAGATGAAGTTAAAGAAAAACATCCTGATATATCTCTTTATGACCATTCGAAAATTACAGCAGCTATTGCTGGATGTATGTATCACTATTATAAGGAAACATATCCCGAAAAATGGAATAAAAATGAGTTGCTCAAGGATGAGATTTTAGATGTTCCCGAAAATGCGGAACCTTATTTGTTAATTGGCGGCGATATCTCCGGCGTCCAGAGATTTATTTATACCATAACATCGAAGGGGGCATTGAAATCGTTAAAAGGCAGGTCTTTTTTTCTGGAACTGTTAACTGAACATATCATTTCTGAATTGTTAGATAAGCTGAACCTTACCCGATGCAATTTAGTATTTTCAGGTGGCGGTCATTTTTACATCCTCTCCCATAATACGCCATCGGCGGAAAAAACAGTGCAATCTATAAAAAGCGGGATTGATGACTATTTATTTAAGGAATTTCAAGGGAATTTGCAGCTCCATCTGGAATCGTTAAGTTTTCATCCTGGAGAATTTGAGGACACTTCGCGTTTGTGGCGTGGCCTTTCAGAAAAGTTAGAGCTATCGAAAAAAAAGAAATGGCACCACCGGCTTGCTGAAGTCCTGAAGGTTGAAATGCCGCATCCCGATTGCCTGAAGCAATCTTGTGAGGTGTGTTTTAGAGAAGATGCAGCTTTAAAAGAACTTCCCAAAGGCGATGAGAATTTATTGATTTGTGAGCCATGTTACAATCAACACTTGCTTGGCGAAATGCTCGTTGGAATTTCGAAAGGTGAATATCCTGTTTTATACAAACTGTCCACCACTCCGCAGGATAAATTCATAAAGATAGAAAATGTGTATTATCAATTGAAAAAAGGGTGGGATAAGTCTGTGCACTCCGAGGCTGTAACAGTATACAGAATAAATGACCTTACAGCTAAACATTATTCGCATCCAAAATCTGTTTATTTGCCGCTCGGAATTTATCAGCATGATAACCTTGGAGAACTCAGTGATGCCTCAGGTGTATTCGGAATAAACAGGATTGCGGTGCTGAGAATGGACGTGGACAATCTAGGTAAAATATTTTCTCAGGCTGTGCCGGAAGATTACCGGACGTTTTCCCGTATGGCGTCTATTTCACGCAATTTAAACAATTTTTTTAAATATTGCCTGAATACTATTGTTGAGGGAAGGGACATAGACGAACCTTCTGATATCGTGGATAGGAAAGTCAAAGACAGGGGAAGGATGCTATTCATCGTTTATTCCGGCGGTGATGATCTGTTCGTAATTGGTCACTGGCTTGATGTTGCAGAGGCAGCTTTTGATATAAATACATGTTTTGAAAAATATACCGGCAATCCATTTATGACCGTTTCAGGGGGCATAGCGATTAACGAAGAAAAATATCCTGTCTATCAATATGCAAGGGATGCAGAGGAAGGTGAAAAATTGGCAAAAAAGGAGAAGGATTCTATCACTCTATTTGCCGGAAAATGCTTTAGATGGAGCGATGTCAAAGAGATAATAGAAAGGGTAAAACTTTTTACCAGATTTCTGAAACGGCACGAAACGTTTCTTGCAGTTGACGAAGATAGAATTCCAAAAACTTTTTTCTACAGATTGCTTGCGCTTTCAAGACAGTTTACGGAGGAAGGGGTGTTGGTTCTGCCAAAGGCAGCCTATCTCATATCAAGAATAAAACTGAAAGGAAATGCTGAAGATATTTTAAAAATGAAGGAGGTTATTATGGTTCATAATGCCGATGAATGGGAAATAACAGAGGCAGCCGTCCTCTGGACGTTAATGTTGATGAGGAAAGGAGGTGGTAAAAATGCCGGAATATAGACAACAAAGCAGACAAGGTCAAAGATATGGTCAAGCACAACAGGGTCAGGATAGAGATCCACTCGTGGATAAAATAAAACAACAACTTCAATCCTTTGCGTCCTCCGGGCTTAAAAATTTACCTGCTGATGATTTAATAAGGATTGCTGATGATATGGGAAAACATCTTAAAGAGTTAGATCTTAAAACAACACAAATTAGAAGATTTCTGGACGGGGTGAGAAAAATCGACGTTCAGTCAGATAAAGGGAAAAATTTCAATTCAGATTTGGTTGTACTACTAAAACCCAAACTCGCATATGCTGCCGGCAGAGATCGAACAAAAATAATGCCTTTGATGCAAGTCTTAGAACCAGCTATTACAGCAGGGGCTAAAACGTACGAAGACTTTAAGAGACTTCTTGTTCTTATAGAAGGCATTGTTGCTTATCATAGATTCCATGGAGGTAGAGATTCATAAAACGGAGGAAAAACATGTCCAACAATAGGATACTTTTAGGCAAAGTTATTATGTCGGGTATGCTTGAGTGCCTTACCGGTTTGCACATTGGCGCGTCAAGGGAAAATATGGAAATAGGAGCAATTGATTCCCCGGTTGTAAGAGACCCAATAACCAGGGAACCTTATATTCCCGGTAGTTCATTGAAAGGGAAACTCAGGGCATTACTTGAGAAGGCTCTGGGTATTACAAATCGTAGAAATATTGGGACAAAAGATAACCCGGTTAAAGTTCATGTGTGCGACGATACTGAAGAAGCATTAAATTGCAACCTTTGCAGGATTTTTGGTTCAACAGGTGTTAATGGTGGTAAGAATTTCCCAGCACGTCTTATAGTAAGAGACCTCAGACTTACGGAAGATAGCCGCAACAAGCTGGCGGATATTGATACAGGCCTTCAATACACAGAATGGAAGTTTGAAAATGCCATAGATAGGGTTACCTCTGCGGCAAACCCGAGACAATTAGAGAGAGTCCCACGAGGAGCAGAGTTTGAATTTGAACTTATTTATAATGTTGAAGATCAAACACATTTAACGGTAGACCTTGATAATCTGAAACTTGCAATAAATCTTATTGAGGCAGATGCACTGGGCGGTCATGGTTCAAGGGGATATGGCAAGGTAAAATTTAATATTAATAAGATTGAAGGGAAAACTGTTGAAGGCTTTAAAGACATGGCTTCTACAACAGCAAAGAAAAAGGTAGAATCCTTTAAACAGTTAAACGATATTTTTGAATTATTTGCGGGTCAAAAGAAAGAGGTGCAGTCACCGACCGTTGCGACAGTATAGTATTTATTTAAAAAATTTCAAACTTGCAGTAAAAATTCATGAATTACCATTTCAGTGCTACAGGTTGCCCAATGCCTAATTAAGTGTGTATGAATTTCAAAGTTATATATTCTCCATGTCATTTCGACCGCAGGGAGAAATCTTGAGATGACAGGATTTCTCACATTCGTTCGGAATGACAGGAAAGTCGTTGGGTTTTGTCTTTTAAAACTTAACCTAGTTTAATATTTAGGAATTTCAATTTGTTGCAATGTAGCGCAGGCATCTTGCCTGCATATCTCATTGCAGGCTGGAAGCCTGCACTACTTGAAGGCACTGCCAAGGGTATCCTAATTAATCAAACTCAAATTTTTCAGTAACAAGTGATGGAGATTATTCCATGGAAGCTTTCATTTACAGGCTGGGATTTAAAGGCCCGACTCATTTTGGAGAAACTGGCATAGACCTTGAAAATGTGGGCGAGTGGGTTAGCTCCGATACCCTGTTTTCTGCCCTCATTAATACAATGAGCAATATTTACGAAGGAGATATTGTCACTAAATTTACTGATAATTTTAAAAAAGATCCACCCTTCCTTTTAAGTTCGCTCTTTCTCTATAATAAAGATACGTATTTTCTGCCACGTCCAATGTGTGATGACCATATTCCAGCAGAACTAAAAAGGACCAGGGGCAAAGAATTAAAAAAGATTAAATGGCTTTCCATTAATGGATTCAAGCAGTGGATAACCAGCACAAGCCTGAGCGTGAGCGATTTAAGCGATATGGAAACATCTCAAAAGAGTTACAAAGATGCTTTTTCAACTGAAATAAGACCCCGGGTGTCGCTGGATAGAACAACACAGGGCAGTAATATTTATCATTGTGGTTATGTATATTTTAAAAAAAATGCTGGTCTCTATGGGCTTGTTGCCTTTAATGACCTTTCTTTTGTAGAAAGGTTTAAAGAATTATTAACAATGCTGGGAGAAACGGGGCTTGGGGGAGAAAGGACATATGGTTGCGGGATGTTTGAGGTAATTGGCTATGAAAGGGTATCTGAGGTATTTAAAGAGATGCTGGATTCAAAAATCCAAAGATATACATTACTCTCTTTGTATCATCCCGCCTGCGATGAAAAAGAAAATCTGAATGAGAAATTTATTGCATATGATGTAATAAGAAAAAGAGGCTGGATAACAACGGGTAGATATGCGCTTCCCTTAAAAAGAAAATCCATTGGTTTTATGAAAGAAGGCAGTGTATCTAACTGCATGATAAAGGGGTCTCTTGAAGATGTAACTCCAGATAATCCACCTGTAATGTTGCGTCATAAAATCTACCGTTATGGATATGCCTTCACAGCTCCATTGGGGAGGTAAAAATGTCAGATATCTTTGAAAAAAAGCGTCTCCGCTTGAAAACTGTTTCGCCTGTTCATATTGGGAATGTTGATCAAAAACTTACCCCTTTTGAATATATTCAGCATGGCGAACACGTTTATCAAATATCCGATGAAAAGCTTTCTTTGCTTTTGCTTCAAAAAAAGCTTATAGATGCCTATATATCCGCCGTTGATAGGGAAGGACACGGATTCAGGCTTATGAAATTTTTTAATGAAAAGAGGGTAAGACTGAGCGAAACGGATTTATTTAACATTAGTTGCGGAAGAAAAACAAGACTTCTGGGAAGCGGGCTTCAGGATTACAGACCGTCTATAAGAGATGGTTTTGGCAATATATTCATACCAGGGACGTCTATAAAAGGTGTGATAAGGACGGCAATACTGTATAATTTATTATCAGACTATAAAAACAAAGACCCTGAAGGGTTTCAAAAACGAATCGTTGAGCCGATTGAAAAAACAGAACAATTCAGGTTTAAAAAGAAATCTCCATTTGAATGGGTGCAGAAAGAATGGCTTGAAAATTTCACCCTCTCAGGAAAAAGCAAGTCACCCAATACTGACTGGCTGAGATTGATTCACGTATCAGATGCCTATCCAACAAATATTGACGAAACACACCTGATTCCTATTAACATCCTTAAAAAAGAACCTTCCGGGTGGAAATACAAAGCTGAATATTCTGGACAGAAAACAATGATTTGGGCTGAATGCATTCCACAGGGCATTATGCTTGAATTTGATATAATCTGGGACAAAAATTTATGGGAAAATTTCAGGGTGGAAAACCATCGCCTTCCATTACCACAAAGTATCGATGAGCTCTTATCCTGTACCAGGAAATGGGCCAAAGACATTGTGGAGTTTGAGAAAGGCTTTACAAAAGGTCACGGTCTCGAAAGTTGGTATAAAAATATTAGTACCAACTTCAGAATCGGATTTGGCTCCGGAATGATTTCAACTACAATAGCAATGCTATTACCTGAAAAAACCCGGAAACTTATAAGAAATCTTGCCGGGAAAAATAAAGGCGATGAAATCGCTCCAAAGTCAAGAAGGGTATGGGTAAAAGATAGCCAAACAATTCCCCTTGGCTGGGGATTGCTCGAATGAAAATGTTACATTACAGTGCGGAAATCCCAACGACGAATATTTCAGAAAGCATCCTGGCGAACCTGACCATATCATACAGTAAACCGTTATCATAAATAACAAATCCGTTTCCTTTGGCCGGGCAGTTAAAGAGCTCTTGTAATGAATGCAATGATAGTTATAAACATTTTAGTGATAATTTTGTATGGGCAATTCATGAATTGCCCATACAGCGCATGCCAAGCGCGTCATTACTGAGATTTTTCAAAAAGCTAAACTGTTTCTAATTTTAATGATGGTGAAACTATTTTATGAAACATTTCGGAAATATTTCTGGGCTAACTTTTCAAGTGTACGGGATCTTTAAGAATCAGTTTTGTAAGTATTTGATAACACGTGAAAAAGGAAAGGGGTGCAGTATGAACGAAGACCTGTAAAAGAAGGGATTGCGACGCAAAATTTGCACCCTTTTTTGTAAATCGCTTGCAGAGTATGAACGAAGACCTGTAAAAGAAGGGATTGCGACAACGATATCGGGCAGCCATTCGACAATAGTGTTCAGTATGAACGAAGACCTGTAAAAGAAGGGATTGCGACCCTTGTAGGTTTAATCTCTGTTTGTTGTTGCATAGTATGAACGAAGACCTGTAAAAGAAGGGATTGCGACCCTGCTTCACCCATAACGTGGACATGGCTAATGTATGAACGAAGACCTGTAAAAGAAGGGATTGCGACTTTGTTATATTAATCATTTTTTCCTCCTTTCCCCGTATGAACGAAGACCTGTAAAAGAAGGGATTGCGACGAACGAGTCGAGTCCGTTCTTTCAGCTGGGTGACAGTATGAACGAAGACCTGTAAAAGAAGGGATTGCGACATTGAGCGGGAAGTCCCTCTTGAAAGCTGCCCACCGTATGAACGAAGACCTGTAAAAGAAGGGATTGCGACGCAGCGATTACCACAATTAAGTTTTTGAGCCAGGGTATGAACGAAGACCTGTAAAAGAAGGGATTGCGACCGAAAGTCCCATACGGGGTTTGTTCAAATCCAAGGTATGAACGAAGACCTGTAAAAGAAGGGATTGCGACAACGTGGACATGGCTAATCCCCCTTGCCTTAGCCAGTATGAACGAAGACCTGTAAAAGAAGGGATTGCGACGACGATGGGTGATTACTAATGTTAATCATGTTTAGTATGAACGAAGACCTGTAAAAGAAGGGATTGCGACAAAACTAGCGTCAACTAGTTTCACCAGATACTCCCGTATGAACGAAGACCTGTAAAAGAAGGGATTGCGACTACTAAAAGAATGGGGTCTACAGGCGTCGGGTGGTATGAACGAAGACCTGTAAAAGAAGGGATTGCGACGAATCGCCCTTTTGCATCCCTTTCCATTTTTCTCCGTATGAACGAAGACCTGTAAAAGAAGGGATTGCGACTTGAATTTCGCAAATTCAGTAATTTTTTCAAGTATGAACGAAGACCTGTAAAAGAAGGGATTGCGACAAAAATGAAAATTAATATTCTCTAAATCTCACAGTATGAACGAAGACCTGTAAAAGAAGGGATTGCGACCTCGTCCGCAGAGATGCCCATCTCCGCTGCAGTATGAACGAAGACCTGTAAAAGAAGGGATTGCGACCAACTCTGCTGCGATAACGACAACTAAATTTTGTATGAACGAAGACCTGTAAAAGAAGGGATTGCGACATCTTCCCTTTTCGTCCCTTTTCATCTTTCACTCCTGTATGAACGAAGACCTGTAAAAGAAGGGATTGCGACGATGCTTGAGGTGGAATATTGGGGAATGGGAAATCGTATGAACGAAGACCTGTAAAAGAAGGGATTGCGACCCGACAAGGCTTCCGCCTTGTCAGAAACAAATCGTATGAACGAAGACCTGTAAAAGAAGGGATTGCGACTGATTAAACCCAACTAATGATGGACACTCCGTCCAGTATGAACGAAGACCTGTAAAAGAAGGGATTGCGACGGGGCTCTGTCTCCCCCTTTATTAACTCTTCCGCGTATGAACGAAGACCTGTAAAAGAAGGGATTGCGACAAGAGTGATGATTGCTAACATTAATCATTTTTGCCGTATGAACGAAGACCTGTAAAAGAAGGGATTGCGACATTACTAATGTTAATCATGTTTACTTCCTCCTTGTATGAACGAAGACCTGTAAAAGAAGGGATTGCGACCAGCGGGCGCCCACCATTGGTAGGACTTTTTTGGAGTATGAACGAAGACCTGTAAAAGAAGGGATTGCGACAGTAGAAAAGAAGAAGAAGAAGTGTCGTGATAACGTATGAACGAAGACCTGTAAAAGAAGGGATTGCGACGAATCTGAAGAGGGAAGTTTTCGATGTACTTCCGTATGAACGAAGACCTGTAAAAGAAGGGATTGCGACTTTGGGTTGTTCCTTATTGGGAGTCCCAGTATCGTATGAACGAAGACCTGTAAAAGAAGGGATTGCGACGGGGGATATTGGGAAAAGGGAAATCTATGATTTCCCGTATGAACGAAGACCTGTAAAAGAAGGGATTGCGACCTCTTTTGGGACTCCACGTAGGGCGTTCAGTGCACGTATGAACGAAGACCTGTAAAAGAAGGGATTGCGACGAATTACCTTCACCCTAGCCGCCAACTCGTCCGCAGTATGAACGAAGACCTGTAAAAGAAGGGATTGCGACGGTTACTAACGTTTATCACTTTCTCTTCTCCTTGTATGAACGAAGACCTGTAAAAGAAGGGATTGCGACGGAGATTCCTAACTCCGCTGCAATGGTAAGAGGTATGAACGAAGACCTGTAAAAGAAGGGATTGCGACATACGGGGTTTGGTTAAATCCAGCTGATGACGGGCGCCGTATG
The DNA here is from genome assembly GCA_040048245.1 of Candidatus Brocadia sp. Taxonomy (GTDB): domain Bacteria; phylum Planctomycetota; class Brocadiia; order Brocadiales; family Brocadiaceae; genus Brocadia. The sequence continues at coordinate 9,290 of JABRVT010000021.1, forward strand.
AACGAAGACCTGTAAAAGAAGGGATTGCGACCTTTCGGAAGCAAATCGACCTTTATTATCTCTCTTCGTATGAACGAAGACCTGTAAAAGAAGGGATTGCGACCCCTTCAGGGCGTTCAATGCCCCTAGGGGAGTCCACGTATGAACGAAGACCTGTAAAAGAAGGGATTGCGACCTTGGGATTTGCTTAAAATTTGCAAATCCCTTTTTGTATGAACGAAGACCTGTAAAAGAAGGGATTGCGACTGGTTTGAGTTTAATCGCCCGCCAGAAATTACAAATGTATGAACGAAGACCTGTAAAAGAAGGGATTGCGACAAGCCTTGTCGGAAATAAATCTCCCTTTATTATCGTATGAACGAAGACCTGTAAAAGAAGGGATTGCGACGAAGTCTCTAATGAAATCCCCCCACCCATCGCGTATGAACGAAGACCTGTAAAAGAAGGGATTGCGACGTTCCGCAAGTACCACATCTTTTTTTTCTCCTGTATGAACGAAGACCTGTAAAAGAAGGGATTGCGACGAAGAGGAATTCGCTCTTCGCCACCAAGAGGGCGTATGAACGAAGACCTGTAAAAGAAGGGATTGCGACGCAATAACCCCCACCTCTTGGCAAATTGAAACTAGTATGAACGAAGACCTGTAAAAGAAGGGATTGCGACTAGATTTTTGTTGTAGGTTGGATTTTTCGTACCTCGTATGAACGAAGACCTGTAAAAGAAGGGATTGCGACCGGCGCTTTTAAAAATGACATGTTACCCCCTTTCGTATGAACGAAGACCTGTAAAAGAAGGGATTGCGACTCGGGACAACTAACAAAAAAATCTATGTGGCGAGTCCGTATGAACGAAGACCTGTAAAAGAAGGGATTGCGACTCCCTCGCTGCTTGGAGCTGGGCTTCGCTCCAAGGTATGAACGAAGACCTGTAAAAGAAGGGATTGCGACGGCCTGAGGAGTGAGAGAGAAAGGGATGAGTGAAAGGGAAAATATTTAATGTTGCGAAAGGGGGCGCATAAATGAAGGATTTCAGAGATTTGATTGTGTGGCAGAAGGCGATGGATTTATTTGAGGGTGTTGTTAAGGATGCGGAAAAATTTCCAAATACCGAAGTTGCCAGGATAATATCAAATCAAGTCTTAAGGAGCGTTTCCTCTGTGAGTGCAAATATAGCAGAAGGTTACGGGAGGCGAAAAGGTAAGGAGTATGAGCATTATTTATATATATCCAGAGGCTCTGCCAATGAAAGTATAGATTGGTATGAGAAATTAAAGAGGCTTAACTATATATCAGTAGATACATTTGACCAGAGAGAGGCAATCTGCGAGGAGATACGAGCTATGTTAACCAGGATGATAAATAAATTAGAGAATGAAGAATGAATGCCTGGAGGTATGAAAGGAAAAGAGATGAACGAGAAGGGAGTATTATTTTGTTTATTATTGCTTTCACTTTATCTTTTTCTTTTTTCTCCGTAAGGGCTGACCTGTAAAAGAAGGGATTCTCAGGAATATTTCTGAAATATTTCTTGTGTTGAGTTTTTAACAAGATGCGGTAAAAAATATCGATGTGATTAACCGCAGAGGACGCATAAAATGTGATCTTACATTGATAACATGACGGCGCG
>JABRVT010000022.1:0-6591 GCA_040048245.1 Candidatus Brocadia sp.
TCAGGGCTCGCAGTTTACCAGTAAGGCATTTACAGAGAAGTTAGAAGGATCAGGGACAAAGATCAGCATGGATGGCAGAGGGCGAGTATTCGATAATATAAAATAATTTAATACAATAATATTCTATTTTTATTAAAAAATTGTCTAGACAACGGGGTATGCCCCAATTTCTCTGTTCTAGACAGTCATGGAATTGCTTCTTTGCTTTACTCCTCGCAATGGCGGTTGAGAAAATGTCATCTATGAAAAAACATGTTACAACATATTTAATGCCAGTATTTACTGCAGGGATTCGCAAATGCGCAGATTTTTATAAACGACGGTAGCGTGATTTGGGAAATATTTTGATAAGAATTATACCGAGAACAAAACCACCAATATGCGCCCACCACGCCACACCTCCGCCCTGGACTTTGGAAATAGCGGCTGCGCCGCTAAAAAACTGGATAAGGAACCAAAAGCCCAGCACAAAAATGGCGGGCAACTCCATGATTTCCCAGATAATAAACAGTGGTATAACGACCAATATCCTTGCCCTGGGAAAGGTGACCATGTAAGCGCCCAATACTCCGGCAATTGCCCCGCTTGCCCCTACGCAGGGAATTCCTGACTGGCTGTTGAAATAGATGTGTACCATAGCAGACCCGATTCCACAGAGCAGATAAAACAGGATAAATTTGAAGCGTCCGAGCGTATCCTCGATATTGTCCCCAAAGATCCATAAATACCACATGTTTCCAATAAGGTGGACAAATCCGCCGTGGAGGAACATATAACTGAGGAAAGGGAAATAGGTATTTACAAAAGTGGAACCCGGTATATCAGCAGAATAGACCACCTTAATGGGAACAATACCGAATTGGAACAGGATGGCGTCTAACCTGGGACCCGCGGAGAGTTGAATAAGAAAGACTACAACATTTATGAAAATAATACTAACCGTAACAAAGGGAAATGTTCCCGAAGGATTTCGATCGCGGATAGGTATCATTTTAAGTCTTACACCAAATTAAGGGAACAAGGCAGATTGAAACGGCAAGTCCTGTATTTAGTCATTTGAAAACATCAAAAGTTGTAAGCATTTTTGTGACAATGCAGTGGCAGTTCATGAATTACCACTGCACAACTGACGATCTTATTACTAGAATTTTAAAAAGGATAGCCTGTTGCGGAAAATCAGGAATTTACCATCGGGCTGTTTTCGCAAGTAATTTATAATAGGGGAAATTTCTTCCGGGACATTCTGTTTCCCTGAAATGCCTGTGCATGATAATGTTCTCCGAAGGAATACGGCATCGTTCCTGAAGATACTCTACCAGTGCTGAAAGAGAGGCCATCTGTGCTGCCGTTGGATAGGATTCATTGAAGTTTCCAACCAGACATATTCCTATACCGTAATGATTATATTCCTGTACACCCGCATGTGCACCGTCTATCTGGTTTATCCATCTGTTGCCGATTTCAATTTTTCCGTCATCAGCGCCATTCCCGTTGCCTATTACAAAATGATAGCCCAAACCATTTTCCCATCCCCTTTTCTCCCGGTGAAATCTGTCAAATTCTGCGGCGCAGCCCGATACCGAAGCACTATGATGGATAACAATATATTTCCAGTCGCGTACAAAATAACGGTCCAGCTGACTGCCGATATTATAGGGTATTTCCTTTTTCGGTGGTTTCACAGTCGTCGTTACTGGTTTGAAAGTAGGTGGCGTATAACAGCCAGACAAATAAATAATAGCAAAAAAAGACAGGCAAATATAAATTTCTTTTTTAAAGCACATGTTTTATCTCCCGGAATAAGGATTATGCCTACCTGATATGCCAAAATTTTTTTGGGAAGCAGCTATCCAGTTCGTGGGAGTATATCATATGTGTTTTTGTTGTCAATTAACAAATTCAATTTTCCTGAGGAATTTATCCATAAATTCCTGACTTTGTACTCTTCCCAATGTATGCAATTGAGAATCTGGTTTGCTTGAAAAGGGGCAAATTATATGCTATTATATTGACAATTTATGGTATCGGAAAATTAAGCATTAAGAATATTTTTGTTGTAAGTTGAGGAAGATTTATGATTTAAGAATATTTCTAGATATACATTTTTATTCTGGAACACAAGTGCGTACCACAAAAACGATTTTATGAAGTGAGCATTGTATGGCAAATATAAAAAGTTTGGCCCTAACTGATGATGCTTGTGTAGCGATATCAGGCATGGAGTACAAAATTCCACCCTTCATCAGAGCTATTCAATACGGGATTAAACTGGGAAGAGATTTGGTTGCAGACCGGTTTGGGCACTCAGTAGATATATTGCGTAATTGTGCTAAACACGTTGTAACATATTACAAATAAATGCATTAGTGTATGTTTGAAAAATTGTCCCTAAAATAGCTTGGCTACGGCTTAAAATCAGACATTTCAAACGTTTTTTAAATAAGTGTGCAATAATTTAATACACATCTTTCTCCCCCACATTCCCTGGGTAAAGTTTGTAAGCGTTATACCCAAGGGGGGACTGTATCAAGGAACTTGGTGTGGATCACATAGAGGTCTTTCTTGACCATTCCGTAATGGAAAAGATGCTTCCTGCGGGTCTAAAAATACCCGAGAGATTCTGTCACTGTCCTTCCAAGAATAATAGATGTGGACATGGCGCGGAAACCTTTTGCCGACCGGCTGGTAATTGTGGGAGACGCCATCTGTACAAGGCTCTATAAGGATGGAAAAGGTTCTTCCTGCATGACTTCCAAGTCAGCAGTACATACGGCACTCCTTTACAGAGTAGAAAAGGAAGACTTCAGGGAACATTATCTCCCCGTTTGCAAAACCCTGAACAGAGATAATCTGTTTGAACGGTCCCTTTTCTTTGCAAACGATCTCATCTCCGTTATACCGTCAATCAGCAGGTTGCAGCTTTACTATAACATAGTGGGGACAGGAAGGTTTCCGGAGAAATACATCTGTAGCGACATCTTCTGGGATATGTTTACAGGAAGCAGATTCTATAAAGATATTTTCATAAGGGTATTTAATTTGTGGCTGGCTGTACACGCGCTTGGTGTAATCGTTGCTTCTTTTTTCATAAAAATGTCTTTCTCCATGAGTGGGAAAAACAGAAAGGTGTAGTATAATGCCGAAAGGATCTCTCCTGGGACGTCTCTTGTCATGTTACTTGCTCAAGATAACGAGATCAAATATGACTTGCGTTCCGTACAGCTAGCATTCTTGGATACTCCCATTCACAGGGTGCAGGAGCTTGATATGGAAGAGGAAATTGGTTACTTGCGCGTATTGAACAACCAGGCAGTTATGTTCGAAGAAAAAGCCATTTGGATTAATATTGATATGAGAAAAATTCCCCTCATGGAAGACTTTCAAAAAATCCGCCGTAATGTGCGGACAGGGAGTGGTTCCCGCATTGTTGAGAAGTCACCCCAAACTTCAGAAGAGTCGTTCTTCAGTTGTATTACAACGGATGCAGGGGATGTGTTTGACGATTTTACGGTGCCTATTTTTGAGAAACAGACCTTTTCGGAGGAGGAATTTGCCGCACAGATTTTAGGAGAAGGCGGGATCACCAAAGGGGAGATACAACCGATTTTAGGTTTTGTGCAGATTGGTCTATCACGCCATAAGTTAAGCGAAAGGATTCATAAAATTATCTGGTATAGCATCATTCCACGGGGATTATTTATTGTTTTTATAGGGATATGTATTACGTTCTTTCTTACCGGATACATCGTTTCTCCGCTGCGGCACATGGCGGGCATTACCCTTGATATTGCCAAATGGAACTTCACCTGCTCGGTAGATATCCATTCAAAAGATGAGATTGGACAACTATCTGCAAACTTCAACCAGATGACCCGGTTACTCAGGGAGCTTTGTGCTGAAAAAGAAAAGATTATGACACAGCGCCCTGACCTGCAGCGGGGGTGGGGGAAGGAGGTTGTTGACAAATTCCATGATGCCGTCTTTGCAATCATAGTCTGGAACAACTGCTCGATACCGTTGCCGGGGCAGTGGAGTCTTACAAAAATATCCTTGAAAAGGTCAGACTGAATGAGACCCTTCAGGAACGAGACATACTCTTGTCCAAATTAAATTTTCAAGAGGCCCATAAATCCATATTTTATAAGGTTTCCAGCGGACCAGTGTAAGCTAAGACCTAGATTTTTAAGTTATTTATTCCAATAGTGATAAGAGGCCTTATTGGACACCACTGAAAAACCAGGGGACTTTTCTCAGCCCGTCACTGGCGCTGGTGGACGAGTCTGATGTGGAAAGTAATTATGTATTTATCGAAGCATGGTATAAAAAAACCTTTGAAGAAAGATTAACGATACGACCCAGGATTTATTATGACCAGTTTGACAATAATTATTTCCTTGAGGCATTTCCTGACGGCACTATGTTGCCTTTCGATTCAAACGGAGGTTGAATTACGCATTTAAGAATGCCGAAAATGACGACGGAAATGACCTCGGAGGAGTGGCTCAGCATACCGGCAATTTTGGGGTGAATGTGCACTACTGGAAGTATATCAATGCCAACCTGAGCACCTTCGTCAGTGGGAGGCGTTTCCGGGAGGATGATCCAATGGAGGACAGGGATGACCTGCCAGCCTTTGCATTGCTGAATCTTTCTATCATTGCGAAGGAATTCTTTAAGGCCATGGAGATACAGGGAACGGTTTTTAACATCCTTGACAAGGATTACAGTGATCCGTCGCCCCTTTCCGTACCTGACGATATTCCAAGGCCGGGAAGAACATTCTTTGTCGGACTGAGCTACTACTTCTGACCGCAGTTCCTTGATGCTCAGGAATTTCAATGTTATATACTCTCTGTGTTATTTCGACTGCAGGGGAGAAATCTTGAGATGGCAAGATTCCTCACATTCGTTCGGAATGACAGGGGAATCGTTGGGTTTTGTCTTTTAAAACCCAATCTAATTTAATGCACAGGAAATTTAAAATTACGGTTGTAGTGCGAACTTCAGTTAGCAGGGCGGCAATAAAATGTTACGATCATGTTCCGATTTATTCGGGTTGTCTTATAAAAAATATTTTGACATTCCCTGCTCAAAACGTACAGGGACAAGTTTTGACAAAAATTGCGAATAGAATTAACCCTGACAGCGTTTAAAATCCTGTCAGGGTTGACTCACAAATTTTGTGCTTCAGCTCTTATGAATTACTGCAAAAATATCTTTAAAAGTATTAGGATACAACTTATCTGCTACATCTGCCTTTTGACCACTGTTCCCTTATTGTTTGTTTGCATCGTGGCATATTACAGCAGTAAGAGTGCCATTGAACAGCGGATGACCGAACAGCTTACATCCATTGCCGACTTAAAAAAAAATGAGCTCACAAACTGGCTGGAAGAGCGGCTGACAGATACCTCGGTAATTGCCCGCAACAAAGTGCTTGCTGCTGCCGCTACGAGCCTTTTACAGCAGAGGAGAAGATTTGAAAGCATTGAACAGCTAAGAAAATCGGAAGCCGGCAGAATAAATTACGAAAGGATTTTGGGCAATCTCTATGTCCTGAAACAGTTTTATAAACATTATAATGTTATTTCTATAATTGACGGTGCAAATGGAGAGGTTGTAATATCCACGTACCCTGATATCGTCGGCAAAACCCTGAGTTCCTTTGGCAGTTATATAGATATCCTGGAAAAAAAAGACGTAGCTGTGAAGGATATTCATACCTCGGAACTGACTGGCCAGAATTGTATGACGTATTTTTGCCCGGTTTGCATGACAGATACCATTACCCTGGAAAGCACGAATATTATTATTGGCGTTATATTGCTGGATATTAATGTGAGAAACAGCGTTGAACCGGTTATTCGAAACTGGCCGGGAATGGGAGCTACAGGAGAAACACTTCTGGTGAGGAGAGAAGGGAATAACATAGTTTATTTAAATGACCTTCGTCATAAGCCGGGGGCAGCCTTAAAATTTGCCAGCCCGGTCCATTCCACCCCTGATATTCCTTCCGTGTTGAGTTCTGGTGGCGAAGAAGGGATTAAGGAGTCGGCAGACTACAGGAACGTTCCCGTACTTTCTGCCTACAGGCACATCCCAGTTCTCAACTGGGGGCTTGTGGCAAAACAGGATTTGACAGAGGCATTTGCCCCGGTTGTAAAACTCAGGAACCGTGTTATTGCGCTAATCTTTGTTTGTGCCACGGTTGTCATTGCTATAGGTATTTCATTTACCAGCCGTATCACACAACCCATATTACAGCTTGCACAGGGGGCGAAGGCCATCGCTTCAGGAAATCTCGACCATCGTATATCCATCCGGTCGGAAAATGAGATAGGGCTTCTTGCCGGGGAATTTAATCACATGGCCGCAAAACTAAAGGAATCATACACAAATCTGGAACAGAAGGTAGAGGAACGAACGGCCCAGTTGTTGCGCGCAGAGCGCCTTGCTGCCGTAGGAGAGCTTGCGGCAGAGGTGGCTCACGAAATCAATAACCCATTGGGTGGTTTGCAGAATTTCGCCAATATGATTGAACATGAACCGGAAAATATCTCACAAACAAAGAAATACGCAACTCTTATGCTG